>NZ_JBGNUW010000034.1:11779-100201 GCF_041950495.1 Nonomuraea sp. MTCD27 | reverse complement strand
AACCGGCTCGTCGGCATCCTGCACGGCTGCCTCAAGACCGGCGCCCTCTACGACGAGGCAACCGCCTGGTCGCATCACGCCGAATCGCTTGCTGCTTGACAACTAAAGCTCCTGGGATGTCTTTCAGTGGGATTCGCGCGGCACGTGGTCGCCGCTGGAGCCGACGAGGAAGTCGAGGTCGGCGCCGGTGTCGGCCTGCCGTACGGTCTCGACGTAGAGGCGCTGCCAGCCGCGGGAGGGGCGGGCGAACGCTTCGGCCATCTTCGGGGACGGCCGGCGGGCGGCGAGTTCGTCGGCAGGGAGGTCGATGTCGAGGCGGCGGTTCTCGACGTCCAGAATGACCATGTCGCCGGTGCGCACGAGCCCTAGGGGTCCGCCGGCGGCGGCTTCGGGGGCGACGTGCAGGACGACGGTGCCGTAGGCGGTGCCGCTCATCCGTCCGTCGCAGATGCGCACCATGTCGCGTACGCCCTGGGCGAGCAGCTTGGGCGGCAGCGGCAGGTTGGACACCTCGGGCATGCCGGGGTAGCCCTTGGGGCCGCAGCCGCGCAGGATCAGCACCGAGTCGGCGGTCACCTCCAGGTCGGGGTCGTCGAGCCGGGCGTGCAGGTCCTCGACGGAGTCGAACACGACGGCGGGCCCGCGGTGCTGGAGCAGGTGGGGCGAGGCGGCGGCGGGTTTGATGACGGCGCCGTCGGGGGCGAGGTCGCCGTAGAGGACGGCGATGCCGGCATCCCGCTGCAGCGGCTGGTGCCGCGACCGGATGACCTCGCGGTCGTGGACCGCCGCGTCGTGGAGGTGGTCGATCAGCGGGCGGCCGGTGACGGTGATCGCTTCCGGGTCGAGCAGGTCCACGAGCTCGTTGAGGACGGCGTGCAGGCCGCCGGCCCGGTACAGGTCGTCCATCAGGTAGCGGCCGGCGGGCTGCAGGTCGACCAGCAGGGGTACGCCGGAGCCGGTGCGGTCGAAGTCGTCCTGGGTCAGCTCGACGCCGAGCCGTCCGGCGATGGCCAGCAGGTGGACGACGGCATTGGTGGAGCCGCCGAGCGCGGCCAGCGCGACGATGGCGTTGAGGAACGAGCCGCGCGTCATGACGGTCGAGGGGCGGCGGCCGGTGGAGATCATCTCGACGATGAGGCGGCCGGTCTCGTGGGCGCCTTCGAGCAGGCGGCTGTCGGGGGCAGGGGTGCCGGCCAGGCCGGGCAGGGTCATGCCGAGCACCTCGGCGAGCAGGCCCATGGTGGAGGCGGTGCCCATCGTGTTGCAGTGGCCCTTGCCGCGGATCATCGACGACTCCGAGCGCAGGAACGCCTCGCCACTGAGCGTGCCGGCGCGGACTTCCTCGCTCAGTTTCCACACGTCGGTCCCGCAGCCGAGTGGGGAGCCGCGGAAGGTTCCGGTGATCATCGGCCCGCCCGGGACGACGACCGCGGGCAGATCGACCGAGGCGGCGGCCATGAGCAGGGCGGGGATGGTCTTGTCGCAGCCGCCGAGCAGCACCACGCCGTCGATGGGATTGGCCCGCAGCATCTCCTCGACGGCCATCGCGGCCATGTTGCGCCAGAGCATCGCGGTGGGGCGGACGTTCGTCTCGCCGAGGGAGACCACCGGCAGGTTCAGCGGGACGCCGCCCGCCTCCCACACGCCGCGCTTGACATGCTCGGCGACCTCGTTGAGGTGCATGTTGCAGGGAGTGAGGTCGGAGGCGGTGTTGGCGATCGCGATGTGCGGACGGCCGTCGAAGGCGTCGGACGGCAGCCCGCGCCGCATCCACGCGCGATGGATGTAGGCGTTGCGGTCACTCCCCGCGTACCACTGAGCGCTCCGGCTCCTCGCCACGAGCCCACCAATCTTTCCAATTATTGGAACTTTGATTCGATTCATGAAACCCAGAAAGAAGGGTAGACCACGGGCCACCGCCACGGAACCGCCAAAGCGGGAAACTTCCGTTTTCTGGAATGATGGTCTAACCTTCGGAACATGTCCGGCGGCGCGGTGGTCTGCCGCTCCAACCCCTCCTGAGAGAGGCACCCGTGTATCTCATGCGCATCGGCGCGCCCGGCGAGACCGGCCAGGCCGTCGGCGGGCGCCGGCACGTCGTGGGACCCCGATAGATGCGGGCCCTGGTTCTGACCGGCCCTGGTGAAGCCGAGGTCCACGAGGTCCAAGCGCCCGTCGCCGCGCCGGGCGAAGTGGTCGTGGACATCGAGCGGGTCGGCGTGTGCGGCACGGACGTCGAGCTGTTCACCGGCGAGATGAGCTACCTGCGCACCGGTCGCTCCTGGTACCCGCTCCGTCCCGGTCACGAGTGGTGCGGGCGCGTCAGCGCGGTGAGCGAGGGCGTGAGCCCTTCATGGCTCGGGCAGCGAGTCACCGGCGACACCATGCTCGGCTGCGGTCACTGCGACCGCTGCCGGACCGGCCGTCACCACGTGTGCGCCGAGCTTGCCGAGATCGGCATCAGCCGGGGCCGCCCCGGCGCGCTCGCCGAGCAGATCGCGGTGCCCGCCACAGCCCTGCACCACCTCCCGGACACCGTGGATCCCACGCTCGGCGCGCTCGTCGAACCAGGGGGTAACGCTCTGCGGGCCGTCCGCGCGGCGGGATTGGAGGCGGGTGATCGGCTTCTGGTCCTGGGCACCGGCACGATCGGCCTCCTCACGGCCCTGTTCGCTCGCGCCGACGGAGCCGAGGTCCACTTGATGGGGCGCGACAACGACGGCCTGCGTCTGGCCGAACGCCTGGGCTTCACCGATGCCTGGACCCGGGGGTCACTGCCTTCCCTGCCCTGGGATGCCGTCATCGACGCGTCCAACGCACCCGGGCTGCCCGCCCTCGCGCTCGACCTCGTCGAACCCGGCCGGCGTGTCGTCTACATCGGCCTGGCCGGCACCCCGTCCATGATCGACACCCGCGACCAGGCGCTCAAGGACGTCACCGCCGTCGGCATCCTGGGCGGCTCGGCCGGCCTGGCGGGAACCATCGCCGCCTACGCCGAAGCCGCGGTCGACGCCCGCCCCCTCGTGGCCGCCACGGTCGGCCTCGCCGAGACCGCCGACGTCCTGGCCGGACGGCGGCCGTCCGGCGCCGGGCCGGGCCCGAAGATCCACATCGACCCGCGCCGATAGGAGGGTACGAACCTGATCGATATGGCGGACCCCGCAGGTCGCCGCGCTGCTGCCCACCGGCCGTAGAGCCCTCCGCCGTCACCCGGCGCCTGCCGTCTCCGCCCGCGCCGCCGCTACGGCCCGACCTGGACCACACCTTCAGCGAAGGCGACCCGCTGCGGACCCTCCGGGAGCTCGCCGGGCGGACCGAGGCTCGGGGTGCGCCGTGTCGAGGGCCGGACACGCGTACGCAGCGACAACTGATCACCAAGGGGGCTCAGCGGCAGGGGACGGCCCGAGCGGTTCGCTCGTACGGCCGGGCGAGCCAGCGACCACGCTCGCCCGGCACCTCCACGACGGCAACGCTCCTCGTCATGACCCGGTGAGCAGTCGGCTCTCCACCGCGTCGGTGGCCGCGAGGTGGCGGCGGCGGCTCGGCATCATCAGGGTCGGGTGGGAGACGCTCCAGGCCGCGCCGGCGCAGATCATCTCCTTGACGCGGGCGGCGGTTCGGCCGGTGAAGGCGGTGGACGTGACCTGATCGTCGGGGGTCACGCGCTGGATGATGGCATCGCGGCGTCCGAGGCTGATGCACTGCAGGGTGTAGCCGATCGTGGTCTGAGGAACCTCGCGACCGGTCAAGCGCGCGGCGATGACGTCGGCTGCCAGCCACGCCATCGGGTTCGCCGAGGCGCAGGACATCCGCAGCGGCTTGCCACCCGCTCCTTCGGCGAGGGCGGCGTCGCCGACGGCGTACACGTCGGGGTGCGAGACCGATCGCATGCCGGCGTCGACGACGATCCGGCCGCTGTCGGACACCTCAAGGGTGGTGGCGGCCGCGATCGGGTGGACGGTGAAACCCGCGGTCCACACGGTCACCTGGGCCGCGATCTTCCCGCCGGCACCGGTGACCACGCCGTTCGCTTCGACGCGCGCGATGTCGGCATGGTCGTGGACCGTGATGCCGAGCCGGTCCAAGGCGCCGCGCAAGTGACGCTGCGCCTTGTCGCTGAGCCAGCCGCCGACGCGCCCGCGGGCGGCGATCGCGACCTTCAGGTCCGGGTGGGCCTCGGCGATCTCGGTGGCTGTCTCGATGCCGGTCAGGCCGCCGCCCACGATCAGTACGGTCCCACCGGGCTCCAACTCGCCCAGGCGCGCCCGCAGCCGGAGAGCGGACTGCTTGCCGGCCACGTCGTGGGCGTGCTCCGCGACACCGGGGGCGCCGTGATCGGCGATGGCGCTGCCCAGGGCGTACACGAGGGTGTCATAGGCGAGGGTCTCACCGCCGAGATCGACGGTCTTGCCTTCCACATCGACAGCGGTGACCCGCGCGGTCCGGACCTGTACGCCGGTGCCCGCGTAGAGGTCGCGCAGCGGGCGGGGCGGCAGGTCCTGCCCGCTCGCGAGCTGGTGCATGCGCACCCGTTCGACGAACTCCGGGTCACCGTTGACCAGGGTGATCTCAACGTCGTCGCGGTGCAGCCGCCTGGCGAGGCGGCCGGCGGTGTTGGCTCCGGCGTACCCGGCTCCCAGGACGACGATGCGGTGCTTCATGGCTCGCTCCTATCTGGTTGCTTGCGCCTCCTGAACCGGACAGGCGTGCGATCCCTGACAGCCAACGAGTGTGATCTGGGTCACCCATGGTCCGGCGGCGGCAGAAGCCGAGTCGATCTCGGCCCGCGCGGGATGCGGTTCGATCGGAAGTGGAGCACGATGTCGGCCACGGCCCGCCGTATCCGCCTAAAAGGGCACATGCGGGGGCATGTAGCTAGGATGCCCCCATGAGCGCACGTTTTCGGGCAGTACTCGGCGAAGACCAACCCATCGTGCGCGAAGGTGTCGCCGCCATGCTCTCCCGGGCCGGCGTCGAAGTCGTCGCGTCCGTGGGCGACGCCGTCGAGCTGGTACGGGCCGCCGCCGCCGAGCAGCCGGACGTCGTCATCACCGACATCCGGATGCCGCCGCAGCTCACCGACGACGGCCTGCGGGCCGCCCTCGAGATCAGGGCCGAGAGGCCGCAGACGGCGGTGATCGTGCTCTCGCAGTTCCTCGACCCGTCCTACGCCCTCGACCTCGTGGGAGACGATCCGGCCGGCGTCGGTTACCTGCTGAAGGAGAAGGTGGCCAGCGCGCAGGTGCTCACCGACGCGGTCGAACGCGTGGTGAGCGGCGGCTCCGCGCTCGACCCCGATGTCATCTCGAGCCTGGTGAAGCGGCGGCGCAAGGCCGATCCGCTGAGCGAGCTCACCCCCCGGGAGAAGGACGTGCTCGCCCTGATGGCCGAAGGCCACTCGAACGGGGGGATCGCGGCGAAGCTCTTCGTCACCGTCCCCGCCGTCGAGCGGCACGTAACCGGCATCTTCATGAAGCTCGGTCTCCAGCAGACGGACTCCACGCAGCACCGCCGGGTCCTGGCGGTGCTGCGGTATCTCCGGCGCTGAGCCCCGATCCGCCGGGGCCGCCTTGTGAGCGGAGGCGTCAGACGTTCACGGTGGACTGGACGGTGAGCAGGTCGCCGAGGCCGACACGCGACAGGAACCGGCCGCGGATGCGGTCGGCGACCGCGGAGACCTCTTCCGAGCCGTCGTCGGCCGGGTCGATGTGGACCCGGTAGGGACGCTGCCCGGCGGGAAGCGCGACGATGCGCGCGATCTCCTTGGAGACCAGGGACGCGTCGGCACCCGCGGGGGCGAGGGCGGCGAGCTTCTGGGAGACCTGCTCGACCAGGTGCGGGTACTTCCGTTCGTACTCGGCCTCGACCGCCTCGTCGGCGGGACGGCCGGAGTGGGCGAAGTGGTTGGTGCCGCTGGTGAACGAGCCGGGAACCACGATCGAGGTCTCCACCCCCCAGCGGGCCAGCTCGGCGGAATAGCTGACGGCCAGGGAGTCCATCGCGGCTTTGGCCGCGAAGTAGGGCGCCAGATAGGGCGGGGTCCCGCCCTTGACGCTGGAACTGGAGACCCAGATCACCAGGCCCCTGCCGGCCGCGCGCAGGTAGGGCAGCGCGGCGCGGTTGACCCGCTGGGTCGACAGCACGTTCACGTCGTACAGCTCGGCGAGCTGCTCCGGGGTGAAGGCCTCGGCCGGGCCGGTGACCATGTGGCCGGCGTTGTGGATCAGGACGTCGATGCGGCCGTGCGTGGCGATGACCTGATGGACGGCGGCGTTGACGGATTCCTGGAAGTTGACGTCGAGCTCGATGACGCGCAGATCCACGTCGTGCTGGACGGCGTAGTCGGCGGCGGCCTCCACCTGGGGCGCGTTGCGGGTGGCGGTCTGCCGCATGCCGGCGTAGACGGTGTTGCCGGCGTCGGCCAGAGCGCGGGCGGTGAGGGCTCCGAAGCCGCTGGAGGCCCCGGTGATCAGGACGATGTTGCTCATGACGTTCTCCTTTGCGTACGTGTGCGAAGGTCAGGCGAGGCCGCCGTTTGCGAACAGGACCTGGCCGTTGACCCAGCGCGCTGGGCCGGCGAGGAAGGCGACGGATTCGGCGATGTCGTCGGGGGTGCCCAGGCGCTCCAGCGGGGCGGCCTTGGCCAGGCCGTCGATCTCGGCCTGGCCCTTGCCCTGGAGGAACAGCGGTGTGGCGGTCGGGCCGGGGGCGACCGCGTTGACCGTGATGTCCCTGCCGCGCAGCTCGCGGGCCAGCACCAGCGTCATGCCCTCGACCGCGGCCTTGCTCGCCGCGTAGGCGCCGTAGCCCGGGAACTGGGTGCGGGTGACCGAGGTGGAGAAGTTGATGATCGCGCCGCCCGGCCGCAGGCGGCGGGCGGCCTGCTGGGACACCACGAACGTCCCGCGGATGTTGGCGCGGTGCATCCGGTCCAGGTCGCCGAGGTCCAGCGTCGCGATCGGCGACAGCAGCATGATGCCCGCCGTGTTGACGACCACGTCGATGCCGCCGAACTCCCGCTCGACCGCGTCGAACGCGGCGGACATGGCGATCTCGTCCGCGACGTCGCCGTTGACGGTGATCGCCCTGCCGCCCGCGGCGGTGATCGCGGCGGCCGCCTCCTCGGCCCTGTCCTTGTTGCCCGCGTAGTGCAGGCCGATCGCCATGCCGTCCCTGGCCAGGCGTTCGGCGACGACGCGGCCGATGCCGCCGGAGCCGCCGGTGACCAGGGCCACGCGGCCGATGGTGTCAGTCATGGATAAACGCCTTTCGTGGGTTCAGCGGGCCGAGGGCACGTAGGGGAAGGTCCGCCGGGGTGCGGCGGTGACGGATTCCTTGGTGATGCCGAGCGCGACGGGTGTGTTGGCGGCGAAGGAGAACATCACGTCGGGGGCGTTGTCGGTCAGCGAACGGCCGTTCCACCCGGCGAAGCCGAACGAGGCGGAGGTGTCCAGCGTGTACGGCAGCACGTTGGGGAAGACCTTGGCGGCGACAGCCCTGCCGTAGGCGGCGGGGTCCTCCGCGGTCCCGTAGGCGCGGACCACGCCCGTGACCTTGTCGGCGATGGCCTTGCCGTGTACCTGCCGGTCCTCCGAGGGGTGGCCCTCGTTGAGATGATCGCCCAGATGCTCGTCGAGCTGCGTGAACAGCGGATGGATCATCGGCAGACCGGCCCGGTTGACCGGCCGCCAGCCGCCCGCGTCGGTGGCCAGCGTGGTCAGCGACCAGACCCCGATGCGCCCGTCGTCCCCGCAGACCGGGCGCAGCTCGCCATGGGGGAGTTCCAGCACGATGGAGTACACGGTGTGGCCGGCGAACAGGTTGACCGCGGTCGCGGGGTCCCAGCCCGACAGGTCGACCTTGGTGCCGTGCTCGAAGGCGGCGCCGACCGCGTGCAGCACGTCGGGCTCGATCCAGAACGGGTCCCCGGCCATGCCCGCCCATACGCGCAGGCCCTGCCCGCCGTCCACCGTCGTGCCGGTCGTGCCCCGCGCGACGACCGGACCGGAACCGAACAGGTCACGGGCCGCGGGTCCGGTGATGCGCCGCAGCTCGAACGCCTGCTCCCCATCCGCGTCACGGTCGCCGAACGTGAACCTGTAGGTGACGTCCTCGACGGCGTCCCCGTTGCCGTCGATCTTGAACTCGTAGCGCGCCTCGGGGTGGAAACCACGGGTGACGTTGCCGGCCAGCGAGTGGCTCACGTTCATCACGAACACGGTGCCGGTCTCGCCGCGGAAGACGTACTGGTCGGTTATGTCGAGACGGGGATCCTGGCGCGCCAAGGGCGAGTCGAGGTGGTGGGACATGGCAATCTGACCCTTTCGATGCAGGTGGGAGGGCGGCGGCCAGACGGCGAGCCCGGTGGTGGCTCCGGCCGCTGCGCCAACTGGTACCGAGTTTTTCGTGACGGTGCCCCGCCCGCTATTGAGCAGGCTGCACACCGTTCGCTGTGGCGTGCCCGCACCCTGTGTGGGGCTGACCCCACACAGGGCGGGGAGATCCCCAGACCCTTTCGTGGTGCGTCCTCAATTCCGTGTGCCGTGGCGGCCGGAGAGCCTGGTGGGGCGGACAACCGCCACGAGCACCTGTTGAAGGGCACCCGTTGAAACGCTCAGCCATGACCGCCACATCTTTCAGCCGCGTACTGCTGACCGGCGCCGGCACCGGGATCGCGGCCCCCGCGTCGATCTCCCTGGCCCGCACCGGGGACGCCGACCGTGGTGGAGCTCGACGTGCTGCCGGAGCAGTCCGCCCAGGACGCGGTTACCCGCGTTGAGAAGCGGGCCGGCGGCTGGACGTCGTGGTGCACAACGCCGCGCACCTGCTGGTCGGCGTCACCGAGGCGGTCAGCCCCGAGGAGGTGTCGCGCGACTTCGACGTCAACGCCGTCGGAGCCCTGCGGGTGAACCGGGCCGTTCTGCCGGTCATGCGCCGGCAGGAGTCGCGGCCGCTGCTGTGGATCGGCTCGGGCACCACCCGGCGCGCCGTCGCCGACGGGTCCGACCACGGCGGTGAGATCGTCAACGGTGCCGCCCAGGAACTGCGGCTCCGCCTGGCCCGCCGCATGGGCGTCACCGCCCTGCTCGACCGCATCTGACACCTTCACCTCAACCCAGGAGGGATCCCATGACCATCGGTACCCGCAAGCTCGGCACCACCGGCCCCGAGGTATCGCTCATCGGCCTCGGCACCATGGGCATGTCGGACCTGTACGGCCAGGCCGACGAGGCCGAGAGCATCGCCACCCTGCACGCCGCGTTCGACGCCGGTCTCACCCTCGTCGACACCGCCGACTTCTACGGCTCCGGCGCCAACGAGCTGCTCATCGCACGTGCGCTGAAGGAGCGCAGGCGCGACGAGATCGTCCTGAGCGTCAAGTTCGGCTCCCGCCGCACCCCCGACGGCGGCTTCCAGCCCGTTCCCTACGACGTGTCCCCGGCAGCCGTCAAGGACCGGCTGGCCTACTCACTGCGGCGCCTGAACACCGACTACATCGACATCTACCGTCCGGCCCGCCTCAACCCCGACATCCCGGTCGAGGAGACCGTCGGCGCGTTGGAGGAGATGCGGCAGGCCGGCTTCATCCGGCACATCGGCCTGTCCGAGGTCGGGGCGCGGACCCTGCGCCGCGCCGCGGCCGTCGCTCCCATCAGCGACCTGCAGATCGAGTACTCCCTGCTGTCCCGCGGCCCGGAGACCTCGATCATCCCGGCCCTGCGCGAGCTCGGCATCGGCCTGACCGCCTATGGCGTGCTCTCCCGTGGTCTGCTCAGCGGCCACTGGACCGCCGCGCGGCACCTGGACGCCGGCGACTTCCGCGCGCACAGTCCCCGCTTCCAGGGTGAGAACCTGCGGGCCAACCTGCGCCTGGTCGAGGCACTGGGGCGGGTCGCCGAGCGGCTGGGCGCGACCACCGGCCAGGTCGCCATCGCCTGGGTGGCCGCGCAGGGCGACGACATCGTGCCCCTGATCGGAGCCCGTCGCAGGGAACGGCTCGCCGAGTCCCTCGGTGTCGTGGATCTCGTGCTCGACGCCGGGTCCCGGGCCGAGATCGAAGCGGCCGTGCCCGCCGGCTCCGCCGCGGGGGAGCGCTACGCCGCTCCACTCATGGCCACCCTCGACAGCGAACGCTGAACTCCTGTGGCAGCGAAGGAGTCCTCGCTGCCACAGGTTTCCGCTCAGACGGCCAGTGCCTCGCGCAGAGCGGCGATGGCCTGGCCGATCGCCGCGTCGGCGGCGCGGGTGCCGCGCAGGGCGTTCAGCATGACGAAGTCGTGGATGATGCCCTGGTAGCGGACGGCGGTCACGGGAACGCCCGCCTGGCGCAGCTTGCCGGCGTACGCCTCGCCCTCGTCGCGCAGGACGTCCGCCTCGCCGGTGATGACGAGCGCCGGCGGCAGCCCGGCGAGTTCTTCGACGGTGGCGCGCAGCGGCGATGCCGTGATCCGGGCGCGCTCCTTCTCGTCGGTCGTGTACTGGTCCCAGAACCACTTCATGGCCTCGCGGGTCAGGAAGTACCCCTCGGCGAACTGGTGGTAGGAGCCGGTGTCGAAGTTCGCGTCGGTGACCGGGTAGAACAGCACCTGGAACGTCAGCGGCACATCGCCGCGCTCCTTGGCCATCAACGTCATCGCGGCCGTCATGTTGCCGCCGACCGAGTCGCCCGCCACGGCCAGACGGGAGGCGTCCAGGCCCTTGCCGGCGCCGTCGGTGACCACCCAGCGGGCCACCGTGTAGTTCTGCTCGATGGCGACCGGGTAGCGCGCCTCGGGTGACAGGTCGTACTCGGGGAAGACCACGGCGGCGCCGATGCCCACGGCGAGCTCGCGGACGAGCCGGTCGTGGGTGTGGGCGTTGCCGAACACCCAGCCCGCGCCGTGGATGTAGAGCACGACCGGGAGCGTGCCGGCGACCCCGGCGGGCCTGACGACGCGGGCGCGGACGCTGCCCGTCGGCCCGCCCGGCACGGTGATCCACTCCTCGTCCACGGCGGGCTTCGCGATCTCCCCCGACTGGACCTCGTCGACCGTCCTGCGGCCCTCGGCCGGGGGCAGCTGGTAGAGGAACGGCGGCTGCGACGTAGCCTCGGCGAACGCCGCCGCGGCCTCCTCCAGCACGGGTGTGACCGGGGTGAACGTCTCGGACATGATGCTCCTCCGCGAGGGGCGAGGGCTGAACGGGGGACTTCGCGAGGCCCCCCCTTGGACGCCCTCCAGTCTGGTCACGGGCCGCCCCGGCGGCTGTAGAGCCGCCCGCAGGGCCCGGGTGGGCCGTCCCAAGACCGTACGTCGGGAAAACCCCACGTCGCGCCGCGGCGCCACCTCATCCGGCAGGCGAGAACAGGGCCCTCAGATCGGTGTCGAACAGCCGGTCCTTGGCCACGAAGCGCAGGATTCCGGCCTCGGCGAGCTCCTCGTCCGACCATGCCCAGGGATCGGTGGAGGTCAGCACGATCCGCAGCGGGTGAACCTCGCGCGTGAGCGCCCGGGCGACGGCGAGGCCGTCCTCGTCGGGAAGATGAAGATCGAGCAGCACGCCGTCAGGGCGGTGTTCCCGGACCGCCGCGACCGCCGACGCGCCGTCCGGCGACTCGGCGACGACCTGCAGCCCTCGTACGGCCAGCAGGGTCCTCGCGATGCGACGGAATCCGGGGTCGTCGTCGACGACCACCACGTTGACTGACACGGAACCCAGCTTCTCCGACGGGACAACTCGCAGGCCATGGGGCCAACCCCACGTTCACCAGAGTACTCAGTCCGGTATCGGGATCCGCGCCAGGATCGTCGTGCCGCCGCCGGGAGGCGAGTCGATGGTCAACGTGCCGTCGAAGGCGGCCACGCGGTCGGCCAGCCCGGTGAGGCCACTGCCTGCCGTGGTGGCGCCCACACCACCGACACCGTCGTCGACGACCCGGATCTGCAGGGTCTCCCCGAGCTCGAGCGAGATGTCGATCTGGGACGCCTGGGCGTGCTTGACCGCGTTCGTCACGGCCTCGGCCACCACGAAATAGGCGTTCGACTCGACGGCGCCGGGAACCCTCTCGCCGAGGTTGCTCTCGACCACGGCCGGTACCGGGCAGCGGGACGCCAGCTCCTGCACCGCCGCCACCAGGCCCTTCACCGTCAGCACGAGCGGGTAGATGCCCCTCGCGAGCTCCCTCAGCTCGTCGATGGCCGTCTGCGCGTTGGCGATCGACTGGTCCAGCAGCTCGGTGGCGGACGATTCCGTCTCGGGGACCAGCTCCCGCGCCAGCCTGAGCCCGATCATCAGGCTGACGAGCCGTTGCTGCGCCCCGTCGTGCAGGTCCCGGGCCGTACGCCGGTGTACCGCCTCGACGCTTTCCATGATGCGTCTGCGGCTGTCCTGCAACGAGGCGGCCATGGTGTTGAAGGACGTGCCCAGCGCACCGATCTCCGCCACCCTGCTGGGGACGATCCGCACGCCGAGATCGCCGCCGGCGAGCCGCTCCGCCGCGGCCGCCACCCCGCGTACGGGCCGCACGACGGCGCGGTGCTGGAGCACCGTGAACCCGGCCACGAGCGCGGTCGACGCCGCCAGCCCCACACCTGCCGCGATCACCGCCCGCCGCCCGTTGGCCCCCGCGGCGTCCTCGCGCGCGGCGAGCTCGGCGCGCTCGTCCGCCGTGTACTGGTCGAACTGGGCCCGCAGGGCGTCGACGCGCTGCTTGCCCTCGGCCGTCGCCGCCAGGCCGGAGGCGGTGGCATCACCCCGCCGTACGGCCTCCACCAGCGGGACCGAGTAGTCGTTCACCAAAGAGGTGACGCCCTGCCTGATCTGTTCGGCGATGCGCCGCTGACCGGCGGACGTGGCCGTCTCGGTGAACCTCCGCTCCTGCTCGGGGAGCTCCCTGCGCGCCTGGTGCCACGGCTCCAGGAACTCCTCGCGCCTGGTGATCACAAAACCGCGCTGGCCCGTCTCGAGGTCGAGGACCAGCTGTTCCAGGTTGCCGGCTTCGACCAGGGCCGAACGGGAAGCGCGTCTCGCCGAGGTGGAGCTGTTCGCATCGGCGATCGCCCACATCAGGACGGCGAACGCGACACCGATCAACAAGGCGAGCAGGGCGCTCGCCGCGATCGTGAGGCGTGTCAGCCCTCGCCAAGGAACGGGTCCGGCGACGCGACCGGCGGCAGGGAATCTCGGGGAGAGACGGATCATAGGTGTCGGCCGCCCGTTCACCGCGCTGGGACCAGATGCTCGCACCAGTATCCTGCGTTTTTTAGGGCAGGTCCAATGCCTCTTTTGGGGCGTTCGATAACCGGGGGGCATTGGTGCGGGAGCGACCGGGGTTGTGGAATGCTTGATGGCCCGATGGACCTCGATCTGCGCAAGCTGCGATATTTCGTGGCCGTGGCCGAGCGCCTGCACTTCGGCCAGGCGGCCCTCGCCCTGCACGTCACCCAGCCCGCGCTGTCCCGGCAGATCCGGCAGCTGGAGCGCGACCTCGGGGTCGTGCTCTTCAGCCGTACCAGCAGGGACGTGAGCCTCACCGCCGCCGGCGAGCAGTTCCTGCACGACGCCCGCGCCCTGCTGGCCGCCGGGCAGGCCGCCCAGGACCGCGTCCGCCGCATCGACGCCGGCGAGCACACCCTGACCGTCGGCTTCATGCTCGGTACGGACGTCACCGCAGCGCTGAGCGGGTTCTCCGCCGGCCACCCCGACGTGCCGATCGAACTGGTCCGCATCCGCTGGTGGAATCAGGCGCGACCGCTCCTCGACGGCACCGTCGACGTCGGCTTCGTCCGGCTGCCCGTCGACGCCGACGGGCTGGACGTCCTGCCGCTGTACCCGGAGCGGCTCAGCCTCGTCCTGCCCGCCCGTCACCCCCTGTCCGGCGAGGCCGGGATTCGCGTCGCCGACCTCGCGGGCGAACCGATCCTGCAGTACGCCGACGCCGCGCCCGACTGGGCGGCCGTCTGGAGCGCCGCGCCCGCGCCCGACGGCACCCAGCCGGTGCGGGGCCCCGCCTTCCGCGACATAGAGGAACTTCTCGGCTACGTCAGGGCAGGACGCGGCGTGGCCCTCCTCCCCGAGCCGGTGGCGGCCCTGTTCCCGCGCCCCGACATCGCCTACGTCCCCGCGATCGACGTACCGCCGGGCCGGGTGGCCCTCGCCTGGGACGGCACCCGGCAGTCCAGGCTCGTCACCGACTTCGTCACGGCCGCACGAAGCGCACGCCGTGGCTGAGGGGGAGCAGCCGGTGGATTGGCGCGCCCGCCGTGCTCGTACGCCCCGTCACGTGGCGTCGCTCGTTACGGCTTGTCCTTCAGCACTCCCGTCAACCGGTCGTAGCGGTGGACACGCACGCTGGACTCGGCGTGGTCCTGCAGTCCCCTGACCCGCACCACGAGCACGCCTTGCTGAACCCGGTCCTCGGTGCTGACGCGGAGCCAGGGCTCACCGTCACGCAGCGCGATGACATCCTCCACCAGATCGCCGTCGGGCCCCGCCGCGATGGCGTACGTACGGCCTTCAGGCGCAGCGATGTCGATGCCGCCGTCCTGCCGAAGCGTGAAGGTGACGACGAGATTGCCACGGCCGCCGTTCGCGTCGCCCACGAAGTCGTACAGAGGCGCGGGATCGCCCGCGTAGTATCGCAGCCGCCCCATGCCGGTGACGTCCATGCCGTTGTAGAAGTTGCGGCCCGCCGAGTCCAACCAGAAATGCGGGTTGTGGGTGGGCGAGCTGAAGCTCGGGCCGGAGTTGTAGGAGATGTGCCAGTGGGGAGGATTGTCGGCGTGCAAGGTGTTGTTGGTCTCAAAGCCCATCAGCACGAACCTGTGTCCCTTCGCCGCGGCGACCTCGACCAGGCCGGAGTCCCGGAGGATGGCGTGTGCCGCGACGAGCTGGTGCACCACCGATTTGACCGGGCCGGCCGGCCACGGCACCGCCGTCCACGGGCCCGCGACGCGGTCAGGGTCGTTGTGCTCGATCCGCCAGTTCATTCCCGGTGAGATGTCGGGGAAGCTCCATACCTGGAGCGTCGGCTGGTTCGCGTCGGCCGAGGGCTGCGCCATCGGCAGCGTGAACGAGAAGCTGTGCCTGTCGCCGGGAACGCGGCGCAGCGCCAGCCGGGTGTCCTGGTGGACGACGGCCTCGATGTGCGTGTCCGGCCAACGGACGGTGACCTCTATGCCGGCAGCGTTCTGCGGGCCTCGCACGAACGTGTAGTACTCCGCACGTGAGGCCACGGAGTAGTTCGCGCCGGGCAGGATCTCGTAGCCGACGGGCAGCACGACCTCGGGCCGGCCGGGTTCGCCAGGTCGGCTACGTACGACGCGGAAGGCCGCGTACGCCGTCGCCGCCGCCCGAGCGGCGCCGGGCAGCGCGACCGCCAGGCCGGCGACGGGCACGCCGGCGAGTAAGGCCCGACGGGACAAGGATCCAGACATGAGGGCATTCCTCTCAATCGCACCACGAGGCTGTGCCGTCCGTTACGCAGGGGACGCGCCTTGATCTTCTGCCTCGGGCCTACCAGCGGAACCTCCCCTCTCGGAACGGCAGGTGAACACGGAGCATCGTTTCCAGGCCAGCCACCGGCAGATCGACGCATTCGATGCCACAGGGGGTCTGGATGCGGCGAAGGTGACCGTGACACCCGCTCCCGACAGGGGCAGCCAGTCCTGCGCGATTCGCCATCAGGCGTGGCTTTGCCGCATCAGCGGCCCAGCAGCGGGTGTACAGGCAGGATCTTCCGTACAGGACCACGACGTGCTTATGTGATCGTCTCGTCCAGGGTCTGGTGGCGGCCGGCGGTGTATTCGGTGGTGAAGATCTCTTCGCCCAGGATCCGGCGACAGGTCGCGGCGATCCTGTCGGCGTCGGCACGTTCCGATGGGGACGGCGGGAGGGCGGTGGCCTCGCGGGACGCAGCCGCCGCGCCGAGGAGCCGGGCGGCGTGGGCGTGGGCGCCCGCGAGGGCCGCGGCCCCGGCCAGGCCCTCCGCCGCGGAGATCACGCCGTGCGGGGCGTCGAGCTTGCGTGCCGCGCTGTACGCCTCCAGGTGCAGGGTGCGGGCGGCCTCGGCGTCGCCGCGTTCCTCGGCGGTGAAGCCCAGTTCGACCAGGACCATCGAGAGGTACAGGGGCTCGGCGCCGCCTCCTGACTTCGCCCGCCGTACCAGGTTGCCGAGGTGTTCCTCGGCGAGTTCGAGCTCGCCCTGCCTGCGGGCGGCGCAGCCGAGGCCGATCTCGGCGAGGATCTCGCCCCCCGAGTAGTCCTGTTCCGTGGCGAGGCGGAAGGCGCGCTCGCACAGCTTCCAGGCCTTCGCGTAGTCGCCCAGTTGCACGTGGGTCCAGCCGAGCCAGGCGAGTTGACCGCTGACGTCCGGCCACAGGCCCAGCGCCTCCGCCATGTGCACGCCTTCCTCGTGCCGCCTGGCGGCGCGGTCGTTGTCGCCGGTCAGCTCTGCCAGGCCGCCCAGCCAGCTCGACGCCTGCAGCTGACCCCATCGGTCGCCGAGCTCGGCGAACAGCTCCGCGCTTCTGGTCGCCGCCCGCTCGAGTACGGTCAGGTCGCCGCGTACGTGCGCGAACTGGGCGCGAGTGCTCAGCGCCGCCGCCTCGCCCCACCGGTCGCCCGCGGCGCGCAGGGCCTCCAGAGCCCTGCCGAGCAGCTCTTCGGCGGCTTCCATCTCACCCAGGTTCACCAGCGCGAAGGCCAGGAACCACGCGGCCCTGGCCCGCTCGCCCAGCTCCCCGGCGAACACCTCCGCCGCCTGCTCCCGGCGGGCCACCCACTCGGCACTCCCGCCCTTCAGCACGGAGACGCCCACGAGCCACGCCATCGCCAAGGACCGCACCCCGCCACCCGCCGCGGTGAGGGCGGTTTCGAGTGAGCGACCGGCTTCGGTCAGGCGGCCGCGGAGGTACCAGTACCAGGTGAGGGCATTGACGAGACGGAGAGTCAGCTCCGGGTGAGCGCCGTCCACGACGGCGCGGAGGTTGGCGGCCTCCGCGTCGAGCAGGCCGAGCCACTGGCGCTGGCCGGGGCCGTAGAGATGGGGGGCGGCTCGTTCAGCGAGATCGGTGTAATAGGCATGGTGGCGGTGCCGTACCTCATTCAGGTCGCCCGCCTCTCGCATGCGTTCCACGCAGTAGGCGGCGACGGACTCCAGCAGGCGGAAGCGGTTTCCCGCCCTGGACACCAGCGACCTGTCGACGAGGCGGGCGAGCAGGTCGAGGACGTCCTCGGCGGCCACGCCGTCACCGGGGCACACGGCCTCGGCCGCCTCCAGGACGCACCCGTCGGCGTGCACGGCCAGGCGGCGCAGCACGAGCCGCTCCTGCTCGGTCAGCAGCTCCCAGCTCCAGTCGATCATGGCGGTCAGCGTCTTCTGGCGGGGAGGCGCACCCCGATGCCCGGTCGCCAGCAGCCTGAAGCGGTCGTCCAGCCGCTCCACCAGGCCGTCCACGCCCAGCGCCCGCACCCTGGTGGCGGCCAGCTCCAGCGCCAGCGGGATCCCGTCCAGCCGCCTGCACAGCAACGAGACGGCGGGGGTGGTCGTGTCGTCGAGCCGGAAATCGCTCTGCGCGGCCGCCGCCCTGGCCGCGAACAACCGGACGGCGCTGTCCTGCTCCAGCGGCGGCACGTTCAACACCACCTCGCCGGGCAGCGCCAGCGGCTCCCTGCTCGTCGCCAGGATCCGGAGCTCCGGCGCGGCCCGCAGCAGCGCCTCCGCCAGGTCCGCCACCTGGTCCACGACGTGCTCGCAGTTGTCCAGCACCAGCAGCACCCGCCGGTTGCGCAGCGCACGCGCCAGCCGGTCGCGTGCCGTACGCGGCTCGCCGCCCGGGTCGCGGATCTCCATGACCGCCATCACGAGCTCGGCCACCTCGCCGGACCGGGGCATGGAGGCCAGCTCGACCAGCCAGACACCGTCGGAGTGGGCGGAGACCAGCCGGCTCGCCGTCTCCACGGCCAGCCGCGTCTTGCCCACCCCGCCGGACCCGCAGAGCGTCACCAGCCGATTCGTGCCGAGCTGTGCGGACACCTCGGCCAATGACCCGTCCCGCCCGATCAGCTCGGTGAGCGGAACAGGCAGGTTGGTGGCGTGCCGTACCGCCGGAGCGAGGTCAGGGTCCTGGGCGAGGATGGCTCGCTGCAACTCGGCCAGCTCGGGGCCGGGGTCCAGGCCGAGCTCCTCGCCGAGCCGTTGTCGCAGGTCGGCGTAGCTGTCCAGCGCCTCGCTCTGCCGTCCGGCCCGATACAGGGCCTTCAGGTGTACGGCACGCAGCCGCTCACGCAGCGGATGCCGCGCCACCAGGTCGGCCAGCTCCCCGGCGAGCAGGGCGTGTTCTCCCAGCTGCAGCCGGGCCTCGGCGTACGCTTCCACCGCGGTCAGGCGCTGCTCCTCCAGCCGGGCGATCGCCGCCCTGGCGAACTCCTCGTCGGCGAAATCGGCGAACGCCGGGCCCCGCCACAGGGCCAGCGCGTCGGCCAGCAGCGCGGCCCGCGCTACCGGGTCTTTCGCCGCTTGGGCCTGCTTGGTGAGCTCGGTGAACCGGTGCGCGTCCACGGCGTCCGCCTCCACCTGCAGCAGGTAGCCCGCGGGCCGGTGCGCCACCAGCTTCCGATCGCCCAGCGCCTTGCGCAGCTGCGAGACCCTGACCTGCAGCGTGGCCGACGGATTGGCGGGGGCGTCGTCTCCCCACAGGTCGTCGACCAGCCGGTCGGCCGACACCGGGCGGCCCTCGTGCAGGAGCAGGTCGGCCAGGATCGCGCGGACCTTCAGCCCACGGATCGTGACGGGCGCGCCGTCCGCGTCCCACACCATCAGCGGGCCAAGCACCCCAAACCGCATGACCGTCACCCTATGCCGGAGCGGTAAGAGCGGTGGAAGGAACCGGTAAGGGCCGCCCCGCACAGTAGTCACATGGCAAGCAACGAACGGCTGCGGGTGGCGGTGATCATCGGTAGCACCAGAAGCGGCAGGTTCGGCCCGACGGTGGCCGAGTGGTTCGCCGCCCAGGCCCGCAGGCGAAGGGAGCTGGAGGTCGACGTCGTCGATCTGGCCGAGGCGCGGCTGCCCGAGGTCCTCACCGACGAGGACGAGGAGCTGCCTGCCGAGGTGCGGGCGCTGGCTCCGCGGCTGGCCGCGGCGGACGGCTTCGTGGTGGTGACCCCCGAGTACAACCACAGCTTCCCCGCGCCGCTCAAGACCGCCATCGACTGGTACTACGCGGAGTGGCAGGCCAAACCGGTCGCCTTCGTGTCGTACGGCAGGGAGTCGGGCGGCCTGCACGCGGTCACCCAGCTCCGTGAGATCTTCGCCGTGCTGCGGGCGGTGGCCGTCACCGAGGCGGTCAGCCTGCCCTGCTACTGGGATCTCTTCGACGCCGACGGCTCCTGGCCCAAACGGGGCGCGAGCTGCCATGCGGCGGCCGGAATCACGCTTGACCAGCTGTCATGGTGGGCCCGTACGCTGCGGGCCGCCAGAAACGATCACCAATGGAGGCAACAATGAGGAAAGTCATCGCTTCGACCTACACCACGCTCGACGGCTACATCGACGAGCCGCAGAACTGGTCGTTCGACTACCGGACGGACGATGCCACCCAATACGCCCTGGATCTGATGCGCAGGTCGGACGCCCTGCTGTCGGGGCGGGCCACCTACGAGGGGTTCGCGTCGGTCTGGCCGACCAGGCCCAGCGACGAGTTCTCCGACCGGATCAACGGCATGCACCACTACGTGGTCAGCGACACCCTGGAGAAGGCCGACATCTGGGGCACCTCCACCATCATCAGGGGCGAGAACCTCGTCGAGGAGGTCACCAAGCTCAAGCGGCAGCCGGGCCGCGACATCATCATCTACGGCAACGGGCAGCTGACCGACGCGCTGTCGCAGGCCGGGCTGCTCGACGAGTACCACCTGTGGGTGCACCCCCTCATCGTCGGCGAGGGTGAGCCGCTGTTCAGGCGTGAGTCGAAGGCCAAGCTGAAGCTGCTGGAGAGCAGGACGTTCAGCTCCGGCCTGGTCATCCTGGTCTACCAGCCCGAGCAGTAGACCAGGACGACCGTTGCGAACCCGCCTCGGTCAGCGCTGTTGTGGAGGGTGATCGGGGCCCACCCATCTTCGGCACCGTCCGGATCGCGCCCAATTTCCGGCAAGGCGCAGACTCCACGGCGGTCTCGGACTTCAGGCATGTCTCCTGTGATCGCCGAATTCGCCGTTGGTTTCACAGTCCCGCCGAATGCGATAAGCGACCTGAGCGGTTGGAATCCGGCCTTTAGCGATCTCTGCGGTCTTCAATGAGCTCGAGTGCTTCGGCGGGGACGTTGACCATGCCGCGTTCCGCGCCGAACGGGTCGGGATCGAGGGATACAGGGTAATGGCCGCTCGCCCAGCACTCAGCCATGGTGACGGTGAGGGGGCAGATCATTCCGGTCCAGCCGGCCTCGAAAAGCATGCCGCTCTGCCGGCTGGTGAACGTCTCCTTGAGTGCCACGCGGTCGCCAGTGTCGAATTTCGGCCGGAGGTAGACCTTCTTGTCGTGGTGAGCCACTTGATACCGGCCGGCGATCCGCTCGAGAGGGGTGCCTTCGACTCCGGGGAACGGGTCGGCGGAGTAGAGCCTTCGGCCGTCGTCCATGGCGACGAGGTGCTTGCCCTCGGCGCGCATGGTTCGAGGGTCTGCGTCGTCCGGGTAGATGATGGTTCCCTTGGCGCCGGCGGCGTACAAGGGCTCCGATCCCTTGTCCTGGCCTGCCCAGTCCTTCATCAACACCCCGGTGGACGGATCGATTTCTCCCCAGAAGGGCTTGACGAGCCGGACCCGGTCGCCCTCGCTGAATCCTTGGTGTTCCGGTGAACTGGATTCGTTCTGTTTCGGTGATGGAGGCATTTGGGCTGGGGGTGGCGGGTGATATTCCAGATGCTGTCGGTGCCGGCATGGCTTCGGATTTCTCCAGCCGTCGACGAACCAGGTGATCGGCCAGAGCATGCTCGCCCACACCGCGCTCGTCACCCCCACCTCTCCCGATGCGGGCCACACTCCGCACCTTCGGTGATAGTAGATTCGCGCGCTGATGCCGGCACCGATGAACCAGATGGCCAGGATAACGAATGCCGTCATGGCGATCCCTCCGGTGGGCCGGAAAAGTATGGTATATCGCGGAACGGTCCATGAACAGACTGAAAGACTCTCGTTTCCTCGGAGATCCTCTCATGCGGGATATATGCCGCATATTTCGCAATAGCCGCATTTTGCTGGCGGATTCCGGGTGCTTGACGTGGAAAAGCTCGCCGCGCATTATGCGTATCCCATCGAGCGATGTCCGAGAGTTGGCGCTCCATGCAGTGCGAAAGATGTTCCAGGGCAACGTATGAGTGTGATGTCTGCAAGGGGAAAGGCAGTATTTGGAGCGTCACGGGGTCGATGACGTGCACCGAGTGTGCCGCCACCGGCCGTCTCTGCCCGCACGATGGAAAATTCTGGAAGAAGTGATCAACAGCAGCCTCCACAATGCTCACCCTCTTCGTCCTCTTCGCCGCTTTTCTTGTACTTCGTCACGATCGTGATGTGGGTTGCCAGAGTGAAGGATGTCGTCCGAGTGATACTCCTCTGACCAGCATTTACGCCGGAGAGCTACAGGATCGATACTTTCGGTAGTCATCCGATTGAGGAGGTTCTCGCATGCTCACCGGCTTCCGACGCGACAAGCTCGCCCGCCGCTTCAGCCAGCTCGACTTCGACGGCGACGGGCAACTCCAGCATGACGATCTCGCGACCATGGCCGCCCGCCTGTGTGATGGGCTCGTTCCGGCGGACCGGCCCGATCTGCGTGCGGAGTTCGCCACCGCCTACGACGAGCTGTGGAAGGCATTGCTCGGCTCCGCCGACGCCGACAAGGACGGCAAGGTCTCCCTGGAGGAGTACGTAACGGCCGTTGAGAGGGACCCGGCACGATTCGAGGGATCGGTCCGCCGCATCGGCATGGCCCTGTTCGACTCGATCGACGACGACGGCAGCGACGTCGTCGATCCCCAGGAGCTCTTCCGCCTCGGCAGCGCCTTCGGTTTGTCCAGGCAGGAGACCGATGCCCTGTTCGAGCGGCTCGACCGTGACGGCAGCGGCGAGATCGGCCGCGAGGAGTGGCTCGCCGCCATCCGGGACTTCTACTACGGCGACGATCCGGAGTCGGCCGGAAGCCTGCTGTTCGGGCGCGTGCTCTGATCGTGGCCTTCCTGGACATCGACGCCCTGGTCGGACTGTTCCCCGGCCAGGGCGGTTACCGCAAGGGAGCGCTCGCCTCCTTCTGGGATGAGGGCGACCCGGTCCTGCGGGGTGTGCTGGCGGAGATCGACGAGGTCGCCCTACGTGTCCTCGGCACGGACATCGGTTCGCAGATCTTCGGGCCCGCGGCAGCGATTCCGGAAGGCCCAGAGCTTTTCCAGCTGGCCGTCTACACCGTGTCCGTCGCGACGTACGAGCTGCTGCGGGTCCGTGAGGTCGAGTTCGGCCTGCTGGTCGGGCACAGCATGGGCGAGTTCGCCGCGCTCGTGGCCGGTGGGGCGCTCACCGTCGCGCAGGGCGCCGAGATGCTCTGCCACCGGATCGCGGCGACCGCGGGCACCTCCGGTGGCATGCTCTCCCTGAGCTGCGACGTCCGGCGGGTGGAGCAGATCCTCGACCTTGCGGCGGAGCCCCATGTGGTGGTCGCCGTCGTGAACGGCCGGTCACAGGTGGTCGTCTCCGGCCCGGAGCAGGGGTTGGCCAGGATCGGGGCGGTGGCGGACGCGCTCGGGCTCCCTGCGGTCCGGCTCCCGGCCCCTGCCCCCTTCCACAACGACCTGATGTCCGGGGTCAGGACCGAGGTGGTCAAGCGGCTGGGAAGGGTGCGGTGCGCCCCGACGCGTACGCCCGTCTACTCGCCCATCCTGGGCCGGTGCTACCGGGACGACGACGACCTGGTGGACATTCTCGGGATGCATCTGGTGACACCCGTTCGATTCGACACGACGATCGCCCGGCTGCACGAAGCAGGCGCGAGGGTCTTCATGGAGGTCGGTGCCGGTCGCACGCTCACCGGTCTGGTGAAGGCGGCACACCCCCAGGTCGTCATCCTGCCCGCCCTGACCGAGCCGGCCGCCGTGGACACCGAGGACACCGATGAGCCCGTCGATGTCCCCTCGCCCCAGCCGTCCACCACGGACGAGGAGGTCATGGCGCAGCTTCGAGCGATCTACGCGGCTGCCCTGGACTATCCCGAGGACGTCCTCACCGCCGACGCCCATCTGGAGGCCGAACTCGGCGTGGATTCGGTCAAACGCATCCAGTTGCTGGGCCGGGTCGGCCGGCACTTCGGGCTGGAGCCTTCCGCCGTCAACGGGATCGCGGACCACGAGACCCTCGGCGACATCGCCGGCCAGGTGATCGCCTCGCTGGAGGCCAGCGGTGGCAGGTGAGCCGGAATGGGGCGGCTTCGCGGGCAAGACAGCGCTGGTCACGGGGGGTGCGGGGGAGGTCGGCAGCCACATTGTCGAATACCTCGCCCGGGCCGGCGCGGAGGTGATCGTCAACTGTTTCCACTCCTATGACCGCGGCAAGGAACTGGCGGCCCGGCTCACCGCCGAAGGTCTGCGGGTGCGGGCCGTACGTGCCTCGGTGGCCCAGCCCGCCCAGGTCGAGCACATGTTCGCGGAGATCGACCGGCTGGACCTATTGGTCAACAACGCGGCGACGGGACAGTTCGCCGACCACGCGGCGACCACGGAAGAGGCCCTGGACCGGGCCTTCGCCACCAACGTCAAGGGCGCGCTGTGGTGTGCCAGGGCGGCCCGCCCGCGCATGCCGCGCGGCGGCGTGATCGTGAACGTCTCATCGATCGGCGCCCAGCGCGCGGTCCGCGACTACCTGCCGACCGGCGTGACCAAAGCCGCGCTGGAGGCTCTCACCCGTTACCTGGCCGTCGAATTCGCACCGTACGGGATCAGGGTCAACACCGCCTCCAGCGGCCTGATCGACAACCCGACCGGCCGCCTGTTCCCGCAGGCCGAGCAGTTCCGGAGTGCGGTGGAGGCGGCGACCCCGATGGGCCGGCTGGCCGCTTCCCGGGAGCTGGCGAGTCTGGTTCTGCTGCTCGCCTGCGAGCACGCCTCGTTCGTCACCGGGCAGACCCTGCTGGCCGACGGAGGGCTCTCCCACATCCACCCCGCCGCCCCGACGACGGCCACCCCACCGCCCCGGCCCGTGGAGCCCGGCTCCGACGCGATCGCCGTGGTCGGCATGGGACTCGCGATCCCCGGCGCGCGATCGCCCGACGACTATTGGCGCCTGCTCCGCTCGGGCGAGCCCCAGCTGTCCGACCCGCCGGCCGAGCGCTGGAGCGTGGCGGACTTCGCGGCGGTCACCGGCGACGAACCCGACAAGACCTACACACAGATGGGCGGCTTCCTCGACGCCCACGGTGCCCCGGACGAGGATCACGCGCTGGGCTGGCTGCGGCACAGCGTGTCCCAGGCGCTGAAAGGGGTCGCCACCACCGCCGGAGATCGCTTCACCCTCAGCCTGGGATACACCGCCGACGGCAGCCAGCACCAGGAGGAGTCGCTGTTCCGCGACGAGGTGCTCGTACGGGCGAGGAGCCTGCCCCCGTCCTCGCGGCTCGAAGAGCTGGTCAACGCCCGGTACGGCGGCCGCGGTGCGGCAGTGTCCCATCTTCCGCACCGGCTCGTCCACGCGGTGGCCGAGGGCTTGTTGCCGCCCGGTACCCGTACCCATCTCGTCGACACCGCGTGCTCGTCCTCGCTGTACGCGCTCGACCTGGCGCGGCGAGAACTGCTCGCCGGCCAGGCCGACGTGGCCGTGTGCGGTGGCGCGAGCGTGCTGACGCCGACGCTGCAGGTGATGTTCGCCAAGAACGGCGGGCTGGCTCGCGGCGGCGCCGTCCGCGCGCTGTCATCGGATGCCGACGGCGTGCTGTTCTCCGACGGCGCGGCCGTCGTGGTGCTCAAACGGCTCGGCCGTGCGCTGGCCGACGGCGACACCGTCCACGGCATCATCAGCGGCGTGGGGCTGTCGGCCGACGGCCGCGGTACCTCGATCTACAAGCCGGCGGCGGCGGGGCAGCAGCGCGCGATCGCCAGGGCGCTCGCCTGCTCGGGACTGCCCGCCGAGGAGGTGTCCCTGATCGTGGCGCACGCGACCGGGACGCCGAGGGGCGACGCCGTGGAACTCTCCGCCCTGCGCCAGTGCTACGCCACGGGACGTCCGCTGCACGTCGTCTCCAACAAGTCCCTGATCGGGCACACCGGCTGGGCGGCGGGGGCGGCCTCGGTCATCCATCTCCTCCTGGCGCTGCGGCACGGCGAGATCCCCGCACAGCCGCTTTCGAGCGGCCCGCAGCTCTCGGGTACGGAGATCGACATCCCCTCAAGGCACACGCCCTGGCCGTCCGAGGGCACCCGGGGACGGGCCGGGGCGGTCTCGGGGTTCGGGTTCGGCGGCACCAACGCGCACGTCGTGATCCAGGAGTATCGACCCGGCGCCGCGCCTCCCGCCCCGGAACCGGACACGCAGGAGATGGTGATCGTCGGGTGTTCCACGGTGCTCCCGCAGGACGGCCCGGGGTTCGGCGCCGACTACCCTTCGCCCCCGCTGGAGGAGCTCACCCTTCCGCCGGCGAACGTCCGCCGCATGGACCGGGTCCAGCTGATGCTGGTGCAAGGGGTCCACCGCCTGCCCGCTGAGGTGCGATCGTTCATCGAAGCCCGCAGCGAACGCGGCGGTGTCATCGTCGGCCACTGCGGCCCGACGCGTACGGCGATGCTGCTGCGGGCCCGCACCCACGCCGACGAGCTGGACGGCCTGCTTCCCGATGGCGACCCCGAACTGAAGGCGTTCGCCTCCCGGCTGCGTGCGGAGCTGGAGGGCCTGGCCTTGCCGCCCACGGAGGACTCCTACCCGGGTTGCATGCCGAACCTGGCGGCCGGCCGGCTGTCCAACCGGTTCGATCTGCGCGGCCTCAACATGAGCGTCGACCAGGGGGAGGCGTCCCTGATAGAGGCCTTCCAGGTGGCGGCGCACTACGTGGGCGACGGCACGTTGGAGGTGGCGCTGGTCTGCGGCGCGCACGGCAACAGCCTTCCCGCGTTCACCGCCTTGTTCCCCGGCAGGTCGCTCGCCGAGGGCGCGTTCCTGTTCGCCGTGACCAGCCGGGAGATCGCCGAGAGCGCCGGCCTGCCCGTTCTCGCGACCGTACGGTCCGCACGCCCGACCTCCGCCGCACCGGTCCGGCGCGGAGAGACCCTGGCGGGCGCGGAGGGCGGACGCGAGATCATCGACTTCCTCCAGGGCACCGACGACGAGCTGCGGCTCGTCCGCGGGGACGAGACGACCGGCCGCGAGCTCGTCCTGACCCGCAGAACGGCGCCTGCGGACGCGCTGGCCCGGCACGTCCTGTCCCTCGCCCCGTCGGAGCCGAGCCGCGAGCGTCCCGCCCGGCCCTTCATCCCGCCCGGGACGCTGGTCATCACCAACGACCCCGGCGCCGTCCCGGAATCCCAGGCGCTCCTCGTCGTCGAGGACGACCGCATCGTCCTCCACCAGGACGGCACCGCCACCCCGCTGCCCCTGAACGAGTCACTGTGCTCGGGCCTGCGGCCCGAGCACCTGCGCATCCTGGTCGACCTGCGCGGACCGGCCACGAGCCGGCTGCACGACGCGATGTTCCTGGCCGTACGCGCCTGCGCGGGACGGTTCAGCGACGGCAACTCCGTCACCGTCCTGCTCTACCACGCGGCAGACGACCCTCAGGTCGGTCTGTACACCGGATTCGTCAAGGTGCTGGCCCTGGAGTTCCCCGCATCCGAGGTCCTGGCCGTCGTGCACGACGGGGACCTGCCCGCGGCGCTGGCCGACGCGGCCGGCGAGAGCGGCGAACAGTACCTGCTGCCCGTCATCTACTACCGCGGTGGCCGCCGCCTCGCGGTGAGGGCACAGCAGCGACCGACCGTGGGCACCGACGTGCCGCTGACCCGCGACTCGCTCGTCGTGGCCGCGGGTGGGGGCCGCGGCATCGGCGCCGAACTCCTCAAGGGCATAGCCCGGGCGAGCGCACCGCGGATCGTCGTGCTCGGCACCAGCCGGCCCCATGACATCCCGGAAGCCGCGAGGCAGGGCCGCGCCGCGTTCATCAAGGCCCGTCCCCGCGGGCAGTCGCCCGCCGAGGCGAGCCACGCCTACGACCGGCACGTTCAGGCCATGCAGGTCCGCGACACGCTCGCCGAACTCACCGCGCTCTGCGGCGAGAACAGGGTGGACCACCACGTCTGCGATCTGCTCGACGCGGATTCCGTGGCCCGGGTCATGGCTGATGTCCTGCGCGGCTCGCCCCGAGTGGATCTGCTGCTCAATCTCGCCGGGATCAACCGCAACCACGCTCTCGCCACCAAGAGCCTCGCGGAGTTCCGGCACGTACGCGACTTCAAGCGGGACGTCCACCGCAACCTCACCCGCGCGTTCGCCGACCACCCGCCCGCGCTCTGGTACAACGTGGGCTCCTACGCCGGCTTCTTCGCCCTTCCGGGCGACTCCGACTATGCGGCGACCAACGACTATCTCTTCCACCAGGCCGGGAAGAGCCCGGCCGAGCACACCATCGGATTCAGCCTTTGGCGAGAGACCGGGCTCGCCGCCTCCGCGCTCCAGCAGGCCCACTTCGACCAGGGCGGCCTGCTGACCGCCATGAGCAGCGACGAAGGCGTCCGGCACTTCATGCGGGAGCTGGCGGCCCAAGACCGGCCGCCGGCGACGGTGCTGCTCGGCCCCCGCGAGATCAAGGCCATCGAACGCACCGCACCCGGCTACCGCGCTTGGTGCCACGGCGCCTTCTTCGCCGGCCGGATCAACGAGCTCGAAGCCGGCACCATCACCTTCACCAGGCGGTTCGACCTGGACAGGGACGGCTACCTCGAACAGCACCTGGTGCGCGGCTTCCCGACTCTGCCCGGCGCCTTCCACATCGGCATCGCCGCGGACGCGGCGCGACTCCTGTGCCCCGGGCGCTTCCCCGTCGCCTTCGAGAACCTCCGGCTCGACAGCTTCCTGCACGTCCACGCCCGCGACCGGCCGCATCTGGTCCAGGTCACCGGCAGGCTGACCGCCCCCGACAGGATCCACGTCCGGGTGAGCGGGGACGTGCGTGCCCCGGACGGCCGCGTCCTCGTCCACGACCGGCTGCACGCCTGCCTCGACGTCCTGCTCGGTGATGACCCGCCGCAGGCTCCGCGCTGGGAGCCCTGGCCGGACGCGCCCGGTGGCGAACTGGTCAATCCCTGTGTGGCGGGCGCCCCCGTGATCGAACTGACCGGGCTGTTCGCCGGGATGCACCATGCGCGGGTCCACCCGCAGGGGCGCCGCGCCGAGCTCCACGTGGACCTCGCCGAGATCGCGCGCTGGTTCCCGGAAAGCACCCTGCCCGTCGTCCAGCTCGACGGACTGTTCCAGCTGGCCACGCTCCAGCCGCCGGGGCCGATCGACATCGTGGTGCCCAAGACCGCCGCCCGGGTCGAGCTGTTCGATGTCGCGCCGGCAGGACCGCTTGCCCTCGTCGAGCAAGGCTCCGCACTGCTGTCGGTGTCGCCGGACGGCACGGTCGCCGGACGGGTCACGGAGCTCGTCGCGGCCTCGATCGCCCACCGCCCAGAACCGGCCCCCAGACAGGCCCCAGGAAAGGAACCCATCGATGCACGACTTGAGCAGGAGCAAGCTCGATAACCTTTTCCGCCTGCTCGACACCGACGGCGACAGCAAGATCGACAAGGCGGACTTCGAGAACGCCGCCGACCGCATCACTGCGCGCTGCCAAGCCGGCGAGGCGGCCGGCGACGAGCTCCGCTCCCGGCACGCCGAACTGTTCGACGTGCTGTACCCGCCGGGCCCGGTGACCAGGGAACGCTTCCACCAGCCGCGCCCTGTCCCGCGCGAGGCATTGGGGCGCCTGGCCGAGGCGGTCGTGGCGGTCTGCGACACCGACCGCGACGGCGAGCTGGACTCCGCGGAATTCCGCGCCTTCCTGGGCGGGTGGGGCCTGGCCGAGCGCGACGCCGACATGGCCTTCCGCCACCTCGACATCGACTTCAGCGGCACCGTCTCAGCGCAGGAACTCGCCGAGACCTTCGAGGAGTTCTACTCCAGCGACGACCCCCACGTACCGGGCACCTGGCTGTTCGGCCCGATCGCCCACCAGCAGACCGCGCGGATCCCGTACCCCACCCCGGACGAGCTCTCGGGGGAGGCCCGGCGACTGCTGCAGGCGCTTCCGCCGCTCAACATCTTCCGGATGGCCGCGCACGCGCAGACCGTGTTCCCCGCCGCCATGGGCTTCTCACGCGCGGTCCTCGCCGACATGACACTGCCCGGGGACCTTCGCGAGCTGGCTGTTCTTCAGGTCGCCGTGGACCTCGGCGCGACGTACGTATGGACCCAGCACGTGAGCGCCGCCCAGGCCGAACACACCGCGCGGTCCAAAATGATCGCGATCCGCGACGGCCGTCTCGACGCGCCCTGCCTGACCGAGGCGGAGCAGGCGACGGTGAGCTTCACCGCGGAGGTCCTGCATCGCGGCTCGGCCTCCGACACGACGTTCGCCCGGTTGCGCCGCCATCTGTCGCCGCGTCAGATCGTGGAGCTGCTCATCGTCACCGGCTTCTACACCATGCTCGGCCGAATCTCGACAGCGCTCGCCCTCGACGCCGACGCCTCCCAAGGCGACGCGGTGGTCGGCTACGCCACCGGCAGCGCCTGACCCCGAGACCTTGCGTTACGGGAGCTGACCCCCAGATCGTGTGGATTTCTCGGTCCCGGCCGCTCCGCGCTCTGCCGGACGGCGACCCGACCGGGCATCGTGTCGTCGCCGTTCCGCGGCGCGGCCTTGCCCTCAGCGTTCGATCCTGCCGGTGACCCCTGCTGGGAACTCTTCGATGCCGAGCACCCGTAGCAGCTCCAGCCGCTCGCGGGTCTCGTCGTCCGCCGGGGTGAACACCAGCAGTTGCTGCCCCTGGTCGGGCGTGATCAGGGTCTCGCAGTCCATCACCAGGGGGCCCACCCGCGGGTGCAGCAGGGTCTTGCGGTTGGCGCGCCGTACCGCCACCTCGTGTTCGGCCCACAGCCGCCGGAAGTCGGCGCTCACGGCCTGCAACCGGTCGATGAGCCCGGCGACCGTCGGGTCACCGGTCCGCCGCCCGGCGACCGCGCGCAGGTCGGCCACGATCTGGCGGGCCTGATGCTCCTGCTCCTCGGGCGGGTGGACGGCGCGGGCCGCGGGGTCGGTGAACCAGCGGTACACGACGTAGCGCCGGTCGCCGGAGAGGCGCGTGTGGTCGCCCATCACCAGGAGGGCCGCCCGGTTCTGGGCGAGAACCTCGCCCAGGTCGGACAGCACCACGGCCGGCGTGTCGCCGAGCAGGTCGAGCATGCGCATCAGGCCGGCGCGGGCCAGGCGAGCCACCCCTTCGGCGGGCGGAGGATGGTGACCGGCCAGGTGGAACAGATGGTCGCGCTCGTCGTCGGACAGGCGCAACGCCCGCGCCAGCGCGCCGAGCAACTGCGTGGACGGCTGGCTGCTGCGACCCTGCTCCAGGCGTACGACGTAGTCCACCGACATGCCGGCGAGCATCGCCACCTCCTCCCGGCGCAGGCCGCTGGTGCGGCGGCGGGGGCTGTCGGCCAGGCCCACCTCGGCCGGCCGGATCGCCTCGCGGCGGCGGCGCAGGAAGTCGGCGAGCTGCTCACGTTCCATGGCTCCATCCTGCCTCGCGGCCGGCAAGCCGAGCCAGGGAGCGGCTCTCCCATGATGAACGCTCCGCTTCCGCCCGCCCCGGCGTGCCGTCCAGAGTGAGGGACGAGATCGACGACGAGGGAGAACACCATGCAGACACGAACCCTGGGCCGCACCGGACCGGCCGTTTCCGCGCTGGGCCTGGGCGCGATGGGCATGTCGGGCGGGTACGGCGCGACCGATCGCGCGGAGAGCATCGCCACCGTGCACGCCGCGCTGGAGGCCGGCGTCACGCTGATCGACACCGGCGACTTCTACGCCATGGGCCACAACGAGCTGCTGCTCGCCGAGGCGCTGCGCGGCCGGGACCGGGACAGCTACCAGCTGAGCGTCAAGTTCGGGCAGATGCGGGGGCCGGGCCACGAGCTCGGCGGGCAGGATGGCCGCCCCGAGGCGGTGAAGAACTTCCTGGCCTACTCGCTGACCCGGCTGGGCACCGACCACATCGACATCTACCGTCCGGCCCGGCTGGACCGGGCGGTGCCGATCGAGGAGACGGTGGGCGCGATCAAGGAGATGGTCGACGCCGGGTACGTACGGCACGTCGGGCTGTCGGAGGTCGACGCGGCCACGATCCGCCGGGCGCACGCCGTGCACCCGATCGCCGACCTGCAGATCGAGTACTCGCTGCTCTCGCGGGCGGTGGAGGCGGACGTCCTGCCCACGCTGCGGGAGCTCGGCATCGGCCTGACCGCCTACGGCGTCCTCGGCCGCGGCCTCATCTCCGGGCACTGGGCCGCCGGCCGCACCGCCGGCCCCGGCGACATGCGCGGCTTCAGCCCGCGGTTCTCCGGCGGGAACCTGGAGCACAACCTCGCCCTCGTGGACGCGCTGCGCCGGGTCGCCGAGGCCAAGGGCTGCACCGTCGCCCAGCTGGCCATCGCCTGGGTGGCCGCGCAGGGTGAAGGCATCGTGCCGCTGGCCGGCGCCCGCACCCGCGAGCGGCTGGCCGAGGCGCTGCCCGCAATGGACGTGAGTCTCACCGCGGACGACCTCGCCGACATCGAGAAGGCGGTGCCACCGGGTGCGGCGCGGGGCGACCGGTACCCGTCCGCGTTCATGTCCGACCTCGGTGTGGGCAACTGAGCCTTCCGGGGTGTCCGGCCCTGTCTACTGGGTCGGCTCGGGCTGGCCGCTGCCGAACACCTCCTGGACGAGCTGCTGGGTGGCCTGCTGGAAGGCGGCTCCCAGGGACATGGCGGCATCGTCGGGGTAGTTGAGTGCGGCGGTGAGGGTCTTGCTGCCGTCGGGGGTGCTGTACATGAGCGCGGCGTGGCCGGCCATGCCGCCGTTGTGGGTGATGACGGTGCCGCCGCCGGGCGCCTCCTGCACGAACACGCCCAGGCCGTAGCCGGCCTTGGCCTCCGGCGTGCACATCTCGGCCAGCAGCTCGCTGGGCAGGAGCTTGCCGCCGACCAGCGCGGTGATGAAGGTGTGCAGGTCGCGGGTGGTGGAGATCATGTCGCCGCCGCTGGAGATCCAGGACGGGTTGTGGCGGGTGACGTCGATCGTCTGCTGCTCGCCGTCTTCGTCGTAGCGGTAGTAGGCGTGCGCGTGCGGCTCGGGGATGTCGGTCTGGGTGGTCGGCTGGACGGTGCCGGTCAGGCCGAGCGGTCCGAGGATGAGCCGGTGCATCTCCTCGGCGACCGGGCGGCCGGTGACCTTCTCGATCAGCAGCCGGGCCAGCACGTAGTTGGTGTTGGCGTAGCTCCAGTCGGTGCCCGGCTCGAAGCGGGCGGGCTTGGACAGGGCCAGGCGTACCAGCTCTTCGGGCTGGTAGGTGTGGAAGCGGTTGTCCACCCATTCCTTGCCCGCGGGGGTGGCGGGGATGCCGGGCACGAACGTTCCGTCGGGGTCGAAGTCGCCGGTGAAGTTGAACACGCCGCTGGTGTGCTGCAGCAGCATCCGCACCGTGATCCGCCGGTCCAGCCCGAACTCGGGCAGGTAGTCGTCCACCGGGGTGTCCAGCCCGATCCTGCCCTCGGCCACGAGCTGCAGCACCACGGTGGCGGTGAAGGTCTTGGTGTTGCTGCCGATCCGCACGTGCCCGTCGACCGGCGGCGCTTCGGTCCCGCCGAGCTCGGCCACGCCCGCGCTGCCGGTCCACTCGCCCCGCTCGTCGTTCACGCGGAGCGTCACCCCGACGAAGCCGGAATCGACCATCTCCTGGATGACCCGCTGCAGCTCGGGGCGATGCTGCCCGGTCTGCGGGGTGAACTCGTCCTGGCCGGTACGGATGGTGGACATGATGGGCTGCTCCTTCAGAAGCTATTGATCGGGCGGTTGGAGTGTCACGGGGCCCGGAAGGGACCCCGTGACGTGCTGGAGTTGCGCAGGGCCGGCGTGGCCATCAGGCGGCGTCGAGGGCCTCGGTGATCTTGCGGGCCATCTCGGTCATGGTGGGGCTGGGCGCGCCCTTCTGGGACTGGACGGAGGCGTCGACGGCGACGGTGACGGTGCGGCGGAAGTTGTCGACCTCCTCCGGAGCCTGCTGCTGGAGCAGGGTGATGGAGGCGGTCAGGGCGGGCAGCACCTGGTCGGCGAGCGCGGCGACGGTCCTGCCGGTCAGGCCCTTGGGGGCCTTGGCGAGGACGTGCCCGACCAGGCCGGTGGCGGAGGTCAGGGCGATGGAACCGTTGGTGGCCGCCTTGTGGGCCGAGCCGGCGGCACCGGCGGCCGACATGAGCGAGACGGCGCCCCAACCGGCGATGCGGAGGGTGAGCTGGTCCTGGTCGGAGAGGATGATCGACATGATGGGGGTGCTCCTTAGCGTTTCGGTGGAACGGGCAGGCGCTGCACCGTTCATGGCGTTTACGATCGCCGACCGCTCTGATACGGGGCCGTCGCCGTGCTGACGCGACCGCTGACACCGACGACGCCGTTGGGCCGGTGAGACGCCGGACGTCTCCATCCGAGATCGCCCTCTGACAATCGACGTCGCGCGGGGATCGCCGGGCGGGGCGGCCGGTCTTCGATGGGCGGTGGCCATGGAGGCGATCTGGGTGAGCTGCTCGGCGCGGAACGCGCTCTGCCGGCGGCATTCGTGCGCGGTACGTGGGCTGGATCTCCGTACCGGAGAGGCCAAGGAGGACGACCCGGCTAGGACCGTCAGGGCCGAGGTGATCAGGGCATTGCTCCTGGGAGCCGCCGCGAGCGCGGGCGTCGAGGGACGTAGAGATTCTGGTACTGCGGCATCAGCCGGCTCGGCTGTGCTCCGCCGCCGGGTCGCTGCTCCCCGGCCGTTGTGGACGGATCGGGCGATCCTCACCGCCCTGCCCCGACGTCGCCGATGTCACCTGTTCACCACACCGCGGACGCTCCTGCGTTGGCACGCCGACCTGGTGCGGCGACGCTGGACTTACCCCGAGCATGGGCCGGAACGCCCACCGATCCGACCCACCATTCGCGCCCTGGTGTTGCGCCATCCGGACTGGTGGGGGATACCGGTGCATCGCTGGACAGATCGCCGGTCTGGGCCGGAAGGTCGCCCCGGCCACCGTGTGGGCGATCTTGAACAGGGCCGGCTTCGATCCAGCGCCGCGCCGCGGTGGTCCGACGTGGTCTCAGTTTCTGAAGGCTCAGGCGTCCGGGGTCTTGGCCTGCGACTCCTCCAGCGTGGAGACGGTGATGCTCGCGCGGCTGTACTGCTTCGCCGTCGTCGAGCACGCCACCCGGCGGGTCCACGTGCTGGGGGTGACGGCGAACCCGACCGCGGGCATCCACGTGGTACGAGACCCACTTCAAAAGGCATCGCGCGCATCAAGCTCTGCAGCAGGCCAGCCCGCTGCGAATACACCCAGGCTGCATGAGGGGACACGACATTCGGCACCCAAAGGATCAGCGGCCAGTTCTGATACGGGAAGATCGTCCCGTCCGTGAAATGCCGATCCGAGGGAGCGTTATGACCGAGCCTCAGTTGGCAGGATGGTCCGGTATCGATGGGCGTGGGTGGGCTGATCTCGAGACGATCCGCATCAGGTTGGAAGCGGGTGCCGACCCCAACTCGGGCGTCTACGCCTTCGGCGGTTACGAGGGGAAGCCGCTGCTCTTCGCGGCCGAATGGGGGACTCCTGAGACGGTGGCCGAGTTGGCCCGTCGCGTCGAGGACGTCGATGCCGAGTTCGACGACCGGACCGCCCTGTGGACGGCTGTGTTCGCCCGCCGTCCGGACAACGCCCGTGCCCTGGTCGCCGCCGGAGCGGACCCATGGCGGCCCATGATGGCCGGATGGTCTCCCGGGCGGCTCGCCCTCGCCGGTTCGACGCCCGGCCTGTTCCCGATCCCCGCCGGGTACCCCGGCCTGACCCCCGACGAGGCCGCGACGGTCGCGGAGGCGCGGCGGCTGATCACCGCACTGGAGAACGTCGACGACTACATGGGTGTGGCGTGCGTGGCGGATCTCACCGCGGCTGAGGCTGCGCGGCGGCTGGAAGCCCGGCCGGCCGACGACACCGCCATCGAGACGGTCCTGACTGATCCGTGGGCCGATCCCGATGCCCATCTGGGAATCGTCGGAATCACCGACGTCCCCGGCGGATGCGTCGTCACCCAACCCTGGGGATACGTCCCCTCCACCCCCGAAGTGACCTTGCCACTGTCCGAGGGAACCGTCTGCTACAGCCTGTTCGCCAACCCCAAGAGCGGCGACCAAGGGCTTGTGAGCCGCGATGGATCGATCGAGGACTCCGACACACATCCCGGCGGCGGCGACGCCGGTGGACACTTGACGGCCGACGAGATCCTCACCGAATACCTCTACCAGGGCGAGGCCGTGGCATATTCGTGCGCCATGGCGGGACTGCGCCTGCCTGACGCTCGGGCCGTCGTCGGCCTGCCGGATCTGTGGTTGCGGCTGCCGGAACGCGACCGCTGAAGGCAGATGGTCAAGCTCGTGACGATCCCATGATCGCCGCAGGCACCGGCTCCCGAAACATCCGCAGGACGGTACGGAGAGCAGCACCCCGGTCCATGCCCAGAGCACGTTCCGCTGCGACAAGTCGCCGCAGGTCATGTACCACAACAAGCGGGGAGGCGGTTGCGCTCACACGGCGGCGGTCCCGGCGTTCACGATGACCAGGAACGACGCCAACGCCCGGGGCGCCACCTTCTACGACCACATCAAGACGGCTCTCACCCCAGGCGCGAAGACCTACCCCGAACTCATGGTGGAGCCGATGACATGCCTGACAGCGCCGTCGAGGAGCCGGTCACCGCCCCGCGTCGGCCCCAGGCCCGCACCGAGGAGGACCTCACCCTCGTCCGCGCGGTCACCCCCGACCGCGTGGACACGGCGGTCACCAAGTTGCCGCCGGCCATCGACCAGGGTCTGCTCCGCCTGTCCTGCACCGGCTCGAGCGGACGCCGGGTCGACCTGCCCGAGTCGGGGCGGGGCGAGCTCACGGGCCGGTACATGGGCCGCGACGGCCGGCGCGGCCGCCATTCGGCCGAACGTTTCGCGGACGACTTCAGCGACCTCTGACCCGATCGCGTGGCCTTTCCGAGCGACCGCCACCCTCATGGTGGCGGCCGCATGCCAAGTCCCCCCACCAGCGTTTGCGCGCTGATCCCGCCGCCTGATCCGCCCACGGTCAGCAGCCCACTCTCCGGCTGCTCAGCGCGATGTCGTCCATCCACACGTCGAAGCCGGCGGGCGTGGGGTTCGCCTGGTAGAGCTGCCAGCCCAGCTTGACCGTGTCGAAGCGCGGGAAGACGAAGTCCACCGGGTTGCCGCCGTGCTCGCGGGTGGACACGGTGAGCTCCGGCTTGGCCACCCCGTCGAACCACAGCGAGATCCGGTTGTCGGCGGCGTCCATGCGCCACTCCACGCAGGTCCAGGCGCCGGCGACGGAGGGCGCGGTGGTTCGCCAGTTCGTCCAGTCCCCGGTGGGGCCGCCGTCCGCGCCGACGCCCCAGTACGCGGCTCCGCCGTGGGGTGGCGGGGCGTACTGGCCGCCGAGCGGGCGGACGATCTCGGGCCCGTCGCCGGTCGCCTCGACCAGCGTGTAATGCGCCCAGTCCGGTGCCGTCGGGAACGCGGCGACCCGCAGCCGGACGCGTCCGTAGAAGCTGTTGCCCGGCGCGGCGAAGTCGTCCACCTTCAGGAACGCGCGGCCGTTGCCCTCGGTGTGCACGCGCAGCACCTTCTGCCCCCGCGGCCCGCCGCGCTCGACGGTGAGCGTGCCGTGCTCGGTGTCGATCCCCCAGCGCAGGCTGCTCGCGCCGCCGACCGGCATGGCCTGGAAGTCCTCGCAGAACAGCAGGCTCGCCTTCGCGCACGTGCGCACGTCCGTCCGGGCCGAGGCGGCGGGGGCCGCCGCGGCGGCCGTCAGCGGCAGCATCAGGAACGACACAACGGCGCGAACTGACCATGTACGCACGACGACTCCCTCTGACGCGGATGCGGATGAGCGGGAGTAAGCTACGCCATCCGGCGCCCGGGGGAGGGCCCGCGGCGGCAGCCACCGACAACGGTGCTGGTAGAGCGGCTGTGACCGGAGAAACTTTCAGCGCCCAGGCCCACGTCAGGGATCGGCCCGCCCGGCGAACCCGATGGGGACGGGTTACGCGGGCCTGGCGGCGGTCACGCGTCTCCAGGGTCGATATCCGGCTCGGGGGCGCGCAAGGCGGAGTAGTCGCCGGCGAACACCGCGGCCAGCACCTGGTTGACGCGCTCGGCGTGCACGGGCACCGACAGCGTCGCCTCGCCTCCGCCCATCGCCGGACCGAGATGCACGATGACGCCGTCGCCGGTGTCGTAGGACTCGGTGATCCACAGCACCGGCAGGCGCAGCGGCCGCTCCTCGCTCCGCCAGAGCGCTCCCGTCAGCAGCTTCGGCGCGGAGCGGTGCTCACCCACCCGCTTGGTGGTGAGGTGGCGGCCGAAGCTGAGGGCGGCCGTGCACCGGTCGCGGTCGCACCACGAGGGATGGTCGTCGGAGTCGATCACGCGCCTCTCCTTTTCGTCGGGGGAAGATCGTCCGCCCCCGTTGTCCGCCAACAAAGATCGCTTAGTGTGGACAGCTGCCGGACTCCAGGGATCTTGCCGCAGCCGGCGTGATCCGGCTAGGTACGAACAGGACGGTAGGGGCACTGTTGTGGACGACCTGCTTGAAACGCTCGACACTCTGCTGGTGATCGTCCTCGGCTCAGGACTCTGGCTCGGGATCATCTGGTTCTGCGAGAACATCCTGGGCGGCGGCGACAGCGGGGGCTCTTCCGGCGCTGGGGGAGCGGGCGGCGACTTCGGCAAGGACGACGGCTTTGACGGTGACGGATATGGGTGTGGTGGGGGAAGCGGCGACTGACCGCTCCCGTCCATAGATGAAGAGACCCCGCCGGCGTGTGCCGGCGGGGTCTTGACGTGCGGGTGCTCGGAGCCGCCGGGGCGCGTCCCTGCGGGGACGGTCAGGAGGCGGCTGCCGGGCGTGTCCCTGCGGGGACGGTCAGGAGGCGGCTGCCGGGTGCGGGTCGCCGAGGTACGGGAACCGGTCCAGGGTGTCGGTGTGCGGCTGCAGGCCGGTGGGCGGGGCCTCGTTCTTGGTGAGGAACGCGACGCGGATGTCGATGACGTCTTCGGTGAAGGTCCGGCCATTGGGATACGCGGCCGGCTTGGACGGGTCGAAGCGCAGCACGTCCGGCAGCAGGCCGTGCTCCTCGATCGCGGCGATCGCCTCCTCGCGCGAGTAGCCGCCGGTGTGCCCCAAAAGGTGGACGAACTGGTCCGTCCAGTTGTCCCGGTCGTCGACCGGCTCACTGGCGTTGTAGTCCTCTTTGGTGTCGTCGGTGTTGAAGAAGCTGCTCATGGACGGGTGCCCGGCCCGGTCGGCGTGGACGAGCTCGCCGTCCCGCAGGACGCTGCACCGGCCCCAGATGTGCAGCTCGGGCTGGGGCGCCAGCTCCGCGGTCGGCAGCTCGATGGCCATGGAGAAGACGTTGGCCGTAGTGTTGGAGTCGACGCCGGTCCACGGGGACTGCCCGCTCAGATGCGGTGCGGTGAAGTTCCGCTTGCCGCTGGTGTCGAACAGGTTCTTGATCCCGTCGAAGTCGAAGAAGAAGGCGTCGCTGCGGCTGCCGGCGGCCACCTTGTACTCGCCGCTGCTGACCACGTTGGCCTGGGGGCCGAAGGAGACGGCCGCGTCCGACACGATCTCGGTGCCGGCCGCCTCGGGGCTGCGGGCCTGCGCACCCGTGGCCATGTAGACGCTGTAGGTCTGGGAGCCGTCGGCGGCCGGCGGGCTGAAGACCCAGCTGAAGGCGATGTCGGTCAGGTAGTCGCCGTCGTTGTCGATGTTCAGGCGGTACACGGCGTCGGGATGCAGGGCGTCCGCGTTGGGATTGGCGTTGAGGATGATGACGGTCCTGCCCGGATCGGCGGGCGCTGTGAAGGCGTACAGGTCGCACAGATCGAGGCGCTGGTCTCCGAGGGGTGGCCCGAGGCTGAGGCCGGTGAAGTGGTTGGACATGTCAGGCCCTTTCATTGCTCGCTCACCAGATGCCTTTTGGAACGTTCCATCGAACGCCGGGTGCGGCGCGGTCGCGTCCCGTGGAATGGCGTCGGAATCGATCTGCGCTTGATCCTGTTTCTGCAGGTTAAGCCCTGTCCGCCGAAATGACCGAGAGGTGTGGACGGGTGGCGAGTCGCGCCGGTCACCCGCGCGTTCACATCCGGGCCCGCGCGTTCCAGTCGGCGGTGCGTGTCGGCGAGTCGCTCCACGAGCCAGCCGGCCTGCGAGTGCGGGTGGGCGACGAGCCGGGCGCCGGCGATACGCAGGGCCGGCGGCAGATGGCCCGCAGAGCGCGGCGATGTCGCGGGCCGCCGGATCCCGGCTCCGGCCGGGATGAGCGGCTCGACCTGACTTTCACCGGCGGCGTCGTCCAGCACCACGAGGACGCGCCGCCCGGCCATCCTGGATCGGTAGACCTCGGCTCGCTCGTCCAGCGTTTCGGGCATCGCCTCACCGCTCACGCCGAGCGAATCCAGGAGTTTCGCCAGGCATAGCGCGGATCGACCGGCCCGGGTCCGACGCCCCGCAGGTTCACGTAGAGCTGGCCGTCGGGGAGGTCGGATCGCCGGTCGTGCGCGGCTCGTACGGCCAGCGCTGTCTTTCCCACACCAGGCATACCGGAGATGACACAGACGACGGCCGTCCCGGCGTGGCGCCCGCCCAGCGAGTCGGCGAGTCGGCGCATTTCGTCGTCGCGCCGGTCAGGTCGGGCACAACCGGCTCGTCAGTGAGCGTCTGGCCGCCGAGTGATGGCCACCTCGAGTTCGTTTCCCCCGGTCTATCGCACCCCGAGAGCACGCCATGCAGGACCAGGCGGTGACGGCGGCACGCCGCTCAGAGCGCCCGGCGCCCTCGTAAGATGAGATCATCCGGCATCGGAGAGCAGGCCACCAGATGACCTGGGCGTACAACCGCTTCGCGAGCCACCGGCGGGCTGCCCTGCGATCCGGCAGTACGGTGACCGGCACAAGGGCAGGACCGGTCGAGTACGTCCAAGACGGCCCGCAGGCCGCTGTAGCCGTGCTGCTGTTCCACGGCAGCCCCGGCGGATACGACCAGAGGTGGTTACTCGACCCGCTCCTCGATCTCGGCTGCCGGGCCATCGCGTGGTCCCGCCCAGGCTACCTGCGAACACCGCTGACGACCGGCGCGGGCTTCCCCGCACAGGCCGACGCCGCGGCTGCGCTGCTCGACCACCTCGGAGTGTCCGAGGTCATCGCCTACGGGATCAGCGGGGGCGGGCCCTCCGCCCTGGAGTTCGCCCGGCGCCACCCGGCCAGGACCGCCGCGCTCATCCTCGAATCCGCCATCACCCGCAGATACGATCCCAAGATCCCCGTCCTCGCCCGGACCGTGTTCCTGAGCAGGTACGGAACCTGGGCCACCGCCACCCTTTCCCGGCTCCGGCTACGGGCCGTCCTCGGCGATTTCGTGCGACAGGAGTCGACCCTCGACGACCGGGCCCGCGGGCAGGCCGTCGACTGGATCATGGCGGAGCGCGAGAGGCGAGAGATCACGCAACGCCTCGTCCTCAGCCTCACGCCCCACGAGGATCGGGCGCCCGGCCTGCGAAACGATCTCGCGCGGTTCGCCATGCTCGACGACTCGCTCACCGCCGACGTCGGTTGCCCGGCACTCGTCCTCCACGGCTCCCACGACGGTGACGTCGACGCGGCGCACGCCCATCACGCGGCCGCGACCATCTCGGGCGCCGTCCTGCACATCGTCCCTGGAGGCTGGCACGTACTGCGGCTGTCGGCCGGCCACGAGTCCGCGCTGGAGGCCACCCGCGACTTCCTCAACGTCCATGGCTCGAGCATGCACTAGGGGTGTCCTGAAGATGTGGTGGGTGGCCAGGTGGAATCCCGGGATCCAGGCTCAAGTCATGATGGGGCGTCGACATGTAGGCCGGTCAACGGACGCCCGCCGGTGCCGCCGGTCTGCCGGCCACGGCCGTGGTGTCGCAGGCGCTGCACGGCCTGTCGGATGGGGAGCGGTCGCGGCGCTGCGGTCCGATCCGCGGTGGAAGGCCGCCGCGCGCATACGACACGACCCGGCATCAGCCTTCGCCGAGGTTGCGGCGAGCCGCGTCCGCGATCGCCCGCAGGTCGTCCCGGCCGGCTGGTCCGCTGACGATGACCAGGCGGTCCCCGGCGAACCCGGCGATCTCCGTCTCGTTCCCGTGCGAGGCCACGTACCGGGGCCCCGGCTCGCTCTCCACACCGCCCACCGCCAGGCACTCGGCGTAGAACCGCTTGAACGACTGCGTCCCGTCCACCCGGGACACCACCAGCTGCACCACCGACGCCCCGTCGGCCGACCGGAACTCCCGGAACCGCACCGGCGACCCGCCGGGCACGATCGCCCGGCGGGAGCACGGCACGAGGTCCTCCTCCAGGTCGGCCCAGGTGACGTCCGCCGTCCGCACCTCGGTCCACGACCCGGCCAGTTGCCCCGCCTCCAGCAGCACGTCCGGGGCGGAGGGGGAAGGGACGCCCGCCGGCGCCGCGGCGCAGCCTCCAAGAGCGACCAGCAGCATGACGAGCTGTGACAGGCGCATCATCCACTCCTCCTCCCATCGGGCGGCATACCCGCTACGGCCGGTACGTCCAACGTCCCCGGAGCCAGAAACAGCCCTCCGCCAAAGCCCCGACCACCGGCGCAAGGACGAAGCCCGCGGCGCACACCCGCCCGATCCAGGCCGGCCGCCGCGACAACACCCGGTCCCAGCGCTGGGGCTCGCCGCTGAGCGTGCGCGTCAGCGGCATCAGCACGCGCCCGAGGCCGAACCCGGCCCCGGCCGGTACCCCGGGAGGATGCCGCCGGTCAGCACGGCGGCCAGGACGGGCGCGTGCGGCAGCGCCGTCGTCGTGAACGTCCACACCCCCGTCCCCATCTCGAACCCTATCTGGAACGGCCCCGTCGAGCTGCCGCCGGGGGATGATCTCCTGGGGCACGGGCCGGCGGTGCTGGCTTGGTCTTCTGGTGGTCGTCACCGGGGTCTGAACCGACGATGGCGGTCTAAACGATCAACCGTCGTACACGGCCGTGCACAAGAGCAACCACCGAGCAATCCACCATGATCAAAGACGAGATCGGAGGCCGGCGGAAACCGAGAAATTCCAGGTCGGTATGGGCTGAGTTCCGTGGTTCGGCGTGGCCAACGACATGGGTGACGGCGATTCGGATCGCCGTCACCCCGTCGGGAGGTTACGCGGGGGGCTGGGAGACGACGACCACGTGGGTGGTCTTCGCCGACTCGATTGTCGAGTTCCCTACCAGCTGGATGACGTACGTGTGCTTGCCGGCCGTCGTCGGCGTGTCAGTGAAGCTGAATGACCCGTCGGCAGCTGCAGTCATCTTGGCCAGGGCTTTCGAGGTAGTGCCATCGGGGTTGGAGACGTTGCGTACGACGGTGATGATGGTGAGCGGGAAGGTGATGCCGTCGGCGGCGAACGTTCCGTTGAATTCGAGTGGCTCGCCGACGACGCCGGTGGCCGGGCCGGTCACCGTGAGCACCGGCTGGTACCGGCCCACCGCGACGACAGCCGTGTCCCAGCTGCTCTTGAACCATGAGTTGCCCGGCCAGGACAACCTGTATTCGTACGACCCCCTTGTCGGTGCGGTGTCGGTGAACTGGTACGTGCCGTCCGCCTCCGTGGTGACTTCCCGGAAGGGCCGCGAGGTGCCGTCGGGGAGCCAGCTGTACAGCTCGAGCGTCTGCACGCCGGGCAGCGCGCCGGTGCTCAGCGTGAGCCGCCCGCTGAAGGTCAGCTGCTTGAGCGCGGTCGCCTCGGAGGGAGCCGTCATGGTCAGGGTGGAGGCGTGGTAAGGCGAATGCGGCAGCCGCCAGAGGTGCATCCGCCCGGTGCCAGGCTCCTTCAGCACCGCATAGGTGAGTACGCCGTAGAAGGCGATGCTGCCCGCCACCAGCGCCTTCCCCTGGTGGGCGGCCGAGTAGATCACCTCCGCCGTGGCCGGGTCGTACACCACGAGCTCCGCCGCGTCGCCCGCGGGAGAGTTCCAGCCGCCCACGACGTAGGCGCCGTTCGGGCTGGCCGCGACGGCGGTGGGGAGGCCGTGCTCGCTCAGCTCGCCGCTGTCGTAGGCGCGTGTCCTGGCGTTGGTCGTCGTGTCCCAGGCGTCGAACCGGTGGGTGTCGGCCAGCGCCGACAGCGCCGCTGACCCGTAGTCGGCGAGGGCGAGGTCCCGCAAGGACGTGTCAGCGCGGATCTCGCCGAGCGGGGTGGCCGGGGTGGTGTCGACGTCGTACACCCTGATCGAGGCGGGGTCGGCTCCCGGCTCTCCCACCGCCAGAGTGCGCCCGGCGACGGCGACCAGCGGAGGCTGCGTCGTGCCCGACTCGACCGGCACGAGAGCGGGTGTGGGCCTCCACGTCTCGAGGGCGACGACGCCTCCTTCCCCCGCCTGGCCGCACCCGTACCCGACCCACACCCGCTCGTACGCCTGCGCCAGTGTGGACGGGCACGGGTAGGCGCTGAGGTCGACCCGCCTGGTGATGGCTAGCGTCGCGATGTCGATCTCGATCACTTCATGTGAGTCGCGCAGCGCCGCGTACACATGCCTGCCGTTGTCCGCCACGGACAGGGCCACGGCACCGGACAGGCCGCTGATCGTGTCGATGAGCGCGCCGTCGCTCTTGGTGACCACGATCCGATCGTCGGCGGCGACGAAGATTTTGCCGCTCTGCCCCACCACGTCGCCGCCTCTGTCGGCGGCGACGCCGAGGTCGGTGATGGTGTCGGCGGCCGAGGCGGCGGGTGCCTGAGCGACGAGCAGGGCCGCTGCCAGGAACAGGGACCCAGCCAGGGCGACTAATCGGTGGGAAAGAGGAGCATGGCCAGAGCTTGAGAGGCGCACATGCACTCCATTCTGGAGGACAGTTGTCGAACGTATGTTCGCACATTGGATCATCGTCGTCCAGAACGGCCTCGGAGAAGGTGGTCCCATCGCCCGCCGCCCCAGGCGGACCTCGTACGGGGCGTCGCCGACAAGGTCCTGGCCGCGATGGGCACGGCGTGGGTGTGCCATGAGAGGTGCATCCATCGTCTTCTCGGCCGCCCGTCCAACGGGTTGCCGCTCTCGGCAGGGATCGGGTGCCATCCGAGGTCCATCGTTATCGTCGGCGCGGTGTCGCCTCCCGAGCACATGCCTGCAAGGCCGGCCAACCTGCCTTACGTGCCTATTTGGCCTGCTGGGCGGCCCGGCGCAGGCGCCCGAGGTCCTGGCGGCGCCTTGCTGTGGTGGCCCGCCCAGGCCACAGCTGATCGGCTCGGGCATGGACCCCGGCGGCGGCGCCGACCGGGCCGACTACCACACCTGGAACCTTCGCCGCGGGCGGGCTCGCGGGGGCAGTTGCGTATCTTGGGTATGAGACGGCGCGACGACGACGCCGTGGTTCGAGTACTGGCTCGCGACGCCGGACGAACTCTCAGCCGCCGTCGGTGCCGAGTCGGCGTGAACCCTGGAGGCTCTGGAACGCGACCCGGCAGGCCCCGGCTACATCGCCCGCCTGAGCTGCTGAATGCTCCCGCAGACGCCAAGGTGCCGCGCCTCCACCGCAGGTGCTTCACGCGGGCGGGCCCGCCTTCACGCGCTGCACCAGCCGTTCCACCGACCCCCGGTAGCCGTGGAGGTGCTCCAGCCACCACGTGGCGCCCGCCTCGGCGTAGGCCCGCACCGGCGAGCCCGGCTCGCTCACTCCGATGACCGCCACGTCGAGGTCGCCTGCGGTGGCCCGGTGCCGGCGCAGCTCGCTGACCTGAGCGGCCAGGGAGTCGGGCGAGAGCGTCATGCGGCCCTCCTGGTCGTCGCCGGCGACGATCCAGCCATCCCACCGGGCGGCCCGCCGAAGGGCGCCTGCGGCCGTGCCGCCGACCCACACCGGGACCCGGGGCCGCTGGAACGGCAGCGGCGCGAGCCGCACCCCGTCGACGGTGTAATGAGCGCCCCGGTGATGGACCTCGTCACCGGACCAGAGCGAGGCCATCACGTCGAGTGCCTCATCAAGCACCGCCCCGCCGGGACGCGCTGAGCCGAAGGCGGTGAACTCCTCCCTCACGCCGCCCAGTCCGGCTCCCAGGATCACGCGGCCGCCGCTCAGCCTGTCGAGCGTCGCCACGGTCTGGGCCAGGATCTCCGGGCGATGCCGGGCCACGGCCGTCACCGCCGTGCCCAGCCTGATGCGCGAGGTCGACTGGGCCGCAGCGGCCAGCGCCACCCACGGGTCCGCCGACGGTGTGCCCCAGGCGAAGGCCAGATGATCCCACACCAGCACGGCGTCCCATCCGGCCGCCTCGGCCTCCTGGGCGAGAGTGACCAGGCGCGCCGGCTCCGCGAGCTCACCGAGGATCGCGACGTCGATGCCGTAACGCATACCCACACCCAAGCACCCGGCACCGACACTTCCGTCATCGGACTTGGCCTCAGCGATGACACCGCCATCACGCCCGCGGCCACGATGCAGATGAGCGAGCCGGTGGTCGTCCTCCTGCAGGACCTGTCCGAGCAGGGCAGGCAAGCCCGCGCCTACCTGTTCAACCAGTTCTCGCAGCAGGAAACCGACCCGGAGCGGCAGCTGACGGCCTGGGAGGCGCCCGAAACCGACGCCGGCCTGCGCATCATCAAGAGCCCGCCGCAAGCTCCGAAGACGAACGCGCACTGTAAACGGCTCATCGGCACCCTACGCCGTGAACTCCTGGACAGCACGCTCATCCGCAACGAGCACCATCTACGCTGCACCCTCACCCGCTACCTGGCGCCGTACGACACGGCCCGACCTCACCGCGGCATCGGACAGCTGTCCCCATCGCAAGCCGAAACAGGACCGCCAAGCCCCATTGACCGGGCCGACCACGGTGTCCACCGCAAAGCCATCCTCGGCGGCCTCATCAACGAGCACCGGATCGCCAGCTGATAGCCGGCCCGCTGACACCACCCGAGAACCGGCAGGTCAGACCCCGCATCCTATTGATGAGCCCCACAGGAACCCGCCCCCGTGCCCGGAGTCCTGCAGCGTACCGCCTAAATTTCATTGACCGGTAGCACGCACACCTCTACATTCGTATCCAACAGGACATTTCCGCGAAGCGACCTGAAGAAGCTACCTTCATCATCCAGAACGATGGTGAACCAGCCGAGGAGACCGCGTGCAAGAACGCTTCGGAAGCAAGTCGGCCATCGTCGCACTGACCGCCCTGACCCTGGCCGTGTTCATCTACGTGACCACCGAGTCGCTGCCCATCGGCCTCCTCCCACTGATCGCCCAGGATCTCGGCACCAGCCCGTCGGCGGTCGGGCTCCTGGTCACCGGATACGGCCTGATCATCGTGCTGGTGTCCCTGCCGCTCACACGACTGACTCGCCGGCTGCCCCGGCGGCGGCTGCTGTGCGTCCTGTTAGGCGTCTTCATCGTGGCGACCTGCCTGTCAGCCATGGCGGGGAACTACTGGCTGCTCATGGGCGCCCGGATGGTGACCGCGCTGAGCCAGGCGCTGTTCTGGGCCATCGTGACGCCGGCCGCCGCCGGCCTCTTCCGGGCCGAGGTGCGCGGCCGGGCCCTGTCCATCCTGTACGCCGGCGCCTCCAGCGCCGCGCTGACCGGCATCCCGGCCGGCACGTGGCTCGGCCAGCAGACCAACTGGCGGGTGGCGTTCCTCGCGCTCAGCGGCCTGGCCCTGCTCGTCCTCGCCACGATCGCGGCCGTCCTGCCCGACACGCCCGCCGGGCAGGGCGCGGCGGACCGGGGCAGCGCGCCCGACCGCGGCCGGTACCTGTCGATCGTGGCCACCACGGCGGTCGCGGTCACCGGCGCGTTCACGGCGTTCACCTACATCAGCCCGTTCCTGAGCGACGTCAGCGGCTTCACCGAGTCATCGATCGGCCCGCTTCTGCTGGCACGCGGGATCGCGGGCCTGACCGGCGTGTTCGTGGTGGGCTACCTCGTCGACCGCCACGGCTGGATCACCATGACGGGGCTCATAGGCCTGCAGGCGTTGGCGCTCGCCGGGCAGTACGCGTTCGGCGCCTCCCCGGTCGGGGCCGTCATCGCGATCTCCCTGTCCGGCTTCACGCTCGCAGGCCTGACCGCCGTACTGGGATCGCGGGTGCTCGTGTACGCGCCGGGCGAGTCGGTCATGGCGAGCGCCGCTACCTCCACGGCGTTCAATGTGGGCATCACCGCGGGCGCGTTCCTCGGCAGCGTGCTCCTGCCCGGTCCGGGTGTGCGCAGCACGGCACTGGCCGGGGCGCTGCTCAGCCTGGCGGCGTTCGCCATCGTGCTGGCCGAGCCGGTCCTGTCCAGCCGGCGGAAGATCGCGCCGGCCACGGCCGCCGACCCCCTGCCCGAGGGCGCCCGAGTCACGTGATCCCATGCTCAACGCACCGAACCGTGCAACCTCCTTGCCTGCCTTGAGTGGTAGCCTCAAGGGCATGTCACTCGACGTGGGACACCTTCCCCTGGTCGGCGGGCACCCCGCGCTCGATCTGGTCAACACGCTCGAACGAGGGGCACCGCTCGACGGCGGGCCGCCCCACGACTATCTGTCCGACGCCCCCGCATTGCTGCGCTGGGCGGCCAGGGCAGGCCTGATCAGCGACGCGGAGCGCGATCGGGTCGGCCAGGCGTGGCACGACGATCCCGCGTCGGCGCAGGCGGGGCTGGCCACCGTACGGGACATCCGGGAAGGGCTGCACCTCGTGGCGCTCGCAACCATCCGGCCCGCCGACGGCGGGCCGGCGGGCGACACGGGCGAGGGGGATCCGATCGCGGCCGGGGCCGCGCTGGTCGCGCTGCACGAGCGATGGGCCGGGGCAGCCGCCAGAGCCGCGCTGGTGCTCGACAGAGGCGACCCGCCGCAGGTGCGGCTCACCTACGGCACGATACCCGCCATGCTGATACCCGACCGGGTCGCCGAGGCCGCACTCGACGTCCTGCGGACGGCCGACCTGACCCGGGTACGCCGCTGCCCCATAAGCGACGGCGGCTGCGGGTGGCTGTTCCTCGATCAGAGCCGCAACGGCTCCCGCCGCTGGTGCCGCATGGCCGACTGCGGCAACACGGCCAAGGCCCGGCGGCTCACCGAGCGCCGCCGCGCCGCCCGGGGCGGCACCCCGTAGGACTCGTACGCGATCAACGGTCGACGCCGCCACGGGCTGCGGACCTGTCGCAGCAATTAGGGACCTCGTTCCCGGCCGAGGAAGCACGACAGGAGTCGCCTGAAGTCGTGCGGGTGTTCGAGCGCCGGCACGTGCCCGCATCGGCCGAGCACGTACAGATGGACATCGGCCAGGTGTTCGAGCAGGGGCAGGGCTGCCGTCCCGAGCGGGGTGACTCGGTCCTCGGCGCCGTGGACGAGCAGCACGGGCGCGCGGACCCCCGCCAGCGTTTGCGCCGAGAGGGTGAGGTCGTCGGCCCAACGTGCCCTGGGTGGAGGGAACAACGACGCGAATGCGGCCGCCCCCGCTCGCATCGCGGCTGCACGGGCAGCGACGGCCGACTCGGTCACGAGCGCTTGGTCGAGGACGAGGCGACTCAACATGTCTCGTGCCCCGAGCGGGTCGGCGGCGGCGGCCCAGACCGCGTCGAGCTCGGCGGACAGCGGCGCCCCGGGGGCGCCCATCGTCGAGACCGCCACGACACGGGTGACCTGCTGGGGACGCGCGGCCGCCAACGCCAGCGCCACGGCACCGCCCATGGAGTGGCCCACCACGGCGTAGTGCTCGACACCGAGAGCATCCATCAGGCCCGCGGCCTGCTCCGTCCACAGCCGGAGCCCACCCCTGGAGTCGGCCGGGATCGGTGTACGGCCGAACCCCGCCTGGTCAGGAGCCACCAGGTGCCAGGACGTGCCCAGCGCCTGTGCCGTCGTCGCCCAGGCTCCGGATCCGGTCGTACCGGGTCCGGAGCCGTGCAGCATCAGCACCGCGGGCCCGGTGCCGCTCTCCAGGACGTGGACGGGGGAGCCGTCGACTGTGACGGTCCGAAGTGCCGTCACCGGGACAGGCCAGGTGTGCTCATGCCGATGCGGAGGTGATGGACTTCGAGAAGACCTCCATCATCGCCCTGCCGAATTGCGGCATGTCGGGCCACCCCCGGCAGGAGACGAGGTTGCCGTCCACGACGTCGGGAGCGTCGATGACCGTCGCGCCCGCGTTCTCCATGTCACCGGTGATGGGAGGGAAGCACGCCGTCTTTCGCCCCTTCAGCAGCCCGTACACAGCTGGCACCTGAGCGCCGTGGCACACCAGCGCGATCGGGAGGTTGCGCGCGAAGAAGTGCTCGGTGATGCGCCTGACGTCGGCGTCGACCCGGATCCACTCGGGGGCACGTCCCCCAGGGATGATGAGGGCGTCATAGCGCTCGACGTCGACCTCGGCCCAGGGCACGTCGACCGGCAACTTTCGGCCGTTCTTCTCCACGTAGGCGTCGGAGTTGGGGTCGAACTCGTGGATGACCAGCTGAACGTCACGCATCGTCCGTGACGAGACGTCAACGTCCCAGCCGCCCTCCTGCACGCGATAGTAGGGATACATGGTGTCGAGCTCCTCGGCGGCGTCGCCGGTCAGGAGCAGCGCTCTGGGCACCTGCTTCTCCTCGCATCTGGGGCGGGTGAGGTGGATCCAATCCGATCCGATCGGATTGAGTCAGCATTCCTCGGCCCAGCCCGCCCGTCAAGCCTCTACCGCCATTCCGTCCGCGCCCTCGGCCTCGTCGAACAATCGTCGGAACCGCTCGCCGGACAACAGGATGTGCCGGCGCATGGCGTAGGCGGCGGCGTCGGGGTCACGCGCGGCGATCGCGGCCAGAACTTCTTCGTGCTCGGCCATGGCCAAGTGAGTGACCTGGGTGTCGTGGAGAAGCCGGAACAGGTGCACGTGCGTGTGCAGGCGAGCGAGCGCTTCGCGGATGACCTGGTTCTCCGCGCTCAGGGCGACGAGATCGTGAAAAGCGGCGTCGCGTAGCCCGAAGGCGCCATAGGCCATGGGCCCGTCGCCCCCCTCCAACTCCGCCATCTCCTCCAGCATTCGTCGCAGACCGGCCACCTGCTTCAAGGATGCGCGTTCGGCGGATCTGCGCGCCGCTGCGGGCTCGAGGAGCAGGCGGACCTCAAGCATGTCCTCGAATCGGTGACGGGTGATTTGGGGGGGAATGCGATAGCCGGCATGGGGCACACGCACGACCAGGCCCTCGGCCTCCATGCGGTTCAGAGCGTCTCGGATCGGCGTCTGTGAGACCCCCAGCTCTCGCGCCAGTACGTCGATCGTGACGCGGGAGCCAGGCTCGATCCGTAGCGACATCATCTGTCCGAGCAGCGTGTCGTAAACCTCGTCGGCAAGCCGGCCGCGAGATCTTCCCGGCGGCGTTCCGCCCGTCATGGCCCCACGGCGCCGCGCGATCACCGCTTCGTCGTCCATCGTGACGTGAGGTCCTTTCTTGCGTCTTCGGGAACCTGTTGACATCGGTCGCAACACTGCGGGATGTTGACGCTCCCACTCGGATCGTATAGGAAAGGTGGCGGACGCCAGCCATCCTTCACCCATCGGGGAACCGCCCGCCATCGCTCCGCTTCGATCAGTTGGAGCCCCCATGAGCATGCTCGACGTCCTATTCGGTTCGCCACCGGGCCGCACCAGGACCGAAGGCCTTCTCGACTGCTTGAAGCCCCATTACATCGCGGCGTACTCGTGACGCCGGTCTGCGGGTCAGCCCCTGCGACAGCCGGCAACACGCCTGAACAACCCAGCAACTGCTCGGCGAAGCACGCAGCAAGGCTCCAGAAGTCCCCACCCAGAAAGCAGGCAAGAAGATGCGGTATCCACAGCGAATAGGACGATTGTCCGTTCCCGGGCGAAAGGTGCAGCTGGCGACGGCGGCCATGTTAGTGGCCACGACCGTGGCGGCTTGCGGCGGCCAGGCCGACAGCGCGCCCAAGGCACCGGCGACCATCCCGGAGCTCACCAAGGATCCGCTGACCCTCAGCTTCATCTGGTTCGACTGGCCCCCCGCCCACGCGCTGGAAGCCTTCGCGAACGCGGAGTACACCAAGGAGCGGTCGAACGTGACCATCAAGGTCAAGACCGTGCCGAACGCGAACTGGCACGACGCGATGTTCACCCAGTTCGCCGCGCACAAGACCGACTTCGACATCCCGATCCTGGACTCGCAACACATCGGCGAGGCCGTGACGAACGGCAACATCCTCGACATCACCGACTTCGTCAAGAAGAACATCGACGTCAAGGCCTACAACCCGTACCTCCTGGCGGCCTACGGCCAGTTCCCCCAGGCGGAGACCGGGAAGCGCGACGAAAACGCCAGCCTGTACGGACTGCCGCTGCTCGGCGACACCTGGACGATGATCTACCGCAAGGACCTGATCGGCGACAAGCCACCGCAGACCTGGGACCAGATGATCTCAGTCGCCGAGAAGTGCCAGGCTGACCACCCTGGCGTCAGCGGGCTGGCTTTCCACCAGGCCAACGGCTCCGACGCCGCGGCCGTGACCTACAACACGGTCAACGGCGTCTACGGCGGCAACCTCTGGGACCCCAAGACGCGCAAGATCGACGGCGTCCTCAACGACACTGCGGGCCAGGAGGCGATGGACGTCCTGGTCAACAAGATGAAGCCGCTGACCGCCAAGGGCTCCGGCAACTGGTTCATCGACGAGGTGAACGCGGCGGTCGCCCAGGGCAAGGCATGCATCGCGTTCAACTGGATCGCCGCGAGCGGCGGCCTGCTTGACCCGAAGCAGTCGACGCTCGGCACCACGCGGGAGCAGATTCTCGACAAGCTGGGTTTTGCCACCCTGCCGAGCCAGAAGACGAACCTGGTGCCTCTCGGCGGCATGGGAATGCACGTGTCGGCCTACTCGCCCGAGGCGAACCAGGCGGAGGCCCTGAACTTCATGAAGTGGTTCGAGCAGGCTGACATCCAGAAGAAGTGGGCCGCGGCTGGTGGCGTGCCATCGCGTACGGACGCCCTGGAGTCGCCCGAGTTCCTCAATGCCCAGCCGTTCAACCAGGTGTACACCGACTCGGTTCCGCGGATGCGGGACATGTGGAACGTACCCGAGTACGCGCGCCTCGTCGACATTGAGAACACCAACGTGAACGCGGCTCTCAACGGCGCGAAGACGCCGAAGGATGCGCTCGACGACATCGCCAAGGAGCAGCAGGGCGTGCTCAACGCCAGCAGCCGCAAGGGCGGCGGCGGACTGTGAGTGACTCCGCCCCTCTGACGACCGACCACCCGGTGCAGGCGGCGGCTGCGACGCCGCCCGCACCGGGTCGGTCCCGCCGCCTGAGCGACCGCGGGCTCGCCGTGGCCTTCATCTCTCCCGCGCTGCTGCTGTTGCTCGCGATGTCGGTGTTCCCGTTGCTGTGGGCGTTGTACCTGTCTTTCACCGACTACTCGGCCACCCGCGGGGGGCCCGCCCAGTTCATCTGGTTCGAGAACTACACCGCCATCGTGACTTCGGCGCAGGTCCACCTGAGGGCCTTGACGACGTTGATCTACGTGTTCGGCGCGGTCGCCCTGCAGACCGTGCTCGGTTTCGCCATCGCCTACCTGATCTCACGGCGCACGCACGGGCGAGGACTGCTGACCACTCTGTTCCTGGTTCCGATGATGCTGTCGCCGGTCGTGGTCGGGCTGTTCTGGCGATTCATGCTCGACGCGCAATTCGGCGTGATCAACAGCCTGCTCGGCTCGCTCGGCCTGGGGCAGGTGGAGTGGCTCACCCGGCAGCGAACGGCACTGATTTCCCTGATCCTGGTCGACACCTGGCAATGGACGCCGTTCATCATGCTCATCGCGCTTGCGGGCCTCACCGCGGTTCCCAGGTACTTGTACGAGGCCGCCTCGATCGATCGGGCGTCCGAGTGGTTCCAGTTCCGCACCATCACTCTTCCGCTGGTGTGGCCGCTGCTCCTCATCGCCGTGTTGTTCAGGGCCATCGAGGCCTTCCGGCTGTTCGACCTCGTCTACATCCTCACCAGCGGAGGTCCGGGGGTCTCCACCGAGACGTTGTCGTTCCACGTCTACAAGGTCGCGTTCCTGGGCTTCAACACCGGAACCGCCTCGGCGTACGGGATCCTCATGGTCCTCGTCGTCATCGTCCTTACGCAGCTCTACCTGCGCTACTTGAACAAGCTCAAGGAGGACTGATGGCCCTGTCCGTTGACGAGGCCGTGTCCACAGGTCCTGGCCGGGATCACACGCCCCCCGCGCGCCGTTTCGGCGGCAGGGGCCGCTCCGTGCTGGAGGTCGCGCTGCTGGCCGTGCTGGCCGTCGTGATGCTCTTTCCGGTGCTGTGGATGATCGAGACGTCCATCAAGGAGAACCGGGACGTCTACGCCATCCCGGCCAAGTTCTTCGACTTCAAGGTCACTATGGACCATTTCAAGGACGTGTTCGTCGCCTCCGGCGGCGGTCGTTCGACCTTGTCCGCCTCGTTCCTCAACTCCGTCGTGGTCGCCGGGGTCTCCACGGCGCTGGCCACCGTGCTGGGGGTCCCGGCGGCCTGGGCCTACTCACGCTTCGCCGTGAAGGCCAAGAAGGACCAACTGTTCTTCATCCTGTCCACCCGCTTCATGCCGCCCGTGGTGGTCGTGATCCCGATCTTCCTCATGTACCGCCAAGTCGGACTCATCGACACCAAGCTCGGTCTGATCCTCATCTACGCCGCGTTCAACGTCCCGTTCACGATCTGGATGATGAAGGGGTTCGTCGACGAGGTGCCCGCAGAGTACGAGGATGCCGCCATGCTCGACGGCTACACCCGCTTGCAGGCGTTCTGGCGATTCACCCTTCCCCTGCTCCTGCCCGGCATCGCCGCGACGGCGGTCTTCGCACTCATCTTCTCGTGGAACGAGTTCGTGTTCGCCATTTTCCTCACCTCCAGCGACGACGTGCGGACGGCCCCACCTGCCATCGCCGGCCTCATCGGTGGAACCACTGTGGACTGGGGTCTCGTGGCCGCCGCCTCCGTAGTGTTCGCCCTACCGGTGCTCATCTTCGCCTACCTGGTGCGCAAGCACCTCGTCGCCGGTGTGACGCTCGGGGCGGTGCGACGCTGATGGCGGGCATCGAGGTGACGGCCCTGCACAAGCGCTACCCGGACGGGACGGTCGCAGTCGATCACGTGGACCTGTCCATCGGCGACGGCGAGCTGTTCGTGATGCTCGGCCCTTCGGGTTGCGGCAAGACGACCACGCTGCGGGCCATAGCCGGCCTGGAGAGGCAGACGACGGGCGACATCCGCATCGGCGACACGCTGGTCAACGACCTGCCGCCCGCCGAGCGCGACATCGCCATGGTGTTCCAGTTCTACGCTCTCTACCCGCATCTGAGAACCCGCGACAACCTGGCGTTCCCACTGCGGGCCGAGGGACTGCCCAAGGCGGAGGTGCGCGAGCGGGTCGACGAGGCCGCCCGGCTGATGCGGCTCGGTCCGCTCCTGGACCGGCGACCGCGCCGGCTGTCCGGCGGGGAGCAGCAGCGCGTCGCGCTTGCTCGCGCCCTGGTACGACGACCGCGCGCATTCCTCATGGACGAACCTCTCACCAATCTGGACGCGGAGCTGAGGGCGGACATGCGCACGGAGATCAAGCACCTGCAGGGGGAGCTGGGGACGACGATGGTCTACGTCACCCACGACCAAGTCGAGGCGATGTCGCTCGGTCACAGAATCGCCATCCTCAACAAGGGCCGCGTCGAGCAGATCGGCACGCCGCTGGAAGTCTACGACCGTCCGGCGAGTCTTTTCTGCGCCGCGTTCATCGGCTCCCCGCCGATGAACCTGATCGAGGTGGAGGTGGCCGACGGGAAGCTGCGCAGTCAGGGCGGACTGGCCCTCACGCCACCGCCAGGCCTGCCACGCGACCGTCGTCTGGTCGCAGGCGTCCGGCCTGAGGCGCTGGAAGTCACAGAACCACGGGCGGAACGTTCGGTCCCGGCCCGCGTGGTCTCGGCGGAGTGGCTGGGCGACGAAATCATCTACGTGGTCGACCACGGCGGCCGGCGCGACGTACGGGTTCGGATGCCACCGACTGTCCGTTTCGCCGCTGACGCACCGGTCGGGCTGCGGCACACCGGCGGGACCCCGGCGGTCTACGACGTGAGCACGGAAGAGCTGGTGGCCTGATGGGAACCGTGGCAGTGCACGGGCTGTGCAAGTCCTTCGGTAAAGTCCAGGCCCTGGACGGGGTGACGCTGGACGTACCGGACGGATCGTTCTTCGTCGTGCTCGGACCCTCCGGGGCAGGCAAGACGACGACCCTGCGAGCGATCGCCGGCCTTGAGAAGCTTGACGCCGGGTCGGTGCATCTGGACGGGAGGGACGCGACCGGTGACGCCCCGGCCGCACGCGACCTGGCCATGGTCTTCCAGAACTACGCCCTCTACCCGCGACACACGGCGTACGAGAACATCGCTTCGCCGCTACGGGCACGCCGCTGTTCTTCGAGCGAGATCGCCGCTGCCGTCGAGCAGATGTCGAGCCTGCTGCACATCCAAGGTCTGCTGCAGCGTCGTCCGGCGCAGTTGTCGGGCGGTGAGATGCAGCGTGTCGCCCTGGCCCGGGCACTGGTCCGTCGCCCACGCGCGTTTCTCATGGACGAGCCGCTGACGAACCTCGACCTCAAGCTCCGCGTCGAGATGCGCACCGAGCTCACCCGCATCCACCGGAGCCTCGGAGCAACCTTCGTCTACGTGACCAACGACCAGGTCGAGGCCCTGTCCATGGCCGACCAGGTCGCTGTCCTCAAGGAGGGGAAGGTGCAACAGGTCGGAACGCCGACCGAGGTGTACGAGCGTCCAGCCAACCAGTGGGTCGCGGGATTCGTCGGGAGCCCGCCGATCAGCCTGCTCGCCTGCCACGCCGAGGGAGATCGTCTGGTCGGGGCGGAAGGCTGGACGCTGCCGCGGCCCCGCTGGACCACGGCCGAGGACAGTCGTCCGCTGCTGCTGGGCCTGCGCGCGGAGGACCTGTCCGTCGAGCAGCGTGGGGACGCGTCGTTGTCGGGTGAGCTCTACGGCCTTGAGCCGCTCGGTGACCGAACGGTGGTCGACGTCCGAGTGGGGACGGCGATCCTCAAGGTCAAGGCACGAACCACCGTTACCGGTACGCCGGGCGAGCGGCTGCTTGTCACGGTCGACCTCAACCGTGCGCACCTCTTCGATGCGCGCACCGGGCTGGCGCTGTCCGAGGCCGGGAGGTAATCGCGCAGGGCGGCGACGTCAATATGCGCCGGCACGTGGCAATCGAGCCTCGGCGGGCCGTCACCGGTGAGCACGGCCTGACGACGCTGAAGCAGCCATGGCCCGAGAAGGCGATCGGTGGCGCGGGGCGTCGCCCCGCAGCCAGGGCCAAGGCCACATTCGACCCGCTCGGCAACCTCCACCCCGACGAGGTCGTGTGACCCGTTCGTCAACGCGCGTGGCGCGATCGCTGACGTCACGCCGGACATCACCAAGAACATCACAGGAGGCGACGCAATGAGTGACCCGATGAACGTCCTGGCCCCCGAGCACCGGCGGCTCCGGATCGGCGACGCCTGGCGCGACGCCGCCGGCGCAGCCACCTTTGTCGTCGAGGACCCGGCCACCGGCAAGACCATCGCCGAGGTGGCGGACGCCGACGTCGTTGACGGGCTCGCCGCTCTGGACGTGGCGAGCAAGGCAATGGCGGAGTGGGCGGCGACCCCGCCGCGAAAACGGTCAGAGTTGTTGACCGCGACGTACCGGGCACTGACCGAGCGATCCGAGGAGGTCGCCCGGCTGATAACGCTCGAGATGGGCAAGCCGCTCGCGGAGGCTCGGGGAGAGGTGGCCTACGGCGCCGAGTTCTTCCGTTGGTTCGCCGAGGAGGCGGTGCGCGTCGAGGGGCGCTACAACACCGCTCCCGCTGGTGGATATCGCATCCTCACCGTGCCGAGGCCGGTCGGACCGTGCGTCTTCGTGACGCCCTGGAACTTTCCGTTGGCCATGGGTGCCCGCAAGATCGCTCCTGCGCTGGCGGCGGGCTGCACGACGATCACCAAGCCGGCAGCCCAGACGCCACTCACCATGCTGTTCCTGGCCCGCATCATGGAGGAGGCCGGCGTTCCCCCGGGCGTCGTCAACGTCGTGACAACCAAGCGTGCCGGCGAGGTGGTCTCAGCACTGCTGGCCGACCGTCGGACCCGCAAGCTTTCGTTCACCGGGTCGACCGAGGTCGGGCGCGTGCTGCTACGACAGGCGGCGGACAACGTGCTGCGCACCTCCATGGAACTGGGCGGCAACGCGGCCTTGATCGTGTGTGCCGACGCGGACCTGGACGTCGCGCTCGACGGTGCCATGGTGGCCAAGATGCGCAACATCGGGGAGTCCTGCATCGCGGCCAACCGAATCTACGTCGAGGAGCCGGTGCGCGAGGAGTTCACGGCGCGCTTCGCCAAGCGGATGGGCGCGCTCTCGGTGGGCCATGGTCTCGACGACGGCGTGGACGTCGGGGCGTTGATCGACGAGGCCTCGGTCACCAAGATCGACGAGCTCGTCGCCGACGCGGTCAATCGCGGAGCCCGTGTCTTGGTGGGCGGCGAGCGTCCGGATGGGCCGGGCCACTTCTACCCGCCTACGGTCATCGTCGACGTGCCCGAAGACGCGCGGATGCTGGAGGCGGAGATCTTCGGCCCGGTGGCCCCGATCATCTCGTTCACGTCCGACGACGAGGTGATGGCGAAGGCCAACGACACCGAGCACGGCCTGGCCGGATACGTCTTCACCCGTGACCTCCAGCGGGCGCTCCGGTTCGCCGAGGGGCTGGAGACGGGGATGCTCGGCATCAACCGTGGTCTGATCTCGGACCCGTCAGCTCCGTTCGGAGGTGTGAAGCAGTCCGGGATCGGCAAGGAGGGGTCGCACGAGGGCATCCTTGAGTACCTCGACGTCACCTACGCGGCGATCGACCTCCCGTGACCGGCCTACCGCTCCGGGTGCCCGCCGAGGATCACCGCGCCCCGTGCGTACATGACCCGACCGGCCTCCACCCGTGGAGCGGGACCCGGGCCATGGTCGGCACGGATCCGCCGGCACCAGGGGACGCCGTCGACTCCGCCGGTGTGCGCGCCACAGACGCGGCCGCGGCGGTGGATGGGGCGATCAGCCCTTTCGGCGGTCCCAAAGGCTACGCCCTCGGGCTCATGATCGAGGTGCTGGTCGCGACCTTGACCCGTACCGACCTTGGCGACGATGTCCGCGGGACCCTCGACCCGACTGACCAGCCCACCAAGGGCGACGTCTTCATCGCGATGGACCCCCGAGGCCGGCCCGGGCACGACCGAGCCCGGGAGCCCGGCGCGCGCGCCTGCGCCACCCGGCAGCCAACCTTGCCGACGCCGTCCCGGTCTCGCAGGTGACCCGGACGTCCGCTCAGCAAATCACCGCCGACGTTCCAGAGAGGCACTGACATGCTTGAGACCGTCCGCGGACCACGCCAGCTGATAGTGGGCGAAGGGGTCGCGCAGAACATCCCACGAGTGGTGGCCGAGTGTGGCTCGCGAGTCCTCATCGTGACCGACCGGGTTCTTCTGGGGCAGCCGGGCGTGGCCGAGATCGTGGCCGCCGTACGGGAGAAGGTCGAAGTCGTCGGGGTGTTCGCCGACGCGACTCCGGACGTGCCACTCACCGATGTCACCCTGGCCGTCTCGGTCGCCGCGGAGGTGGACGCCGACGTAATCCTCGCCATCGGGGGTGGCACGGTGATCGACCTCGCCAAAATCGTCGGTGTCATCCGGTGCCACGGTGGGACGCCGCGCGACTTCTACGGGGAGTCGAAGGTGCCGGGGCCGACGATGCCTCTCGTCGCGGTCCCGACGACGTCAGGCACCGGCTCCGAGCTCACGCCCGTCTCGGTGTTGACCGACCCGGACCGCGAGCTGAAGGTGGGGGTCTCCAGCGTCCACATCGTGCCCGACTTCGCCATCGTCGACCCCGAGCTCACCTACACCTGCCCGGCGACCGTCACTGCCCACTCCGGCATCGACGCGTTCTGTCACGCGGTGGAGAGCTACACCGCGCGACCCCGGGCCCACGGACCGCGCGACCCGGTGGAGCAGGTCTTCCTCGGCCGCAACCCCATCACCGATCACTACGCGCTCCTGGCCGCGGAGCGGATCGCCCGCAGCCTGCCCCATGTCGTCAGGGACGGAGGCGACAAGGACGCGCGCGCGAACATGTCCTATGGGTCCATGCTGGCCGGGCTCGCGTTCTCCCACGCAGGCAACGCGGCTCCGCACGCTCTTCAGTACCCCATCGGCGCAGCCACCCACACACCGCACGGCCTGGGCGTCGGGCTGCTGCTGCCCTACGCGCTGGACGCGGCCAGGCATGCGATCGGCGACCGGTTGGCCATCCTCGCCGGTGTGTGCGGGCTCGACGTGACCGACGCCTCGGATGCCGAGGCCGCAGACACGTTCCTCACCTGGCTCGACGGGCTCCTTGCCGACATCGGCATCCCCACCACCTTGGCGGACATCGGCGTGGCACGCGCCGACCTCCCGCGCTTCGCGGAGATGGCCAGTGGCGTCACCCGCTTGATCCAGAACCATCCAGGCCCGACCGACACCGCCAGTCTGACCGCGATCCTCGAAGCGGCCTGGCTCGGGGACCGGACCCGACACGTCCTGACGCCGGAGCAGAGATAGTGACGGGCCTTCCACCTGACGACGAGTTCGCTGCCCCCTGGGTATCGGAATTGTCGGCTACGCCGTCACACCTGTCTCGAGGCCGAGGTGATCTGATCGCCGGGCGTTGTCGGGCCGCCGTGCCGTTGTGTGCAACCCCTGCACCGAGCCGATTCCGAGCATCCCCGTCGAGACCTCGATAGAGTTCAGAACCGCCCGAATATTTCTGAACGGACGGCGTCCAAAAATCCAGCGGGGCTCCTGCGAGGGCGCAGCCGGCCGCTGCGGCCACCGGGAGGGATCGAGGCAGTGAAAAGTACGTACTCCACGATCACGATGGTGTTCTGGTGGACACCGAGTTCTGGTACTACAAGGCCGGGGAACGCGCCCTCGCGGACATCGGCTTGACCCTGGACCAGGACCAGTACCTTCGGGAGATGAGCCAGGGTTTGGGCACCTGGGCCCAAGCCAGGGCGGCCGGCGTCGATGAGCAGACCATCAGCAGGCAGCGTCAGCTTCGTATTGATTATTATCAAGAGTATCTGAGAACAGAATCCATCGAGATCGAAGGCGTCGTGGAAGCTCCGGCCGAGCTGTCAAAACACGTCCGGACGGCCATCGTGACAACCGCCGAACGCGCGGATTTCGAGCTCATCCATGAGAAGCGCCAGATCAAGCAATTCATGTATCTCGTCGTCGTTCGCGAGGATTACGAGCTCGCCAAGCCGCATCCAGACCCGTACCTGATCGGCCTGAGACGCTTCGGAGCCACCAAGGAAGAGACACTGGTCGTTGAGGACTCGTCCAGAGGGCTGAAGTCGGCCGTAGCGGCCGGTATTGAGTGTGCTGTCGTCCACAACGACTTCACCCAATCAAACGACTTCGCGCAAGCCACCTATCGAATCCAAACTCTGGCCGAATTGAAGGACATCATCCTCAAGTAAGCCGAAGGAGAGGAAAAGAATCCGGCCAGGTCTGTGCGCTTCGCCGAAGGACCTGGCCGCGATCAGGAGGGGAAGCGGCCGGCGTGGGTCACGCGAGCCGAACCGGATCCAGGCTCAGGCCGAACCGGACGGGACGCCATAGGTACGGCCCAGGGTATGGAACCAGTCCTCGTCGAGGAAGCGGCCCGTCATCCGTCCCACGACGGTGAGATAGGCGTGCGCCAGCTTCTCCTCACCCGCGTTCAGGTCTTCGCCACGGAGGAGACCATGAGCATACGGCTCGAATTCCGGCCCGGGGAGGAACTCACCGTAGGGCAACGCCGGGATCTCGGCGACCAGGTTTCCGTCCCGGTAATAGGCGAGGTCGGAGAGGCCGTCGATGTCCCGGTCCCAGTCGACCATGAACATCGAGCGGTTTCCTGAGCTGAGCCACCACCCTCCCGTTTCCGGACCGCTGACGCCGATCACTACGGACCAGCCGGGACTGTGTGGTCCGATCCAGAGGCTGTCTTTCTCATCGATCGGGACGGTCGAGTCTGTCATCGTGGCCGCTTCCTGGATGAGCCGCACATCGCGCCGGGATCGCGGATCGAGGCGCATCAGCCCGGCGAGCTCTGCGCCTGCCGATAATTACATCCGCGCAGGTCATGACTCTGCAAGGGCTTCGCGTGGCATGCGCGAGTTCCGGTCACCAGGGAGGCGGAAGCGGGTACGGCAGGATGATCCGCTGTGCTCCTTCGCCTGGCCTGCCTCACCGTTACGAATGCCCTTCGCCGCGCTGCGGTTGCTCCCCATGAGCGATCGGGACAAGGACGTGGAGATTCTCGTCCTGCGTCACCAGATCGCCATCCTTGAACGCCAACTCGGCGCTGACAGCAAAGTGCGATTCGCGCCCGAGGACCGGGCCTTCCTTGCTGCTCTCCTGACCTCGCTGCCCCGCGAGGTTCTGCGCCGGTTGCGGCTTCTCGTCCGGCCGGACACTGTCCTGCACTGGCACCGCGACCTGATGCGACGGCGTCACGCCCGTATCTGCCGGCCGAAGCGGCCCGGGCGCCCACCCACCGTCCGCTCCATCCGCGCCCTCATTCGGCGCCTGGTCCGGGAGAACCCGAGCTGGGGCTACCGGCGGATCCACGGTGAGCTCACCACGCTCGGCATCAAGGTCGCGCCGTCCACGGTATGAGAGATCCTCAAGCAGGAGGGCCTTGACCCGGCACCCGAACGGGCGTCCAGCACGTGGGCCGACTTCCTGCGCTCGCAAGCCGATGCCCTGCTGGCCTGCGACTTCATCGAGACCGTCCCCGATCCGATCACGGATTCAGAGCGAATCATCGACCTGAAGGTACGCCGACGAGATCGGCTCGGCGGTGTCCTCCACGAGTACTCACATGCGGCTTTAACTGCACGGACGTAATTTTCGGCAGGCGCAGAGGTCGCGGGACGCCCGGTGGCTTGACAGCCGCGGCGCAAGGTTACATGGTTAGTTGCACATGTAGCTAACCAGTTGGGCGGCTAAGCCAGCGATGGACCACGACCGACCGATCTTCCTTCAGATCGCCGAGCTGATCGAGAACTCGATCATCGACGGGTCGCTGGTGGAGGAGGCCCAGGTCCCGTCCACCAACGAGCTTGCCGCCTTTCACCGGATCAACCCGGCCACCGCGGCCAAGGGCGTCAACCAGCTCGTGTCGGAGGGAACGCTCTACAAGCGACGCGGCATCGGCATGTTCGTCGCCAGTGGCGCCCGGGCCAGGCTGCGCGAGCGGCGACGGGAACGGTTCACCGAACAGTACGTGGAACCCCTGCTCGCCGAGGCCCGCAAGCTCGGCATCGGCCACGACGAGCTGATGAAGATGATCGATTCATTCGGTGCGGTTGTCGGAAGGGACCTGGGATGACGGCGGTAGTAACCGCACACGGGGTGACCAAGCGCTTTGGTGACGTCACGGCGCTCGACGACGTGAGCTTCGCGCTGGCCGAGCACACGATCTACGGCCTGCTCGGGCGCAACGGCGCGGGCAAGACCACCCTGATGCAAATCCTCACCGGGCAGGCGTTCGCGTCGTCGGGGAACGTGTCGGTCTTCGACGCGCCACCGGTGGAGAACCCGGCCGTCCTGTCGAAGGTCTGTTTCGTCCGGGAGAGCCAGCGCTACCCCCACGTCTACACCGTGCGCCACGTCTTTCACACCGCACGCCGGCTGTTTGCGAACTGGGACGACACGTTCGCGCACGGCCTCGCCGCGGACTTCCAGTTACCGGCCGGGCGGCTGGTTCGCAGGCTCTCGCGGGGCATGCTGTCGGCCCTCGGCGTGACCGTCGGGCTGGCCGCGCGGGCGCCCCTGACGTTCTTCGACGAGCCGTACCTCGGGCTCGACCCGGCCGCCCGGCAGCTTTTTTACGACCGTCTGCTCGCCGACTACGCCGGGCATCCCCGCACCGTGGTGCTGTCCACCCACCTCATCGACGAGGTGAGCGATCTGGTCGAGCGGGTGCTGCTCATCGACCGTGGCCGGCTGCTGCTCGATGAGGACGCCGACGACCTGCGCGGGCGGGCGGTGGCGGCCACCGGGCGGGCGGAGGCCGTGGACGGGTTCGCCGCCGGACGCACCGAGTTGCACCGCGAGCGGTTGAGCGGCCTGGTCCGGTCGACCATCCTCGATGGGCTCGGACCGCACGCGAAGGCGCTCGCGCAGGCGCTGAACGTCGAGCTGGAGCCGCTGTCGCTGCAGCAACTCGTGGTCCGCCTGACCGTACCGCCGACGACAACGGCGCCGGCGGACCGGGAGGCCGCCCGATGAACCGCATCCGTCAGGTGGCCCGTCTCCAGATGCCGGCCTGGCCGCAGATCCTGGGCTGGACGTGGAGCATGGTGGCCGTCGCGTTCGGCATCAACCTGTTGAGCGTCATGGCGAACTACGACCCGGGCGACGGCGTGACGACCACCGGCGGCCTGGTCCCCCTGTGCGGCATCGCGATCGCGATGGCCGCCGTCTCGGTCACCCAGATCTTCCCCTACGCGCTGGGCATGAGCGTGACCCGCCGGGAGTTCTACCTGGCCTGGTCGCTGCTCGCGGTCGTCCAGTCGGTGCTCTACGCGCTGGTGCTCTGCCTGCTGCGCGCCGTGGAACAGGCCACCGGCTACTGGGGGATGAGGATGCGCTTCTTCGACCTGCCGTTCATGGATGACGCCAACCCGATGCTGCTCCTGCTCGGGTACGCGGTACCCATGCTGGTCGTGACCCACCTCGGGATCCTGTTCGGCACGTTGTACCTGCGCTGGGGCACCACCGGCGTCCTCGCCAGCCTCACCCTGGCGTTCACAGCGCTCGGGCTGGCCGCCGCGCTGATCACGTGGACCCGGCAATGGCACGCGATCGGCCGCTGGTTGCTCGACCAGTCCCCCACGGCGCTGCTCGCCGGCTGGCCGATCCTGGTGGCCGCCGCGTTCGCGGTCGGCGGGTACAGGCTCATCCGCCGTGCCACGGCGTAGGCGCGGCCAGCACTCGGCCGCTCCGGACACCGGACAACGCGAACACCAACATCCGCCGTGATGAGCCGCCAGATTGTCAGCCCTGTCCGCCCCCGTCCTTGGGAGAGATGCAATGACGAACAACAACACGCCCCCGCCCGCCCCAGGTCTCGGGATCTGGGCAAATCTCGGGATCTGGATCGCATTTGGCGCTGCCTTCGGCGTCGTCGTCGGCGTCGTCGTCGGCGTCGTCGTCGGGGGCTTTTTCGACAACCTCGCTTACGGTGTCGCGCTAGGTTCGTCCATCGGTCCGGGCCTGGGCATAACCGCCTGGGCCGTCTTCATCGCGCCGCGAAGGAATGCCCGCCGCGACTCCTGAACCGTCGAACCCGAGTATCGGCTACGGGGTCATAGGCGCCACCGGGAAGTCCAGGAAGCAACGCAACGGCGCTGGCGATGGTGGCCGCGTCAGATGATCGCGCCCCGGCGGGCCGAGATCTGGTGGCGGTTGAGTTGGATCAGCAGCCGGCGCGGAGCGCGCCACCACCATGGCGATGTGGTATCGGTACAGCTTGGTCGAACCGACGCCAGGCCGAGCGGTGTTCCATACTCGGCCCACACTCAGCGTCATCGACGCAGCCGGCGGTCCAGGCGCTCCCGGCGTCGCGGCTGCCGTCAAAGCACTCGCCGACCGGATCGTCGACTGGGCGGATGGCTACGCCGCACCTTGATGTCGTCGCGGCGCTTCTCCGACACGGCGCCGACCCAGACCTCCAAAGCGACCCTCACGAGATACCCCGAGAGCTGGCCGAGCGACTGGGTTGAACGCCGGTGTTCAACGATGCCCGCGCGGACAACGACGCCTCGACTTTCGATCATCGCCATCAGTGACCTCGACTTGGCGAACCTTATCCGCTCAAGCCAACGCTCGCGGACCCAGCGTTCGGGGACCCAGCGCTGCACTGGTTCCGATCGTAAATATGACAAGTTGATTGAGCGAGAACACGCTCGGCGCACTTAACCGACCAGCTCAAACACTGCGTGTGACGGTTGTTGGACGAGCAGGTACTGTTGCTTCGCGCGTGCCGACTCAGCGGGCGTCGACGAGTTCACCCAGGCGGGGCAGCCGGTCCCGGATCCTTTTCCGAGCTACGGAGATCAACTCGCGGGCTGCGCTGCTTTCGCAGGTCATCGGCGTTCTCCGGGAATGATCGGCATACCTGGAGACACAGGCGCCGCTGGTACCTCGGAAGGTGATTGTCGGAGAGGCGTCCGAAACGGGCGGTCTCCCTTCGGTCTCCCATCTCGAGGCCCGCCGGACGAAAGACACGCCGGCAGCTGACAACTCCCAGGTCGAAGGCAGTTTTAGAGAGTAGGGCGGGTGGGACTTGAACCCACGACCCACGGATTATGAGAATCCTCGGTAAATATCGCTCCCTGTCATCAAGTGTTGTTTTGTATCGCTGTGGTCGGGATCGTCCACGCCGACGTGTCGGCCAGTGTTATCCCGTACCGGGTTGTAGGGCGTACACGCGAGCAACCACCGAGCAACCATGCGTTCTTGACCATCGGCATTATGTGCAATTTGTCCTAATTCGGCGCTGCTGTGTAGAGCCGAACTTGCGGGATGGGTTCGCGCTTCACGGAAGATTGAACGCGCAGGAGCAACCGCCGAGCAATCATCTGCGAGCGATTTGCACCCGTTGCTCGCCACTCGGCAACCTGTGATGCTCAGGTGTTGCCACCATCCGGGCGGGGGCGGTGGCCGCCACACCGGCGCGGGCTGGGTCAGCGCGTCCAGGTCCAGCGGCGGGACGTCCAGGGTACGGCCGAGCGCGTCGAGGCGGGTGCGCGGGGCGCGGAGCAGTGAGGAGCGCAGCAGCGTTTCCAACTCCTCGACGTGGGACTCGATCTGACGGGTGCGCTCGATCGCCTCGGTGTCTCGTGCGGCGGCTTCGCCCTGCAAGCGCTGCTGTTCCTGCGCCTTGCGTTCGCGTTCCCGTTCCGGGCCTGCTCGACGGCGCGTTCCTGCCTGCGCCGCTCGGTCTCCAGCCCCGGTATGACGTCGGCGCACTTCACCTGCCGAGCGTGCCGAACCTCCAATTCACGCCACTCGAACGTAACCGGCCGATCAGCGCCGACAATGCACCGTAACCAGAAGGTGCACACGCAGTCAGGACACAAGCTGCCCATGAGCAACCTCGGACCCGCCCGATTCAATGCACCCTTCGACATCGTGACGCGAGCGCGAGGGATCAATGTGGGGTCTAGCAGGTGAAAGAACCCGGCTCAGGACAAGCTCGACGTCCGTGACTGAGTAGCCCGCCCTTGGTGCCATTTCACTCTTTCTTTAAGTGATCTTTACTGATAACTTCCTGTCCGAAATGCCGCCTTTGGCAGCCCGTACACCTTGGTGCGGGCTCCTCGGCATGCCTCAGAGGAGCAACAGTAAGTGACACCAGACACGGGGAAGCAAGGCTTATCCCTCACAGCCGCACACACGCGACGCCGAGGTTTCCTCGGCCGCGCCGCGGTCATCGGCATCGCCACAACTATGCTGATCAGCCTAGCCGCCGTACCCTCCTGGGCGCAGGAGCCCACCCCGCCGCCCACACAGTCACCAGCGCAAACCGAAACCCCGCAGCCCTCCGGCACCAGCTCAGGGGACAAGGTCCTCGATGCCGCCAAGAGCAAGGCGGCCAAGTCCGGCAAACGGGTGGAGATCCCGGAACGCAACACCGAGACCACCACGCTGTACGCCAACCCCGACGGCAAAACGCTCCGGCTGGAACTCAGCACCCAGCCAGTTCGCGTCAGGAGCGCTGACGGCAAGGGCTTCACCCCGATCGACACCACCCTGGTGGAAGAGTCCGGAGCCATCAAGCCCAAGGCGATAGCCGGAAGCCTTGCTCTGTCCGCCGGCCAGGACAAGACTCTGCTGAAAAGCCAGGAGGCCAACGCCACAGCGAAGATCACCACGCCGTCAGCGTTGGCGAAGCCCACCCTGAAGGGCAACACCGCCACCTACGCGGACGCCTACGGCAAGGGCCGCGACCTGCTGGTGGCCGCGAACCCGACCGGCTTCCAGCAGAGAATCATCATCCGTGAACGGCCCACCGGCCCCATCTCGTTCCGAGTCCCGGTGGACCTGCCCACGGGAGTGTCGTTCAAGAAGAACACCGCGGGCCGACCCACGATCGTCGGCAAAGACGGCAAGACGCTCACCGAGGTGCGGCCCACCCTGATGCAGGATGCCAAGGCCGCCGACGCCAACGCCCCACTCGACGCGGGCAAGACCGGCAAGGCCTCCGTCGCACTCGCCGATGACGACAAGACGCTGGTGTTCACGCCGGACGCCGCGTTCCTGGCCGACCCGGCAACGACGTACCCGGTGACGGTGACCGCCGCCGCGTCTGACTGGTGGGAAAGCCACACCGGCAAGTGGGCTGACGGCGGCATGGACACCTGGATCAACGACGTTGACGCTCAGGACAGCTGGTACCAGCTGGGTCAGACCCAGATCGTGGCCGGCAAGTCCTATGCCAGCGGCGTCGCTAAGCGCTGGCGCGGGTACCTCCAGTTCCCGGAAATCCCCGACACGTTCGCGGGCAGCAGGGTGGAGAACGCCGACCTGCACCTGTGGAACTACCAATCCAACGACTGCGGGCAGTACGAAGGCTCCGGTATCACGGCACGGCGGATCACCTCGGACTGGGATGAGGTGGACCTGAAGTGGTATGAGCAGCCTTCGGTCACGAGCTTGGGCGCAGAAACCGAGTACGGCGCCTACAGCGAAGACTGCACCGGCGTCGCTGGAAACCTGATCCACTCGCTCGACGAGATCGTCCAGGCGTGGATCGACGGCTCCACCAACTACGGCATCCAGCTCACCTCCGGTGACGAGTCAGAGGTGAGGAACTGGCGGCGCTACACCTCCGAAGACGCCGGCGGTTGCACTAGCGCACCGCTGGAAGACTGTAAGTTCGAGCTCCACCCGCCCATCCTCACGGTGGACGTCGAACTTCCAGCGCCGCCTCTGCTGGACGACGTCTTCATGTTCACCGACACACAGTTGACGACCATGCCGGAGTATGAGGAAGCTTTGGCTATGTCGGGCTATGTGCCTGAGGAGCCTGAGCCGGTCATCGTCACCGAGGAGCTGGCCAACAAAATCGCTGGGCAGCGTGACGGCGAAGTTCACACGGCCGGAACGGACGACCTTCCCCCTGTAGAGGTCGACCCCGGAGACGACACCGAAGGCACCACCCCAAGGGTGACAGGTGTCGAACCTGCTGACGGCGCCAAGGACGTACCGTTGGACGCGCCGATCAAGGTGACGTTCTCCGAGGCGGTCGCCGATGCCAAAATGATGATCAAGGACGCTGGCGGCACAGAGGCCGTGGGGACATCGGTCTATGACGACACCCGCACGGTGCTGACCTTCACCCCTGCACAGGCATTGAAGCCGGGCACCACGTACACCGCTGAGGTGTCCGAAGCCGGCAACTCGTGGGAAATTCCCATCAACCCGTATGCGTGGTCTTTCACCACACTCCTCCAGTCGGCGGGCCACTGGACCTTCGACGAAGGAGACGGCCGGACGGCTGCGGACTCTTCGGGCAATGATCACGATGCGACGCTGAACGACACGGCGACGTGGATCGCCGGCAAGAGCGGGAACGCGATCTCCAACGCGCCGTCGCAGGCGCGGATCGCGGCCTCCCAGGCGGCGGCTCGGCAGGGCAAGGCCGTCGAGGTCGCCGACGAGACGACCGCGACCAGCATCACCCATGCCCAGCCTGACGGGAAGACATTCAAGACCGAGGTCACCCCCGGTCCGGTGCGGACCCGGCGGGGCAACGGATGGGTGCCGATCGACACCACCCTGGTGGAGCAAGGCGGGAAGCTGGCGCCGAAGGCCATTGCGGCAGGCGCCGTGGTGGAGATTTCCGCAGGCGGTACGGATCCGTTCGTGAAGATGGCTGCGGACGGGAAGTCGTACGCGTTGCGCTGGCCGACACCGTTGCCCAAGCCGACCGTCAAGGGCAGTACGGCCACCTACACCGACGCCGCGGGTGCCGGGGCCGACCTGGTGGTGACGGCGTTGCCGGCCGGGTTCCGGCATGAGGTGGTGCTGCGCCAGCGGCCGTCCCAGCCGGTGGAGCTGCGGATCGGCGTCGAGGACGAGGGCCTGACCCTGACCGAGGGCAAGGGCGGCCGGCTGCTGCTGAAGGGCAAGGACAAAAAGCTAGTCGCCTCGGTGACACGGCCGTTCGTCGAGGAAGGCACCGCCAAGGACAAGCTCCCGGCGACCAAGCGCGGAGAGGCCGACAGCGAGGTGGTCTCCAAGGGCGGCCGCACGGTGCTGGTGGTCAAGCCGGACCAGGCGTTCCTGGCCGATGCCGGCACCGCCTTCCCGGTGCGGGTGGCCGCGGCGGTCACGCTGCCGCTCAGCGCCGACGTCGATGTCAGCACCAATGACTCGGACGTCTCGCCCGCGTACCCGGACAACCAGTACATGCTGGCCGGCACCGTATCGGGCGGCACCAAGGCCCGGGTGCATCTGAAGTTCGATACCGCAGGTCTGCAGGGCAGCACGGTGACCGACGCCACGCTGTCGATGAACACCATCGACAGCCACAACTGCGGCGCCGCCCTCGCCCGGGGCATCCAGGTCGCCCGCCTGACCGCAGGCTGGGACCCGGACAACCTGTACTGGGCCAACAAGCCCGCCTTCACCACCGAGGACGCCTCCACCAACTTCAAGGGCGTCAACTCCGACTGCGCCGTCTACCCGGACAGCATGGACTGGAACGTCACCGGCATCGCCCAGGACTGGGCCGCCGGCGCCGCCAACCACGGCCTGGTGCTCAAGTCACCCGGCGAGACGGACGTCGACAACTACCGGGTATTCACCTCCTCGGAAGACACCGACTTCGCCCAGCCGCCGACGCTGACCGTCACCACCAGCGGACCGGCCTCGCACCCGGCCGTCTCCGCCCCGGCCATCACCCCGGCACAGACCGTGGACGGCGTCACCGTGACCGGCTCGCTCACCCCGCAACTCGCCGCCACCGTCACCGACACCGCCGGCGGCAACCTCACCGGCGCGTTCGAGGTCGAGCACGACCCGGCCGCCACCGGTCAGGGCAGCGGCCAAATTTGGACCGGCGCCTCACCGGCGGTCACCTCCGGGAGCCATGCCACAGTTGCCGTGCCCGCCGGGAAGCTGACCGACGGCTGGAAGATCCGCTGGCGAGCCCGCGCGGTCTCATCATCCACCGCCTCGGCATGGTCGGACTGGCAGACCGCCACCGTGGACGTGCCCAACCCCACGGTGAGCGCCCTCCAGGTCACCCCGTCCCAGGTGGTGGACGGCGTCACGGCGGTCACGAGCCTGACCCCGACCTTGCGCGCCACGGTCACCGACCCGGCCGCACAACCGGTACGGGCCGAGTTCGAGGTCGAGCACGACCCCGCTGCGACCGGTCAGGGCACCGGCCAGATCTGGGCCGGTGCCGTCGACAATGTCGCCTCCGGCGCCCAAACCTCGGCGACCGTTCCGGACGGGAAGTTGAGCGACGGGTGGAAGGTACGCTGGCGCGTCCGGGCGATCAACACGGCCACCACGGTCGGCTCGCCCTGGTCCGGCTGGCAGGCCCTCAGCGTCGACGTACCGGACCCGGTCTCGGAACCGGCCGTCGATGCACTCCAGGTCACCCCGTCGGAGCTGGTGGACGGCACCACCGTCACCTCCACGCTCACCCCGTCGCTGCTGGCGCAGGTGATCGACCCGGCCGGGAAGCCGCTGCGGGCCGAGGCCGAGATCGAGCACGACCCTGCCGTCACCGGTCAGGGCAGCGGTCAGATCTGGGCCGGGAGCGCCGACGGCGTGCCCGCCGGAACCCAGGCGAGCATCGCTGTTCCGGCGAACACGCTCACCGACGGATGGAAGGTGCGTTGGCGGGCCCGCGCGGTCTCCGCCACCGCCTCCTCCCCCTGGTCGGACTGGCAGTCCTTCACCATCAACCTGCCCAAACCCACCGCGACCGGCCTGACCATCACCCCGTCGAAGGTGGTGGACGGCGTCACGGTGACCACCAGGCTCACCCCCACGCTGCAGGCCACCGTCACCCACCCGGACGGCCGGCCTTTGCGGGCCGAGGCCGAAGTCGAGCACGACCCTGCGGGGCAGGGCACCGGCCAGATCTGGGCGGGCGCTGTGGACGACATCGTCTCGGGCACCCAGGCGAGCCTCATCGTCCCCGAGGGGAAGCTGACCGACGGGTGGAAGGTGCGCTGGCGCCTGCGCGCGGTCGCCGGTGACGCGTCCTCGGCCTGGTCGGACTGGCAGCAGGTCACCGTCGACGTCATCCAGCCCGGAGAGGAGCCCCTGGCGCAGACAACCCAATCGGTGATCCGCACCGACCAGAGCTTCACCGCCGCCGCCTGGCTGCGGTGGAGCGACAAGGACGGCGACTACACCGTCCTCGAGCAGAAGGGCAGCCACCAAGCCCCATTCCGCCTCGGCATCACCGCGGATCACGGGTTGGTGTTCACCTTCACCAGCGCCGACGCCGCCGATGCAACCGTCGAGGGTGTGCTGTCCGGCGTCGAACCGCCGATCAACGAATGGTTCCATCTGGCCGGCGCGTACGACGCAGCCGCGAAGACCGCGTCGCTGTATCTCAACGGCACCTTGGTCAGGTCCACGCCGATCAGTTTCTCCGCGTGGAATTCCGACACCCCAATGTCACTAGGCGCCGGCATGCTGGGCGATCTCGACGATGTCCAGGTCTACCAGCGGCCCTTGACCGCCGATGATATAGCGGCTCTCATCGCAGGCACGATCCAGCGGACTGCCCAGAAGACGAACTCTTCGAGTCAGCCCCCGCAGGATGCGTCTCGCACCTCGACCACCGCCACGGAATTCGATTACGACCATCTTAATCTGGAGAACTGTCTCCAGACCCCCAAGCATCCGACCATTGATTATGCCCGCATCCAAGAACGTCCGTTCACTTCCTGCTGGACGAGCTGGGTCAGCATGGGAACGTACGAAGCGGCAGAGAATGGGGACGGCCCGGACGGAAAGCGATGGGTCAAGGCCAGCAATAAGGTCGGCGTGAGCAGAAGCGGCGGCAGAGCCGGCATGACCGCCTCCATTCTGGAGTCGGTCCTGGGAGAACCCCTGCCCAATGACATCATCTTTCAGTTCCGTGCGACCTGGGTGCTCAACAGCTACGTGGGGAACAAGGCGGGCACGGAGGTGGCCAACGCAGAAGGCAGCGGTCTGAGGCCGCAGAACATGAAGCTCTTCGTGCGGCTGACCGACTTCGCCTTGTACTGGAACGGCAGGAGATACCCTCTCGACGAGGAGAGCGCCGAGGACATCCAGCGGCTCCCGCTGACATTGGACGTGCAGACCGAATCGGACAACCTGACGCCTTGCCGGAGCACCACTGGAAGCACCACCAAGACGATCAGGGAATGGGAGACGACCAGTAGCACCATGTTCCTGCTGGAAAGCAACCCAATCGAGGGAGGGGCTGGCTCGATTTGCACGATCAAGCCGATGCTCACCCGCTTCCACAACAATCGCGCGGATCTTCCCCTGTGGAGTTATGAGATAGTAGGAGCGGAGGGGAAGCGGCTCGGCGTAGCCCGGCATGGCTACGCTCGGCTGCCAGGGGACGTCAGTACTCTCGCCGCCCCCTACTACCGGTGTGATCGGGAGAAGGTGATCAATCACACCGGCGGATGTGTCAACGACCGGGCGCACCGGGTCTTCGAGATGTCAGAGACCAAGAACCCTGACTTCGCCGAAGTCACCAGGCATATCAAGGCTGCCCTGGACCCGAACATCAACAAGTACACATCCCCTCCGCTTCGGCCAGGACACGACTGGTCGAAGCCGGAATACCCGCCCTCGAAGACTTGGGACGGACGCGAGCAGCCGAAGACGATCCCTGGAAACTGGAACGTCGCCTCCAGTCCGCCGCTGCACAAGCGCCCGGAAGGCACCTCCAGCTTCAACCGGAATTTCTTCTCCAACCTGGAAATGAATATGGATGTCGGATCGGCCAATCCAATGAAATGGAGTAAGACACCGGCAACCAATTACTGCAAGTACTACTTCAGGGACCAATATCCGAAGGCTGAAAACAGCGAAGGGATGCCGTGGGCCGGCGGCAGGACGCGGGACGACAGATTGGAGTGCGACGAGTATCCCTTCGCCTCGACCTACCAAGGGGCAGCCGGCAGCGGAAGAGGAAACGGCCACTACTCCATCAGGGCCGTCAACGGCGGACATAATGAACGCCATGGAAACGCGCTGAAGGCGTTCTATGACAAATATCATGTCGCCACCCATCACGCCTTCTGGGTGAGCGTCGTGCCGTAGTCGTCGTCGCCGTCGGTGAATTAAAGCAGGGGTGCCGGTCGGGCACGACCGGCACCCCTGCTTTCCACAGATAAACCAACAAGAGGCCAGTGATGCAGAAACCCTATAGCGCCCTTCCTGAGGAAAGTCAGTGGGATCTACTGACCGAACACGGTCTGGAATCCTGGTTTAGCTGCCAATGGGTGGACACAGAAGACGGCAACGAGATCGCCCGGCGGCTGGGTGTCGACCCCCAGAACGGCACCGTGTGTGACTTCCAAACAGCGATGCAATCCTACGAGACCAGCCCGGAGAAACTGATCGTCTGGGTGGGGGAGCACTCGGCCGGCTGGTCCGCTATCCTCACCATCAGCGGCGTAACGGTGCCGCCGAATTTGATAGAGGCGCTGAGCGCCGACGGACAACGCGTACTCGAAGCCTATTTCATGGAAGAGGCCGATCCCGGCAAGCTGCTGTACAATCATGACAGCGAATACATTGGGGAGATATTTCCTCCTTCCTCCCCTGGGGGATGGATGGAGGTTCCTGAATTCGAGGCGCACGCGAGCGGACTGGAGCTCATCGGCGAAATCAGCGAAGCTGAAACCTTCGACCGCTTTCTGTGCATGGCAGGACGGATCACCGGCCGGTTCATCGACCGGGCCTGGTTCGCATCAACGCGAACCCTGTACCACGTTCCATGAACGCGTGAATGAGTTTCCCGAACGTCAAGCGGCGCCGGCGGTCCTGCCGGCACGAGCAAGTCCTACGGTTCATCCGCGGCATCAGAGGCCTGCACGGTTGCGATGCCGATGACGGTGGCGGTGGCGATCTGCGCAGGACCGCCACCCTCGCGTGTCGCCCTGACCGTCGCCGCGAGCACGCTGGCCCACGCCACTCCCGCGTCGGTGGCCTGTGGGGTGCGGAAACTCAGCTGGCGAGGTTGACTTGGTGGTTCGCGGCTTGAGCACGATGAGGTCTCGGGCATCCTGCTGACGGTGTCGTGGTCCTTGCTCTACCTCGTCCTCGGGCGTGTCTTTCAGCTTCTGGTCCTGCTGGGCCGCGGTGATCGGGCCAAGACGGCTGAGATCGTGGTGCTTCGCCATCAGGTCGCCGTATTGCGCCGTCAGGTTAACCGGTCCGATCTCCAGCCGGCGGATCGGGTCGTGCTCGCGGCGCTGTCGCGGCTGCTTCCCCGCTCGTCGCTGGATGTCTTCTTCGTAACCCCCGCGACGTTGTTGCGCTGGCACCGCGCCCTGGTGACGCGCCGGTGGACCTACCCACCCAAACGCCCAGGTCGTCCCTCCACACGCGCGGACATCCGGGAGGCAATGTTGCGCCTGGCCCGGGAGAATCCCACGTGGGGTTACCAGCGCATCAGCGGCGAACTAGCCGGCATCGGCCTTCGGGTACCGCCCAGCACCGTGCGCGACATCCTTAAAAGAGCCGGGCTCAGTCCGGCTCCACGCCGCACCGGACCGAGCTGGAGTCAGTTCCTCAAAGCGCAGGCCGAGGGCATCTGGGCGTGCGATCTGTTCCACATCGACACCGTGTATCTGAAGCGGCTCTACGTTCTGTTCTTCATCGAGCGCGCCACCCGCGTGATTCACATCGCGGGCGTCACGGCGCATCCGACCGGAACCTGGGTCGCTCAACAGGCCCGCAACCTGGTCATGAACCTGGGAGAGCAGGCCGAGAGCATAAGATTCCTCATTCGCGACCGCGACGCCAAATTCACCGCAGTCTTCGACGAGGTGTTCACCTCACTCAGCGCTGGCGTCATCAAAACACCGGTTCGCGCCCCGCAGGCCAACGCGATCGCCGAACGCTGGGTCGGCACCGTGCGAAGGGAATGCACCGATCGGCTGCTGATCTACGGTGAAATCCATCTCCGCCGAGTCCTGCAGGCATACCAGCGGCATTACAACCGGCACCGTCCTCATCGCGCACGAGACCGTCGGCCGCCTCAACCACCACATGACCCGGCTCCACCAAGCGATCTCGATCAGGTCCGCCTGCAACGCCGACAGGTACTCGACGGCCTGATCAACCAGTACCGGCGGGCCGCATAGACGGGGCGGATAACCGCAGACCGAGGCCGCATCCGGGTTTTCGCACCCCACAGGCCGGTCCGTCAGGGCCGAGCTGCAGAAGCCAGCCCAGCGCGATCAGCCGGCGGAAGTCGTGCACCCGCCCGACTTCGCCTGCGGCCAGGTCGATGCGGGCTGCGCCGCCTGGTGGACGACGGTGTCTCAGTCACCGAAGCCGCCCGTACCCTCAAAATCGGTCGTTCCACTGCCTGCATCGCACTCGCGCGACACTGATCAGCGGGTGCCCCATCCCGCATCCCGCACCGCAGCGGGCCGCTGGGCTCCTGACCGTGTCGGCCTGCCGGTAAGGATTGCGCCACACGGCCCAAACGAACGGCATTGCCGCAGGTCACGGCGTGCAGGCACGACAAGTGAATGTGGGTTCTGGGCGTATGTGGTTCTGCCTCTTGCGTTCAATTTCGGCCTGATAGTCCCAGGAGGAGACCTGTTCGACGGACACAACATGATCGTTCGCCAGACAATCGGAGCCATACCGAACGAGAATCCCTACAGGGGGGCCAGACCAAGTACGGGAGAAAGGGACAGTGGCCCATTCCGCGCTGACGAAACTGCTGGTCAGTGGGTACGGCGGCGGGGTGCCAGGACCTCGGTGACCTTGGCGATGGCCTCAGCACCGGGTTTGACGTAGCGCATGGCGGTGCGGGGTTCTTGTGGCGGGTCTTGCCCATGATGAGCTGCAGCGGGACTTCGGCGTCGCCGAGGTGGGTGGCGGCCGAGCAGGGATTCCAGGGCGAGGAACGGGATGGACAGGGCGGCCATGCCCAGGGCCAGCCCGAGCGCGGTGAGCCAGTAGGTGTCGTGCAGGGGACCGAATCCATACTGCAGGACGGCGGCTCCGGCGACCAGGGCGAACAGGATGACGCCGGTCAGGCGGCGGCGCAGGTTGGCGTGGCCGGGGAACAGGCGTAGCAGGATGATGGCGGGCATGATGCCGCCGAAGATCAGGGGCAGTCCGCTGGCGGTGAATCCGGCGCCGCGGGGGTCGTCAGCGGGGGAGGGCATCACGTCGGTGACGGTGGCCTCGCTCTGCTGCTGGGCGGCCATGGCGGTGCCCAAGGCGGTGATCGGCGCTGGCCTCGTGCCGTACGTCGACCACTGATCGGAGACGTGCGTGTCCGTGGACAGCACCGTGCCAACCTGGGCACCGCCGCGATCACCGGTGACCCGCAAACCCGTGGCAGGGACCTCCCCAGCGTTCAGCGCGCCAGCAGCAGCACCCTCAACCAGCTTCGAGCGGCCGTGGGGCGCAACATCGCGCACCTCGTCAGCGGGAAGATCCTCGACACCGGCTGGCGCGGACGCCTGGCCGACTTGCGGAGGGACTACACACGGTCACCAGCGGTGCTGGTCGGCGGCGCTGGCATCTGCGGCACCGAATCGATCTGCGACTCGGCGTGGCCTGGTACGCCGGCCGCCGGGTGGTCGCGCTGTCGTGGCCGGGGACGACGGCAGTGATACACCAGGGCCGGAGGCAGATTCGCCCACACAGTCCGCCCCAGGACGACTTCCTCGAACCGATCCGCCAAGGACCGGCGAAACCGGCGAGCCGGGATGAACCGGCGAGCATGGACATAGGCGAAGGTCGTGAAGGCACCTTGTGGTGATAAGGCGTCCACGACGGCGTCGAGCAGTTCACGTTGTCGTTCATGCCGAAACGACGCCCATGGCAGGCCGCTGACGATGGCATCAGCCTGACCGAGGCCGCGCTCGGCGAGGATGGCGGAGAGGTCACGGGCATCCGCCGTGACCGCTTCGAGGCCGGCGAAGCGTTCGGCCAGCAGGGCGGTGAAACGCTCATTGACGTCGAGGGCGAGATGCCGCCCCCGCCCGTCGAGTCGCTCTTGAATCGTCCGGCTGAACGCACCGGTGCCGGGGCCGAGTTCCACGACGACCGGCTGCCCCAGCGACGGAATCGGTGATGTCACTTGCCGGGCGAGAGCTTCGCCGCTCGGTATCACTGATGCGACAACGGTTGGCGCCTTGACGAATTCACGGATGAACGGAATGAGGGTGTTGTCCACGAAGCTTCTTTCTCACCGGCGAAACGGGCGGATTCGATGTGTCGGGTCATCGGTCATTGCAGGGTCGCCGGGCGGCGGGTCGGCGATGAGTGTGTTCGCCGCATCGCCCTGGTCCGGGGCGAACGCGGGGATGTACACCACTGCCGTCGCGGCGTCGTGGGTGCCGGCCCCGGAGAGGACGACTGCGCCGTAGGCGTGCCCGACAGCGCGGAGGGACCGTTCTGGGCGTTGAGGACCGTTGGGTGGCCCGATGTCGCCGGCGGGCGAGTACGTGGTGTGCTGCACGATGCCGACACCGAAGCCGTCGGCGGTCGGCAGGTCGTAGATGCTCTGCCGGCCGGATCCCGTCGACAAACCCGCCGTGCACGAGTACGACGTTGGTCACGGGCGGACTCGCAGGAAATCCCTTGGAGTTCGGATGTTGTTCCGGACAGGTGTGAGGGTGGGACTTCCACCGCTGACCGGCTGCCTGGAGGGATGCCGGTCGGCGGTGGAAGTGCCAGCGGAGCTGATCCGAGCGTCTCGTTTGGCTGCGTCCGCCTGAGAGTGGGCTGCCAGGCGCCTTCTTAGCGGTGGATGGCCTTGGCCTCGAGGAACTCCTCCAGCCCGAAACGGCCCAGTTCCCGGCCGTTGCCGCTCTGCTTGTAGCCGCCGAACGGCGCGGTCAGGTTGAACTCCCCGCCGTTGACCATGACCTGGCCGGTGCGCATGCGCTGGCCACGGCCAGGGCGTGGTCCGGCTCGCCGAACACGCTGCCGGACAGGCCGTAGATGGAGTTGTTGGCGATGGCGACGGCCTCGTCCTCGTCGGCGTAGGGGATCACCGAGAGCACCGGGCCGAAGATTTCCTCCTGGGCGATGACGGCGTCCGGCGCGACGTTGGCGAAGATCGTCGGGCGGACGTAGGCGCCCCCTTCGAGGCCCTCGGCCGGGCCGGAGCCGCCGAACGCGACCGTGGCCCCGTCGGCGATGCCGCGCTCGATGTAGCCCGACACCCTGCCCTGCTGGGCGGCCGAGGACATCGGGCCGATCCGGGTGGCCGGGTCGGTCGGGTCGCCCACGCCGTAGGAACCGGCGGCGGCCACCGCGAGCTCGACGATCTCGTCGTGCCGGCTCGCGGGCACCAGCATCCGCGTCCACGCGGCGCAGGTCTGGCCGCCGTTCATCCAGGCGTACTCGAGGCCGAGGTTGACGGCGTTGTGCAGGTCGGCGTCGTCGAGGATGATGTTGGCCGACTTGCCGCCCAGCTCCAGCGCCACCCGTTTCACGGTGCCGGCCGCACTGATCGACACCCGCTTGCCGGCGCCGGTGGATCCGGTGAACGACACCATGTCGATGCCCGGGTGGCCGGAGATCGCTTCGCCGACCACCGACCCGGCGCCGTACACGACGTTGAAGACGCCCGCCGGGATCCCCGCGGCCGCGGTCAGCTCGGCGAACAGGGCGGCGGTGAGCGGGGTGAGCACGCTGGGCTTGAGCACCACCGTGCATCCGGCGAGCAATGCCGGCGCGACCTTCGCGACGGTCTGATACAGGGGGGCGTTCCACGGCGTGATCGCGCCGACGACGCCGATCGGCTCGCGCACGACCAGCGCGTTGCCCAGTTCCTCCTCCCAGGCGTAGCCGTCGGCCAGCGCGGCGAAGCTGCTCGCCACCTGGTAGGGCAGCCCGGCCTGCACGATCTTGGCGTAGGAGATCGGCGAACCCATCTCTGAGGTGACGGTGGCGGCGAAGTCGTCGATGGCGCCCTTGATGCCGTCGGCGATCCGGGCGATCGCGGCGGCCCGCTCGCTGACCGGCACCGCCGACCACGCCGGGAAGGCGCGCTGCGCGGCCGCGACGGCCCGGTCGACGTCGGCCGCCGTACCCGCCGGCATGTCGGCGATCACGGTGGCGGTGGCCGGGTTCACGACCTCGATGCGCTCGCACCCGTCGCCGGCGGCTTCGGCGCCGTCGATCCAATGCTGGACTGCTCGCTGCTCGCTCATGCGGCGATCTCCTCGCTGTGGAACGGGCCGTAGGTCTCGGCGGTGTCTGTGTGGGGCAGGAGGAGGTCGAGCGCGGGATGGATGGTGCGGATGGTTGCGGTGTCGTCCAGGCCGCCGCCGGAGGTGCGGGGGTCGGCCATGGCTATGGCGCTCAGGCCGATCGGGGAACCCCGCAGGCTCCCCAGCATGACGTGTTGCATTGGAGAAACTTGTTCCTTGTCGAGTGTCGAAGGAAGGTGCATCAGAGGTAGGTGGCGCGGGCCGGTGTTCGCGGCATGCATGCCGTCCTCGACCTCGCCGACGCCCAGCCGACATCGGATTCGCCACATCCCGGCAGGCGCCGCTCAACGGGGTAATCACAGGAGCCCCTTGCGGGATGTGGGCCGGGCCTCCCCCCTTTCGCATGAAAGGCGAGGAGGCTGTGGTCCGCGAGTTTCCTCTACCGGTGAGGACTGTTGGAGGGTGATCAGGGAGGTCGGGTGTGCGCTACACGACCTTGGGCTGGTCGACCATGGTGCCGGCGTTGCTGTAGAACAGCCGGTTCTCGACGATCTTGCCGTCCTTGATGGTGAATTGCTCGATGAAGTGGGTCAGCTCTCCGGTCTTGACGTCCGGGATGCCGACGCACGCCGCGACGCGGTCGCCGTCGGCGATGGTGTAGTGCACCGTGATCGCGGCAAGGTCGAGGTAGTTCGGCAGGATCTGGGCGAGGCCGAAGAATCCTTCCTTACCGTGATAGATCTTCCCGAAGGGCAGAAACAGCGGCTCGTTGATCTGGACGTCGTCGGACAGAAAGGAGACGACGCCCTCGACGTCGCCGCGTTTCCCCGCTTCGAACATGGCTTCGACGATCGCGCGGTTCTGCTCGGTCAGTGATGTTGCTTCGGGCATGGGGTTTCTCCTTTGAGACGAAGGCTCTCGTGCGTCGAGAACCCTGTTGGGGGCCGGTGTTCGGGCCGGTGTTCGGGTTAGTTGCGGCACGCTCGTCGATGCTGGTTTCAGCGGTCGATCGTGGACTCGTTGAAGTCGTCGTGACGGGCGCCGGTGGCCGGTGTGAGGGTGTCGAGCCGCTGCAACTGGTCGGCGGTCAGGACGACGCCGTCGGCGGCGGTGTTCTCCTGGACGCGAGTGACCCGCCGGCTGCCGGGGATCGGGGCGATGTCCTGGCCCTGGGCCACCAGCCAGGCCAGCGCGATCTGTGCCGGGGTGGCATCGACCTCGGAGGCGATGGTGCGTACTTCCTCCACGAGCTGCAGGTTCTGGTAGAAGGCCGCGCCGATGAAGCGCGGATTGGTCTTGCGCCAGTCGCCGTCGGGGATCTCCTCCGGCGTGCGGATCTGGCCGGTCAGGAACCCGTGCCCGAGTGGCGAATAGGGGACGAGGCCGATGCCCAGCTCGCGTAGCAGGGGCAGCAGCTCGGCCTCGACGTCGCGGGTCCACAGGGAGTACTCGGTCTGCAACGCGGCAATCGGGTGCACGGCGTGAGCGCGGCGGATCGTGTCCGGCGAGGCCTCCGACAGGCCGATGTGCAGGACCTTGCCTTCGGCCACCAGCTCGGCCACCGCGCCGATGGTCTCCTCGATCGGGGTGTTCCGGTCGACCCGGTGCTGGTAGTAGAGGTCGATCCGGTCGGTGCGCAGGCGCTTCAGGGAGCCCTCGACGGCGGTGCGGATGTTGGCCGGCCTGCTGTCGAACAGTCCGGTTCCATCCCCGGTGTGGGACAGGATGCCGAACTTCGTGGCGAGGACGGCCTGGTCGCGCCGACCCTCCAGCGCCTGACCGACGATCTCCTCGCTGTGGTACGGGCCGTAGCTTTCAGCGGTGTCGATGTGGGTGACGCCGAGGCCGAGTGCGCTATGGATGGCGCGGATGGACTCGGCGTCGTCCAGGCCGCCGCCTGACAGGAGAGTGCCGGCCATGGACATGGTGCCCAGACCGATCCGGGAAACCCGCAGCTTCCCTAGCATCGCGTGCTGCATCGCAGAACTCATTTCTCGTCGAAGGTGTCGAAGGACGGTGCATCAGAGGTAAGCGGCGGGGGCCGGCGTCCGCGGCACCCGGGGCGTCGATCTCGATCTCGCTGACACCAGACAACATCCGGTTCACCACATCCCGACAGGCACTGCGAAAAGGGGTACTCACAGAGACCCCTTCCGGGACGCGGGCCGGGCGTAGCCTCGATCTCATGGATGAGAAGGAGGCGGCGCGGGCGGCGGTCCGCGAGTTCCTCACCACCCGCCGTGCCCGGGTCACCCCAACCGAGGCCGGCCTTCCTCCGCAGGGCACCCGCCGTCGGGTCAAGGGCCTGCGCCGGGAGGAGGTCGCGTTGCTCGCCGGGGTCAGCCCGGAGTATTACGTGCGGCTCGAACGCGGCCAGGCGACCGGGCCCTCCGCCGGAGTCGTCGATGCCGTCGCCGACGTCCTGCGTCTGGACGATGACGAACGCGCTCACCTCGGCCGGCTGCTCGCCGCTCTGACCCCCGCGGTCCGCAAGCGGAGTCGCGGCGCGGCGAAGGACCTGGTCACCCCCGGAATCCGGGTGCTGCTGGACTCGATGGACCACCTGCCCGCAGTGGTCTTCAACGGCCGGTTCGACATCCTCGCGGTCAACACGCTGGGGCGCGCACTCCTCGCACCCGTGTACGACATGCCCGGACGGACGAACAGCGCCCGCTTCCTGTTCCTCGACGAGCCCAGGGCCCGCGACCTGTTCCCGGAATGGGATCGGATCACGGCCGACACCGTGGCGATGCTGCGCATCGAGGCCGGCCGCCACCCCGACGACCCCGACCTGACCGAGCTGATCGGACAACTCGCGACCCGCAGCACAGAATTCCGGACGCGCTGGGCGACCAACGACGTGCGAATCCACCGAACCGGCACGAAGACTTTCCGGCACCCACTCATCGGCGAGATCACACTGCCCTACGAGACCCTCAGCATCGACGCCGTCTCCAACCAGATACTCACCGTCTACACCCCTCAGCCCGGCACTCCCGAAGCCGACGCGATCCGCCTCTTGGCCAGCTGGAACGCCGACAACCAACGCAGCAACAACCCGGCAGCAGGAACACGCGGCCGAAACCTCGAGGGCTAACGTGATCCTCAACCTGCGTCCGGTCGGAATCGGCCCCCGCCCGACCGTGGGACAGCCCTTGACGGATCCTTCCTCTTGCCTGGGGAAGAAGATCAAGAACGCGCGGAGCACGGTTTCGACGGGCTGCAAGGGTGGTTGACGGCGAGACCCGCCGTCGGTGGCGTCGCCGGTGATGAGAACGAGTTCTGCGAGCGCATTCGCGTCCCGAAGAGCCCGGCAGCCGATGTTTGATCGTGCGCTGGGGGCGGCTCGTTTCTGAGGAGGCCATGCCGGGCCCAGCGCTACAGCAGCGTCCGTGATCACGTCGCCTCCGCCGGCCGACCGGCGCCAGAGGTGCAGGCGTTGACGGCCGCTGTGAACGCGCCGGGTTGTTCGAGGTGGCCGAGGTGGCCGCTGTCTTGCAGAAGGAGGAACTGGGCGTGGGCGATGCCTTCGTGCAGCAGCCGTCCCCAGCCAGGACCGCAGATGAAGTCGTGGGCGCCGCTGATGATCAAAGTGGGTGTGGTGATCTGGCCCAGACGGTCGCGGACGTCGAAGGGGGGTTGCTCCGCGCGCAGCGGGTCGGCCCAGGCGCGCAGGGAAGCCCGGAGAGGGGCCAGGTCGCCTTCGCGGGCCCAGTAGTCGGCGAAGTAGGCGGGCAGGACAGCACGTAGCGCCTGGGTGCAGGATTCGTTGTCGGTGGCGGCGAGAGCGTGGCGGAACAGGCGCGGGATGGTGGCGGCCTCGGGCTGGTCGGGGTGGCGTTGCGGGAGGCGGTCGAGGGTGGCGAGCGCCTGGTCCCAGAACTCCTGGCCGGTGCAGGGCGAGGTGTCGTAGAGGATCAGGCCCGCCAGGGCGGCGGGGTGGGTCAGCGCGTACTGCTGGGCGACGAAGCCGCCGTGGGAGTGGCCGAGCAGGAACACGCTCGGCACGTTCAGGTGTTCGATGACGCCGTGCAGGAAGTGGGCGTAGGTGTCGATGCGGTAGTCCTGCGGCCGGGGCAGGTGTCCCGAGCCGCCGGTTCCGATCGGCTCCAGGTAGAGCAGGGTCAGATGCTGCTCCAGTTCGGGCATTCGCAGGTACTCCCAGCCGAGCCCGGGGCCTCCGGGGTGGACGAGGCAGAGCGGGCCGGAACCGGTGACGTGGTAGCGCTGCAGTACTCCCTGGATGCTCACCGTGTGGGTGCCGGGTAGCAGCGGGCCGGAGGAGAGGCTCACGAACGTACTCCTGACATGGGCCGTGCTGCCCCGGGGGTTCCCAGGGGCAGCACTCAGGTGGTCGCGCCGCGGCTGCAGTGGCCGCGCGGGTTGCCGATCGGCGTGGCCGGGCCGGTTCAGCCGACGGTGCGGGCCGCGTCCTGGATGATGCGGGTGACCAGGCTCGGCTGGCTGATCATCGGCACGTGCGAGGCAGGCACTTCGTAGATGCGCGACTTGGCCCGCTTGTACATGTAGCGCTCCAGGGCCGGAGGGATGGCTTTGTCCTCCGTGGCCACCAGCGCCCATGACGGGACGGTGCGCCAGGCGGCGCCGGTGGTCTTGTCGGTGAAGGAGGAGGCGCTGAACGGCCGCTGCCCGGCCTGCATGAGGCGGGTGGTGGAGACAGGCAAGTCGGCGGCGAAGGCGCTGCGGAACTTGTCCGGCCTGAGGTACAGGTCGGTGCCGGTGCTGCCGTCCGGGTTGGGGAAGGCCACCTCCCGGACGGCGCCGGGGATCTGGGTGCCGGGGTACTTGTTGATCAGGACGCCGAGCTGTTCACCCTCGTCGGGGACGAACGCGGCGATGTAGACCAGCGCCTTGACGTTGGGGACGTCGACGGCCGCGTTGGTGATCACGGCGCCGCCGTAGGAGTGGCCGACCAGGACGATCGGCCCCTCGATCGACTTCAGCACGCTGGCGATGTACGGCGCGTCGGTGGGCAGGCCGCGCAGCGGGTTGGCCGGCGCGATGACCGGATAGCCCCTCTCCTGGAGCCTGCTGATCACGCCGTTCCAGTTGGAGGCGTCGGCGAATCCGCCGTGAACCAGGACGATCGTGGGCTTGGCCGGGCTGTTGGAGGGTGCCGCGGATGCGGCAGGGACCGCGAGGAGCGCGGCGGCCAGGCTGCTGGCAGCGGCGGCGAACACGAGGCGGCGCGGCAGTGGGGTGGAGCGGTTCAACGGTGTCTCCAGAGAGCTGGTGCGAGAGATGACGGGGCAATGCATGGGGAGGACGGCCTGGGCGGCACGCCGCCCAGGCAGGAGAAGATCGTCCGGCGCCCAGTCGGCGGCCGGGGCAGTGACTCGGTGTGAGCGCGCAGGCAGCCCGGCCGTCAGGCGGCGGCCTGGCGGATGAGATCGGCGACCGCGGCAGGCTGGGACACGTAGACGGCGTGGCTGCCGACGACCTCGACGACGGACGCCTCGGCGCGCTGGGCCATGATCCGCTGAGCCGGCGGCGGGATCATGCGATCCTCGGTGGCCACCAGGTACCAGCTCGGCTTGTGCCGCCAGGCCGGCTCGGTGACCGTCCCACCGAGGGCGTCCACCCCCCAGGGAACCTGGGAGTCGGCCATGAACGCGGCGGTCTGCGCGGGCAGGTCGGCGGCGAACGAGCCGTGGAACCTGTCGCGGTCCAGGAACAGGAAGCCCTCACGCGGAGGCAGGATCGGCGGCACGGGCGCCCCGGGCGGCGGGTCGGCAATGAGTGTACTGACCGACTCACCCTTGTCAGGGGCGAAGGCGGCGATGTAGGCCAGCGCTGCGACGTTGGGGTGCGTGCCGGCTTCGCTGATGACGACCCCGCCGTAGGAGTGGCCGACGAGGACGGCCGGTCCGTCGAGGCTGTCGAGGACCTGGCGGGTCGCGGCGACGTCCCCCTCCAGCGACAGCGTCGGGTTCTGCACGATCCGGACGCCGAAGCCGTCCCTGGACAGTTCGTCGTAGACGCCCTGCCAGCCGGATCCGTCCACGAAGCCGCCGTGCACGAGCACGATGTTCCTGATGGTGGTCATGATCGCTCCTGACCTGGAGGGACTGGCCCGATGCCTGTCCTGTGCCCTTCATCCAAGTGGCGCCCGAGGGAAGAGACCATGCGGAACAGGAGGCAGAAGTAGTGCGGAACCGTCAGGGCGCGGCGCTCGCCAGCTTGCGGCAGCGCTCGGCCGCCTCGATGTCGCCGATGGCCTGGTACACCTCGGCCGCCCGCGCATAGGCGTGACGGCTCTCGCCGGTCCGGCCCTCCTCGTCCAGCAAGGCCGCCAGCGTCTGCAGGGAAGCGGCCTGCGGGACGGGCAACTGACCCTCTTCCATCAGGGAGATCGCCTCGGTGAGCTTAGCGATCGCCTCGGAGCGATGGCCGAGCAGCGCCAGACACTCGGCGATGCGGGCAAGCGCAATCGGCCGGATGAACGCCGCGGCGCTCGACGTCACCCCCGACCGCTCGTCGTTCACCAGGGCCCACAGGCCGAGATACTGCTCCAAGGCCTCACTGTGACGTCCGGCATCGCGCAGGCAACTGCCGAGGGAGCCGAGACTCTGACCGTAGGTATCGATGTCGCCGACGGCCTTGAACAGCTCCGCCGCCCGGGTCTCCGCGGCGATGGCCTCATCCAGCCGTCCGAGCCTGCGAAGCGCGCCCGCCGCATTGTGGTGCGCCGAAGCGATCTGCGCCGTGGCGCCAGTACGGGTGGCCAGCTCCAGCGCCTGGGCCGTGTATCGCAGGGTGGTCTCCGGGTCGTCTCGCGGCACCAGATGGGCCCAGGCCAGCAGGTTCAGCTGCCTGGCCTGGCGGGCCTGATCATCCAGGGCGGCGGCGGCCTCGGCGCCGAGGGTGAAGACCTCGTGCCAGTGCGGCGCGTGCATCCACCGGTCGGAGAACCAGTCCATCGACTCGGCGCAGTCGAGAACGTCGGCATGTCGGCCGCCGCCCGCCGCTGCCCGCAACGCGCCCAGCCAGTTGTCCACGTTCACGCGCAGCCAGTGGCCGGCCTCCTCCGAAGAGGACAGATCGGCCTCGGGCGGGTCGGGACGGCCGTATGCGGGGTCGAACCACCGCCCGGCGACGGTGGCCATGCGTAGCAGCCACGACGCCACCGTCACGGTGAGCGCGTCGCGCTCGGACGGGGGCTCCTCCGCGTGCAGCCGGTCGCGGGCGAACAGCCGGACCAGGTCGTGGAAGCGGTAGCGTGCCGACGCGCTGTCCTGCAGCAGACCGAGGTCGACGAGTTCGTCGAGGGCTTCCCACACCCCCTCTATCGAGGTTGCGCCCGCCACTGCCGCGAGAGTGGCGTCGAAGTCTCGGCCGGGCACCAGGGCGAGCCTGCGGAAGACCCGCCGCGTCGAGGCGGCCAACTGCTCGTAGGACATGGCGAACGCGGTGGCCACCTTGAGGTCGCCGGCTCTGAGCTGGTCGAGGCGCCGTTCTTCGTCCGCCAGCCGGTCGGCGAACTCCGCGGCACGCCAGCCGGGCCGGCTGACCAGCCGGTTGCCCACGATCCGCAAAGCCAGCGGCAGACCGCCGCAGAACTCGGCGAGCTCACCAACAGCCGATCCTTCGTCGGAAGATCCCCGTCTGGCCAGAATCCCGGTCAGCAGCTCCCCCGCTTCCGCCAGCGGCAACGGGCCCAGACTCAGCCGGTGCACACCCTGCAGTCCGGCCAGCAGCCGCCGGCTCGTCACGAGCGCGCGGCTTCGGCCGTCGGCGGGCAGCAGCGGCCGTATCTGCTCCTCCGACCCTGCGTTGTCGAGCACGAGCAGCACACGCCGCTCGCGCAGCAGGGACCGATGAACCGAGGCGCGCTCCAGAGTGTCGTGAGGCAGGTGCCGCTCCGTGGTGCCGAGCGCGCGCAGCAGTTGCATGAGGGCGTCGTCGGCCGTGAGCGGCCGAGGAGACATGCCGTACAGGTCGACGAAGAACACCCCGTCGGGGAAGCTCGGCCGCAGCACATGGGCGGTGTGTACGGCGAGCGTCGTCTTGCCCAGGCCGGCCGCGCCGGTGATGAGGGCCACGCCGGCGGCGCCCGGCGCGTCGCCGGCGTGCATGACGTCGTCGGCCCAGGCCAGCTCGGCGGCCCGGCCGGTGAAGTCGTCCACGGATCGGGGCAGCTCGCACAGGCCGGTCGGGCGCGTCCAATGATCTCTCAGCCGGCCGGAGCGCGCCAGGTCGATGAGCTGTTCGCGGTCGTCTTCGCGCAGCGCGAGCGCATCGGCCAGCGCGACGACGGTCCGGTGCTGAGGTCCGGTGCTGCGTCCGCGCTCCATGTCGGACAGGGCCCGGAGGCTGACTCCCGAGGTCCCGGCGAGTTGCTCAAGCGTCAGCTGCGCCGCGCGCCGGTGGCGGCGCAGCAGTTCCGCGAAGCCGGATGGGGTGGTGGACACGCGCTTCTCCGCGACCTGTCAGGGGTGGATCGAGGCCCGGGGCCCCGCCAGGCCGGGCGCCCGGGCCCGGGGGAAACCA
>NZ_JBGNUW010000034.1:0-11769 GCF_041950495.1 Nonomuraea sp. MTCD27 | reverse complement strand
GAACGCCGCCGGCGACGGTGCGGCGGAGGCGGCCGTCCCGCCCGTCCCGCCCGGCCGGGGCGCCGGGACCGTGGTCAACCTACGGAGACGGCGGTGGCGGCCTGGCGGATGACCGCGGCCACCGCGGCGGGGTCGGACACGTAGACGGCGTGACTGCCGGCAGTCTCGGTCACGGTGGAGCCCGCTCGCTCGGCCATGGCCCGCTGGGCGGGCGGGGGGATCATCCGATCCTCGGTCGCGACCAGGTACCAGCTCGGCTTGTGCCGCCAGGCCGGCTCGACGACCGCGCCGCCGAGTGCGTCCACCCCCCAGGGAACCTGGGAGTCGGCCATGAACGCGGCCTGTTCGGCCGGCAGGTCGGCGGCGAACGAGGCGGGGAACTTCTCGCGGTCCAGGAACAAAAAGCCGTCCACCGGCGGCAGGATCGGCGGGACCGGCGCCCCGGGAGGCGGGTCGGCGATCAGCGCGTTGACCGACTCGCCCTTGTCGGGGGCGAAGGCCGCGATGTAGACCACGGCGGCCACCTGGTCGTGCGTGCCCGCCTCGGTGACGACCACTCCGCCGTAGGAGTGGCCCACCAGGACGACCGGGCCTTCTTGGGCGTCGAGGACCTGCCGGGTCGCGGTGACGTCGCCCTCCAGCGACAGGGTCGGGTTCTGCACGACGGCGACGTCGTAGCCGTCCTGCTTCAGCAGGTGGTAGACGCTCTGCCAGCCGGACCCGTCCACGAACCCGCCGTGGACCAGGACGATGCGCGGGATTGTCATGGCTGTGCTCCTTCGCCGATGAGACCGTGAGGGCACTCACGCTAGGTCGCGGGGCGAAGGTGTCGATTGAGTCATTTGACTTGGTTCAGCGCATCTCTGAGCGCGGCCCGGGAGGTGACACCGAGCTTCGGGAACAGCTGGTACAGGTGATTGGCGACGGTACGCGGGGACAGGAACAACCGCTCGCCGATCTGCTTGTTCGTCAGCCCCGCCGCCGCGAGCTTGGCGATCTCCTGCTGCTGCGGGGTGAGTGCGGCCATCCCCGCGGCCCTGCCGGGCCCGATGGACAGGCCGGTGGCCCGCAGTTCGGTGCTCGCTCTGGCCGTCCACGGTGCGGCGCTGAGGCTGCGGAAGGTGTCGAGCGCGGCGGCCAGCTGGGTGCGGGCCCGGACGGTGGCTTTGTCTCGGCGCAGGCGTTCACCGTAGATGAGCTGCAGGCGGGCCCGCTCGAACGGCCATCGCTCCGCGCCCGCGGTGGCCAGGGCGGCCTCGAACAGCCGGCCGTAGCGGCCGTCGGGGGCGGCCATGGCCGCGCAGGCACCGGCGACCATCGTCAGCCGCGGCGAGATCACGGCCAGCCCGGCCTGCCGCACCGCGGCGGCATGAGCAGCCACTTCAGCGCGGCGCCCGCTGCGCCAGGCGGCTTCGGCCAGGTCGGTGACGGTCCACAACGCATGCGGCACGTACGGGGCCAGCACCCCCGCCGGGCTGATGGCGGACGCCTGCCGGTAGGCCTCGTCGAAATCACCGCTGCCCAGGGCCGTCAGTGCTCTGACCTGCCAGGCGTAGTGCTGAATCGCGCGGGCCCCGCGCGGCGTCGCCCATCTGGTCATCTGATCGGCCAGCTCCGTGGCGGTGTCCTGCTGCCCTCGCGCGGCGGCCAGCATCGCCCGCAGGTAGATCCCGGGCCAGGCCAGCAGCCGGTAGCCGTGCTTGTCGCACAATGCCAGGCCCTCGTCGACGACCTGCTCCAGCTCCTCCCACTGCCCCACGAGGAAGGCGTCGTTACCGAGCAGGAACAGCGCCTCGATCGCCGAGGTGACCGCTCCGCCTTCGCGACCGTGGCCGATGACCCGCCACAACCCGTCGCGGCACTGTCCCAGCCGGTCGACGTAGGCGCAGGCGATGCCGATGCGCGAGATACGCGCCGGGCTGATCTCCTGATGCAGACCCGCGATGACGGCATCCAGCCGGTCGAGCATCGGCGGCGCCAGGCGGGCCGGATCGGAGAAGGTCTTGCCGAGGATGTCCAGCAGTTCCGGAGGCCCTGGCCGCAGCCGGTCGATCGCCAGGTGGAAGGCTTGCCACAGCTCGGCTCGCCCGCCGAAGAAGCACACCATGAGCAGGGTGTACAGCCCCTCGATGAGGGGCTTGTTGTGGGCGTCACCGGGATCGGGCAGCATCTCGATCGCACCGGACATCAGGCGGTGCGCGCTGTCCACGTCGCCGTCGCCGTTGAGCAGGTGGTAGGCGCCGGCGACTGCGGTGGCCAGCGACTCGCCGCGCTGATCGGCCCGGCGTGCCTGCTCCAGCAGGTGCGGCGCGTCCCGAAGGTCACCGTTCACGATCGCGCCGAGGTAGGCGGCCTCACCCAGCCGTCCGGCCCGGTCGGGGTCGGCCGGACTCAACTCGGCCGCGCGCAAGAGCAGGGTGATGGCGCGGACGCCGTCGCCGCGCCGCAGGTTGGCGTGCGCCACGGCCTGGAGCAGGGCGGCGACCTCCTCATCAGCGCCCTCTGCCGCCTCGGCCAGGTGCCAGGCCCGGCGTTCCGGCCGGTCGGCGAGCCGTTCGGCCAGCAGTCGGTGTGCCGAGCGGCGTTGCTCGCCCGTCGACATCTCCACCACCGCCGAGCCCATCAGGGGGTGACCGAAGACCAGCCTCCTGTCTTGCTCGACCCGGACCAGCCGGGCCCGTTCCGCAGGGGACAGCGTGTCCGTCCCGTGCAGGACGGTCAGGTCGCCTGTCCCGTCCAGCGCGGCCAGCAGCAACAGGTTGAACGTGGCGGCGGGCAGATCCCTGATCCGAGCGGCGAACACCGCCTGCAGCCGCCCGCTGAGTGGCAAGATCGGGGGCAGCGCGCCGCCGGAGGCCCGTCGACTGTCACCGAGTGCCACCGGCAACTCCAGCAAGGCCAGCGGGTTGCCCTGGGCGTCGGCCAGCAGCCGCTGCCGCGCCCGCGGTGCCAGTGCCGGGTAACGTGCTCTCAGCAGGGCTGCGGCATCCTCGTCGGTCAGCGGCTGCAACTCGTACCCGGGCAGCACGGCGTGTTCGAAGAAGCTCTCCTCGCCCGAGCGCGACGCCGCGAGCAGCCCGGCCCGGCTGCCGGCGAGGCGTCGTGCCACGAAGCCCAGCACGGCGGCGCTGGCCCGGTCCAGCCACGCGATGTCGTCGACGACCAGCACAGCGGACGTGTGGCGGTGGCCTGGCGCAGGAGCAGCAGAGCCGCGTTGGCCACCAGGAGCTGACCGGGCGGGGCCCCGTCCCCCAGCCCCAGAGCGACGCTCAGGGCCCGTTCGTGCGCCGGGTTCAGGTGTGGCAGGCCGGCCAGGAGCGGGTGGAGGATCTGGTGGAGGCCGGCGAAGCTCACCTCGGCCTCGAACTGGGAGCCGGAGGCGCGCACCAGCGTGTGTCCGGCCGCCAGCGCACGTGCCGCGGCGACCTCCAGCATCACGGACTTGCCGACCCCGGCCTCGCCCAACAGCATGAACGCGCCGCCCTGGATCGCAGCCTGGTCCATGAAGTCGCCGATCCGGGCGAGATCGCGTTCGCGTCCCATCAACGAACCGGCTGGATCAGAGATCAGCGGCGCGTTGACTAAAGGAGGTTCCCCTCCCGACATCGAACTCACGGATCTGACCCTACGCCCAGCCGTGGGCGCGGAGCTTGCACATGACGCCGATGAGGATGCACATCGCCTACCGGTCGGACAGAGTTGCGGGATAACGTTCGTTATCTTTAGCTCCTTGAGCAGCGTCCTTCACGTACTCCACAAGGCTGCTCGGCTCCCGCTCCTGCGCTCTGGATGTGGTTATCTACCGCCCGTCCATCACGGAGATCCCCCTGGAGTACGGATGCATGTTCAGCGGGTGGCAGTGCCTACCTCGCGGGTCACATCGTGGACGGTACTGGGTGACGACGCGGCCCCAGTGCCGCCGATCGAGCGGTATCTGGCCTATCTGACCGACATCGAACGGTCACCGAACACGATCAAGGCCTACGCCCACGATCTGAAGGACTGGTTCACCTATCTGGAGCAGCGTGGGCTGGACTGGCGCGAGGTCCGTCTGGAGGATGTCGGGGAGTTCGTGGCCTGGCTACGGCGGCCACCCAATACGCGCGACGGGCAGGTCACGGTCCTGCCGACGGTGGAACACCACTGCGGGGAGAGCACGGTGAACCGCAAGCTGTCGGCGATCTCGGCGTTCTATCAGCATGCCGCCCGTCACGGCGTCGATCTGGGAGAGCTGCTGACGACCTGGCAGCCGGCGGGCCGCCGAAGTACGGCATGGAAGCCCTTTCTCCATCACATCAGCAAGGGCAAGCCACAACGACGTCGGGCGATCGCGCTGAAGGCGCCCAAGAAGCTGCCGCGGATCCTCACCGTTCAGAGGGCGTTTGATTTGAGTAGATTGCGCCTTATGTTCTAGTAGGTGTCTCGCCAGGTTGGGGTGGTCTCGTCCGTTATGCGTTTGGTGAGATTGTCGATCGAGGCGATGTAGATCATCGCTTCAGAGCTGGCGGGCAGAGTTTCGTAATCGCGGGTTAGGCGTCGTCGTAACATAAGCCATCCGAGGCTGCGTTCCACTACCCAGCGCCTTCTAACGACGTGGAAGCCGCGGATGTCGGGGTTTCTGTTGACGACTTGCACGTCCGATTCCGAGGCGGGCTCCATGTTCGACTGCTGCGTTCTTGAATCCGGTGTCGACCCAGGCTTTGGTGATGGTTGGGTATGTCTCCTTGACGGTGTTGAGCAGTTGTATTCCTATGGCGTTTTCGGAGAGGCTTGCGGCGGTGACGGTGACGGCGAGTAGGAGGCCAAGCGCGTCTGTGACGATGCCTCGCTTCCGGCCGATGATCTTCTTGGCGGCGTCCGTTCCCTGGCTTGTCAGGGGTACGTTGGTGGAGGTCTTGACGCTCTGGGTGTCGATCACGGAGGCGGTCGGCTCGGGCTCGCGGCCGGCCTTGACGCGGGCCAGTCCGGTCAGGTCGTAGTTGAGTTGGGCGAGTATCCCTTCGTCGCGCCAGGCCGCGTAGTAGGCGTATACGGTGTTGTACGACGGGAAGTCATGCGGTAGGTATTTCCAGGCAATTCCCGTGCGGTTGACATAGAGAATCGCATTGAAGACGTCCCGTAGTTCGACGGAGGCTGGCTGGCCGGTGGGCCGACGGTCGAGTCTGGCCTGGCGCCAGGTGGTCAAGGTGGGCTCGATTAAGGCCCAGCGGGCGTCGGATATGTCGCTGGGGTATGGCTTCCGTTCGCTCATGGCGGAGCTTGTACCCGAGAGATGTGATCGATAGTAGACTTCGTCTGGCTGGGAGCGTCTATCACCTATCTAGACCAGACGGAATTTGAGCGCCATTTCATCATCAAATGGTCGCTCGCATGGGCGATGAGGACTACACAAACTACACAGACAGGGAAAAGAGCCCAAAAGGCTGTGACTACAGAGCTGGGCATTCGCCAACCAACCATCCCTAAACGCCCACTCAGAGTGCGTTCCGCGAGCTGATGTCCCTTTCGTCGGTGGGGTTGGGGTAGGTCGGCTGGCCGGAGACTTGCCGTTCGTGTCACGGGCGCGGCTGGGTGAACAATCCCGGCTCGGTCTCGACGAGGATGCCGCGGACGGCCAGGCGTTTGAGCTTGGCGCGGACGTTCTGGATGTTGTTCTGGCTCAGGGGCAGGTCCATGGCCAGGGCCAGGTCACGGGCGCGCAGGGAGCCGTCGACCTCGCCGAAGACGGTGAGAATCTGCTGGTAGGCGGGAATGGTCGGGGAGAGGTGGCGGCGGCGCGACGGGCTCGATCAGTGCGAGGTCCTCTTCGGCGAGGGAGAGGAGGGTCTTGCGGCTGATCCGCAGGTGCTCGATCGCCTGGCTGAGGTCGTTCAGACGCGCGGTAAGCGTGTCGATCTCCGCCTGGGTCTGCTCGATCTGGCAGGTCACAGAGCGCTCGCGGGCGTCGATCCGGTCCAGGAGCCAGGCGCCGGGGTCGGGCTGGCGCACGTCGGGCTCGGTCATGTCCACCGCCATGGCGGGGTGGGACCATGGGTCAGGCGGCGGGACATCACGTCCGTCATCGCCCAATACACCCGCGATTCCGAACTGGCCGGCAGGTACTCGTAGTCGCGGACCAGACGCCGGTGGAACATCAAGATGCCGTATGTCTGCTCGACGACCCATCGTTTCGGCTGGGGGACGAATCCCTTGCCGGCGGGGTTGCGTTCGATGATCTCGACGTCGATTCCCAGGTCGGAGCCGTGCGCGACGACCGTGTTCTTAAAGCCCTGGTCGACCAGCGCTTTGGTCACCGTGCCCTCGGTGGTGGCGGTGACCCGGTCCAGCAGGGCGATCCCGGCGGTGTTCTCATGTGCCGAGGCGGCAAGCATGACCACGGCGATGACCAGCCCCAGCACGTCTACCGCCAGGCCGCGTTTTCTGCCCGGCACGCGCTTGGCGGCGTCCTCGTTCGGCGGGGCGACCTTCATCGGTGCCACCGGGTTCGGCGTGGTGACCTTCACCGGCGACGCCTACTTCGGCGGGGCGACCTTCACCGGCGACGCCAACTTCACCGAGGCGACCATCACCGGCAGCGCCACGTTTGGCGGGGCGATGGGACTGGACAGCGCGGAGCTGGGGGATGTGCGGGTGGCGCCGGCGGCCGCTGACGTGATGCGGGTGTGGCCGCCCGGCTGGCGGGTGGCGGCGGGGGCGGACGGGTGGCAGACGCTGCGCCTGGCAGCCATCCCGGAGGGGGAGACAGCGGCGGGGAGCGGGGCCCCCGAGGGATCCCCGGAGCCGGAGGGGTTGACATAGGGCTCCTCAGCGAGCCGCCATCCTACTAGCCCAAGCGCGCGCCGCCGTCGACCGCGCCACCGCCTACGGCGTGGCGTGCGAGCTCATCCGCGGCGACGAGGTGGACGACGAGAGCGGCAGCCCCTGCGACGCCGAGCACCTGTATGAGGCCTGGTGTGGCTGCCCGACGCAGGCTATGAGGAACTGGCCTGCCCGTCACGCTGCGGTCGCGGTGGGCACCATCTCCGGCGCCAAGAGCCGGCCGAACCCGAATGCCCGCTACGGGGGCGACCCCACGGCCGGAGGCTCGCGCCCATGACCGGCACGGCGACCGCCTTGCCCACTACGCGCGATTGGTGCGCCCCTACACGTCTGCTCTGAGTCGCTCCACCCGCGCCCGGTCAATCTTGGTGAAAATGCAGGTCGGGTGGGTATGAGCGGGCGGCCCACGGGGCATTGACGCGGGCGTCTCACATCATGTCGGAGGAGCGCCATGTCCTTGTCACGTTTCATCGCCTTGTCGGGACTGGTGCTCGTGCTGGCGACGGGCTGCGCCGGCCCGGCCACGATGCGGGTCGTGCCCGCCAGCCCGGTCTCTCCGACCGCGGGGGCTCAGCCGGTCTTTCGCCAGCCGCAGGAGCTGAGGAGCAGCAACGGCCTGCTGCGCGTGCGGCTGGTGGTGGAGCGGCGCACCGTCCGGCTGGCCGGGCAGGACGTGCGGGCGATGACCTACAACGGCCACTACATGCCGCCGACCCTGCGCCTGCGGCCCGGCGACCGGCTCGATCTGACCCTGGTCAACCGTCTGGGCGAGCACACCAACCTGCACACTCACGGCTGGCACGTCTCACCGAGCGGCAATTCTGACAACATCTACCTGCACATCATGCCGGGACAGAGCTACCACTACAGCTATCGGCTGCGCGAGGACCTCGCCCCCGGCACCTACTGGTACCACTCGCACGCGCACCCGCTGTCGGAGCCGCAGGTGCTGGCCGGGCTGTCCGGCGCGATCGTCATCGACGGCCTGAAGCGCTACCTCCCGCCCGGCCTGCGCGGCATCACCGAACGGCTGATCGCGCTCAAGGACGTTCAGATCAAGAACGGCGTCATCCCCACAGCCAACATCGACAGCAACGCCCCCACCAACCGGACCGTGAACGGACTCGTCAACCCCATCATCGGCATCCGCCCCGGCGAGACCCAGCTGTGGCGCCTGGCCAACATCGGCGCCGACATCGCCTACAACGTGCAACTCCAGGGCGCCCGCTTCACCGTGCTGGCCCAGGACGCCAACCCGGTCGACCGCACCTGGAGCGACGACGCGCTGCTCCTGCCACCGGGCAGCCGCTACGACGTCCTCGTGCAAGGCCCTCCGCCCGGCCGGACCCAGCTGATCACCACCGCCTACAGCACCGGCCCGGACGGGGACGACTACCCGCAGACCACGCTCGCCACCCTGCACTCCGCCGGCAACCCTGTGCGGCCGGCCGCCCTCCCGGCCGACTTCGCCGAGATCGACGACCTGAGCCACGACCCCCTGGCCCAGCGGCGCACCATCACCTTCTCCGAGAACGACCAGACCAGCCAGTTCTACATCAACGGCAAACAGTGGGCCGCCGACCGCATCGACGTACGGGCCAAGCTCAACACCACCGAGGAGTGGGTCGTCCGCAACGTCGCCGACGAACAACACACCTTCCACGTGCACGTCAACGACTTCCAGCTGATGAGCGTCAACGGCAGACCGTACCCGTTCCGCGGCTGGCAGGACACCGTCCAACTGCCCGCCCGCGGCCAAGTCGTCATCCGCATGAGATTCCGCAACTTCACCGGCAAGTACCCCTACCACTGCCACATCCTCAACCACGAAGACAACGGCATGATGGCCAACCTCGAAGTTGTCCGCTGACCATGGGTTACGCGGCGTGGCACCGTTCCCCGACATGATCGGGCCACCACAATGAAACGACCTGATCACGATGGCGGGGGGAGAGCAGGTGCGGCCTGTGAGATGCACGGCGGTGGCGATCGCCCTTCTGACGGTCCAGGCTCTTCCCGCTGCGGCCGTCCGCCACGACAACGGGCCGCCGCCGTCGCCGCTGCGCAAACTGTCGTCCTTCCGCGTCATGCCACGCGTGCTGCACCAGAGGGACGTTCTCCGCGTCCTGATGAAATGTCCCGCCCGCGCCAACCGCGGAGTGGTCGGCTCCACCGCGTTCACCCTGAAGGGCTCCTGGCGCTCCTTCCGCGAGGCAGGAGTCAACCTCTCCAACCGCGGCTTCGGCAAGCACGCCATCTCCATCTCCCGCTTCGCCGAGCCCGGACACCACGACGTCCACATCAAGTGCGTCAAAGTCACCATCGACCACGCAACCGGCTTCAAGAACGTCGAGCTGCTGCGTCGCGCCTCGACCTCGATCCTGATCCACCCCGTCAAGCTCCACCCCGAGCACACCTCTGATACGACTCAGCCGCCGGTGCCGCAGCAGTCCCCGACCCCCATGGCAGTCCTTGAGGGCGGTGCCGATGGTGCCCGAGCAAGGCCAGTGAACGTGCTCGGCACGGCCCACGACCATGAGCCCAGACGCGGCGAGCACGAGGCCGACTCCGAATGTCTCGAAGGTTGTCGTAGGCGATCACACGGCAGCACGTCAATCCCCCGCTGAGCACACCGCCCGCGATCGCTACGAGCCTCAATGCCGTCGGCGATTCCTCAGGTGCCGCCGAGCGCACCGGCGAAACGATCCACCTGGCTCACATCCGGGGCCCAGCAGTACAGCATGACCTCGTCGGCGCCGATGTCCGCCATCTGGGTGGCCGTGTCGCGGATCTGGCCGGGTGTGGTGAGCATGCTCGCCACCGCACCGTCGGCGAAGCCGGCCGGCAGGTTCATGTAGTGCGGGCCGCTGTAGTAGTCGTACAGCCGGTCACGCGCCTCCTTGATCAGATGATCGGGCCCCAGCGCGGCGTTGAACTGGGCAACCAGCCGGGGACGGCCCGTGCGTCCCTGGGTGTAAGTTCCGGCGGTAAATGGCCGGAGGCTCCGGCGTTATTTGGCCAGACGTGATCTCTTAACGGAACGAGGACGGCCCCGCCATGGCGGGGCCGAGGGTGGTCGGTGCAGGGTGGTGGGTCGCGGGTTCGAGGCGGAACCGGCGGGAACCTCACATGACGCCGATGATCAGGTTCTCGCGGGCGGCTTCGACAACTTCCTTGGTCACGGTGGTGAGCTGGTTGATCTCCAGGACACGTTCGATCTGGTCGACGAGGCGGGTGATGAGGCGGAAATTGCCGCTGGTGATGCGGGTGATGGCGGCGATGGCCTCGGTGGTGGCGAAATCGTCGCTCGCGCCAAGGCCCAGGTGGGGCCACTTGCGGTCCAGGACGTGAGCCTGTTCGTCGATGGACAGGGGCTTGTAGTGGTGGATGAAGCCGACCCGGGAGTAGAGCTGGGGATAGCGGGCGAGGTGCTTTTCGATGCCGGGCATGCCGATGAGGATCACGCCGATGCCGGTGCGGTCGTGGTGATCGCGGAGTTGTTCGAGCCCGGCCGTTTTGAGCCGGTCGGCTTCATCCACGATCAGGAGCTCGGCGCCGGTGGAACTGGTTCCCGGCGGCGGGTTGTCGCCGTTGCCTCGGCCGGTCTGCAGCATGAGGTCGACGGTGCGGCCGAGCCGGTCGCACAGCAGGGAGATCTCTTTGTCGAGTTTGTCCGGGGTGCTGTGGACCTTGGGGGTGTACATGACGGCGCGGACGGCCAGGACGTCGTCGGCCTCGGGCGCGTCGGCCGATCCCTGCCCGTTGAGGTGCGGGGCGAGTTGGTCCCAGCGGGTGTAGGCGCGGGCGGATTCGGTCTTGCCGACGCCGGGGCCGCCGTAGCACAGGCCGATGTAGCGCTTGCGGCGGACGGCTTCGGCGAACTCGCCGAATCTGCGGTGCTCCTTGGTCACCATGAGCGGCGCCGGCTCGGATCGGTTCGCCGGAGCGGGGCCAGGCGCGGGACGGTCGGTGGTGTAGGCGCGTGCCGTGGGGTCAGGCGCGCTGGGCGGGCTGATCGGGGGCGAGGCTGGGTGGGGTTCGGACGGGTTGTCACCTGGGGAAGCGGGCTCATCCACGCCGGGTGTCTTTCCGGCCGGAGCGCCGCTCACTCATTCCAGTAGCGTTTGAGTCGCGGACCGTCACCAGGGGTAGGAGTGTCGCCTGCGTCGTGGGTGGTGGCAGGGCCGGCCTGATCGCAGGTATCCCACTGGCGCAGCCTGGTCGTGGCCGGGTAGGCGGCGGGCAGCGGTTCGTCGTGCAGGGCCAGCAGGGTGTCGACCACGGTGCTGCGGGTGGCGAGCCGGCCGCGCAGCTGTTTGCGGCGGGCGTTGCGCGCGGCGGTGATCTCTTTGAGGCTGACAGTCTCGCCGGACAGTTCCGGGCAGATCGCCCGGCACAGGAAGGTGGCGTCGGTGCCGTCGGGGTGGCGCAGGTAGACGCGGATCTCGGTGATGTCGCGCGGGTCGTAGCGGATGGTGACCTGTTCGCCGACGTAGTCGGCCAGGACCGGGTCGATGTAGCGCAGGGCCAGGAACTGGATGCCGTCGGTGTGGATCTTGCGCGGTTTGGCGACGGTGCACAGCAGCAGGTCCAGCTGCTCCAGGGAGTCGGGCATGCGCGGGATGAACGCGCCGGCCTCCCAGCGGGCCTGCGGCGGGAGGCGTGTTTCGGAGTGCGGGCGCAGGTTGTAGACCTCGCGGATGAACCGGCCGATCGCGGCGTCGAGCTCGGACAGGGTGAGCTTGGCTTGGGTGGCGCGGTCCTTGCTGCCCTTGGGGGCGTAGCCGGGCAGGTGGGCCAGGCACATCTGGTTCATGGTCTCCGTAGGGTCGGCCGAACAGTGAGGTGCCAGTCCTGTATGGGCTGGTCCTTTTCCGTTCGGCCTCCCTCCGAACCGGGCAGACCCGTCTCCGAGTACCCGGCTCTCCAGTGATCTACTGCGTGAGCAGT
>NZ_JBGNUW010000033.1:0-111283 GCF_041950495.1 Nonomuraea sp. MTCD27 | reverse complement strand
TCTACCACTACATCGGCAACAACAACCAGGAATGGAACGCCATCATGGCCACCGCCGTGATCGCCTCCATCCCCGCCACCATCCTGCTCGTCATCGCCCAGCGCTACGTCGCCGCCGGCGTCACCGCGGGCGCCGTCAAAGACTAAGAAGGGACCTCGTTTCATGACCGTCGCCGCCTCAGGCCCGGTGTTCTCCCTGCGAGACATCCCGTTCAGCTATCGCGGCTCCTGGTTCGGCTTCTCGCCCGTGATCGCCAAGCACACCCACGCCGAGGACGTACATCTGGTCTCCCACCAGAGCGGCATGCACGCGATCCTGCGCCTGGTCCCTGACGCCGAGAGCACCATCAGTGCCACGCCGCACCAGCTCACCTGGAGCCGCGACGGCGGACGCGTCGATCTCGCCTACGACAACGCCGACACCGTACGGCTGCGCGGCCGGGGTCTCGGCCTGCGGCTGCTGGCCGCCGACCCCGTGCTGACGCCGTTCAGCGGCCCGTACTTCTACCACGATCCCGTCGACGGATCGTACGTCTTCACCCTCTACCAGACCGGACGCCGTTACCGGATCACCGTGCTCGGCGGACAGGCCGAAGCGCTCGGCGTGGAGGCGCTCGGCACCGCCGACCGCGGCCTCAAGCTGACGGGCGACTGGGAGATCGCCGTCGAGGAGTACGAGACCGCGCGCACGCCCTATGCGGGCACCGACACCTTCGAGCAGGTGGTCAAGGCGGCGCGCGCCGAGTTCGACACCTTCGCCGCGGCGGTCGCCCCCTGGCGCAGCGACGCCACCCCCGCCGCCGACCTGGCCGCCTACGTCCTGTGGTCGGCCACCGTACGGCCCGCCGGGTTCGTCACCCGGCCCGCCGTGCTGATGTCCAAGCACTGGATGGACAAGGTGTGGAGCTGGGACCACTGCTTCAACGCCATCGCCCTGGGCGGCGGGCTGCCCGAGATGGCGTGGGACCAGTTCCACCTGCCCTTCGACCACCAGGACGGCGCCGGAGCGCTGCCCGACTCCGTCACCCACTCCGAGATCCTCTACAACTTCGTCAAACCCCCCATCCACGGCTGGACCCTGCGCCACCTCCCTCCGGCGGCCGAGCCGGAGGAGGCCTACCGGCTCCTGGAACGCTGGACCGCCTTCTGGCTGGATGCCCGCCGGGTCCCCGGCCATGAGCTGCCGCACTACCAGCACGGCAACGACAGCGGCTGGGACAACGCCACGACCTTCGACCCGGAGCGCGTCGTCGAGACCGCCGACCTGGCCGCCTTCCTCGTGCTCCAGATGCGCGAGCTGGCCCGCCGCGCCCCGGATCCGGCCACGGCGGCCCACTGGTCCGCCGCCGCCGACCGGATGCGCGACGCGCTGCTCGCCGAGTTGTGGACGGGGGAGCGGTTCGTCGCCCGCAGCGCGTGTTCCGGACAGAGCTGGGCCAGTGCCAGCCTGCTCGACCTCATGCCGATCGTGCTCGGGGACGAACTCCCCGAAGCCGTGCACACGGCGCTCGCCGCACGAATCCAGGAGCACCTGACCGCCTTCGGGCCCGCCACCGAACACCCGTCGTCGGAGCACTACCAGGACGACGGCTACTGGCGCGGGCCGATCTGGGCGCCTTCGACCGTTCTCATCGAGGACGGCCTGCGGCGCGCGGGCCACACTGCGCTGGCCGACGAGATCAGCGCTCGCTTCCGCAAGCTCTGCGAGCGGTCCGGGTTCGCCGAGAACTTCGACGCCCGCACCGGCGAAGGGCTCCGCGACCGCGCCTACACCTGGACGGCCAGCGCGTACCTGATCCTCGCCGCCGCCCACGAGCAGCGCAGACAGCGGCTTTGACGCAGGCGCGCACGGCCGCCCAGGCTGGTGTCGAATCGGTTCGACGCAGGTCGCGCTGCTCCGAACGCCGACCCGCCTCCAGGACACCCCGGCGGACCGGCTGCGGTCGGAGTCAGCCGTAGAGGTTGACGGTGTCACCGGACGGATGGACACATTGGCCGCGGGGTTTGACGTCCCGCGCGGTCTGCACGACCATGCACTCCCACGGAGCTCCATCCACCTGCACGGTGAAGTCCACGGGGTCGATCGACAGGGCCCCGGATGACGGGAAGTTGTTCTGGTAGGCGACCGCCACGTCCATGGCGGTCTCGCAGGCCTCGGCTCGTTCGCCGTCCATGTCCGCCTCGACGATCGCCCCGTCCGGGGATCGGCCGCAGTTCTGTTCCGCCTGGGCCGCCGGGCCGGCGGTGAGCGTTCCCGCCGCGACCAGAGCCGCGACGCCGTGTCTGATGAGCGCAACCATGTGTCCTCCCATGCCGCGTGGTCTGGACACCTCCAGGGTCGCCCGGCCCGCCCCCGCGGCGGGTCATGGCGGGCCGAGGACTGCGCCCGGCCCTGGAAAAGCCCGACCGCGCAACGGTGATCCAAACCTGACGGGGCATCTGGAGTCCGTATGAGCGGTGCGTCCGGCCGGAACGGCAGAGTCGTTCTTCATCGGGGCGTTGCCCTGCGATGACCGTTGTCCGGCCCATGCTGGTGGCAGAAGAGACCACCACGTTCGGGGGTGATGGTGATGATCCGTATCGGTCTGACCCTGGCGGCCGCGGCCATCGCCGGACTGTTCCCGGCCACCCCGGCCGGTGCCGAGCCCGTGCCGCAGCAGTTCGTCTCCTGCGAGCGCGGCTCCGGCAACCAGAGCCTGACCATCGCGACCACCCGGGACAAGGACGAGGCCTGCACCACGGCGGCGAAGGTCTCCGACGCCTTCAGCACGGAAGTCGACATGCTCGACAGCAAGGTGCCGTTCACCGTCGAAGCCGACGGCGGCACCTGGAGCTGCGACACGGATTCCACCGGCGACACGCGCTGTGTCTCCGCCGATGAGCAGGTCTGGCTTTCCTCCACCTGACAGCGAGCAGGTGGACGAAGGGGGCGTGCTGGATCCCGCGGCTTCCACCTGAGAGAGAACCGCATGGGCGCCGCCGCGCCGTAAATCCGTGGCGGGGTGGAGCGTGCCGCACTATGGTGAGGCACGCCTTCACCTCGCGGCTGCTGACCCACGAGGCCTGTGGCGACGGTCTGTTCCGTCGTCTTCTGTGGCGCGCTCCCAACCGTGCCACCTTCTTGCGATTCTCTTCAGCAGCCCAAGGACTTCCCCATCATGCGTATTCGTCAGGATCGCCGTCTCGTCCGCCATGACGAGCAGTGGCTCACTCTCCCCAACCCCTGGAACGTCCCCGTCGACATCTGCGCTGACGAGCGCGTCCCCCTCGAACCGGCGGCCGTCGACGAGGTGCTGTCCGTCCTTGAGACCGCCGGCACCCTCGCCCGCCTGGCCGAGGCCGTGCCCGGCCACGACGGCCCGCCGCCCCGCCTGATCCGTCTCGTCCTCACACCCGACTTCCACAAGGGAGCGGGCATCCCGATCGGCACGGTCATCGAGACCGAGGGCGCGCTGCTCCCGCAGGCGGTCGGCAACGACGTCAACTGCGGCATGCGACTGGAGGTCACCTCGCTCACCGTGGAGCAGGTACGGCCCCGCCTGGACGCCCTGGAACGGCGGCTGCGGCACCTGTTCTTCGAGGGAGGCCGCCGCATCGCCCTCACCCCCGCCCAGCGGGAGGCCCTCCTGCGCGACGGGCTCCCGGGGCTCCTGCTCACCGGCGACGCCCCCTGGCAGGGTCACCAGCCGACCGATGCCGAGGACTGCCTGGACCGCATGCACGCTCCGGTGCACCCGACCGGCACCGCCGCGGCGTTCGCCGACTGGATCACCAGCGCGGGCGGCACCGCCGCCGCCAGCCACGACAGCCTCATCGGCAGCATCGGCGGCGGCAACCACTTCGCCGAGCTGCAGTACGTGGCACGGGTCCACGACCCCGCCGCCGCGTACGCGTGGGGCCTGGCAGAGGGCGCGGTCGTCCTGATGGTGCACAGCGGTTCGCTGTCACTGGGGCACCAGGCCAACGCCACAGCGCTGGATCGGCTGCGCCGGACCTGGCCGCCGGGATTGTCGCGGCCCCGCAACCAGATCCTGCCGTTCCTGCTGGACGAGCGTACGGCCGCCGCCCGACGCCGGTACCTGGACGCGTTCGGCAACGCCGCCAACTTCGCCTCAGGCAACCGGTTCTTCCTCGCCCTCACCATGCGGGCCGGGCTCGCCGCCGAATGCGGTCAGATGGCGGCGCGGCTGGTGTACGACGCGCCGCACAACCTGCTGTGGCAGGACGGGGACCGTGTCGTCCACCGCAAAGGCGCGACGCCAGCGGGCGGTCACGAGCAGATGACCGGCGGCCTGTACGCGATGTGGGGCGAGCCCGTGATCGTGCCCGGGTCGATGGGATCGTCCAGCTACCTGCTGCGCGGGCACGGCAACACCCGCACGCTGGCCAGCGCCTGCCACGGCGCCGGACGGCGCGTCCCCCGCGGCGCCACCGCACGGGCCGGCGACCGTGACCTTGACGCGTTCCTGCGGGATTTCCGCGTGGTCACGCCGCTGGACCACCGCGATCCGACCGTGGCGCGCCGCGCGGACGTGATGGCCGCCTGGCGGCGCGACCTCAAGCAGGAAGCTCCGTGGGCGTACAAGGACATCGGGCCCGTGGTGTCGAGCCTGCACGCGGGCGGGGTGGCGGACCCGGTGGCCGAGTTGCGCCCGCTCCTCACCGTCAAGGGCTGACCGCCTCCGGGTGGTGTTCCGCGTCGAGGACGGCGGGCCCGGCCGCTCCCGGGTGTGAAGCTTTTCGGGCCCGGGCGGTAATGACACATGACAGGGCACGCCGAGAAAGGCTCCCATACATGATCATCCATAGCGAGATCGTCGAGGCCGACGACGCCAGCGTGATCGGGCGGTCGTTACACGAACCGGACGTGTTCGCCGTCCTCTTCGACCGGCACGCGCCGCTCCTGCACCGCTACGTGGCCAGGCGCCTGGGCCCGGCCGAGGCCGAGGACGTGGTGGCCGACGCCTTCCTGGCCGCCTTCCAGCACCGGGCCGAGTACGACAGGACCCGTACGGACGCGCGGCCCTGGCTGTACGGCATCGCCTCCAACCTCATCGGCAAGCGGCGCCGCGCGGAGACAGCCCTGTACCGCGCCTACATCCGCAGCGGCGTGCATCCGGCCGTGGCCACGGCGGTCGAGGACGGCGTCAACACGCTGGCCGTCAACCGGCCGCTGGCTCGGGCCCTGCTGGCACTCAAGCCGGCCGATCGGGACGTGCTGCTGCTCGTGGCGTGGGCCGAGCTGAACTACCGGGAGGTCGCCGAGGCGCTCGCCATCCCCGCGGGCACGGTCGCCTCGCGACTCAATCGGGCCCGCCTGCAGATCCGTGAAGCACTTGGAGAAAGGGAATGACGATGGACGAGTTGACGACGATGTGGCGGTCGATCCCGCCCGCGACCCCCGAGCAACTCGCCGGGGCGCGGCAGCGGCTGCTCGACGGGATGCGTGCGCCGCGCAGGCGGGCGATCACCGGTCCGCAGCTGGTCGCGGCCGCGGTCGTGGCGGCGGCCGCCGCCACGACGGTGGTCCTTCAGGCCGGATCACCCGTGTACGCGGTGGCCAGGAGCGCCGACGGCACGATCACGGTGACCGTCCGCGAGCTGCGCGACCCGGAGGGGCTGCAGGCCGAGCTGGGCGCGGCGGGTGTCAAGGCGGACGTGACCTTCCTGGACCCGGGCGAGCGCTGTCGGACGCCGCGGTTCACCGGAGCGGACCCGTCGTACGGCGGCCCGCCGGTGTCGCAGGAGGAGCTGAGGTGGGGGGCCGAGCATTGGCGCTCTTCCCGGGCCGTCAGGACGGAACCGGGGCGCGGCTTCGTCATCCGTCCGGAGCTTGTCCGAGAGGGCGAGACGCTCGTCATGGAGTTCAGCGAGCACCCACGGGCCGGCGTGAAGTGGGAGATGGGGGCGTGGCTGGCCGCGGCGGGCTCCCCGGTGACGCCGTGCGTGCCGGTGCGGAGCACGGGCTGATCGCGTACGACGTCGCCTCGACACAGGTCGTACCGGCGCCACTACGGGGGTGCAGCATCGCTCTCTCCCGTGGACCTCGGGGTCGTGGCCGTGCCCCAGTGCACCAGGCACGGCTCGCGCGCTCCGGATCATCTCCGGAGCACCGATTCCGCAGCAGCAACGCAAAAGCGGTCAGGCGGCGAGGTGCCGCGACTCGGAAAATAGCGGTATGAGCAAAGCCGACAAAGTTCCCCCTGATCGGTTGCGGGAGCTGGTGGACACCATCCTGGCCGCGTTCGACGAACGGGTCGACGGATGGCAGATCGCCGGCCGGGCCTACACCAGCCGGTTCCACTTCGACCGGCTCGTGTCCGCCGGGCTCGGTGAGGCGCCCGCCGCCTTTCGCCGCCGCCTGCTGCTGGAGCGCGCCGCGTGGCGGCTGACCCAGGGATGTTCGGTGACCGACGCCGGGTGGGAGGCCGCCTACAACTCGACGGAGGCGTTCTCCCGCGCCTTCCGGCGGGCGTACGGCCGGCCGCCGAGCGCCTTCGGCCGCGCGCGTACTGACTTCCGGCTGCCCGCGCGCAACGGCGTCCACTTCCATCCTCCCGCCGGGATGTTCCTGTCCGACCGAACGACGACGGAGACCGACATGGACCTGACAGAACGCCTCCTGGACCACGACTTCTGGCTCACCGGACGCCTGCTGGACAGCGCCCGCGAGCTCACCGCCGAGCAGCTCGACCGCGAGATCCGGCCCGGTCACACGGTGCTCGACTTCGACGGGCCGGAACCGAGTGTCCGGCGCATGCTCGAACGGCTGGTCTGGACCAAGGAGGTCTGGACCGCGGCCATCGCCGGGAGGGCCCTGCCCGACGGCGGCGACGACTCGGTCGAGGCGCTGCGGGCGCGCTGGGCGCGGGCGGGCGCGGAGTTCCGAGCGCTCGCGGCCGACGTCGACCGGCGGCGGGCCTGGGACGACACCTTCATCGACGCGTTGTGCGATCCGCCGCAGAGTTTCACGCTGGGCGGCGTCATCACGCATGTGCTGACATTCTCGGCCTACCGACGGCAGGTCCTGACCGAAGCCCTTGCCGCGGTCGGCTGTCACGACGTACCGCCCGCGTGCCCCATGGAGTGGGAGCGCGGGCAGCTCGCCGAACGGCCGCTCACCTCCGACCAGCTGCGAGGGCTCGGGGAGGCCGGATGACCGCCACACCCCAGGCCGCCGTCCGCGCGTGGTGGCAGGCCATGCAGGACGGGGATCCGCACACGCTCGGCGAGCTCACGCTGCCCGACTACCTGTCCTCGGGCGGTCCCGCGGGCCGGTCCGTCGGCCGGGCCGCCCTCCTCGCCGAGGCGAGCGCCTTCTTCGCCCAGGCCCGGATCGACGCGTGGTCGCTGGACGACGTCGAGGTGCGCCAGTACGGCGACACGGCGGTCTGCGCCTACCGGTGGAGCGAGACGGGCACCCACCTCGACGCCCGGTTCGAACTGCACGGTCTGGCCACGGACGTCCTGGTCCGCCGGGACGGCCGGTGGCTGCATCTGGCCCACCACGTCAGCGCGCTGCCGGCGACGGCGGGCGCCAGCGGCGGCCAGAGCAGCACTGTTGACGGGTCGGCCATGGCGTCCTAGACCAGGACAGACACGAAGGGCGGACTCGGCCAGGATGGCGGGCGGTCCACACCAGGGCCATGACTCAACGCGTCGGCGAGGTCCTCGATCGGGGAGGTGCCGGGTGGGCGGAGCGGGCGGCCCCCGGCGATCATGACAGCGACGGGCGATCAGTGGACGCCGCGGATGGTGCCGCCGTCCACCCGCAGGGTGGTGCCCGTGACGTAGTCAGCCAGCGGGCCGCTCAGGTAGAGGACGGCGGCGGCGATCTCCTCGGGACGGCCCATCCGGCCGACGTCGTTGGGCACCAGTTCCTCGATCGCGTTGCGTTCGATGTCCTCCCACGCCTCGCCCCAGCCGCGGGCCGGAGCAAGGTCGGTGAGGAATCGCTGGACGCTGTCGACCAGGATGGCGCCGGGGGCGACGGTGTTGGCCGTGATCCCGGTCCCCTTCAGCCGGCGGGCCAGCGAGACCGTGAGGTTGTGGCGGGCGGCCAGCGTGGCGGTGTAGTGGGGCAGGTCGGCGCTTGGCTGCAGGGCGAGCCCGCCGCCGATCTGGATGACGCGACCCCAGCCGCGCTCGTGCATGCGGGGAACCAGGCGCAGGATCATCCGGACCCCGGAGATGACGTTGACCTCGTAGGTGTGGCTCCAGTCGGCGGGGGTGGCCTCCTTCCATGAGCGGTGGGGGTAGGCGCCGGCGTTGTTGACCAGGATGTCGATCGGGCCGCCGGTCAGCGCGGCCGCCGCCACGGCGTCGGCGCCGTCGTCGGTGGCCAGGTCTCCGATCGCGACATGAGCGCCGCCGCCGGCTGTCCGGATGGCGGCGGCGACGGTTTCGGTACGCCGGCGGTCGCGGCCGTGCACGACGACGTCGGCGCCCTCGGCGGCCAGGGCCTTGGCGATGGCTTCGCCGAGGCCGGAGCTGGAGCCGGTGACCAGGGCGCGCTTGCCCGTAAGTTGAAGATCCATTTCATCCTCGCATCGTGGTCCGGGGGCAAGACGCATCGCGCTCCCGATGTCTACAATCGTAGACTTTCACTTAAGTATACACTCGTAGACATGAGTGATGTCGCCCAGCCCAGCTCCCCCCACAACCGATCGCAACCTCAGGACTCCACCCCTGCCAGACGCCGGCGCGACGCCGCCGCCACCCGGCAGGCCATCCTGGACGCTGCGGTCGTCGCCTTCACCCGGTACGGCTACGACGGGGTGGGAGTCCGCGACATCGCGCAGAGCGCGGGCGTGACCGCGATGCTCATCAACCGCTACTTCGGATCGAAGGAACGGCTGTTCGCCGAGGCCGTCGACGTGGCCTTCGAGCCCCGTACGGTGATCGCGGGCACCGGCGCGGAACTGCCCGGCGAGACCGCGCGAGCGCTGGTGGCGCGGACGGCGCCGGAGGCGGAGGAGCTCGGGCCGTTCCTGCTCATGCTGAGGTCGGCGGCCAACCCCGGAGCCGCGCAGATCATGCGCGAGGCGATCGGGCGGCACGCCGGGCGGCACCTCACCGAGGAGCTGTCCGGTTCCGCAGCCGGCGTCCGCGCGGAACTGATGCTCTCCCTGCAAGCGGGGGTATGGCTCATGCGCAGCGTTCTCGGCACGACGGCGCTGACCCAGGGACGGCCGCAGGAGCTCGCCCAGTGGATCGAATCGCTCTTTCACGTGCTGGCCACACCCGCCACCGCCGCATCGCCACCGCCGGAACCAGAGGGGTCATGAAGGCTCGGCAGCCCCGCAGCGGCGATCCCGGCCCCGCCACTCACACCGTCCGGATGCGGGCCGGCGACGATCCGGCCGAGATGCGGTGCGCCGGCCCAGCGGCGCAGCGCAGGACTACCGGGGTGGCCTGACCTCGCGATGCCGCACGGCCGGGGCGCCGCCCAGCTCGTCCAGCAACTCCGCGAGCAGCGCCCGGCACTCCTCCAGCCGCCGCTTCCCGCCGCGCCCGGACAGCCGGGCCTCCAGCGCCTCCCGTGCCCGCCGCGCCGCCGCCACGGCCTCCTGGCCCCGCCGCGTCAGGTGCACCCGCCGGATCCGGGCATCACCCGGGTCGGCGAGGCGCTCCACGTAGCCGAGGCGTTCGAGCTCGGCGACGGTCTTCGACGCGGCCTGCTGGGTGACGCCCAGCTTGGGGGCCAGCTCGCCCACCGTGGGCCCGCCGCCGCCGACGAGGTGCTGGAAGACGTACCCGTGCGAGAACCGCAGCCCCGCGAAGCCCTGGTCGGCCAGGCTTTGCTGGACGACCTCGGCGGCCGCGAAGCCCACGAACAGGGCGAGCGTCCCGGTGTCCAGATCACCGGTCAGGACAGGCTGCATGCGCCCATTCTGCACTCGACAACCATAGTTGTGCAACTGAAGTTGTACAACTATGGTTGTCGGCATGGCGAACCTTCAACAGCATCCCAACGTGGACCTGGCCGTCCGCTACCACGAGGCGGTGGCCAAGGGCGAGAGCGCCGACCGGTTCCTCCATCCCGACGTCGTGCACCACGAGTTGCCCAACGCGCTGTTCCCCGACGGGGTGGTGCGCGACCTCGACGGCCTTCGCGCCGCGGCGGAACGCGGCCGCACCACGATCCGCGACCAGCACTTCGAGGTGCTCAACACGATCGCCGCCGGCGACCAGGTCGCCCTCGAGGTGCTCTGGACCGGCACCCTGGCCGTCCCGGTGGGCGACCTTCCCGCGGGCCACACCCTGCGCGCCCACATCGGCACGTTTCTCCGCTACCGCGACGGCAAGATCATCGCTCAGCGCAACTATGACTGCTACGAACCCGCGAGCCGGCCCGGGCCCGCGCCGAACGGGCCGCGTTCGGCGTGTGCAGCCTGACCGACCCTTGAGCGCAGCGAGTACAACGTCCCCCTGGCCGGGCTGCCGACTGTCGGCGCCCGGCTCATTCTCCGCACGTATCGATGGCGTCGATCGGACGGGGATCGCGGACGGATGTGGCTGGTTCAGAAGCGCCAGCGGGTTGCGCTGAAGCCTTCCTCCTTGCCGAACGCGAACACCACCGTCGGCGCGACCGCGAACACGTGCTGAGGATCGCTCAGGGAGGTGTCGGCCGGATCGTGGAACTCTCCTTCCCGAGGCCGCTGACACGATCGGCGCGCCCTCGAGTGAAGTCCGGTCACAGTGAGCACGGGTGTCAGCCGAGGCCGGATCGGGCGATGACGTTGGTGATACTGATGCGAACTGCGGTGAATCCTTCCCGTACGAATGATTCGGCGATGTCCTCGGCGGGTTGGGAAGGGTAATAGCGGTCGGCGATGCCTGCGGCGATGTGTTTGATCTGGTCCGGCTCGGCGGAGACGTGTGCTTCTCCTTCGATGGTGACGAAGCTGTAGGGTTGCCGGTCATCGCTGACGCAGAGTGCGATTCGCCGGTCGTGGGCCAGGCTTCTGCCCTTGACGCTGCCAGGGGACAGGGCGAAGGCGAGTTCGTCGCCGTCGAGAATGAAGCAGACCGGGGTGACGTGGGGTCGCCCGTCGCGGCGGGTGAGAGCTACGTGGGCAAGCCTTGTTCCCGCTGTGAGGAAGGTTCGCCATTCGTTGTCGGTCATTGTTTTCATCGGTGTGTTTCCTTTCATTCGACGTTGCGATCTCTGATCGTGTGTTTTGTCGCCGCCGCCACCGGTCGCCGGCCGGCAACCAGCTGCGTCGCTCTTTCCTGAGCTCCTGGCGCCCGCGAGCGCGGCCGTCATGACCGACCTGCCTGCCGCTCGCGCAGGGATCCGGCGACGGCTTGCTGCGCCGAGAAGAGCAGGAGCCCCGTAGCGAGGGCGGTGGCGCCCAGCCAGGTTCTGCCGGTGTGCTCCAGCAGTGCCGTGCCGGCCACCGGGCCGAGGGTGGCGCCGAGGCTCCAGGTGCTCGACGCGACGCCCATGTATCTGCCGCGCAGATCGGGCGGCGCCAGGTCAGCGAACGTGGCGCCGAACTGGACGGCCATCCCGATCTGCCCGAGGGTGAGGGTGAGGACCGCGGCGGCATGGCCGGCGCTGCTCTGGGTCACGGCGGCCAGGCCGCCGCCCAGGCCGACCAACAGCATCGAGGTGGCGAGTACTGTCCCGCGGTCGCGATGCGCCAGCACGACGACGGCCGGCGGCTGAAGGATGACGATGGCGAGCCCGTTGAGGGCGAGCACGGTGCCGTACGTGGCCGCGCCGTGCCCCTGCGCTGTCATCAGCAGCGGCAACGTGGTGAACGCCTGCATGAGCAGCGTGAAGCAGGCCACGTGGATCAGCGCCATGGTGACCATCAGGCGATCGCCGAGCAACGCCGGCAGCAGCGCACGTCGAGGGTGGCTCGGGGCCGAGCGGGTCTCCGGCACCGCCGCTACCACGATCAGCGCCGCGACCAGCATGGCGACCGCGTTCAACCAGAACAGCAGGCCGTAGCCGCGACTTACCAGGACCCCGGCGCCCGTTGCGGCGATGGAGTACCCGAGGTTCGCGGCCCAATAGAGCAGGCTGTACGCCCGCACCCGCTGTTCGGGCGGGAGGTCCGCCACGGCCGCCGAGCCGGCCGGGCGGAAGAGCCCCGCGGTCAGGCCGTAACCGACCGCCGCGGCCCAGATGGCCGGCGTCGTGCCGGCCGACCCCAGGGCGACCAGCGCGATCGACGTCCCAAGGAACCCCAGGAGCATCGTCCGCCGACGCCCGAACCGGTCCCCGAGCCATCCCCCCAGCAATTGCGACCCGAAGTCGCCGACGCCCACAGCCGCCACCACGGCACCGGCCACCGTCGGAGTCATCCGCTGTTCCTGGGTCAGGTACAGCACCAGCATCGGCTGGACGAACGCGCCGGCTCGAGCAACGAGGTGGCACGCCCCGAGGGTCCACGCCAGGGCTGGTAGCCCGGACGGTGGCCTGCGGGCGCGGTTCCCCGCACCGGTGTCGACTCTTGTGGTCGGGACTGTCATGTCGTCGACGCTAGGAGCGATGAGCGATCGAGAAAAGCGAATGTTTACGATCAAATCCATCGGAATGTGTTATATATGCAGCTATGGCGGACGTCGACCTGCGGCAGCTGATGACGATGATCGCGATCGCGGAGGAGGGGACGTTCTCCCGAGCGGCGAACAGGCTGGGCTACACCCAGTCGAGCGTGAGCCAGCACATCGCAGTGCTGGAGAAGACCCTTGGCGGCTCGGTGTTCGATCGGCCCGGCGGTCCAAGGCCGGTGCGGATAACTCCTCTCGGAGCCGTGGTGCTCGAGCAAGGCAGGGAGCTGCTGGCCAAAGCCGAAGCGCTGGCACGTGCGGTCGATCGATTCAAGGCCGGCGACGGCCGCATCGACGTCGGCACCCTCCAGAGCGTCTCCAACGTGATCCTTCCCACCGTGCTGCGCCGCCTTCGGGACGAGCATCCCGACTGCGAGATCCGGCTCTCGGAAGCGGAGCCGGACGAGGCGCAGCTCGGCGAGCTCGACCTCCTGTTCTACGACGGACCGATCAGCGATGAAGCGGAACACGTCCTGCTGATGGAGGACCCCTACTTGGTGGTGGCGCATCCAGGAGACCTGCCGGCCGGCCCGGTGCCCGCGGAGAGGCTGGACGGGAAGGCGATGGTGGCCTGGCCGGCGACCTGTGACCAGCCCAGACTGGAGAAGTTCCTCACGGACGCGGGTGCGCAGCCGCGCATCGTGTTCCGCTCGGCGGGCAACGAGACGATCCTGTCGATGGTGCGCGCCGGGATGGGGCTCGCCGTTCTGCCCTGGCTCGCGATTCACCACGTCGTGTGCCGCTCCTGCGGCGCGATTCATGGACCCGAAGGTTGGCCAGATCTGCAGGTGCACGAACTCGACCCCACACCCACGCGCGAGATCTACCTTCACCGGCGGCCTGGACGCGGCGGTCAGTCGCCGCTCGCGGTCCGCACCATCGAGATCGCCGTCGAAGTCGCGCGTGAGCTGGCTCAGCAGGCCCCGGCACCCAGGCCAGGAGAAGGTTGAAGAAGTCAGGTGCACCCGCGCTCTGCGGGTGGGTCGGCCGGCCTAGGAGCCCGTCGGCGGGGCGACGACGAGCTCGGTCTCCGGGTCGTGGCCGATGTGTGGAGGGCCGGCGACGATCATGGTAGCTCGGGCCCACGGCCGTTCTCGCAACATGAACGGCAGCTCCTCCAGCAGCCAGTTCGCCACGTGCGCCAGTTGCTCGGGGGAGTCACCGTCGCGGACGACCGTCAAGCGCTCTTGCTCGTCCAGGTCACCCTGCATCCACACCGAGGCGTCCAACCACGGCGCAAGCTCTTCGCGGATGATGCCGGTGCCCTCGACCCAGACGCAGTCGGTGCCGGCGGGGATGGCGATCGATCCGGGCCGGCCCCGGGCGATCCAGGCATCAGGGCGGAAGTCCACCGCCTCACCCCGGTGCAGGGGTTGCAGGATGTTCTCGACGAGCACGGCGCCCCAGTCGAAGTAGGCGTGGTTCCAGGCGATGTCGTCGGTGTGCACGACGGCGGAGTCGGGCACCACCTTGCGCAGCCGCGCGGCCAGGGTCGTCTTTCCGGCGCCGCCCCGGCCGTCGATCGCGATCAGCCGCGGACGTCCGGTGACGCCGGGTGACGCGTCGCGCAGCTGCCGGACGGCCTCGAGCACGGTGACCACCCGCCAGCCGGCGGCCTCGGTCTCGCCTGGATGTAGACGCATCGACAACCTGTCTCCGGAGGTGAGGGCCCGGATCGGGCCCGCCGCATTCCCATGGTCTCTCAGAGACGGTCAGCCACGAGTCCATGGGCGCCAAGCCAACCGTCCGGTAACCTCCGCCGCTGCCGGGTCGAGCGCCTCCAGGTCCTCCGCGGCCGGGGCACGCGCCACTCGCGGAGCGCGACGAGCTCGCCGATTCTCCTCCAGGAGCCATGCAGCGGCATTGTGATCTTGGATGCGAGGGCGTCGTCGTCGCTGTGATGAAGGCGTGCTCGTGCGATGCCTCCTGAAAGGATGGGGGGTGTGGCGGGCGATGTCCAGGAGCGGGGCATGTCGGGGGAAGCTCAGGCGTGAGGACGTGGTCGAGGAGTTACGGCGCAAGGTTCCGATCGCGGCGGTCTGGTGGTCGGGGCCATCGCCGGGGCGGTGACTCGCCCCGGCGATGGCGCGTGGTCCGCGGTCACAGGCTGTCAGACGCGGGTCCACCTCTGGTTGGCGCCGCCGTGGCAGGTCCAGATCTGCAGCCTGGTGCCGTTGGCGGTGCCGGAGCCGGAGACGTCCAGGCACTTGTTCGCTCCGACCGCGGTGATGCTGCCGTCGGCGTTGAGGCGCCACTTCTGGTTGTTCTGGCCGTTGCAGTCCCAGATGATCACCGCGGTGCCGTCCGCGGTCCCGGCGCCGTTCACGTCCAGGCACTTGCCGCCGTAGACCCGCAGCTCACCGGAACTGGTGGAGGTCCACTGCTGGTTGGCCTGCCCGTTGCAGTCCCAGATCTGCGCCGCCGCGCCGTTGGCCTGCGAGGCGCCGCTGACGTCCAGGCACCGGTTCGACCCCACACCCCGCAGCGCGCTCGTGTCCGGCGGATCCGGGTCGCCGCCTCCCAGTTGCGTGAAGAACTCCCAGACCACCGGCCTGGTCCAGGAATTCTCGCCGGGCTCGAAGTCGCCGGGCCTCCCGTCCACGGGACCCGGGGTGTGGCCCGCGTCGAACGCCGCCCACGCGACCGGATACCCGGTTCGGCATCCCGAGTAGTAGGTGACGATGTGCGTCAGGCTCCCCTGCGCGGGCTCCGGCGGGTTCTGGGGCGTGCAGCCGTTGTTCCGGACGAACCTGTCACGTAGCGACCGGCCCGCGGAGATGTTGAGCACCGGATCCCTGAGACCGTGCAGTCCGATGTACGCGACGGGCTCCGTGCCGCCGCTGCACCCGCTGAGCTGCCCGCCCGCGTAGACCGCCACCGCGCGGAAGACCGTCGCCCGGGCGCACGCGAGCGCGTAGCTCATGCCGCCGCCGTAGCTGAAGCCCAGGGCGAAGCGCTGCGAGGTGTCCACACAGAGGTCCGCCTCGATCCTCCGGATCATGTCGTCGACGAAGGTGACGTCCTCACCGCCCGAGTTGGCCCAGCCGTTGTTGAGACCCTGAGGCGCGACGAAGATCGCGGTGTTGTTCGACAACGCCCTGAGCCCGTAGTAGGACCACGGATAACCACTGGTCCCGCCCGAGTCGACATCGTTGGCGGTGCCGCCGTTCCAGTGGAATCCGAAGATCAACCGGTAGGGGGTCGTGTTGGTGTAGTTGTCGGGAATTCTCAGGATGAAGCTACGATTTCTGCCGTTCGTGGTAATCGATTGGTTACCGCTTCTGAGGGTCGGGGCCTTGCCGCATCCCGCAGTGGGGGCGAGGGCGCTCTGTTTTGCGAGCGAGGGGGTCGCGCTATCGCCCAGCGCCGGCTGCGCCGTGGCCGGAACGAGCAACAGTGCCGCCGACACGACAGCGGTGAAGAGAAACCTAAGTCTCGACATCACGCAAATTCCTTTGCCCTTCTCGTGGTGACACACGTGAATAGGAAGCGCGCTTTCATCGGCTTGCGGGCGCCACCGGCGCGCATTTGCCGACTGGTCGAATTTCCTGGATGTTAGCGCTAACTCAACGCCGCCGTAATCGGCACTCCCTTCATTCGGGCGGCTGACGGCGATGGTGCAGCGGAGCAAATATGACCGTGACAAGACCTGTCAAGGCTCGGCCTGCTCGACGTTGGGCGCCCGCGCCCGGGAGGGCCCGGTCGCTCGTCCTCCTGACCAGGACAGGCGGCCGCGGCCACCGCTGGTCTGTCGCGATGAAACTTTCACAGGTGCCCGGGCGGGGTGGCCGGTCTCCCGGGGTGCGTCCGTGCGGAAGCCGCGGCTACGGGATCGGGTGGCGGGCGATCCGGCGGAAGCGCCCACGACCGGCGGCACTCATCGGCGATGCTCGCACCCCGTCGAGCCGGTCCGGCCAGGCCGGATCAGTGGGACGAGAAGAAGAGCCGCTGCTGGATCTCCCTGCGGTAGTCGTCGAGGGTGTTGTCGATGTGCATGGCCGCGGCCTGGGCGGCCGCTTCGGGGTCGCCGGCGCGGATGGCCTGGTAGATGGCGTCGTGCTCCTCGACCGCCTTGGCGGCGTGCCCGCCCACCGAGCCGCGCAGCCCGATGAGGCTCGACTGCGCCTGCAGCCTGCGGGCCTCCCGCACGGCGACCTGGAGGAACATGTTGTGCGAGGCCGTGGCGATGGCGGTGTGAAAGGCGTCGTCGCCCTCGTTGAACATCTCCTCGCGTCCGGTCTCGAAGCCGCGGCGGCACAGGTCGGCCGCTTCCTCGATGGCCCTCAGCTCGGCAGGGGTGGCGCGGCGGGCGGCCAGCCGGCTGGTCTCCATCTCCTGCGCCCGGCGGAACTCGAACAGCATGTAGACGTGGTCGAGGTCGGTCGGGAGGAAGAAGGATCCCCAGCGCCCGGTGCCCAGCATTCCCTCGTCGTCGGCCACGTACAGGCCGCGGCCCTTCTGGGCGCGTACCCGGCCGAGCGCGGAGAGTATCTTCACCGCCTCGCGTACCACGGTGCGGCTGGTGCCCAGTTGCTGGGCCAGCTCGTTCTCGGTCGGCATGCGGTCGCCCGGACGAAGGCCGAGCCGGACGATCAATTCCAGCACCTGCTCGGCCGCTACCTCGTAGCCCGGCCGGTATCCGCTCTCGCGCGGGGTGTCGGTCACCGTGCTTCCTCCTCGCCGTTCCCTGCAAGAGTATGACTGATGAGACGGCCCTCCCCGGCACAGCCGTTCCCCGATGAGTACGACTCATCTGAACGGTTCATCCGAGGTTGATCGCCACTGGCGCACGCGGTGACAGGCATCACTGCTGGTGAAGCTGTAAAATGCCGCACCATGGCCGGTCCCGCAGTGTGCGAACGATGAAATAAGCGGGCTTAAGGTCTTGACGGGTATCCCCACTCCCAACGTAATTAGAAGCGAGGCCCCGGGGAACGCGCTCCTGCCGGAGCCTCCGCGGCCGGATCGCATGGGCGCGGTGTGGAGGCGTCCCGCGGACCGCTGTCGCAGGAGCCCGCCTCCGCTCCACCCCGGAAAGGCGTCACCTGCCTGAGGGTCAGGGCGTGACCTGGCCATACCCCTACCCCCCAAAGGAACGACTGTGCCATTACCCTCGCCCGTCACGATGCTGAAACCGATCCTGATGGGCATCGCCGCCGCCCTGGCCGCGGCGTCCGCCCTCGTCGCCCCCGCCACCCCGGCCTTCGCGGCCACCACGACCCTGTACGCGTCACCCGCCGGCACCGGCACCGCCTGCACCTCCACCCAGCCGTGCTCGCTGTCCGCGGCGCAGACGGCGGTGCGTTCGCTGAACGCCGGGATGTCCGGTGACATCGTCGTGGAGCTGGCCGGCGGGGTGTACCGGCTGTCCGCGCCGCTCCGGCTGACCGCCGCCGACTCCGGGAACAACGGCTACTCCGTGAGATGGCAGGCCGCGGCGGGAGCCGTCCCGGTCATCAGCGGAGCCAGGGCGGTCACCGGCTGGACCCTGGCCGACTCGGGGAAGAACATCTGGCGCGCCAACGTCGGCACCGGCATCGACACCCGGCAGCTGTACGTCGACGGCGCGCTCGCCACCCGGGCGCGCACCGCCGTCAACCGGTCCGACTTCACCGCGAGCAGCACCGGGATGAGGTTCACCAGCGGCGCGCTGAGCTATCTGAACAACCTCGCCAACCAGGGCCGGGTGGAGATGGAGAGCGTCGGCTCCTTCACCGACCGGTACGCGCCGGTGCAGAGCATCAGCGGCAACCTCATCACGATGCGGCAGCCCGCCTGGAACAACAACAACTTCGGGTACGACACCTTCACCAGCCCGCACCGGGCGGGACCGCTCTACCTGGCCAACGCCTACGAGTTCCTCGACTCGCCGGGGGAGTGGTACCTCGACCCGGGGACCGGCGCCCTGTCCTACATCCCGCTCGCCGGGCAGAGCATGGGCAACGTGAGCGTGGAGCTGCCGGTGCTCCAGTCGCTGGTGCACGTCGGAGGCACGTACGACGCGCCCGCGCACCACATCACGTTCAGCGGGATCACCTTCACCGGCACGAGCTGGCTCGGCCCCAGCGGCAACCAGGGTTACGTGGACCAGCAGACCGGCGCCTACATCGCCGGCAACTGGAGCTGGCCCGCCTTCACCTCCTGCCACCAGGGCTGCCGGCAGTTCGAGGCGACCCGGCCGAACTGGTACCAGATGCCCGCCGCCGTGCAGGTCTCCGCGGCGAACACCGTCACCTTCACCGACTCGCGCTTCGTCAACCTGGGGCAGACGGCCATCGGCATCGGCAACGACGCCAACGCGCACGGCAGCGGGGTCGGCCTGGGCGCCGCCGACATCACGGTCACCCGGTCGGAGATCGCCCGCAGCTCGGCCGGCGGCATCGTGGTCGGCGGCGTGCGCGCCGACGCGCACCACCCGAGCGACCAGCGGATGGTCAACCGGAACATCACCGTCAGCGACAACCGCATCCACGACCTCGGCCTGGACCACCGAGGCGTCGTCTCGGTCCTGACCACCTACGTCACCAACACCAACGTGTCCCATAACGAGATCTACAACCTGCCGTACACCGGCATGTCGATCGGGTACGGCTGGGGCGCCAACGAGCCGGGCGGCAGCACCCACTACGCCGACCGCGGCCTGTACGACTTCCAGCCGCGCTACACCACGGCCACCACCGCCTCCGGCAACCGGCTCATCGGCAACTACGTGCACGACGTCATGCAGCAGATGACCGACGGCGGCTGCATCTACACGCTGTCGTGGAACCCGGGCGCGGTGATCAGCGACAACCACTGCCTGCGCACCAACGGCTGGTTCGGCATCTACTTCGACGAGGGCTCCAGGTACTACACCGTCAGGAACAACGTGCTCTCGAACACCGGCACCTGGGCCACCGCCAACTACTGGTACGGCGAGAACATGGGCAACTTCACCGTCACCGGCAACTGGTCGACCAACGGCAGCACCAACGTGACCAACGGCGACCGCGGCAATGTGGTGAACAACAACGTCACCGTCACCAACGGCGCCTGGCCGGCCGGAGCCCAGGCCGTGATCGCGTCCGCCGGCCCCCAGGGCCAGCCCTCGGGGAGCACGAGTGCGTTCAAGGGTGTGGGGTCGAACCGGTGCCTGGACGTCAGCGGCGCCTCGCAGGCCAACGGCGCGGCGGCGCAGATCTGGGACTGCAACGGTCAGCCCAACCAGCAGTGGACCACCACCAGCGCCGGTGAGCTGCGGGTCTACGGCGGCAAGTGCCTGGACGTGAACGGCGCCGGGACCGCGGACGGCACCGCGGTGATCATCTGGGACTGCAACGGGCAGAACAACCAGAAGTGGCGCCTCAACGCCGACGGCAGCATCACCGCCGTCGGCGCGAACAAGTGCCTGGACGTCTCCGGCGCCGGCACCGCCAACGGCACCAAAGTGCACATCTGGACCTGCACCGGTGGCGCCAACCAGAAGTGGACCCGCGCCTGACGCCGTCCGACGACCGCGGCCTCGCCTCCGACCGTCGGGCACGGGAAGCGGGTCCCCCCGTCACCTGAACCGACGCCGGCCTCCGACGGCTCTTCCCGCGCGACAGCGATCGGCAACCAACACCTTCCTCACGGCCGGCCGCCGCAACCGGCGCCGGCCGTGAGGGAGCCAGAGGCGGCACTCCTCTGGGCACGAAGCGGAACCCCGGCAGGCGCGCGGTGGCGCGCCTTGCCCTGACCGATTTTCCTGTGTCAGGAGGGAACACTCATGTCCCGACGTCCGTGGCTCACCTTGCTGACCACGATGGCGCTGATCATTCCCGGAGCGCTCGCGCTCGACGCCTCCCCGGCGAACGCCCTCGTCATCCCGCCGGCCGACTACCAGCAGGTGTCTCTCGCGTCCGGCGGAGCGGAGCTGGGCGAGGCGATGTCGCTGGCCGTGATGCCGAACCGGTCGGTGGTGCACACGGCGCGCGACGGCACGGTGCGCGTCACCGACGCCAACGGCAACACGAAGGTGGCCGGCAGGCTCAACGTCTACACCCACGACGAGGAGGGCCTCCAGGGTGTGGCGGTCGACCCCGGCTTCGCGTCGAACCGGTACCTGTGGCTCTACTACTCCCCGCGGTTGAGCACGCCGAGCGGTGACGCGCCCAGCACCGGCACGCAGGCCCAGTTCGACCAGTGGAAGGGCGAGCTGTACCTGTCCCGATTCACCCTGAAGACGGACGACACCCTCGACATGGCCAGCGAGAAGGTGGTCCTGCGGGTCCAGAACGACCGCGGCCAGTGCTGTCACGTGGGCGGGGACATCGACTTCGACGCCGCCGGCAACCTGTATCTGACGACCGGCGACGACACCAACCCGTTCGAGTCGAGCGGCTACTCCCCGCTGGACGAGCGGACCAACCGCAACCCGCAGTTCGACGCCCAGCGCTCGTCCGCCAACACCAACGACCTGCGCGGCAAGCTCCTGCGCATCAGACCGCAGCCCGACGGCACCTACACGATCCCCAGCGGCAACATGTTCGCGCCGGGGACGGCGAGGACCCGGCCGGAGATCTACGCCATGGGCTTCCGCAACCCGTTCCGGATGAGCGTGGACAAGGCGACCGGCATCGTCTACCTCGGCGACTACGGGCCGGACGCGGGTGTGACCAACTCCAACCGCGGGCCGAGCGGGCAGGTGGAGTTCGATCGCATCACCGGTCCGGGCAACTACGGCTGGCCGTACTGCACGGGTACGAACACCACCGGCGAGACCTACAACGAATGGAACTTCGCCACCAACAGCACCGGCCCGAAGTACGACTGCGTGGGCGGCCCGACCAACAACTCCTTCCGTAACACCGGCCTGACCACGCTGCCCCCGGCGAAGCCGGCGTGGATCAGGTACGCGGGGGACGCCGGAAGCCCGCCGGAGTTCGGCTCCGGATCGGAGTCGCCGATGGGCGGCCCGGTCTACCGTTACGATCCCAACCTGAATTCGGCCATCAAGTTCCCCCAGGTGCTCGACGGGCGGTATTTCGCCGGTGAATACGGCCGGCGCTGGATCAAGGCGATCGAGGTCAAGCCGGACGGCGCCTACGGGGAGATCTCGGCGTTCCCCTGGTCGGGGACACAGGTGATGGACATGGCCTTCGGTCCTGACGGCGCCCTCTACGTCCTCGACTACGGCTCCGGGGCGAACAACCAGGCGCTGTATCGCATCGAGCACATCGGCAACGCCAACCGCAACCCGATCGCCAAGGCGGCCGCCGACAAGACGTCGGGACCGGCTCCGCTGACGGTGAACTTCTCCTCGGCGGGCAGCTCCGATCCGGAGGGCGGCGCGCTGACCTACTCGTGGAGCTTCGGCGACGGCACCACCTCCACGGCGGCGAACCCGAGCAAGACCTACACCACCAACGGCACCTACACGGCGACGCTGACGGTCCGGGACCCGCAGGGTCTCACCGGCACGGCGAACGTGATCGTGACCGTCGGCAACACCGCGCCGACGGTCAGCCTCACCACCCCTGCCGACGGGCAACTGTTCTCCTTCGGTGACACGGTGCCCTTCCAGGTCACCGTCAGCGACCCGGAGGACGGCACGATCGACTGCACCGGGGTAACCGTCGCCTACTTCCTCGGCCACGACAGCCACCGTCACAAGATCACCTCCTCGACCGGCTGCTCGGGCTCCATCGCGGTGCCGGTCGACGGCGAGCACGACGCCGGTGCCAACATCTACGGCGTCTTCGAGGCCTCCTACACCGACAAGGGCGGTCTGACCTCCACCAGCGCCCGTACGCTCCAGCCCCGGCACCGGCAGGCGGAGCACTTCGGCGCCCAGCAGGGCATCCAGACGGCTGACCACGCCACCGCGGAGGGCGGCAGGACGGTCGGCTTCACCGACGACGGCGACTGGATCTCCTTCCAGCCGTACAACCTGGGTAACGCGACGAGGATCACCGCTCGGGTGTCCTCGGCCGGGGCGGGTGGCCGGATCGAGGTGCGGGCGGGCTCGGCGACGGGCACACTGCTGGGCACGGTGAACGTGACGAGCACCGGCGGCTGGGACACCTTCGCCGACGTCTCGGCGAACGTCAGCGGCGCGCCGGCCGGCACGACGACGCTCTATCTGGTCTTCCGCGGCCCGACCGGACAGGGCTACCTGTTCGACGTGGACGCCTTCACCTTCGACACCGGCACCCCGCCCTCGGGGAGCACGAGCGCCCTGCGGGGTGTGGGGTCGGGGCGGTGCCTGGACGTCAACGGCGCCTCGCAGGCCAACGGCGCGCTGGCGCAGATCTGGGACTGCAACGGGCAGCCCAACCAGCAGTGGACCTCCACCAGCGCCGGTGAGCTGCGGGTCTACGGCGGCAAGTGCCTGGACGTGAACGCGGCGGGGACGGCCGACGGCACCGCGGTGATCATCTGGGACTGCAACGGCCAGAACAACCAGAAGTGGCGCCTCAACGCCGACGGCAGCATCACCGCGGTCGGCGCGAACAAGTGCCTGGACGTCACCGGCTCCGGCACCGCCAACGGCACCAAGCTGAACATCTGGACCTGCACCGGAGGAACCAACCAGCGCTGGACCCGCGTCTGAAGGGACACTCATGCCACGACATCTGACCCCCGCCGCGCTCGGGCGCACCGCGGGGAGCGACCGAAAGACATCCGTGCTGCGCCGCCTGTCAGTGGCGGTGGTGGCGTTCATCGCCGCCGCGACGATGATCCCCGCCATCCCCGCCCAGGCCGCCGCCTTCAAGGTGCTGGTGTTCTCCAAGACGGTCGGGTTCCGGCACGACTCGATCCCCGCCGGGATCCAGGCCATCCGCGAGCTGGGCACCGCCAACGACTTCGCCGTCGACGCGACCGAGGACTCCACCGCCTTCAGCGCGGCCAACCTGGCCCAGTACAAGGCGGTGGTGTTCCTCAACACGACCGGGGACGTGCTGAACGACAGCCAGCAGGCCGCCTTCCAGACGTACGTGGACGGCGGGGGCGGTTACGTAGGGGTGCATTCGGCCGCGGACACCGAATACAACTGGGCGTACTACGGCCAGCTGATGGGGGCCTGGTTCAACAACCACCCGGCGATCCAGCAGGCCACCGTACGGACCGAGGACCGGGCGCACGCCGCGACCGCTCACCTCGGGGCGACCTGGTCACGTACCGACGAGTGGTACAACTACCGCTCCAACCCCCGCCCGAACGTCCGGGTGCTGCAGAGCCTGGACGAGGGCAGCTACAGCGGCGGCGGCATGGGTGATCACCCGATCACCTGGTGCCGCCCGCAGTCCGCCGGCCGCGCCTTCTACACCGGTCTGGGGCACACCCAGGAGTCGTACGCCGATCCGGGCTTCCGCACGCTGCTGCTCGGCGGGATCCGGTACGCGGCCAAGGCCACCAACGCCGACTGCCGTCCGGAGACCGGGTACACGACGCTGTACAACGGCTCGACGACGGGCTGGTCGCAGGCGGGGCCGGGGTCGTTCGCCAACAGCGACGCCACGCTGACCTCCCAGGGCGGCATGGGGATGTTGTGGTACAACTCCAAGGAGTTCCGCTCGTACTCCCTCAAGCTCGACTGGAAGCTGACCGGCGACTCCAACTCCGGCGTGATCGTCGGGTTCCCGGCCACGAGCGACCCCAACGCGGCGCTCAACACCGGGTACGAGGTGCAGATCGACGCAACCGACACCGCGGACAGGACGACCGGGGCGATCTACGGGTTCAAGGCCGCCGACATCGCCGCCCGCGACGCGGCGCTGAACCCGCCGGGGCAGTGGAACACCTACGAGCTGCTGGTGGAGGGCGAGCGGCTGCAGGTGTTCCTGAACGGCAGCAAGATCAACGATTTCACCAACACCGATCCGGTCCGCTCGCTCCAGCAGGGCTACCTCGGCATCCAGAACCACGGGCCCGGCGACGTGGTGTCCTTCCGCAACATCCGCATCAAGGAACTGACCAGCACACCGGGCAGTACGAGCGCGCTGCGGGGTGTGGGATCGAACCGGTGCCTGGACGTCAGCGGCGCCTCGCAGGCCAACGGCGCGGCGGCGCAGATCTGGGACTGCAACGGGCAGGCCAACCAGCGGTGGACCACCACCAGCGCCGGTGAGCTGCGGGTCTACGGCGGCAAGTGCCTGGACGTGAACGGCGCCGGGACCGCGGACGGCACCGCGGTGATCATCTGGGACTGCAACGGGCAGAACAACCAGAAGTGGCGCCTCAACGCCGACGGCAGCATCACCGCGGTCGGGGCGAACAAGTGCCTGGACGTCAGCGGCACCGCCAACGGCACCAGGGCGCGCATCTGGACCTGCACCGGCGGAGCCAACCAGCGCTGGACCCGCGTCTGACGCCATCCGTCCCACTCCGGAGTGCGTCAGCACTCCGGAGTGGAGCCGTGCCGCGACGGCAGGGACGGCCACGGGCCCGTACTGTCGACGGTCACGCATAAGCGGGCTGATCGCTGTCCTATCGCCCCGATGCCACATCGTGGATCGGCCCGACATCCTTCGCAATCCCCCCTCATTATGTCGTGCCGGTTCGAACTTTTGCTTGACCCTCGATATAAGCCCGCCTAGCATCCCGCATCATGAGGCACATAAGCCTGAAACTTTTCGATGCGGGCCTGCTCGCGACGGCGCCGTTCGTGTCCCGCTTCCACGACCGTTCCGGCGCCGTGCTCACGTCCGCTCGGGCGGGAAGGCGGGCCACGTGCTGAGCATGCGCGGCATCGGCAAGAGCTTCCTGGGCGTGCGGGTGCTGTCCGGGATAGACCTGGAGGTGACGGCCGGCGAGGTCCACGCCGTCGTCGGCGAGAACGGCGCCGGCAAATCCACCCTCATGAAGATCATCTGCGGGGTGCACGCGCCGGACGAGGGCACGATCGAGATCGACGGCCGGCCCGTCTCCTTCGGCCACCCGATCGAGGCGCAGCGCTCCGGCATCGCGATCATCTACCAGGAGTTCAACCTGCTGCCCGAGCGCACCGTCGCCGAGAACGTGTTCCTCGGGCGCGAGCCCGTCAGGCGCGGCCTGGTCGACCGGGCCGCCATGGAGGAGGCGACCGCGCGGCTCCTCGACGAGCTGGGCGAGGATCCGTTCGGCCCCCGCGACGTCGTCAAACGCCTGCCGGTGGCCCAGCAGCAGATCGTCGAGATCGTCAAGGCGCTGTCGATGGACGCCCGGCTCGTCGTCATGGACGAGCCCAGCGCGGCGCTCGCCGAGCACGAGGTCGAGTTGCTCCACCGGCTGATCGGGCGGCTGAGGGAACGCGGCGTCGCCGTCGTGTACATCTCCCACCGATTACGCGAGGTGTTCGACCTCGCCGACCGGGTCACCGTACTGAAGGACGGCTCGCGCGTCACCACGCTCCCGATCGGCGAGGTGACCTCCGACGAGCTGATCCGCCTGATGGTGGGCCGCGACCTCGGCACCTACTTCCCGCCCCGCTCGGCGGGCGCCGGCGAGGTACGGCTCAGCCTGCGCGCGGCCGGCAACCACAAGCTCCGCGACATCGATCTGGACCTGCGCGCCGGGGAGATCGTCGGCATCGCGGGGCTGCAGGGATCCGGCAGATCGGAGCTGGCCAAAGCGATCTTCGGCGCGGAGCCGTTCACCACGGGCGAGATGATCCCGTCGCGCCCGCGCACGGTCCGGGAAGGCGTGGCCATGGGCATCGGGCTCGTGACCGAGGACCGCAAGGCCGAAGGGCTCGCGCTGCGGCAGTCCGTGCGCGACAACGTCCTGCTCGTCGCCCGCGCGGTGGGCGCCGGGAACCGCGACGGCGTCCGCGACCTGCTCGAACGGGTACGCCTCTCGCCTGCGCGCCGGGAACAGGAGGTCCGCTACCTGTCCGGCGGCAATCAGCAGAAGGTCGTGCTCGTCAAATGGATGACGATGGCGCCGCGGGTGCTGCTGTTCGACGAACCGACCCGGGGGGTGGACGTCGGGGCCAAGGCCGCGATCCACGACCTGATGCGCGAACTGGCGAACGACGGCGTGGCCATCATGATGATCTCTTCCGAGCTGCCCGAGCTCATCGGCATGAGCGATCGCGTCGTCGTGCTGCGCGACGGCCGCGTCGCGGGCACGCTGCCGGCCGGGGCCTCCGAGGAGGCCATCATGCGCCTGGCCGCAGGAGAGGTGGCCTGAATGAACCTGCTCACGCGCGCCCGCCGCCCCGCCCGCCGCGGCCGGGCGCACAGCGGGCGGGGTGGCGGCCTGGCGGCGCACCTGCGCGAACCCACGCAGGTGGTGTTCCTCGCGCTGCTCGGCCTGGTCGCGGTCGGCTGGGTCCTCGTCGCGCTCGACGGCGGCCAGTTCCTCACCATGGAGAGCGTCGTCGGGATCCAGCAGCGTTCCGCGGCCCTCGGCATCGTGGCGATCGGGCAGACGCTGGCGATCCTGGCCGGCTCGCTCGACCTGTCCGTGGCGTACCTGATCAGCCTGTCCTCGCTGGTCGCGGCGGAGATCATGGCGGGCCAGGACGGGAACGTCGGGCCGGCTATCGCCGCGGTGCTGGCCATCAGCGCGCTGGTGGGACTGGTCAACGGGCTGGTCATCACCAGGCTCCAGGTCCACGCCTTCATCGCCACGCTCGGCGTCGCCCTGATCATCAAGGGCATCGTCGACCACCTGTACGACGGCCCGGCGGGCAAGGTGCCCGAGTCGTTCCAGCTCCTCGGCTACTCCCGCATCGGGCCGATCCCCGTCTCAGCCCTGCTCTGGGCGGGCGTGGCCGTCGTGGCCTGGTTCCTGCTGAGCAGGACCCGGCTGGGATACCGGATCTACGCGGTGGGCGGCAACGAGGAGGTCGCCCGGCTGTCCGGGATCCGTACGGGCCGGGTCATCGTGCTCACTCACGTGCTCTGCTCGGTCTGCGCCGGCATCGCGGGTCTGCTGCTGGCCAGCAGGCTCGGGGCGGGGGCGCCCACGGTGGGCACCGACGGCGGCTACGACCTGGAGTCCATCGCCGCGGTCGTGCTCGGCGGGACCGCGCTGGCCGGAGGCAAGGGCGGGGTCGCCGGAACCGTGGGCGGGGTCCTGCTGCTGGCCGTCCTGGACACCATCTTCAACCAGCTCGAGGTCAACTCCTTCGTCAAGGACGTGGTCCGCGGCGTGGTCATCGTCATCGCGGTGGCCGTCTACGCCCGGCGCGGAACAAGGCGGTCGGCATGAAGCGGGCACTTCCCATCCTCGCGGTCCTCGTGGTGCTGCTGGCCGCGATCGCGATCGCCAACCCCTACTTCCTGGAGCCCGCCGGGTTCCTGGCGTTCCTCAAACGGGCCGCGCCGCTGGTGATCCTCGCCGCGGGACAGTATTTCGTCATCGTCTCCGGCGAGTTCGACCTGTCGGTCGGCTCCCTGGTGACGGCCGAAGTGGTGATCGCCGCGCGGCTCATCGACGGCGACGAGTCCGCCACCTGGCCGGTCCTCGCCCTGCTGATCGTCGTCGGGCTGCTCGTCGGGCTGGTCAACGGCGTGGTCACCACCAAGCTGCGGGTGCCGTCGTTCATCGTGACGCTCGGCATGCTGCTCGTCCTCAGCGGGGCGGTCTTCCTCTGGACCGGGGGCGCGCCGCGTGGCGCGCTGTCGGAGGGCTTCCGGGTCTTCGGCCGCGGCGGCCTCGGGCCGCTGCCGTGGTCGGTGCTGATCCTGCTGGCCGCGGGCGCGGCGGCGATCTGGCTCATGCGCGCGGACTTCGGCAGGACCCTCATCGCCACCGGCGACAACGAGCGCGCCGCGGCACTGTCCGGGGTCCGGGTCGACCGGGCCAAGATCTTCGCCTTCATGCTCTCCGGTCTGTCCGCCGCCGTCGCGGGGATCCTGCTCGGCGGTTTCGCCGGGGTCTCGGCGCAGGTGGGCCAGGGACTGGAGTTCTTCGCCATCACCGCGGTCGTCCTCGGCGGCGTGGTGCTCGGCGGCGGCCGCGGCTCCGTGCTGGCCGCCATGGCCGGGGCCGTCACGCTGGAGGCGCTGTTCACCCTGCTCAACCTGTACGGAATCTCGGGGGCGCTGGAGTTCACCGTGCAGGGCGTCATCATCATCGCCGCGGTCGCGGCGGGAGCCATCCGACTTCCCTGGAAGTCCACCCCCCGAAGAGGAGACGCACATGCCGCGTCATAAGGCCGCAGTCGCCGTGTTCACCGCGCTCGTCCTCGCCGGCTGCACCACCGACAAGCCGACGGCCACCGCCCAGCCCGCGACGCCCGCGGCGAGCGCCGGCCAGAGCGCCCAGGGTTCCGGCACGGGCGCGCAGTCGAAGTTCTTCGTGCAGGCGGACTTCGACGCCCAGCTGTCCATGCGCTCCCAGGCACCGCAGGGCCCCACGGACAAGCCCTGGGAGCAGGCCATCGCCCCGAAGATGATCGACACGGCACAGTACAAGAAGGACGGGCCGTACCACCTGTGCTTCTCCAACGCGGCGGTCAACAACCCCTGGCGCCAGGTCGGGTGGAAGACGATGCAGGCCGAGGTCGGCCTGCACAAGGAGATCGACAAGTTCACCGCGCTGGATGCCGAGGGCAAGGACGACAAGCAGATCTCCGACATCGCCGAGCTGCAGGCCAAGGGCTGCGACGCGCTGATCATCTCGCCGAACACCACGGCGACGCTCACCCCCGCCGTGACGGCCGCCTGCGGGAAGGTGCCCGTCATCGTGTTCGACCGGGGCGTGGAGACGGACTGCCCGGTGACGTTCATCAAGCCCATCGGCGGCTACGCCTTCGGCGCCGACGCCGCCGAGTTCCTGGTCGAGAAGGTGCCGGCGGGCGGGAAGGTGCTGGCGCTGCGCATCCTGCCCGGCGTGGACGTGCTGGAGACCCGCTGGTCGGCCGCGAAGGTGGTCTTCGACAAGAGCAGCCTCCAGGTGGTGGGGGTGGAGTTCACCGACGGCGACGCCGCCAAGACCAAGAGCATCGTCAGCGACTACATCCAGCGGCACGGCAAGATCGACGGCGTCTGGATGGACGCCGGCGCCACGGCGGTGGCCGCGATCGAGGCGTTCGAGGACGCCGGCCTGCCGGTGCCGCCGATCAACGGCGAGGACCAGCAGGACTTCCTGCAGAAGTGGAAGGACGCGAACCTCGCCGCCGTCGCACCCACGTACCCGACCTACCAGTGGCGCACCCCGATCATCGCCGCGCTGAAGATCCTCAAGGGCGAGGAGGTGCCCGAGATGTGGAACCTGCCGCAGCCGAAGGTCACCAGCGAGAACCTGTCGGCCTACCTCAAGCCCAACATGCCGCCGCTGCACTACGCGCTGTGCGGTTGTGAGGACCTGCCCGGGTTCCCGGAGACCTGGGGCGGGAAGAAGAGCTGATCGGCTCCTTCCGCGAACCGACGACGAAGAGGGACGCCATGTTCTCCATCGGAGTGAACACCTGGGTCTGGGTCTCCCCGCTGACCGACGACGACCTGGCGCGGCTCGCGCCCCGCATCGCCCGGTGGGGCTTCGACGTCATCGAGCTGCCCGTCGAGCAGCCCGGCGACTGGAACCCGGACAAGGCCGCGGCGGTGCTCGCCGAGCACGGGCTGGCCGCGTCCGTGGTGCTGGTCATGCCGCCGGGGCGCGAGCTCGTGGCCGCCTCCCCGGAGATCGTCCGCGACACCCAGGACTATCTGCGGCACTGCGTCGACGTGGCGGTGACCGTCGGCTCCCCGGTGATCGGGGGGCCGGCGTACGCCTCGGTCGGCCGTACGTGGCGGCTGTCGCCGGACGAGCGCCGGGGGGTCTACGCCGAGCTGCGTGAGCATCTGCGGCCCGTCCTGGACCATGCGGCCGAGCGCGGGGTGAAGCTCGCGGTCGAGCCGCTCAACCGGTACGAGACCAGCCTCGTCAACACCGTCGAGCAGGCGCTCGACGCGCTGCCCGAGGACTGCCACCTGGCACTCGACGTCTACCACATGAACATCGAGGAGAAGGACCCTGCCCAGGCGGTGCGGGTCGCGGCGGATCGCATCGCGCACGTGCAGGTGTGCGGCACCGATCGCGGCACGCCGGGGGCCGACCGCTTCGACTGGCCCGGCTTCACCCAGGCCCTGCGCGACGCCGGTTATCGAGGGCCGCTCGTCATCGAGTCGTTCACCGCGCACAACCGGACCATCGCCACCGCGGCCTCCATCTGGCGGCCCCTCGCGGAGAGCCAGAACGCGCTGGCCGTGGACGGCCTGGCCTACCTGCGCACCCTCTGACGCCCGCTTCCCCGGGCCTGAAAGTTTCATACTCATTCCCCCTTCGAGCGCTCGAGACGCGACAACCGATGGTTGTCGCGTCAGGAGCGGCGGAACGGCCAGGAGGCCATCGACATGGCTTCTACCTGCAGATTTTCGAGATGGGCAGCGAGGCCCCCGCTCGGGAGGAAAGCGAAGACGGCCCCCTGCTCGCCGGATAAGCGTGCTTGACAGTCATCTTGTGCAGGCTTATTTTCATTCCGAATCGATCAGTTGCATGGTCAGGCCCCGGCACCCACCGCGCCACGCGCCATCCACCGATCATGGCGTTCTTGCCGCAAGACCGGCCCGGCGAGCCGAGACGACGCATGCCTTCCCATCGCCACCCGTCAACTCCGACCGTTGCCGGTAACCCCCCAGGAGATCCTTCATGCGAAGATCACGCCTGTTCTCCGCCCTGGCCGCGGCCTTGTTAGGGCTGTTGGTGTCCTCGGCGCCGCTGGTGGCGCACGCGGCCGCTCCGCAGTTCAAGGTGCTGCTGTTCTCCGAGACGGCGAGCGGCGCCTACAGGCATGACTCCATCCCCGCCGGCGTCGCGATGTTCCAGCAACTGGCGACCGACAACAACTTCCAGGTCGACCACAGCGAGAACTCCGCCGTCTTCACGAGCGCGACCCTGAACACCTACGACGCGGTGATCATGTTCCAGACCAGCGGCATGGTGTGGGACAACGACGCCCAGCGTCAGGCCTTCCAGGCTTATGTGCGCAGCGGTCGCGGCGTCGTCGCCATCCACAACGCCACCGACATGAACATCGAGACGCAGTTTCCCTGGTGGGACCAGGTCGTCCTGGCCGGCGCACACATGACCGCGCATTCGGCGGTCCTCCAGGGCACCGCCAAGGTGGCCGACAAAGCGCACCCCTCCACGAAGGGCCTGCCGGATCGGTGGGTGCGCTCGGAGGAGTGGTACAACTTCGACAAGAACATGCGGGGCTCGGTGCACGTCCTGGTGACCGCGGACGAGACCACCTATGACGCGGGGCCGAACAAGATGGGCGCCGACCACCCGATCTCCTGGTGCCACAACCCGGAGGGCGGCCGGGTGTGGGCCACCGCGATGGGTCACCAGGCGTCCTCCTACTCCGAGCCGCAGTTCAAACAGCACCTGCTGGGTGCGGTGCAGTGGGCGGCGGGCGCGGCGCCGGGTGACTGCGGCGGCACGGTCGCGGCCCGGTTCCAGAAGGTGACCCTCGACGGCGCCCCCGACCAGCCGATGGAACTGGACGTGGCCGCCGACGGCAGGGTCTTCTACATCTCGCGCTCCGGCAAGGTGAACCTGATCCCCGCCAATGGCGGGGGCACGCGCGTCATCGGCACCCTGTCGGTGTACGACGGCGGCGAGGACGGCGGCATCGGGCTGGCGCTGGATCCGAACTTCGCCACCAACGGCTGGATCTACGTCAACTATTCGCCGTCCAACGGCGGTGAGGTGAACCGGGTGTCGAGGTTCACCTTCAACGGCACCAGCCTCGACCTGGCGAGCGAGAAGAAGATCATCGAGGTTCCGGCGTACCGCAACGTCGACGAGCCCGGCCACACCGGCGGCTACCTCGCGTTCGGGCCGGGCGGCAACCTGTACATCGGCCCGGGTGACGACACCAACCCCAACGGCTCCAGCGGGTACGCCCCGATCGACGAGCGGCCGGGCCGGGAGCATTTCGACGCCCAGCGGTCCTCGGCCAACACCAACGACCTGCGCGGCAAGATCCTGCGCATCCACCCCGAGCCCGACGGCACCTACACGATCCCGTCCGGCAACCTGTTCACGCCCGGCACCGCCAGGACCCGGCCGGAGATCTACGCGATGGGTTTCCGCAACCCGTTCCGCTTCTCGGTGGACAAGGTGACGGGCTGGATCTCGGTGGGCGACTACGGCCCCGACGCGGGCGCCGCCAACCCCAACCGCGGTCCCGAGGGCACCGTCGAGTGGAACCTGATCAAGCAGCCGGGCTTCTACGGCTGGCCGTACTGCGTGGGCAACAACATCCCGTTCAACGACTTCAACTTCGCCACCAACACCTCCGGCGCGAAGTTCAACTGCTCGGCACCGGTCAACGACTCGCCCAACAACACCGGCCTGAACAGCCTGCCCGCGGCCAAGCCCGCGACCGTGTGGTACAACTACCACGCCTCGGCCGAGTTCCCCGAGATCAACTGCTGTGGCGGTGCCGCACCGATGGGCGGCCCGTTCTACCGCTACGACCCGGCCAGCAGCTCCGACCGGAAGTTCCCCGCGTATTTCGAGGGCACGCCGTTCTTATATGAATGGAGCCGCAACTTCGTCAAGGAGCTCCGCCTGGACTCCTCGGGCAACCTCCTGAAGATCAACCCCTTCGTGGCACAGCTCGCCCCGCGTGCGCCGATCGACATGAAGTTCGGCCCGGACGGCGCCCTGTACATGGCCGACTGGGGCAACGGCTTCGGCCACGCGAACACCGATGACAGCATCTACCGTGTCGACTACGTGGCCGGGAACCGCGCGCCCCTGGCCAAGGCGAGCGCCAACCCCGACTCGGGCACGGCACCGCTGGCGGTGGCGTTCTCCTCGGCCGGCTCGGCCGACCCCGACGGCGACGCGATCACCTACGCGTGGGAGTTCGGCGACGGCGGCACCTCCACCAGCGCCAACCCCTCCCACACCTACAACACCAACGGCACGTACACGGCCAGGCTGACCGTACGGGACTCCGGCGGGAAGACCGGAAGCGTCACGTTGCCCATCGTCGTCGGCAACACCCGTCCCAAGGTGGCCTTCTCGGCTCCACCCGACGGCGGGTTCATCGACTTCGGCGACCAGGTGGCCTACACGGTGAACGTCACCGACGCCGAGGACGGCTCCGTCGACTGCACCAAGGTCAACGTGATCACGGCGCTCGGCCATGACCAGCACGCCCACGACACCGGCCAGTACACCGGTTGCTCCGGGACGGTCACGACCACCGCCTCCGGCCATGACGAGGCCTCCAACGTCTACTACGTCCTGTCCGCCGACTACACCGACACGGGCGGCCTGAAGGGCTCCGCCGGCCTCACCCTGCAGCCGAAGCACAAGCAGGCCGAGCACTTCACCGGCTCGTCCGGGATCCGCATCGTCGACGAGTCCGGAGCCGAAGGCGGCAGGCGCATCGGCGACATCTCCAACAACGACTGGATCTCCTTCAGCCCGATCAACCTGTCCGGGATCGACACGGTGTCCTTCCGTGTCTCGGCGCCGTCCAGCACCGGGGCGTCCATCGAACTGCGCGCCGACTCGCCGACCGGGGCCCTCCTCGCCTCCAGCCCCGTGCCGGCGACCGGGGGATGGAACACCTACGTGTCGCTGCCCGCGGCGCAGGTCACCGACCCCGGTGGCACCCGCAACGTCCACGTCGTGTTCAAGGCGCCCACCGCGAACTCGTTCGACGTGGACTCCATCACCTTCAACGGCAGGGGCGTCGGGCAGGGTGACGGCCCGCCGCCGGACAGCACGAGCGCGCTGCGGGGTGTGGCCTCCAACCGGTGCCTGGACCTCAACGGAGCCACGCAGACGAACGGCACGCAGGTGCAGATCTGGGACTGCAACGGAGGGCCCAACCAGCAGTGGACGTCGACCGAATCGGGTGAGCTCCGGGTGTACGGCAACAAGTGCCTGGACGTGAACGGGGCCGGGACGGCGGACGGCACCGCGGTGATCATCTGGGACTGCAACGGCCAGAACAACCAGAAGTGGCGCCTCAACGCCGACGGCAGCATCACCGCCGTCGGGGCGAACAAGTGCCTGAACGTCACCGGCTCCGGCACCGCCAACGGCACCAAGGTGCAGATCTGGGCGTGCAACGGCCAGAACAGCCAGAAGTGGACCCGCGTCTGATCCCCGTGTGACGCCCGAACCCTGGAGCCGGCCCGCCTCCCTGCGGCCGGCTCCAGCCTCCTCGCCGCGAGGGCGTCGGTCCGGAGTGCGACGTCCAGGGCGGCGACGCGCTCGATGAGTGCCAGGCGGGTGCGGGCTACGGCGGCCCCGGCGCGCCTACCAGCGCAACTCCCCGTTTTCGTCCTGGAAGGTTCCGGTCGGTCCGTCCGCGTCGAGAGTCGCCAGACGCACGACAGTTCTGGCGCTCTCCTCCGGTGATCTTCCGCCTCCGAAGGCCGCGGTCATGTCGGTGGCGGTGAAGCCGGGCTCGAGCGCGTTGAACCTGATGCCCGGCTGGGACTTGGCGTACTGGACCGTGAGCATGGTGGCTGCCGCCTTGGACGCGGAGTAGAGCGTGGCCGTCAGGTGGAACTCCGGCCGTTCGGGGTTGTTCACCGCCCAGAATGACCCGGCGCTGCTCGAAACGGTGACCACGTTAGGGTTCGGTGATCTGCGCAGCAGGGGGAGTGCCGCCTCCGTGACGCGCACGATTCCCACCGCGTTGGTGTCGAAAACCCGGAGAGCCGTGGGCCCGTCGACGACTCCGTCCTCCAGGATGCCCGCGTTGTGCACCAGCACGTCGAGCCGGCCCTCGGCCGAATCGATCGTCGCCAGCGCGCGGCTCACCGATGCGTCGTCGGTCACGTCGAGCTGCACGAATCGTGCGCCAAGCTCTGCCGCGGCCTTCTCGCCCCGCTCGACGTCACGCGCGCCGATGTAGACGACGTGGCCCAGCTCCAGAAGCTGCTTGGCCGTCTCGAAGCCGATGCCCTTGTTGGCCCCGGTGATCAGTGCGATGGTCATGTTATCGCCTTTCTGTATTACAGAATCCAAAATTGGGGCAAGCGGATGCCCGCGTGACCGGGGTGCTCGTTCTCAGCCGAGGAGTGAGCGCAGGCCGTCGAGTGCGATCTGCCGCAGCAGCCCGGACTCGACCCCGGCCTGCGCGGTCACCCGCAACCCGGAGATGACCGTCATCACCAGCAGGGCCCCCTCGTGCGGGTCGGCATCCGCTCGGATGCTGCCGTCGAGGCGCCCGGCCCGGATCGCCCCCTCAAGGAGGTCCAGGTGCTCGCGCAGGTTGCGACCGAGGATGCGGGCCACGCGCTCGTCCCGCTCGCGCAGGTCAGGGGTCATCATGCTGTGCACCACCATGCATCCGGCCGCATGCCCCCGCTCGCGTGCCGCGCGCTCCTCCTCGACGACGCCCTCCATCAGGCCGCGAAGCCGCTCGGCCCCGCTGAGCCGGTCATCGGCGAGCACCTGCGCCCGACACTCCCGGAACCCGGCCACGTACCGCTCCAGTGCGCGCACGAACAGTTCGTCCTTCGAGATGAAGGCGTTGTACAGGCTGCTGCGCCGCACCCCCGCCGCCTCGCAGAGCTGCTCGGTCGAGGTGTCGGCGAAGCCGTGTATCCGGAACTCCGCCGCCGCCGCGTCGAGCGCGGCGGTCTCGTCGAAGGATCGTGGCCTGCCCATGTGGGGGATGCTACCAGGTTTTGTATTTGATAATCCAGAACCAGCCCCTCGGGATGGTTGCGGCGGGCGAGCAGAAGGCCCTCGCCGGTCGCGCCGTACGCCGCCCGCTCCTGTCACTGATGGAGGGGCGGCCCGGACCGCCGGGCCGCCCCGAGACGATTCCGGTTCTTCGGAGCCGGATCCGTGTCGCGCCGTCAGCGCTGCAGTGTCAGCACGCCTGGCCGGTAGGGCAGCAGGCCGTAGTCGCCGCCGGAGTTGGGGCTGCGGCCCTGGTAGAGCAGTTGCAGGTTGCAGGGGTCGATGGTCATGGTCTGGTCGGCGCTGGTGCGGATGAGTTCGCCGTGGCTGATGTCGTTGGTCCAGGTGGCGCCGCTGTTGGCCTTGCCGGCGAAGGGGTTGCTCTCGGTGGCGGCCTGGGGGGTCCAGGTGCCGTTGAGGCTGGTGGCGGTGAAGGAGCGGAAGTAGCGTCCTTGGGCGCCGATGGCTTCGACGATCATGAGGTAGCGGTTCTGGCCCTGGAGTTTGTAGACCTGGACGGCTTCGAAGAGGTTGTTCGTGGTGTCGCTCATGATCACTGTTGAGGTGGTGCCGAAGCTGCCCGGGAAGTTGCCGAGGGGCATGCTCGCCCGGTAGATCTTGCCGTTGTCGCCGGCGAAGAACAGGTACATGTTGGTGCTGTCGCCGATGAGGGTCTGGTCGATGGGGCCGGTGCTGGAGCCGGAGATGCTTCCGGAGAAGAGCACCTGCTGTGCTGACCAGCCGTTCGGGTTGGTGGGGTCGGTGGAGGTCCGGTAGGAGAAGGCGGTGCCGCCCCACTGGTAGGCGAGCACCCAGATGTTCTTCGGGGCGAAGTAGAGGAGGGTGGGTGCGACGGTCGAGGAGGACATGGTGTTCTGGCTGGCCGAGGCCATGTCGGACCAGTTGGTGAAGAGGCTGAAGTTCATCGAGCCCCATCTCGTGCCGGTGTCGTGGGTCGTGGCGTAGACGAGGTGCCGGCCGTTGTAGGGGGCGACGGTGAAGTCCTTGAGCGAGACCCAGCCCGACTTCGGGGTCGCCAGCGGGCCTGTCGAGGTCCAGCGGTATGACGACGGAAGATCGCACGGACCGGGGTTGCCGCCGTCGACCCGGACGAGCTGCCACTGCTGGTTGGCGCCGCCCCAGTCGTCGTACTGGACGATGTTGGCGCCGTCGGCGGTGGCGGCGCCCTGCACTTCCAGGGCCTTGTTGCTGTGGCGCGAGATGAACCTCACATGGCCGTCGGAGCTGTCGGCCAGCCGCCACTGCTGGTTGGTGCCGTTGCCGTCGGCCCATTGCACGATGGCGCCGCCGTTGGCGGTGGAGAAGTTGTAGACGTCCAGGACCTTGCCGGAGTGGCGGGACTTGATGCGGTAGTAGCCGCCGCCGGAGTCGACGAACTGCCACTGCTGCTGGTTGCCGTTGTTGCGGGTCCACTGGGTGATGCGGGCGCCGTCGTTGGTGGCGAGGTTGTAGACGTCCAGGGCCTTGCCGCTGTTGCGGTTGACCAGGACGTACCAGGCGTTGGTGTCGACGGTGGCCGCGTGGGCGGACTGCGTCTGAAGGGCGATGAACAGGCTCGCCAGTAAGGTGGCGACCGTCGCGAGGACGGCCAGGGATCTGGACTTCACGAGGTTCCTCCGATTCATCTGTCGACGGGTCGGGTCAGGGGGTGGTGAGGTCGAAGCGGCTTACGGTGACCGCGCCGCCGAGGGACTGGGTGGCGTAGTTGAAGATCCCGAAGCGGTAGCCCATGAAGAACTGCCAGGCGTTGTTCAACGTGAAGGCCGGGCCGAGGTTGATGAAGGTGGTGCCGTCGGTGCTGTACGAGAAGCGGGCCTGCCTGCCCGAACCGGGCCGGATGTCGGCGTTGACCCGCAACCAGATGCGGCCGCCGGAGATGTTCGCGCTCGCCGCCTCGGTGCCGGTGCCGGTGGTCTGCCAGGAGCTGTTCATGGTCAGGCCGTTGGTCATCACGACCCGGTTGACGCCGTTGTCGCGTTTGACGCCGATCCAGGCCGACTGGTCGCGCAGCATGGCCAGCCCGGCACGGTCGCCGTTCGCCATCTGCGCGTAGTCGAGCTCGATCGTCGCCGTCGAGGACGGGCCCTGGATGCGGTGGGTCAGGGTGTTGCGGGCGTTGTAGAGGTCGCCGGTGACGGTCGCGGTCTGCAGGCGCAGGCCGTTGCCGGTGGAGAAGCGGGTGGTGTCGGGGTTGTGGTTCCACTCCCAGCGGTGACCGAGGCCGGCGGAGGTGAAGGTGTCGGGGCCGATCATGGGGGCGACGGTGCGGCTGGTCTGGATGTTCGGCTTGGGGTAGGTGGTTCCCCAGGCGCCGTTGACGGTCTGCACGGTCGGCCAGTCGCCGGTCCAGGTGATCGGTGCGAGGGCCGGGACGCGGCCGCCGGGGTAGGCGTCGACGAACGACATGTAGTACCAGTCGCCGTTCTGGGTCTGGACGAGCCCGCCCTGGTGCGGGACGCCGCCGCCGGCGATGGGGCCGGGCATGTCGAGCAGGACCTGGCGCATCTCGTACGGGCCCCACGGGGAGGTCGAGCGGAGCACGTACTGGCCGTTGGCGGGGCGGGTCAGCCAGATGTAGTAGTAGCCGTTGCGCTTGTAGAAGCGGGCGCCTTCCAGGGTGCCGACGCTGCTCGGGGTCTGGAACACCTGCTGGGCGCGCACCTGGCTGAGCCCGTCGGGCGAGAGCTGGGCGACGCTGATGGTGCCGTTGCCGTAGGCGACGTACATGGTGTCGTTGCTGTCGATCAGCAGGCCGGCGTCGTAGTAGCAGTTGTTGATCTGCGAGCGTTTGGTCCAGGTGCCGTCGACGGCGGAGGCGGTGTAGACGTAGGTGCGGTTGAACTCGACGCAGCCGATCCAGTAGTAGGTGCTGTTGCTGGGCCGGTAATTCAGGGTGGAGGCCCAGATGCCCTTCACGTACGCCCGGCCGCCGTTGAGGTCGTAGGCGCCGGAGTTGAAGTCGAGCCTCGGGACCGAATGGCCGGCGTACTCCCAGTCGACCAGGTTGTAGGAGCGCAGGATCGGCGCGCCCGGCGAGTAGTGCATCGTGGAGGCCGAGTAGTAGTAGGCGTCACCGACCCGGATGATGTCGCCGTCGGCGAAGTCCTGCCAGACGACCGGGTTGGTGTAGGTGCCCCCCGGGTTCGGGTCGGTGCCGACCTGGACGAGCTGCCATTGCTGGTTGGCGCCGCCCCAGTCGTCGTACTGGACGACGTTGGCGCCGTCGGCGGTGGCGGCGCCCTGCACTTCCAGGGCCTTGTTGCTGTGGCGCGAGATGAACCTCACGTGGCCGTCGGAGCTGTCGGCCAGCCGCCACTGCTGGTTGGTGCCGTTGCCGTCGGCCCATTGCACGATCGCGCCGCCGTTGGCGGTGGAGAAGTTGTAGACGTCGAGGACCTTGCCGGAGTGGCGGGACTTGATGCGGTAGTAGCCGCCGCCGGAGTCGACGAACTGCCATTGTTGCTGGTTGCCGTTGTTGCGGGTCCACTGGGTGATGCGGGCGCCGTCGTTGGTGGCGAGGTTGTAGACGTCCAGGGCCTTGCCGCTGTTGCGGTTGACCAGGACGTACCACGCGTTGGTGTCGACCGTCGCGGCCGACGCCTGGGGCGTGAGGAGCACGCCCACAAGAAGCAGGGACGACAGAACCGCGAGCAGGCGTCTCACAGGAACCTCCAGAGATTGTTGTTCGCGCCGTTGTCGTCGGCGAGCACGACCTGCGCGCCCTGCGCGGTGCCGCCGAGGCCGAGGACCCGTCCGCCGTTCGCGCACTGGATGCGGAAGGCGGCGCCCGACCCGTAGCGCAGCCGCCAGCGGTGGTCGGCGGTGCCGTTGTCGGCCCACTGCACGACGCGCGACCCGGAGGCGGTGCCCATGTTCTCCACGCCCAGCACCTTCTGGCTGTGGGAGTTGCGCAGCCGCAGGTAGCCGCCGGTGTCCACGACCGCCGTCCACAGGTGGTCGGCGGTGCCGGTGTCGCCCCACTGGACGACGAGCGCCCCGTCGGCCGTGGACATGCCGGTGACGCCGAGCACCATCCCGGTGCCCACGTTCTGGATACGCCGCGCGCCGTTCGGCACGAACCGCCACTGGTTGTCGGGGCTGCCGTTGTCGGAGTCCTGGACCGCCTGGGCGCCGCTGGCCGTCGAGCCGTTCTGGATGCCGAGCAGCTTGGCGCTGTGGACGTTGCGGATCTTGACGGAGCCGTCGCCGACGTCGGTGATCGTCCAGCGGTGGTCGGCGGTGCCGGTGTCACCCCACTGGAGCACCCGGGCGTTGTCGGCGGTCGACATGTTCTCGACACCGAGCACCTTGCCGCTGTTCACGTTGCGGAACCGCAGGGCACTGCCGTCGACGACCGGGACCCAGTCGTGGTCGGCGGTGCCGTTGTCGGTCCACTGGAGGGCCAGGCCGCCGTCGGCGGTGGACATGTTCTGGATGCCGAGGGCCAGCCCGCTGGCCGCGTTGATCAGCCGGAAGCTCGCCGCGCCGGTACCGCCCTGGCCGCCGGTGTTCCAGTAGACGACGTAGTTGTGGTCGTGAGCGTCGTGGAACGGCGCCAGCCGCACCGACGCCCCGTTGGCCGTGGCCGTGAAGGTCAGGGAGGACGTGCTGGTCCGGGTGATCGAGGAAGGGGTCAGGGCGGGGGCCGACGACAGGCTGGTGTTGCCGTAGTCGCCCGACAGCACGACCGGTCCGTAGGTGACGGCTTGCACGGCGGGGTTGTCGTTGGCGGCCTTCATGACCACCCGCATGGGCAGCCGCACGGTCACGGTGTCGCCCGGCGCCCACGGCCGGGTGAGGTCGGCGTAGGTGCCCGGCGTGGTGGCGATGTCCTGCTGGGCTCCGTTGACGCTGATCGTCGCGCCCTGGGTCCAGGCCGGGATGCGGACGCGCATCGTCCACGATCCGCTCGCGTTACCGGTGACCTGCAACGACGTGGTGTCGCCGACCGGATAGGAGGTCGTCTGGGTGACCGTGATGCCGCGCTGGCTCCAGTCGAGCGTGGAGGGCACGAACAGGTTCACGAACAGGGTGGTGCCGTTGTGGAAGTAGATCGAGTCCATCAGCTTGGTGTTGGTCTCGATCCCGGTGCCCTGGCAGCACCAGAAGGAGTTGTAGTCCGTGCTCCAGGTGCCTCCGCCCCAGGCCGGGCCGACACCCCGCCGTCCGCCGGGGTTGAGCGGGGTGAAGTAGGTGACGTGCCCGTGTGCGTCCGCCGGGTTCTGCTGCCCAAGTAGGTGGTTGAGCAGGGCGTTCTCGTAGTAGTCGAAGTAGTCGGCCCGGTCCGGCGACAGCTGCCACAGCTCCCTGGTCAGCTTGAGCATGTTGTAGGTGTTGCACGCCTCGCCGGTGTCCCTGGTCAGGTGGGCGGCGATCGCGTTGGGGGCGCGGAAGTGCTCGGCCTGGCTGTTGGAGCCGTTCACGTACGTGTGCGCGCCGACGGTGATGGACCAGGCGTTGGCGGCGATGTCGCGGTAGCGGGTCGTGCCCGTCGCCTTGTACTCGCGGGCCGCCCCGATCCACTTGGGCACCTGCGTGTTGGCGTGCAGCCCGTTGAGCCGGTCCTGGCCCGTGGCCAGCGGATCGAACACGGCCGCGTGGTCGAACCGCCGGGCCGTGGTCAGCCAGCGGGAGTCGCCGGTCATCTGGTACAGGTCCGTCAGCACGGCGTTCATGCCGCCGAACTCGGTGCCGAGCATGGCCTGCATCTGGCTTGAGCTGAGTCGCGACGTGCGTGCGTCCACCCACCCTGCCAGGGCCAGCAGCACGGTCCTGGCCTGGGTGTTGCCGATCAGCCGCCAGGCGTCCAGCAGCCCGGCCAGGGTCTTATGGATGCAGTAGTACGGCACGTTGCCGTTGGTCAGGGTGCGGTTCTCCACGGCCGTGATGTCCGACTCGGGGAAACCGGACAGGTAGCCGCTGGTGAACCCGGCGGCGCCGTTGTTCGCCTGGCATCGGGCCAGCTCGGCCACCATGCGATCGGCCTTGTCCCGGCAGGTGGTGTCGCCGAGCACGGCGTAGGCATGCGCCCACGCCGTCAGGAAGTGGCCCTGCATGTGGGACCGGAACGGGAAGCTGGGCGCGTCCCAGCCGCCGTTGGCCGCCGCGCCGTTGGTGGACAGCCGGTGATTGGCCCGGAAGACGTACAGGAGCCGGTCGACATCGACGAAGCGCAGGTAGCTGAGGGTGCGGTTCTGGTTGTCCAGCAGGCGACCGGAGGTCAGCCGCACCTGGCCGAGGTCGAACTCGTAGGCCGAGACGCCGATGTCGGGTCTGGCCCAGGGGAGTGCGGCCAGCGCGGGGGATGTGCCGGCCACCTGGCCGGCGACCGAGAGCGCGGCGGTCGCGCCCGCGGCCTGAAAGAGCTGACGACGGCTCAAGGACATGCGGTGCTCCTTGGGGGTGGGGGGTGGTGACCGGCCGCCGCCGGTCACGTGTTCACCGGGTCAGGCCCTCGGAGAGGTCGCCCATGGTTGTCGGCGCGGGGCTGCCGCGCTCGGGCGGCTTGTTAGCGCTAACAATTCGTAGGTGAGATCACCCGGGGCCAGGGCATGCCGGCGGACGGTGCGTCCTGTGCCGTTACCGGGGATGAGGGGGGACATCCAGGGCTCCTTGACTAGAACAGATGGGCCACGCGATCTGTTAGCGCTAACATCCTCCTGCCTGGAGCTGTGTGGCCTGCTTTGTCGAGCGCGTTGTCGCGGAGTACATCCGACGGTCCGGCCCGGCGTCAACGAGGGTCACCCTTCGCCGACCGGGCGTTGCCGCCGGAACGCCTTCCCGCCTGGAGTTTCGCGCCCAGGGAGATCGCGCCGCACCGCCCGTGCATGTGAAAGTTTCACAGAAGTTGCGGCTTGGCAACAGGGTAATTTGCGACCAAGTGCGGGTTAACTTGCTGGCTCGAACCGTGCTCACGCGACCTGGGGCGGTTCGCTTCCTGCCTGGCCCCGAGCGCCGACCAGCCCCTCGCCGACGGGCTTACCGGTGCTCAGCGGGGTGATCGGCAGCGTACTTGATCTTAATTAAGTTTCTTCCCCGGGCGCTGTTGACGAGCCACAGGGACGGCTTTACCTTCCTGCAGAGACGTTAACGCGAACGAACGGCGCTCCCAGGTGGTCCCCACTCGTCCGTGATGCCCGGGTGCCAGGACGGCGAAGAACTCCCACCACACGGCTGTCATGCTCGCCCCCGGTAGGCCGAGGCGACGCTCAACGGCACCTTCAGCTGCCCCGAAACCATCACGGAAGCAGGACAGCCCGAGCCCGGGGGCCGGGAGCGGCGCGTGCCGGCGACCGACCCCAAGGAGGAGACGTGACGCACGACCCGGTCGACCGAAGATCGCTGAGCCGGAGAACCGTCCTGGCGACCATGGGAGCCCTGCCGGTCCTCGCGGCCACGCCGCCGGCCGTCGAACCCGGCGCGACCGTCATCGCGTCGCCGTGGAACCCCCCGCCCACATGGTCGAGACCTTCGTACGAAGCAGCCGAGGTGCAGGGCGCCTCCACCGCCGACGGCGCCGACATCGTCCAGTACGACGACTGGGACGGCGCCAACCAGCAAGGGCAACTCGTACGGGTCGGCTGACGGACGATGCCCGCCACGCGGACGTCGTCCGGCGGACCGACCACAACCCCGTAGGGAACGAGAGTCGAGATGGCTGATTTATCGCGCAGGCAAGTGTTGAGATTCGGCGCGGCCGGAGCCGGCGCCGCGATGTTGCCGTTGCAGTGGACGGCCGCCGCCCGGGCCGGCTCGGTGCCCCCTCCCCAGGTGAGCGCCGCCAACGACCTGGCCCTGTGGTACGACGAGAGCGCCGGCACGGACTGGCTGCGGGCGCTCCCGATCGGCAACGGCCGCCTGGGCGCCATGGTGTTCGGCAACGTCGACACCGAGCGGTTGCAGCTCAACGAGGACACCGTCTGGGCCGGGGGCCCGTACGACCAGAGCAACCCCCGGGGCGCGGCGGCGCTGGGGCAGATCCGGCAGTTGGTCTTCCAGAACCAGTGGAGCCAGGCCCAGACACTGATCGACCAGAACCTGCGGGGAAACCCGGTGGGCCAGCTGGCCTACCAGACCGTCGGCAATCTACGGCTCGGCCTCGGCAGCGCCGCCGGTGTCTCGGAGTACAACCGCTACCTCGACCTGACCACCGCCACCACGGTCGTGTCCTACCTGCAGAACGGCGTGCGGTACCGGCGCGAGGCGCTCGCGAGCGCGCCGGACCAGGTGATCGCCGTCCGCCTGACCGCCGACCGGCCGGGCTCGATCACGTTCTCCGCGACGTTCGACAGCCCGCAGCGGACGACGCGCTCCAGCCCGGACGCGACCACGGTCGCACTCGACGGCGTCTCGGGCGACATGGAAGGGGTGGCCGGCTCGGTGCGGTTCCTGGCGCTGGCCCGGGCCGTCGCCGACGGCGGCAGCGTCACCAGCTCCGGCGGCACCCTCCAGGTCAGGGCCGCGAACAGCGTGACGCTGCTGGTCTCCATCGGCTCCAGCTACGTGAACTTCCAGAATGTCGGCGGCGACTACCAGGGCATCGCGCGGCGCCATCTCGACGCGGCCACCGGCCGGGCCTACGACGACCTGCGTGGCCGGCACGTCACCGACTACCAGCGCCTGTTCGGGCGCACGACGCTCGACCTCGGCCGCACCGCGGCGGCCGACCAGCCGACCGACGTGCGGATCGCCCAGCACGCGAACACCGATGACCCGCAGTTCTCGGCGCTGCTGTTCCAGTTCGGCCGCTACCTGCTGATCAGTTCCTCCCGTCCAGGCACCCAGCCCGCCAACCTGCAGGGCATCTGGAACGATTCGCTGACGCCGGCCTGGGACTCGAAGTACACCATCAACGCCAACCTGCCGATGAACTACTGGCCCGCCGACACGACGAACCTGCCGGAGTGCTACGAGCCGGTGTTCAAGATGCTCGGCGAGCTGGCGGTCAGCGGCGCCCGGACGGCCCGTGTGCAGTACGGCGCCGGCGGCTGGGTGACCCACCACAACACCGACGCGTGGCGGGGGACGTCGGTCGTCGACGGCGCGTTCTGGGGCATGTGGCAGACCGGCGGCGCGTGGCTGGCCACCCTCGTCTGGGACCACTACACCTTCACCGGCGACCTGGAGTTCCTCCGGCAGTACTACCCGGCCATGAAAGGCGCCGCGCAGTTCTTCCTCGAGACCCTCGTGGAGGAGCCGAACCTCCGGTATCTGGTCACGAACCCGTCGAACTCCCCGGAACTGGCCCACCACGCGGGCGTCAGCGTCTGCGCCGGCCCCACGATGGACAACCAGATCCTGCGTGACCTGTTCAACGGCTGCGCCCAGGCCGGCCAGGCGCTCGGCGTGGACGCCGACTTCCGGGCGCGGGTCCTGGCCGCCCGCGACCGGCTCCCGCCGATGACGACCGGCTCGCGCGGCAACATCCAGGAGTGGCTGTACGACTGGGTGGAGACCGAGCCCGCCCACCGGCACGTCTCCCACCTGTACGGCCTGCATCCCAGCAACCAGATCACCAAACGCGGCACTCCGGGGCTGTACACCGCCGCGCGGCGCACCCTCGAACTGCGCGGGGACGACGGGACCGGCTGGTCACTGGCCTGGAAGATCAACTACTGGGCGCGGATGGAGGAGGGCGGCCGGGCGCACGCGCTGCTCCGCCTCCTGGTGCGGACGGACCGGCTGGCGCCGAACATGTTCGACCTGCATCCCCCGTTCCAGATCGACGGCAACTTCGGCGCCACGGCCGGCATCGCCGAGATGCTGCTGCACAGCCACAACGGCGAGCTGCACGTGCTGCCGGCGCTGCCGCCGGCCTGGCCGAACGGCAAGGTGCTGGGTCTCCGGGGGCGCGGCGGCCACACCGTGGACATCACGTGGAGCTCCGGCGGGGCCACCGAGGTCCTCATCAGGTTCGACCGCGACGGGACGGTCAAGGTGCGCGGCCGCATGTTCACCGGAACCTTCCAGGTGGCCGACGCCGCGACCGGCGGCACCGTCAGCGTCACCAGACCCGAGTCCGACGTCATCGCGCTGACCGGCCAAGCCGGGCGCACGTACCGCATGACCGCGTCCGGCACGCCGGCGAGCCACGTGCGGATCACGAACGTCACCACCGGTCTGGTGCTGGACAGCGGCGGCACCGTCGCCTCCGGCTCGGTCGTCAAGCAGTGGAGCTACGACGGCAGTGCCAACCTGCAGTGGCAGCTGGTGGACCTGGGCGGTGGCTGGTACCGCATCGTCAACCGCGCCAACGGCATGGTGATCGACAGCTGGGGCAACTCCGCCAACGGCGCCAGTGCCCGGCAGGCGGCTTGGAGCGGCGGCGCCAACCAGCAGTGGCGCCTCAACAGCACGGGCAACGGCCGCAACCAGATCATCAACCGGGGCACCGGCACCGCGCTGGACGGCATGGGCAACAGCACCGCCGGGTCCACCGTGGCCATGTGGGCGCCGAACAACAGCACCAACAACCAGTGGACGATCACGGGCGTGTGACGGCCGCCGACAACCTTGTCGAGCCACGCCCGGCCGTTGCGGCCGGGCGTGGCTCACCCTCCCTCGGTCTCCCCACCGGAGCCGAGGGAGGGTCGCACAGGGGGTTCGGTCAGCGGGTCGAGCCGGTCCGGGCCAGTCGGCCCAGGCGCCGGGGCGACCCGTCGGTGAGGCTCACGCGGTGTTCGGGGTGTAGGTCCACTTCTGGTTGGCGCCGCCCCAGCAGCTGTACAGCTGCAGCCCCGTACCGTTGCCGGTGCCGGCGCCGACGGCGTCGAGGCACAGCCCGGACTGTACGCCCACGATCGTGCCGTCGGAGTTGACGCGCCACTTCTGGTTGTCGCCACCCCAGCAGGAGTAGATCTGGATCTTGGCGCCGTTGCCTGTGCCCCCGGCGTCCAGGCACTTGTCGCCGTACTTCAGCTCCCCGGCCGTGGTCTGCGTCCACCGCTGGTTGCTCTGGCCGTTGCAGTCCCACAGGTGCACCGCGGTGCCGTCGGTGGTGCTGGCGTTGGGCACGTCCACGCAGCGGCCGGAGGCCGTGCTCTTGATCTCTCCGGCGCCGCCCGGGCCGGGCGTCGGCGTCGTGCTGCCGCCGTTGAGCGCGTTGAGCACCGAGGTGTAGGCGGGCTTCTTGTTGCCGTTGCCGTCGAAGAGCAGCGGGGCGGCGCCGGCGCCGAGCCAGGAGTCGCTGTCGCGAACCCCCCAGACCGTGATGCCGGTACAGCGCGGCACCGCCAGGCAGTCGTTGACGACGTTGGCGTACGTGGTGGCCGAGCCGCCCTGGATGTCCAGCTCGGTGATCTGCACGTCGACCCCCAGCGCGGCGAAGCTCTGGATGGTCGTGCGGTAGTTGCTGTTGTAGGGGCTGTTGCTGTTGAAGTGCGACTGCAGGCCGACGCAGTCGATCGGCACACCGCGGGCCTTGAAGTCCCTGACCATGTTGTAGACGCCCTGCGTCTTGGCCCAGCTCCAGTTGTCGATGTTGTAGTCGTTGTAGCACAGCTTGGCGGCCGGGTCGGCGGCGCGCGCGGTGCGGAAGGCCACCTCGATCCAGTCGTTGCCGGTGCGCTGGAGGTTGGAGTCACGCCGGCCGCCGGAGTTGCCGTCGGCGAAGGCCTCGTTGACCACGTCCCAGGCGTAGATCTTGCCCTTGTAGTGCCCCATGACGCCGTTGATGTGGTTGATCATCGCCTGGCGCAGCGAGCTGCCCTCCATCGACCGCATCCAGTTCGGCTGCTGGTTGTGCCAGGCCAGGGTGTGCCCGCGCACCCGCTTGCCGTTCTGCACAGCCCAGTTGTAGACCCGGTCCCCGGCGGAGAAGTTGAACTGCCCCGGGTTGGGCTCGGTGGCGTCGATCTTCATCTCGTTCTCGGCCGTCACCATGTTGAACTCGCGATTGGCGATCGTCGTGTAGGTGGAGTCGCCGAGCCTGCCCGCGGCGATGGCGGTGCCGAAGTAGCGGCCGCTCTGCGCGGCGGCCGCGCCGAGCGTGCTCTCCGCGGCATCGGCCGGGATCGCCGTCGCCAGTGCCGTGATCAGGCCGAGCGCGCCGAGCGCACCGGCGACCAGCGCCCGGCGGCCCGCGTCGAGCGGCCGCCTGGCGGTAGGTGGGGACATGGCGTTGAGACGCATGCTTGAGCCTCCGTATGCGAATCATGGGGAAAGGATCATGCGGGACACACCCGCGGGACCGATGCCGCGTCCAGGTGGGGACGCACACCACAGGCGTCGGGACGGCAGTCCCCCTGCTGAGCACCACCGAGCCGGTAAGGGAGATCACCTCGGGCACTCAGTGTGGGAATCTCGCCGAAAGTTGTCAAGGATTCAGTGAAAACTTTCGGCGACGCATGCTGCTATCTGCACCGGTTGTCCTGGCTGAATACGCGACCTGTGCCGTTGAAAGTTTCGGCCGGGCCCGCCGGGTGGCGGGTGCATGAAAGTTTCACGGCGACGCTCTCGCTGATCGACGGCGGCCGGACTCGAAAGTTCGAGGTGAGCACACCCGGCGGCTGCCTCCTCCGGTCGCCGCAATCTACGGCGCTCTTGACAGTACCTTTCTGCCTCGTGTTTGCTCCGTCCCGCCACCACCTCCACCGGCCCGAGGGACCTCGACCAGGCCAGCGGTTTGTTAGCGCTAACAGCGGAGAGGCGAACCAATGAAGCGAAGCGAACCCCCCACGCGGTACGCGGGCATCGGAGCCGCGCTGACGGCTCTGATCACGGCGGTGGCCACTGCTCTGACCATGTTCCTCACGGCTGCGCCGGGAGCGTCGGCGGCGGTCCTGACCGAAGTGACGAGCTTCGGCGCCAACCCCGGCGGTCTGCGGATGTACCTCTACGTCCCGGACACGGTGGCGCCCCGCCCGGGAGTCCTGGTGGCGATGCACGGCTGCAACGGCTGGGCCACGGGCTTCCACCAGGGCACCGAGTTCGCCTCTCTGGCCGACCGGTACGGCTTCATCGTCATCTACCCGCAGGCGAACAAGAGCGCCAACGGCCTGTCGAACTGCTTCGACGTGTGGTCGAACGAGGCCCTGCGCCACGGTGGCGGCAGCGACCCGGTGTCGATCGTCTCCATGACGGCCTACGTGCTGCAACGCTACAACGGCGACCCGGAGCGGGTGTTCGCCACCGGCTTCTCCTCCGGCGCCATGGAGACCAACAACCTGCTCGCCACGTACCCGGACGTGTTCAAGGCCGGCGCGCCGTTCGCGGGGGTTCCCTACGGTTGCCTCGGCCCCGCCGGGTGCGGCGACAAGACACCGCAGCAGTGGGGTGACCTGGTCAGGAACGCCTACCCCGGCTACACCGGGCCCCGCCCGCGCGTGATGGCCTGGCACGGCACCGCCGACTCCGTGCTGCCGTACACGATGCTGCAGGAGGAGGTCGACCAGTGGACCAACGTGCACGGGCTGGGCCAGACCCCGGCCTCCACCGACAGCCCGCAGTCCGGATGGACCCGGCGAGTCTTCGGCTCCGGGCAGGTCGAGGCGTACACCATCACCGGAGCCGGCCACGACCTGCCGCGAGCGGGGATGGCCGCGCACGCCATCCGCTTCTTCGGACTGGACGGCGGCTCGTCCACCACGACGCCGACGCCACCACCCGGGGGGCAGATCAAGGGAGTCGGCTCCGGGCGTTGCCTGGACGTGCCCGGCGCCGCCACCGCCGACGGCACCGCGGTGCAGTTGTGGGACTGCAACGGGCGCGGCAACCAGCAGTGGGCCGCCACCTCGGCCGGTGAGCTCAGGGTCTACGGCGACAAGTGCCTCGACGCGGCCGGCACCGGCAACGGCGCCGGCATCCAGATCTACTCCTGCCACGGCGGCGCCAACCAGAAATGGCGCCTGAACGCCGACGGCACCATCACCGGCGTGCAGTCCGGCCTGTGCCTGGACGCCGTGGGCCAGAGCACCGCCAACGGCACCCGGCTCCAGCTCTACTCCTGCCACGGGGGCGCCAACCAGCGCTGGACCCGCACCTGACACACCGCGCCCGCACCCCCATGTCCGCCCGGCTCCGGAAGGTGACCATGAAAGTCGCATCCCCCCTCCAGTTCGGCGTCATGGCGAGGCTGGGCGTCATGGCACGGCGCGGTGTGCCGGCGATCCTTGCGCTGCTCTGCGCCGTGATGGTGATCCCGGGCACGGCCAGGGCGGACAACCCGATCGTCCAGACGATCTACACCGCCGACCCGGCGCCACTGGTGCACGACGGCCGCGTCTACCTCTACACGGGACACGACGAGGACGGCTCGACGTACTTCACCATGAAGGAGTGGCGGGTCTGGTCGTCCGCCGACATGGTGAACTGGACCGACCACGGCTCGCCGATGAGCGTGGCCACCTTCAGCTGGGCGAGCGCGGACGCGTGGGCGGGCCAGGCCGTCCACCGGAACGGCAAGTTCTACTGGTACGTCCCGGTGAAGGACCGGGCGAGCGGCCAGATGGCCATCGGCGTCGGGGTCTCCAACAGCCCCACCGGGCCCTTCACGGATGCCATCGGCCGCCCTCTCGTCAGGAACGGAGAGATCGACCCGACGGTCTTCATCGACGACAACGGGCAGGCCTACCTGTACTGGGGCAACCCCAACCTCTGGTACGTCAGGCTCAACGCCGACATGATCTCGTACTCCGGCAGCCCCAGCCAGATCCCGCTCACCACCGCGGGCTTCGGCACCCGCACCGGCGACACCAGCCGGCCGACCCTGTACGAGGAGGGTCCCTGGGTCTACAAGCGCAACGGCCTCTACTACAACGTCTTCGCCGCGAAATGCTGCTCGGAGTTCATCGGCTATTCGACGGCCCCCGGCCCCACCGGCCCCTGGACCTACCGCGGGACGGTCATGCCCACGCAGGGCAGCAGCTTCACCAACCACCCCGGCGTCATCGACTTCAACGGCGGATCGTACTTCTTCTACCACAACGGCGCCCTGCCGGGCGGGGGCGGCTTCACCCGCTCGGTGGCCGTCGAGAAGTTCACCTACAACGCCGACGGCACCATCCCCACGATCAACATGACCACGGCCGGAGCGCCCCAGGTGGGCACGTTGAACCCCTACGTCCGCCAGGAGGCCGAGACGATCGCCTGGGAGTCCGGCGTGGAGACCGAACCCGCCGGCGAGGGCGGCATGAACGTCGGGTGGATCGAGAACGGCGACTACGTCAAGGTCAAGGGCGTCGCCTTCGGCTCCGGCGCGACGTCCTTCAGCGCGCGGGTGGCCTCGGCGACCAGCGGTGGCCGGATCGAGCTCCGCCTGGACGGCGTCAACGGCACGCTGGCGGGGACGTGCACCGTGCCGGGCACCGGCGGCTGGCAGACGTGGACGACGGTCACCTGCCCGGTGAACGGCGCGACAGGCACCCATGACCTGTACTTCAGGTACACCGGCGGCAGCGGCAACCTGTTCAACGTGAACTGGTGGCAGTTCACCGGCGGCACCGGCGGGAATCTGCTGGCCAACGGCGACATGGAGAGCGGCACCACGGCCTGGGGCACGTCCGGCGGAACCCTGTCGTCCGTCACCGACCCGGTGCACGGAGGCGCGCGGGCGCTGTCCATCGCCGGGCGCACGGCGTCATGGAACGGCACCACCCAGGACGTGACCGCCAAGCTCACCAACGGCAGGAGCTACACCACCAGCGTCTGGGTGCGGTCGCAGAGCGGCACGCCCAGCGCGAAGGCGACCCTGGCGCTCACCGCCGGCGGTACGACGAGCTACCTCCAGCTCACGCCGGCGACGCCGGTGAACTCCGGCGGCTGGACCCGGCTCACCGGCACGGCGACGGTGTCGTGGAGCGGGACGCTTACCGGCGCCACCTTCTACGTCGAGACGGCGGCGGGCACCGACGGCTTCTCCATCGACGACGCTTCGTTCCAGTAGCCAGAGCCGGCTGTCCCGCACGTGGCGCTCCGGCACGACCACCCGCGCCGCTCCCGCCGGACATGGGAGCAGCGCACGATCTGTCAGTCCAGACGCATCGGAATCGGCACCATGATCGGAGTTACGTGATGTCCAGGCACCGCTCCCTTTTCGGAGCGATCGCGGTCGCGGCACTTCTCGTACTGGCCACGAGTCGTGTGGCGATGAGCAGCGACGCCGGCAGCGCGGCGGCGCCCGCCGGCGCCCTCGCGACGACCGCCGGATGCGGCAAGACCCCGACGTTGAGGAGCGGCACGCAGTCGATCCAGACCAGCGGCAAGAACCGCTCCTTCATCCTCCGGCTGCCCGACAACTACCAGAACAACACCCCCTACCGGTTGATCTTCGGCTTCCACTGGCGGGGCGGCACCGCGACCGACGTCGACTCCGGCGGAACCAGCGGGTACCCCTGGTCCTTCTACGGACTCAGGCAGCTGTCGAACAACGGCGCGATCTTCGTCGCTCCCCAGGGCTTCAACAACGGCTGGGCGAACGCCAACGGCGAGGACGTCACCTTCGTCGACGACATGATCCGGCTCATCGAGGCGGATCTCTGCGTCGACACCTCGCAGCGCTTCGCCACCGGCTTCAGCTACGGCGGCGGGATGAGCTTCTCGCTCGCGTGCTCGCGGGCGACGGTCTTCCGCGCGGTCGCGGTCTTCTCCGGCGCGCAGCTCAGCGGGTGCAGCGGCGGGACTCAGCCCATCGCGTACATGGGGCTGCACGGCATCGGGGACACGGTGCTCAACATCTCGCAGGGACGGTCGTTGCGTGACAGGTTCGTCCGCAACAACGGTTGTACCGCGCAGAACCCTCCCGAGCCGAGCTCGGGGAGCCGGAGCCACATCGTCACCACCTACTCGGGGTGCCGGGACGGCTATCCGGTCGTCTGGGCCGCATTCGACAACGGTCACATGCCCGGTCCGGTGGACGGGACGTACGCCGAGAGCGGCGTCACGACCTGGACCAAGGCAGAGGTGTGGAAGTTCTTCTCCCAGTTCGCGAGCTCCCCGTCGCCGAGTCCGACGCCCACCCCCACTCCCACCCCGGGAACCGGTGCGTGCACGGCCACGATGGAGACCGTGAACTCCTGGTCCGGCGGCTTCCAGTCCACTGTCACGGTCCGCGCCGGCGACGGCGCCGTGAACGGCTGGACGGTCGGCTGGACGTGGCCGGGCGGGCAGACGATCAGCAGCCTGTGGAACGGCGTGCGGTCCGGCTCCGGAGCCGGCGTGACCGTCCGCAACGAGGCCTACAACGGCTCCATCGCGGCCGGCGGCAGCACCACGTTCGGCTTCACTGCCAACGGCGCCGCGGCCACACCTGCCCTCTCCTGCGCCGTCTCCTGATCCGGTGCCGTCATATGAGGAGGAGTCAGATGCGTAAGGTCATCCGATGGATGCTGGCGGTGTTACTGGCCGCCGGTTCCCTGGTCGCGACCGGCGGTGCGTCGTCGCCGGCCGTCGCGCTGGAAAACGGGCTCGCCCGGACGCCGCAGATGGGGTGGAACGACTGGAACACCTTCTTCTGTAACGTGAACGAGAGTCTCATCCGGCAGACCGCGGACGCCATGGTCTCCAGCGGCATGGCGGCGGCGGGCTACACGTACGTCAACATCGACGACTGCTGGTCCACCATGAGCCGCAACGCCAACGGGGATCTGGTGGCGGACCCGCAGAAGTTCCCCAGCGGCATCAAGGCCCTGGCGGACTACGTCCATGCCAGAGGGCTGAAGCTCGGCATCTACTCCTCGGCGGGGACCACCACGTGCGCGGGGTACCCGGCCAGCCTGGGCTACGAGCAGCGCGACGCCGCCCTGTGGGCGTCCTGGGGGATCGACTATCTGAAGTACGACAACTGCGGCGATCATCAGGGCAGGAGCGGGCAGCAGCGTTACACCGCCATGCGTGACGCGCTGGCCGCCACCGGGCGCCCGATCGTGTACAGCCTGTGCAACTGGGGCCAGGAGAACGTGTGGACCTGGGGGATGCCGGTGGGCAACTCCTGGCGCACGACGGGCGACATCGCGGCGAACTGGAACTCCATCATGGGCATCCTGGACCAGCAGGTCGGGCTCGAAGCGTACTCGGGGCCGGGAGGCTGGAACGACCCCGACATGCTGGAGGTGGGCGTCGGCGCGCTGACCGCGACCGAGGGACGGGCGCACTTCAGCCTGTGGTCGCTGCTGAACGCTCCGCTCATCGCGGGCAACGACATCCGGTCGATGAGCGCCGAGACCCGGTCCATCCTGACGAACACCGAGGTCATCGCGGTCAACCAGGACTGGGGCGGCAGGCAGGGCCACAAGATCAGCGACAACGGGAACCTGGAGGTGTGGCGCAAGCCGATGTCCAACGGCTCGGTCGCGGTCGTCCTGCTCAACCGCGGCACCTCGGCCGCGACGGTCTCCACCACCGCCTCGGCCCTGGGCCTGGGCTCGGTGTCCTCCTACTCGGTGCGCGACCTGTGGGCGCACACGACGTCCTCCTCGTCCGGGACGATCAGCGCGTCGGTGCCCGGGCACGGTGCGGCCATGTACATCGTCACCGGCGGAGGCATCACGCCGACTCCCACGGGAGCGATCAAGGGTGTCGGCTCGGGCCGGTGCCTGGACGTCACCGGCGCCTCGCAGGCCAACGGCGCGCAGGCGCAGATCTGGGACTGCAACGGCCAGGCCAACCAGCAGTGGACGTCCACCGCGAGCGGTGAGCTGCGGGTCTACGGGAACAAGTGCCTGGACGTCTACGACGGCGGCACCGCCGACGGCACCCAGGTGATCATCTGGGACTGCAACGGGCAGTCCAACCAGCAGTGGCGCCTCAACACCGACGGCACCATCACCGCCGTCGGCGCCGGCAAGTGCCTGGACGTGCCGAACAACGCCACCGCCAACGGCACCAAGCTGATCGTCTGGTCCTGCAACGGCGGCGCCAACCAGCGTTGGACCCGCACCTGAGGGCCGTCACGAGACACACCTTCGCCGGCGGCGGTCCTCCGCCCCGGCGAAGGTGGCCGCTGCTCGGCCGGCGGCGCCGAGGCCGGGGGCGCCGCGGTCGGGGGCGCCGCGGTCGGGCCGGTCGGATGGATCACTGCCTGGCCCCTGCCGGGAGGTCGTCCGGGGTGACGGTGGTGGTGTCCGTGCGATGTTGCCTCCCGGCCCAGGGCTACGGGGCGGACCGGTGCTGCGATGCGGCGCTGTGATCGGCCACCGCCAGCAGACGCCGCCCGGCGTGCTCGGGCCGGACGTTGGGGGTGCCGGCCGTCATGGTGCCGTCCGGCCGGCGGGTGGACGAGGTGAGCGCGTCCTCGTCGATCGTGATGCCCAGGCCCGCGGAGTTCCCGAGGACGAACGCGCCGTCCTCGACGGTCAGGTCGACGGACACGCCGAGCGGTGGCCGCAGGTCCTGCAGTTCGCTGATCATGTGGTTCGGTACGGAGGTCGCGGCGTGCAGGAGCCCGAGCGGGGTGGTGCCGATCGGGCTGACCGGCAGGTCGTGGGCGTGCGCCAGAGCGGATACCCGCAGGAAATGGGTGATTCCCCAGACGGCTGCCGTCTGGACGATGTCGACGGCCCCCGCGGCCAGCAGCGGCCGATACTGTTCGAGCCCGGTGAGGTTCTCACCCGTGGCGACCGAGGCGCGGACCCCGCGGCTGACGACGGCCAGGCCTTCGGCGTCCCATCGCCGGACCGGCTCTTCGATCCAGACCAGGTCCAGGGTGCGTTCGAGCTCGCAGACGTGCCGGACCGCCTGTTTGCGGGTCCAGGCTTCGTTCACGTCGAGTATCAGGCCCGGCCGCGATCCGTGCGCGGCCTCGGTCAGAACCTCTCGTATCAGCGTCAGCCGGTGCCGGTCGCGTTCGATGTCGAGGCCGCCCTTGAGCTTGGCCGCCCGCAGTCCGTGCCTGGCGTAGACCTGGTAGAGGGAGACGAGTTCCTCGTCGGTCAGGCCGATGTCCAGGCCGGAGGCGTAGGCGGGGACCCGCCTGTCGCGACCGCCCAGCAGGCGCCACAGCGGTTCGCCGGCTGCCTGCGCCTTGATGTCCCACAGGGCGGTGTCGAGTGCGCCGATCGTCCCGAACACGGCGCCCGCGTGGCCGGCCTTGAAGGTCTGCCGCAACATGCGGTCGTAGAGCGCGGTGACGCCGCGCGGGTCCTCGCCTTCGATGGCGGCGAAAATGGTGTCGAGGTGCGTGTGCGGCCCGAGGCCGACGCCGGTGATCCCCTCGTCGGTGTCCACCATGATGATCGGGACCGGCACGTTGCCGTCGGCGTAGACGCCGTTGGCATCACCGACGGGCCGGCCCCATTCATGCATCGTCGTCAACGTGCGATACCCCGAGATCCGCATGTCAGCCCTTCGTGGAGCCGGCGGTGACACCGTCGGCGATCTGACGCTGAAGGAAGAGATAGAGCAACAGGACGGGTATCGCGGCGATCAGGACTCCTGAGGCGAACTGGGGGATGTGGTCCGAGTATTGTCCGCGCAGCGAGGTGACCCCGACCATGAGGGTGCGATGCTCCGGCGACGGCATCATCAGCAGGGCGATGAGCACGTCGTTCCAGCAGAACAGGGCATCGAGGATGCCGACCGACAGCAGGGCCGGAGCACCGAGCGGGATCATGATCCGCCGGTAGACGCCGTAGGTGGTGTTCCCGTCGATCCGGGCCGCGTGGACGATCTCCACGGGGATGGTCCGGTAGTGGCTCGTCATCAGGAAGATGGTGAACGGGAGGAACTGCGCGACGTAGGCCAGGATCAGTCCCGGGTAGGTGTCGATGAGGCCGCTGTCCGCCATGATCCGGGCCAACGGCACCATGATCACCTGGAACGGGATGAACAGCGCCGCCAGACAGCCCAGGAACAGCGCGGTGGAGCCGCGGAAGCGCAGCTGACTCAGCGCGAAGCCGGCCATCGACCCGAAGAGCAGCAGCAGGACCACCGAGACCGTCACCACGACGAGCGAGTTGGCGAAGTAGCGCGCCATGCCGACGCTGTTCCACGCCGCGGCGATGTTCTCCAGGTGCAGGGAGGTCGTGGGGGAGAAGCGGTCGAGGATGTACTCCCGCCGGGTCTTCATGGCGACGTTGGCGGTGAACACGAGGGGATAGACGGTCGCCAGCGCGAGGAGCGCCATCGGGACGGCGACCATCCACCGGCCCAGGCGCTTGCCGGGCATCAGTCTTCCCTCCCCGCGCGGCGGAGCACGCTCACCTGGAGGATCCCGACCACGAGCATGATGAGGAACAGCACCGTCGACGCGGCCGAGGCGAGTGCCGGGCGGTTCATCCGTCCCTGCTGGATCCAGACGTAGAACTCCGGCAGGTACGTCGAACCTTCCGGGCCGCCGCTGGTCATGACGTACAGCAGGCCGAACATGGACGTCAGCATTCCGATCATGGTCGTGACGAAGACGAACTGGATGGTGCGGGACAGACCCGGGATGATGACATGCCAGATGATCCGGGGCAGCGACGCGCCGTCGATCCGGGCGGCGTCCAGGAGCGCGGCGTCCAGGGTGGAGAACCCGGCGAGGAACACCACCAGGGCCATCCCGAACGTCGCCCAGACGTGCACGCCGATGACGGTGAACATGGCGACGCCCGGGTCGCCGAGCCAGTCGACGGGGCCGAGGCCGATCGATCCCAGGGCGGCGTTCAACGGGCCGTCGAAGCCGAGCATCAGGTTGAAGATCGCGCCGACGATCACCGGTGAGAGCACGGCCGGGAAGAAGTAGACGCCGCGGAAGACCCGGTGCCCGGGCACCCGCAGGTAGATGAACGTCGCCAGCAGGCCGGGGATCGCCACCGCAACGGGAAGCAGGGCCACCAGCAGGCCGACGTTGCGCAGTGCGATGCGGAACAGCGGATCGTCGAGCAGTTGCGCGTAGTTGTCGAAGCCGACAGCGGTCCCGTTACGCTCGCCGTCGCCCGTGAAGGAGAAGTTGACGCCCAGCAGCAGCGGCCACAACCGCAGCACCACGATGATCAGTACGGCCGGAGCCACCAGAACGAAGGGCGCGAGACGCTCGGCCCGCGCCCCGCGGGGGGTCCTTCCGGCGCCGCTGTGACGCCCCGGCCGCTCGAACCTCGCTCCTGGGGTCCGCTCCGCCGCGGCCGAGCGGACCCCAGGTGACGAACCTCTCATCGGCACGCGATCAGCTCGCCTTGTCCGAAGCGGCCAGTTGCTTCACCGCTTCATCGACGTTCACCGACCCGCTCAGGAGCTGCTGGGACAGCCTGCCCATCAGGTCGAGGGTCTTGGAGGACAAGGCGACATGCAGTGCGGGCTTGCCGTCCTTGATCTGGGGCACGATCGCGGCCACGGCGGGAGCGCCCTGCGACACGTCGATCGTGGTGTCGGAGGTGATCGCGCCCGCGCCGGTGTAGAAGGCGGTCAGCGCGCCGGTCGAGGTCAGCGATCGCACCAGGTCGGCGGCCAGTTTGGGATCCTTGGTCGTCTTGGCGACCCCGTAACCGATGCCTCCGTCGTAGGGGAGGACGGGCGTGGCTCCGCTGGTGACCGCCGGCGCGGTCATGACGCCGACCTGGTCGGCGCCCAGGAATTCGCCGAAGTCCTTCCAGTGCCCGATATCCGACATCAGCCCGATGATGTTGGCGGCCTTACCGGTGTTGAAGACCGCGAACGCGTCGTTGAAGAGCGCGGTGGAGTTGGCGCCGTCGTTGTTCAGGCCGTCATCGTTGACCTTCTTCCACAGGCTGAAGATCTCCTTCACGTGAGGAGAGGTCCAGTCGCGTTTTCCGGCGATCCAGTCGTCGTACTCCTTGGGCGTCAGGATGCCCGGCCCGAGGCCCGACATGAAGAACTGGATCCCGAAGCCTTCCTTGTTGCCGAGGGCAAAACACTTGGCGCCGGCCGACTTCTTGATGGCGGCGCAGCCGCTGACGAACTCGTCCCACGTCTTCGGCGGGTTCGCCGGATCCTGCCCCGCCTTCTGATAGATCGACTTGTTGTAGTAGATCGGATGGCCCTGCAGGGTCACCGGGGCGGCATAGATCGTGCCGTCCTTGCTGAAGGCGTCCCAGCCCGCCAGCCGCTGCTTGTCCTCGGCCACGTACTGGTCCAGCGGCAGGAGCCCGTCGACCCGGTCGCGGATCTGCCCGCCGCCGTTGAACAGCATGACGTCGGGGCCCTTGCCCGACTGGGTGGCCGCGCCCAACAGGGTGTAGTACTGATCGAACGGCTGGGCCACGAACTCGACGGTGACATCGGGATGCTTGGCGGCGAAGTCGGCCTTCGCCTTCTCGATGTAGGCGGTCACGCCCGGTTCGCCGGATTTCCAGTCCCACACCACGATCTTGCTCTTGGACTCCCCGGGGGAGGACTGCGTCGGTGCGGCGCTTCCGCATCCGGTCACGGCCAGCCCCGTGGCAAGGACGACTGACCAGAGTGTTCGCTGCTTCATAGCTCTTCACTCTCCAGAGCGCGGCCGGCGTTCCCGGCCGTCGTCCCGGAAACATAATTCGTATGACGTATGCTGTCAATACGGATGACATATACTGACGCGGTGGGCGCTGACCGAGCAGGTCACCGGAGGAAGATATGACGGCATCGCAGGAATCGCCCGGCAGCGTCCCCGTGCCGCCCGCATGGGTCCGACGACCGGCCAGCCTGGGCAAGGCGGTGACAGCGGAGCTCGTGGAGCGCATCGTCCGCGGCGTGCACCCGCCCGGCACACCCCTTCCCCCCGAACCCGTGCTGTGCGAGACCTTCTCGGTGAGCCGGACCGTCGTCCGTGAGGCCGTGAAGATCCTCCAGGAGAAGGGGCTCGTCCAGGTCCGGCAGGGCGCGGGGACCATGGTGACCCCGCCCACGATGTGGGACATGCTCGACGAGCTCGTCCTGGCGGCGACCATCGACATGGACGAGAGCCTGGGGATCCTCGACGACCTCGTCGTCACCCGCCGCCTGCTCGAGTCCGACATGGCCTACCTCGCCGCCCGGGTGGCGGGCGAGGAGGCCATCGAGCGGCTGCGCACGCTGGTGGACCGGATGGACGAGCTCGTGGACGACCACGTCACCTACGCCGATCACGACCGCGCCTTCCACGACACGATCATGCAGGCGTCCGGAAACCGCATCGCCCGCGGCGTGGTGCGCGCGCTGGAGAGCCAGGTGATCAACACCGCCCGCTACCTGGGCAAGCCCGAACGCGCCCTGTGCGTGGCGTCCAACCAGGGCCATCGCCGCATCTACGAACGCATCGCCGCCCACGACTCCGATGGCGCCGCCGAAGCGATGTTCACCCACATCACCGAGGCCTGGCTCGTCCGGCGCAGCGCATCCAGCGCCCCCGTGCGCCTGCAACGCTGACGCGCCGTCGCCCTCTCGCCCGGCGTCGGGCCCCGGCCGTCCCGGCCCCGCGCCGCGCTCATCGCCGCCTCCACCGCCGGGGAGCACCGCTTCCCCGGCGCGATCGCCCGCCCGCGCACCGCCGACCAGCGGATGCGGATCGTCCGGCGCGCGGATGCGGATCGTCGGCGCGCGGGTGCCGCCGAAGCGGGCCCGTGCCCGGGCGGCCGTCGTGTGCCGGGCCTCCACGCCCTGCTCACCGCTCCAGGTCGGGCAGCTGGCTGGAGAAGAGGAGGTGGCCCCGCCGGCCGGTGGACGACGACATGCGGCCGTTCGGCTTCGGGGTCGCTGCCGTCGGCCACGACGAGGGGCGGGCGTGGCGACCAGGCCCCCGGCGCATGGCGCGGTGCGCGGTGCGCGGTGCCAACGATCTGGCGCCCGCCCATGGGACGGTCATGATCGGAGCGGCTCGATGTTCAGGGCGCCGGAGCGGAAGGCCGCCACGTCCACCCGGGCGCCGTGGAAGCCCGCGTCCCGTACGGCCGGCGCCAGCCCCGGCAGATCGGCGGCCCGCGACACCAGGCCGGCGTCCAGCTCCACCCGGACCCGGTCGCCGAGATCGCGGACCCGCAGGTCGGTGACCGGCAGGCCGGCCCGGACCAGCAGGTCGCGCACCACCCGCTCGGCCGCCTCGATCCGGTGCAGCCGGGCCGGCGTCACCTCCACGCCGTAGGCCACCCGGCTGGCCAGGCACGGCGCGGCCGGCTTGTCCCAGGTGACCAGGCCCCACGCCTTGCTGGTCCGCCGTACCTCGGCCTTGGTGAGACCGGCGTCCCGCAGTGGTGCGAGCACCCCGCGCTCGTCGGCGGCCCTGATCCCCGGCCGGAACGGGTCCACGGCGTCGTCGGCGTTCGTGCCGGTGGCGGTGTGCGCGAAGCCGTGCTCCGCCGCGACCCGGTTGATCACGTCCAGCACCTCCGACTTGCAGAAGTAGCAGCGGTCACGCCCGTTGGCCCGGTAGCCGGGATCGGCCGTCTCGGCGGTGCGGGGCAGCAGGTGCCGTACGCCGAGAGAGGCCGCGAAGCGCCGGGCCACCTCGAGCTCCTCGGCCGCCAGGCTGTCGGACACCGCCGTCACGGCCAGCACCCGGCCGGTCCCGAGCGCCCGGACCGCCGCCGCCAGCACCAGCGCGGAGTCGGCCCCGCCGGAGAAGGCGACGGCGAGCGAGGACAGGCCCGACAGCCGGTCGAGCAGCACCATGATCTTGTCGTCGGTGGTCAACCTGGACTCTCCTCTGACGGGGGTCGCTCCTGTGCCAGGCGCAGGGCCCTGGCCGCCGTCTCGCGCAGGGACAGGCCGAGGGCGGCCGCGGCGGCGGCCACATCGTCGTGCTCCGGCTTCGCCGAGTGGGGTCCGTGCTTGACGCGCACGCGATGACCTTCCAGCTCCACCTCAGTGGTGTGCCGGCGCAGAGCCGTACGCTCGACCGCGACCTCGCGCACGCCGAGCGCGCCGGTCTCGGCGAAGACCAGCTCGCGCAGGACCGGTACGGCGGGGCGGCGGCACAGCACGTGCAACACGTACGCCGGCCGGCCCTTCTTCATGGTCGCCGCGGTCGCCCAGGCGTCCAGAGCACCCGCGGCCAGGGCCCGGGCGATCGTGTGGCCGAGCACCTCGCCCGTGATGTCGTCCAGGTTGGTCTCCAGCACGACCAGCGGCTCGACACCGGAGTCGCGAGCGGGCTCGGCCAGGGTGACCGCGACGACGTTCGGGCGGTCGGACAGCTTCCTGCTGCCCGCGCCGTAGCCGGTCCCCACGGGGGTCATCGCCGGCGGCGGGTCGTACCGCGCCCGCATGGCCCGCAGCAGCGCCGCCCCCGTGGGCGTCACGGTCTCGCCGCCCAGGTCGCTTCCGGTGACCAGGGCTCCTTCGAGCAGGGCGATGGTCGCGGGCGCCGGGACGGGGAGCACGCCGTGCCGGGTGCTCACCGTGCCGGCGCCGAGGGGGACCGGGGCACAGTGCACCGCCGTCACGCCGAGCAGGTGCAGCGCGGCGGCCACGCCGACGATGTCGACGAGCGCGTCGTGGCCGCCCAGCTCGTGCAGGTGCACCTGGGCGGGGTCGGTGCCGTGGATCCGGCCCTCCGCCTCGGCGATCGCCCGCAGCGCGGCGGTGGCGAGGGAGGCGACCGGCTCCGGCCGGGCGGCCCCGGCCATGGAGATCAGCTCGGCCGCCCGCCGCTCGGTCGCCGTGTCGGTGACCACGACGCGTACCCGGGTCGCCGCCAGCCCGTGGGTGAGCACCCGCGCGGCCGTCAGCTCCCACCCGGTGAGACCGGTCGACGCCACGGCCGCCCGGATCCCGTCCAGCGGCGCGCCCACGTCGATCAGTGCCGCCAGCAGCATGTCGCCGGCCAGCCCCGTGAACGGGTTGAGCCGGCAGATCACCGCTGTCCTCCCGGCTGCGCGGCCTGCGTACCCGCCGGGGTGGTGCGGCGGGTGGTGGCATGGGCGAGGCGATGCGCGGCCATGGCGGCACCGAAGCCGGAGTCGATGTTGACCACGGTGAGGCCGGCCGCGCACGAGGACAACATCGCCAGCAGGGCGGTGACGCCCTCCAGGGCCGCGCCGTACCCGACGGAGGTCGGCACGGCGATCACCGGCGCCGCCACGAGGCCGCCGACGGCGCTGGCCAGCGCGCCCTCCATGCCCGCCACCACGATCACCGCGTCGGCCGCGCGCAGCCGGCCGGTCTCGGCGAGCAGCCGGTGGATGCCCGCCACGCCCACGTCGCGCACGACCGTGACGGCCAGCCCCAGCGCCCGGGCCACGGCCGCCGCCTCGGCCGCCACCGGCCCGTCGGACGTGCCCGCCGTGACCACCACGACCTCGAAGGATCCGGTCCGCGCCGGCCGCCACACCAGCAGCCGCGCCGCGGGTTCGTAGGCTCCTCCCGGCACGGCCGCCAGGACTGCCCCGGCGGTGGCGCTCTCGACCCGCGTGGCCAGCACCGGGCCGGTGTTGCCGGCGAGCAGGGCGGACACGATCGCGACGATCTCCTCGGCGGTCTTGCCCGGCCCGTAGACGACCTCGGGTGCCCCCTGGCGGGCCTGCCGGTCCAGGTCGACCCGGGCGAACCCCAGGTCCGCCACCCGTTCGCTCATGCCGGGCCGCCGGCCAGGTAGGGGATGGTCTGCGGACCCTCCGGCAGCACGCACACGCGGGCGCCCGGGCCGGCGGCGGCCAGCGCCTCGGCCACCGTGGCGGTGATGTCGCCGGTCCGTTCGAGGTGGGCGGCCGCCAGGTCGGCGTCGCTGAGGTAGGAGGTGTGCACGACCACCCGCGCGCCCGCCTGGATACGCGCCTGGATCTGCACCTGCCACTGGTCGGGGACGGTCACCGGCCGGGCGGCGATCGCGTCGAGCAGTGCCTGCGGGGAGGGCTCCGAGGCCAGCACCTCGCGGTAGGAGCCGTGGTCGGGGAAGCCGTCGCGGCACTCGGCCGCGCAGACGATCACGCCGCCCGGCCGCACCACCTGGAACGCCGCCGCCATGCCCTTGACCGACTGGTAGAGGTTCTGGTCGAGGGGGTAGCCGGAGTTGGTGGTGACCACCACGTCGAAGGGTGCCTCGACCCGGCGCATGGCGACCCGGCGGGCGGTGGCGGTGGCCTCGGCGTGCATGGGCAGGATGTCGCCGCCGAAGGCCGCCACGATGTCCTTGTCCCGGTTCAGGATCACGTCGAGGGCGAAGGTGACCCCGGTGCCCTCGGCGATGGCCCGTACGTCGTCGTGCACGGGATTGCCCTCGATCACCCCCCAGGTGGCCCGGGGATCGCCGATCCGGGTGGCGTCGTGCAGGGTGAGCACGGTCTCCAGCGCGGCCAGGCCGGGGGCGACCAGCTTGGGGCCGCCGGAGAAGCCGGCGAAGAAGTGCGGCTCCACGAACCCGGTGGTGATCCGCACGTCCGCCTGGACCCAGGCGGTGTTCAGCCAGACCGGCACGTCTTTCCCGAAGCGGCCGAGATAGGTGAGCGAGCCGGGGTCGCGGGCGTCGTGGTTGACGATCCGTACGGAGTCCACGATCGCGTCGCCGAACATCGCGCGCAGCTCGGGCTCCGTGTTGCCGCGATGGGTGCCGGTCGCGACGAGGATGGTCACGTCGTCGAGGTCGACGATGCCGTCGAGCTCGGCGAGGATCGCCGGGATCATCAGGTGCCGCGGCTGGGGGCGGGTGCCGTCGCAGGCCGAGATGGCGACGGTCTGGCCGGGCCGTACCCGCTCGCGCAGGGGCGGGCCCGACACCGGTTCGCGCAGGGCGGTCCGCAGCGCGCCGGCCTGGTCGCGGGCGGCAGCGTGGTGGACGGGGGTGACCACCGTGGTGGCCTCGTCGGGCAGCTCGACCGTCAGGCCGCTCTCCCCGTAGGCCAGGCGGACCTTCATCGTGTCTCCTCCTCGCCGAGCTGGGAGCCCTCGAAGTTCACACCCTGGTCACGGGAGTCCTCGACGTCCCCGAGCACCGAGCGCAGCCAGGTCTCGGTCGTGCCGATGTGCATGAGCGCCGCGGCCTGGGCGAGCGTCGCGTCGCCGGCGGCCAGGGCGTGGTAGATCGCCTCGTGCTCGGCGACGGTCTTGTGCGAGCTGCCGGCCTCCACCGTGCCGCGCCACACCCGCATCCGCAGCGTGCGGCCGGAGATTCCGTCGAGCAGGGTGGACAGCGTCTCGTTGCCGGTCGCCCGCACGACGGCGCGGTGGAAGGCGGCGTCGTGGTGGTTCAGCTTCTCCACGTCGTCGCAGGCGGCGCGCATCGCGTTCAGGTGCTCGCCGATCTCGTCGAGTTGCTCGGCGGAGATCCGGGACGCGGCGAGGGCGGTCGCCGCGGGCTCGAGCATCCGCCGTACCTGGACGATCTCCAGCAGGGTGTCGTCGCGCAGGAGCTCGACGGCCAGTCCCAGCCCTTCGAGCAACAGCCGCGGCTCCAGGCTGGTCACGAAGGTGCCGTCGCCCCGCCGTACGTCCAGGACCCGGGCCACGACCAGCGCCTTGACCGCCTCGCGCAGCGGGTTGCGGGAGACGCCGAGCTGGGCGGCGAGCTGGTGCTCCGGCGGCAGCCGCGCCCCCGGTGGCAGCTCGCCCGACTGGATGAGGGCCCGGATACGGGAGATCGCCTCGTCGGTCAGGGACATGCGGGCGACCTCCGGGCACGGGGTCGCTCGATCGGGACGCGCGTCACGCTGGGAAACATAACAGACATCCTATGTTCGAGGAAGATTGGTGCTTGCGTGGAGGTAGACATGGGTTGTCTGCTCATCACAGCGGCCTCCGCTGGGGCAGTCGATGCGCGATTTTGCCGGTATTACCGGGGAGGTCTAGACACGCCGCCCTCGCGAGGATTACAAAGACATCCCATGTCGGTGTGGTGAAGACGACTTCACTTCCCCGAAACATCCCATGGAGGGACACCTTCGTGCGTCAACATCACCAAGGGCGGCCGTCGTGGCCGAGCTGATCACCGCCATCGAGGCCCACGACATCCGTTTCCCCACCTCACGGGACCTCGACGGCTCCGACGCCATGAACCCCGAGCCCGACTACTCGGCCGCGTACGTGATCGTGCGGACCGGCGACGGGCAGGAAGGGCACGGGCTCGCCTTCACCGTCGGGCGCGGCAACGAGATCGCCGTGGCCGCCGTGGAGTCGCTGGCGCCGCTGGTCACCGGGCGGCCGGTGGCCGAGGTGCTCGGCGATCTGGGCGGGGTGTCCCGCCGGCTCACCGGCGACAGCCAGCTGCGCTGGCTCGGCCCGGAGAAGGGCGTCATCCACATGGCGGCCGGAGCCGTGCTCAACGCCCTGTGGGACCTTCGCGCGCGCAGGGCGGGCAAGCCGCTGTGGCGGCTGCTGTCGGAGCTGTCGCCGGAGGAGATCGTCGACGTCGTCGACTTCCGCTACCTGGAGGACGCGCTCACCCGGGAGGAGGCGCTGGCCATCCTGCGCGGCGCCGAGCCGGGCCGGGCCGAGCGCCGCGCACGCCTGCTGGCCGAGGGCTACCCCGCCTACACCACCACTCCGGGCTGGCTCGGCTACACCGACGACAAGCTGGCCCGGCTGGCGGAGGAGGCGGTCGCCGACGGGTTCCGCCAGATCAAGCTGAAAGTCGGCGCCGACCTGGCCGAGGATATCCGGCGCCTGCGGCTGGCCCGCGAGACGGTCGGCCCCGATGTGCGCATCGCCGTGGACGCCAACCAGGCGTGGAACGTCGGGCAAGCGATCGAGTGGCTGGCCCCGCTCGCCGAGTTCGACCTGTACTGGATCGAGGAGCCCACCTCGCCCGACGACGTGCTCGGCCACGCCGCCATCCGCAAGCAGGTGGCGCCCATCAAGGTCGCCACCGGCGAGCACACCCACAACCGGGTGATGTTCAAGCAGCTCCTGCAGGCGGGCGCGATCGACATCCTGCAGCTCGACGCCGCCAGAGTCGCCGGCGTCAACGAGAACATCGCCATCCTCCTGCTGGCCGCCAAGTTCGGGGTGCCGGTGTGCCCGCACGCGGGCGGCGTCGGCCTGTGCGAGATGGTCCAGCACCTGTCGATGTTCGACTACGTGGCCGTCAGCGGCACCACCGAGGACCGCGTCATCGAGTACATCGACCATCTGCACGACCACTTCACCGACCCGGTCGTGATCCGGGACGGCCGATACCTCGCCCCCGCACGTCCGGGCGGTGGCGCCGAGATGCATCCGGCATCCCGCGCCGAGTACGCCTACCCGCACGGCCCCCAATGGGCCGCCGACGCGGCGGGTGCGATGTGACGCGCACCCCGGCCGCCACCCAGCACAGGGAAGGAAGACTCATGAGAAGAGGACTCGCCTTAGGGACGGCCGTCGCCCTGTCGGCCGGCCTGGCCACCGCCTGCGGGGGCGGCGGAGGCGGCGGCACGGCCGCCTCAGGGGGCGGCAAGCCGGTCGTCGGGGTCGACTATCCCCGCTCCGACACCGACTTCTGGAACTCCTTCATCAAGTACGTCCCCCAGTTCGGCGCCGAGAACGGCCTGGAGCTGAAGACCTCCAACTCGCAGAACGACATCTCCAAGCTCACCGCCAACGTGCAGAGCTTCATCAGCCAGGGCGTCAAGGGCGTCGTGCTGGCCCCGCAGGACACCGCCGCCGTGGCCCCCACCCTCCAGCAGCTCAACACCAAGAAGATCCCCGTCGTCATGGTCGACACCCGCCCCGAGCAGGGCGACGCCTACATGGTGGTACGCGCCGACAACCGCGCCTACGGCGAGAAGGCGTGCAAGTTCCTCGGCGAGAAGCTGTCCGGCAAGGGCAAGGTCGTGATGCTCCAGGGCGACCTGGCCTCCATCAACGGCCGCGACCGGACCGAGGCGTTCAACACCTGCATGAAGGCGAGCTACCCCGGCATCACGGTGTTCGGCGAGGCCACCAACTGGGACGGCGCGGTCGCCTCGCAGAAGCTGCAGACCCAGCTCACCGCCAATCCCGACATCAAGGGCGTCTACATGCAGTCGAGCTTCGCCCTGTCGGGCACCCTCCAGGTGCTGCAGCAGCGCGGCCTCCTGGTTCCGCCGGACGATCCCAAGCACGTCTTCGTCATCTCCAACGACGGCATCCCCCAGGAGCTCAAGGAGATCGCCGCCGGCAACATCGACGCCACCGTCTCCCAGCCGGCCGACCAGTACGCCAAGTACGCGCTGCAGTACACCAAGGCCGCCATCGACGGCAAGACGTTCAAGCCGGGCCCGACCGACCACGACAGCACCATCATCCAGGTGCGCCCCGGGCTGATGGAGGACCAGCTCTCCGCGCCCCTGGTCACCGCCGACGGCGCCACCTACGCGGGCGTGGCGAGCGTCAAGCCGGGCGACTCCTCGCTGTGGGGCAACAACCTTGGCGGATGACCAGGCGGTGACACCCCTCGTCGAGGCGGTGGGTGTCACCAAGAGATACGGGGAGACCGTCGCGCTGGACCGTGCCGGGATCCGCGTCATGCCCGGCCGGACCCACGCGCTCGTCGGCCGCAACGGGGCCGGGAAGTCCACCCTGGTGTCGATCCTCACCGGGCTCCAGGCGCCCGACGAGGGCGAGGTGCGCTTCGGCGGCGAGCCCGCCCCGCGCCTGGCCGACCGCGATGCCTGGCGGCAGCGGGTGGCCTGCGTCTACCAGAAGTCCACGATCATCCCCGAGCTGACCGTGGCGGAGAACCTCTACCTGCACCGCCACGACCTGAACCGGCTCGGGCTGGTCCGCTGGGCGGCCCTGCGGCGCAAGGCGGCCGAGTTGCTGGCCACCTGGTCGGTGGACGTCGACGTGCGCCTGCCGGCCGGCGAACTGGACGTCGAGCAGCGGCAGTTCGTGGAGATCGCCCGTGCGCTGTCGTTCGGCGCCCGGTTCATCATCCTCGACGAGCCGACCGCCCAGCTCGACGCGGCCGCCATCGCCCGGCTGTTCACCCGTATCCGCACCCTGCAGGAGCAGGGGGTGACCTTCCTGTTCATCAGCCACCACCTGCAGGAGATCTACGAGATCTGCGACACGGTCACGGTCTTCCGCGACGCCCGGCACATCCTGACCACCACGGTGGCCGATCTGCCGCACGCGGAGCTGGTGGCGGCGATGGCGGGAGAGGCCGCCGGCCTGGCGGAGGCGTCCTCCCGGACGGCCGTGCCCGGCGGCGCCGATGTGGTGCTCGGCGTGCGCGGCCTGACGTACGGCGACGCCTACCGGGAGATCGACTTCGAGATCCGGTCCGGCGAGATCGTCGGCCTGGCCGGCGCAGCCGGCAGCGGCAGAACCGAGCTGGCCGAGACCGTCGTCGGGTTGCGCGCGGCCGACTCGGGCTCGATCGAGGTCGCCGGGCGCGCGCCCCGTCCCGGCAGCGTGCCCGACGCGCTCGCCGCAGGTGTCGGCTTCGTCCCCCGCGATCGGCACCACCAGGGGTTCGTCCCGATGATGTCGATCGCCGACAACGCCACCATGACCGTCCCCGACCAGCTCGGCGGGGCCGGCCTGATCAGCAACCGGCGGCGCGACCGGCTGGCCAGGACCCTGATCGCCAACCTGGCGATCAAGACCCCCGGTCCCGGCCTGCCCGTGATGGGCCTGTCCGGCGGCAACCAGCAGAAGGTCGTCATGGCCAGGGCGCTGGCCTCCGACCCCCGGCTGCTCGTGCTGATCACCCCCACCGCCGGGGTGGACGTCAAGTCCAAGGAGTTCCTGCTCGGCAAGGTCGAGGAAACGGCTACCAGGGGAACCGGCGTGCTGATCGCCTCCGACGAACTCGACGACCTGCGGCTGTGCGACCGGCTGCTGGTGATGTTCCAGGGCCGTGTCGTCGCCGAGCTGGCCGCCGGATGGCACGACCACGACGTGGTGGCGGCCATGGAAGGAGTCCGGCTCGATGCCTGAGAGAACTCTCACGCCCGCCACCGAGAACGCCGCCCCCGAGCGGGAACGCCCACGGATCCGGCTGGCCCGCCTGCGCGACTTCGCCCTGATCCCCGCGATCATCGCGATCGCCGTCGTCGGCCAGATCGTCAACCCGATCTTCCTGCAGGGTGACAACCTGATCAACATCCTGCAGACCATGTCGGAGATCTCCCTGCTGGTCCTGGCTCAGACCATCGTGCTGGTCGCCGGCAAGATGGATCTGTCACTGGAGTCGACGTTCGGTCTCGCGCCGGGCGTGGCGGCGTGGCTGACCGTGGCCGCCGGTTCGGGCGCCGGGCTCGGCCTGCTGCCGGGGGCCTGGTCGATCCCCGTCACCCTGGCCGTCGGCGTGCTCATCGGCGCGATCAACGCGCTGCTGATCGTACGGTTCGGGCTCAACGGCTTCATCGTCACCCTCGGCATGCTCATCGTGCTGCGCGGCCTGCTCACCGGCATCTCCGGCGGCCAGACCTTCTTCAACCTGTCGGCGTCGATGCTCTATCTCGGCTCGGCCCTGTGGCTCGGCGTGCCCGCCTCGATCTGGCTCTGCCTGCTGCTGTTCGCCGCCGGAATCGTGCTGCTCGGCTTCACCAAGTACGGCCGCGCCCTGTACGCCATCGGCGGCAACGTGGACGCGGCCAAGGCCGCCGGCATCCGTACCGACCGGGTGTTGTGGACCGCCCTGGTGGGCGCCGGCGTGCTGGCCGCGCTCGGCGGCCTGCTGATGTCGGGGCACCTCGCCTCCGTGGCGGCCGCGCAGGGTGACGGCGCCATCTTCACCGTGTTCGCCGCGGCCGTCATCGGCGGCGTCGGCCTCAACGGCGGCAAGGGCACGGTGTTCGGCGCGTTCACCGGCATCCTCCTCCTCTACATGATCCAGAACGTCCTCACCCTGGCCGGCGTGCCCGCCCAGTGGATCCAGGCCCTCAACGGCGCGATCATCATCGTCGCCCTCGTCCTGTCGCGCCTCACCGGAGGCAAGGTCCAGGAATAGCCCGCCGCGCCGTCCCCGAGCACCGCACCCCCTGACGATTGGGAACAGCCATGCCCGAACACCACCTGACACGAAGGCAGCTGATGAGGATCGGCACAGCCGGGGCCGGCGCGCTCCTGCTGCCGATGCGATGGACGGCGGTCGCCCGAGCCGCTTCGACGCCGCCCCCCGAGGTGCGCGCGGCCAACGACCTGGCGCTCTGGTACGACGAGGCCGCCGGCACGGACTGGCTGCGGGCGCTCCCGATCGGCAACGGCCGCCTGGGCGCCATGGTGTTCGGCAACGTCGACACCGAGCGGTTGCAGCTCAACGAGGACACCGTCTGGGCGGGCGGACCGTACGACCAGAGCAACCCGAAGGGTGCGCAGGCGCTGCCGGAGATCCGGCGGCTGGTCTTCGAGAACCAGTGGACGCAGGCCCAGGACCTGATCAACCAGACGATGCTCGGCAAACCCGCAGGCCAGCTGGCCTACCAGCCCGTCGGCAATCTCCGGCTCGGCTTCGGCGGCGCCACTGGGGCGTCGGAGTACAACCGCCAGCTGGATCTCACCACCGCCACGACCTCCGTGACCTACGTCCTGAACGGCGTGCGGTACCGGCGCGAGGTGTTCGCGAGCGCGCCGGACCAGGTGATCGCCGTCCGCCTGACCGCCGACCGGCCCGGCTCGATCACGTTCTCCGCGACGTTCGACAGCCCGCAGCGGACGACCCGCTCCAGCCCGGACGCGACCACCGTGGCACTCGACGGCGTCTCGGGCGACATGGAAGGAGTGGCCGGCTCGGTGCGGTTCCTGGCGCTGGCCCGGGCCGTCGCCGACGGCGGCAGCGTCACCAGCTCCGGCGGCACTCTGCAGGTGTCCGGCGCCGACAGCGTGACGCTGCTGGTCTCCATCGGCTCCAGCTACGTGAACTACCAGGACGTCGGCGGCGACTACCAGGGCATCGCGCGGAAGCACCTCGACGCCGCACTCGAGCGGCCCTACGACAAGCTGCGCGACCGGCACGTGGCCGACTACCAGCGGCTGTTCGGCCGCACGACGCTCGACCTCGGCCGTACCGCGGCGGCCGACCAGCCGACCGACGTCCGCATCGCCCAGCACGCGAACACCGACGACCCGCAGTTCGCCGCGCTGCTGTTCCAGTTCGGCCGATACCTGCTGATCTCCTCCTCACGGCCCGGCACCCAGCCGGCCAACCTGCAGGGCATCTGGAACGACCAGATGCGCCCGCCGTGGGACTCGAAGTACACCATCAACGCCAACCTGCCGATGAACTACTGGCCCGCCGACTCGACGAACCTGTCCGAGTGCTACGCGCCGGTGTTCGACATGATCAAGGACCTCACCGTGACCGGCGCCCGCACCGCCGAGGCGCAGTACGGGGCGGGCGGCTGGGTCACCCACCACAACACGGACGCTTGGCGGGCCACCTCTGTCGTCGACGGCGCGTTCTGGGGCATGTGGCAGACCGGCGGCGCCTGGCTGGCCGGCTTGATCTGGGACCACTACCTGTTCACCGGCGACGCCGCTTTCCTGCGCGCGAACTACCCGGCCATGAAGGGCGCCGCCCAGTTCTTCCTCGACACCCTGGTGCCGGAGCCGGAACTCGGCTGGCTGGTCACGAACCCGTCCAACTCGCCCGAGCTCAGCCACCACCCGGATGCCAGCGTGGCCGCCGGCCCCACCATGGACATGCAGATCCTGCGCGACCTGTTCGACGGCTGCGCCGGGGCGAGCAAGGTGCTCGGCGTGGACGCGGACTTCCGGGCCGAGGTCGAGGCCGCCCGCGCGCGGCTGGCGCCGATGAAGATCGGCTCCCGCGGCAACATCCAGGAATGGCTCCACGACTGGGTGGAGACCGAGCGCACCCACCGGCACGTCTCACACCTGTACGGCCTGCATCCCAGCAACCAGATCACCAGGCGCGACACGCCCGAGCTGTTCGAGGCCGCGCGCCGGACGCTGGAGTTGCGCGGCGACGACGGGACGGGCTGGTCGCTGGCCTGGAAGATCAACTACTGGGCCAGGCTGGAGGAGGGTACGCGGGCGCACGACCTGGTCCGCGCCCTCGTCTCACCGGCCCGGCTCGCGCCGAACATGTTCGATCTGCACCCTCCGTTCCAGATCGACGGCAACTTCGGCGCCACGTCCGGCATCGCCGAGATGCTGCTGCACAGCCACAACAGTGAGCTGCACCTGCTGCCGGCCCTGCCGGCGGCCTGGCCGAAGGGACGGGTGAAGGGCCTTCGGGGCCGTGGCGGTCACACCGTCGGCGCGGCGTGGAGCGAGGGGCAGGCCGACGAGTTCCTGATCACGCCCGATCGCGACGGCACCGTGAGGGTCCGCGCCGAGATGTTCACCGGGCGCTACAAGGTGGTCGACGCCACGCGCGGCGGCCGGGCCCGCACCAGGAAGGTCGGCCCCGACCTGATCGAGCTCACCGGGAAGGCCGGCCACACCTACCGCGCGTACAGCTTGCAGAAGGTCCGGCTCGGCGCACCGGCCGAACTGATTCCGGGTCAGGAGGCCCAGGTCACCGTCACCGTCCGGGCGATCGACATGCCGCTGGCCCCATCGGCCACGGTGTCCGTCGAGGCTCCGGAGGGATGGAGCGTCACGCCCGCCCAGGTCGTGCTGGGGCCCCTGAGGCCCGGCTCGGAACGCACCGCCGAGTTCAAGGTCACCCCTGGCGCGGACGAGCCCCTGGGCACCGCGGTCCTGACCGGCAAGGCGGCCGGCCGTGACTGGACCACGTCGGTGAAGGCAACGGTCCGGACCTCCGCCGGGAACCTGGACGGTGCCGGCACCCCCACCCAGGCGCCGGCCGATTCCGGGGTGACCCCTGGCCTGGCCGTCAGCCCGGGCGGGGTGGACCTCACGTAGCCCGAGCTCGAACCGGAGCAGGTCCGCCGGGCCCGTTCCCTGCGCTGGAGCCGATCTCCACCGCAGGGAACGGGCCCGGACGCGAAGGGCCGGCATGTGTCGCTAGGCAGCGGGGGAGCAGGCCGTGCCGTTGAGGGCGAACTGCGCGGGTGCCGTGTTCGTCCCGCTGTAGGTGGCCTGGAAGCCGAAGGTGACGGCGGCTCCGGCGGCGACGGTGGCGTTGTAGGGGGCGTTGCGCGCGGTCACCTGGGCGCCTTGCTGGGTGGCGGTGGCGTTCCAGGCGTTGGTGATCCGCTGGTTGCCCGGCCAGGCCCAGGCCAGCGTCCAGCCGTTGACGTCGGCCGGGCCGGTGTTGGCGATGGTGACGGCGGCGGTGAACCCGTTGTTCCAGGTGCTGGGTGTGTAGGTGACCCGGCAGGCGCCGGTCGGGGGAGTGGGGGTGCTGGTGGGGCCGCTGTCGGTGAGGCCGAAGAACTGGATGGCGGCCGCGGCCATGCCGCTCGACGGGAGGCTGTGCCCGGCACCCTGGATGCCGTACGCCTCGACCTTCACCGTCCCGGTGGAGTCGGCGTAGCGGCGGCGGTTCCAGTTGGCCTGCGGTGTGTCGGTGCTGGTGGGCGTCTGGCTGAGGCCGAAGACGTTGGTCCACTGGTCGATCTGCTGCTGCAACGTGGCGTAGTAGACGAGGGTGTCGTTCGTGCCGTGCCAGAGCTGCACGCGCGGCCGCGCGCCGGTGTACCCCGGGTAGGCGGCGCGCACCAGGTCCCCCCACTGCTGCGGCGTCCTGCTGACGCGTCCGGAGGCGCAGTCGCTGGCGCCCGGTGAGGGGATGTAGTCGGCCTCGTTCGCGAAGCAACTGTGCGGCACGCCCATGAACACGGCGCCGGCCTTGAAGACGTCCGGGTAGTTGCCGAGCATGATGTTGGTCTCCATGCCGCCGGCCGAAGTGCCGGTGACGAACACGCGGCCGGCGTCGCCGCCGAAGCGCTCCAGCGTGTACGTGATCATGGACATGAGCGAGACCGGGTCGCTTCCGCCGCCGCGCACGTGCGACTCGGCCGACCAGGAGTCGAAGCAGTTGCCCTTCTTGGAGGCCGACGGGTAGACGACGACGAAGCCGTACCGGTCGGCGAGGGAGGCGAACTCCGAGCCGGAGTAGAGTCCGGGTCCGGAACCGCCGCAGCCGTGCATGGCCAGCACGATCGCGGGTCGTGCGGGGCGGTTGTCCGGCGCGTACACGTGCATGCGGAGATTGCCCGGGTTGGCGCCGAACCCGGTCACCTCGGTCAAGGTGGCCGCGGCGGCCTGGTGGGGGAGTGCCGCGGTCAAGGCGGCGCACAACACCGCGGTGCAGACACCGGCCACCCACGCGGTCAGTCGTTTCATTCGCCCTCCTCTGCTCGGTGCCTGAGGTGCGGCGGCGTCGGCACGCGGCCGCATCGACGTTGGTTGCTGGACCATAGGAGCGCCCCGATCGGCCGTCAACGTCCGGCCTTCGCGGGGTCACGGCGAGGAGATCGCGCGAAAGCGCATTTCCGCTGCGTATCAAGCAACTTGTTATCAAGTAGCTTGATATAGGCGGCGGGAAACTTTCATCGCTGCGGGCGAGCGATATCGTCTCCCCGTGACCGACCGCGAGATCTCCCCGGCCGCCTCGCCCGACTCCCCGGCGCCGCGGGTGAGCTATCTGGTGTTCCGGCTGGAGCGCTACATCCGAGGCCGCCTGGACGAGGCCCTCGCCCGGCACGGCGTCACGACCACCGAGTACATGGCGCTGAGCGAGCTGCGACTGCGCGACGGGCCGTCCTCGGCGGATCTGGCCCGCATCGCCTTCGTCACCCCGCAGGCGATGAGCCTTGTCATCCGCGACCTCGAACGACGCGGTCTGATCCGTCGAGACCCGCAGCCCGGCGCCGGCCGTGTGCTGCGTGCCCGCCTCACCCGTGAGGGCCTGTCCACCTTGCGGCGCTGCGACCGCTCCGTCGACGAGATCGAGGCGCTCATGTTCGCCGAGGTCGACGACACCGCGCGCAAGACGCTGGCGGAGAGCCTTTCGGCGTGCGCGCGCAGCCTGCACCCCTGATCCGCCGGGGAACGGCGCTGGTCGTCGTACCTCGCGCACGACTTCGGTGCCAGGACCCGCGATACCGTGGCGCGGTCATGCCGACTGACGCAACGACATCACCGCCCAGGGTGCCAGCTCGACATCGAGGTCCAGCACGCCGTCGTCGGGCACGGTCAGCGTGAACCTGAGGAGAGAGTCGGCGACCTCGCTCAGGTGGGCGCTCTCGGCCCGGGACGGGTTGAGCGGCGACCCGAGCCGGTACCAGGCCTCGGCGACGTTCCCGTGCTCCCAGTCCAGGACCTCGACCAGGAACGTGGTGCCGGGCTCCAGGCCGCCGATCGAGTGGTGGATCCTCCGGCTCGGCCCCACCTCCGCCAGCGCGCGTGTCGCCGGGTACGCGTTCTCGGAGGCGAGACCCCTCATGGCCATGTCGTCGGGGTAGTTGAAGAACACCGCGGACACGGCCGACGTCCGGCTGTCACGGGTCACCACCCCGTCGGACGTCGCGAGGAGCAGCCGGTCGCCGAGCCGCTCCAGCATCGCGAACGCGTGGAACGTGGGCTTGTGGATGCCCGCCTCGTTCACCAGCCCGAACCCGCCGTGGAACGGTCCGATGCCGGCGCCGCCCTCCTCGAACACGTCGGTGAAGGTCCAGTAGGCGATCGAGTCGGCGAGGGTGGCGCACTTGAGGTACGACCGTGTGATGTACGTCGCCGCGAACAGCGTGTCGTGGATGAAGTCGCGGGCCGACGGCGACGTCGACCACTCGGTGATGTGGATCTCCGCATCGGGATACGCGCTGTTCCGCACGAGCTCGCGAAGGAGGGTCAGGTCGTCGAACGTCGCGTCGGCGTACCGGGTGATCTGCACCGCCTCGCCGTCGGCGCCGAACGCGAAGTCGGTGGGGTACAGGTGGGTCGAGATGAAGTCGATCGGGAGCCCGCGCTCCGCGCACCAGGTGAGGAACTCCTCGATCCACACCGGGCGCCAGTCGAGCGCGTCCACGTCGGCCGCGGCGGCCGTCTCGCGCATCGCGGAGCGGTCCTCGACCTCGCCCTTGTAGCGGTCGTCGGGCACGAAGACGCTCGTCGCGGGCCCGCCCACCTTCAACGCGGGATCGATCTCCTTGATCGCTCGCACGGTCTGCTCGTAGAGCTCGAAGTACTCGGTTCTCGTGCCGGTCCAGAAGTGGGGGACCAGGTTCGGTTCGTTCCACACCTCGAAGCGCCACTCCCGCACCACGGCGAGGCCGTACCGGTCGATCCAGTGCTCGACCGACCTCGTGACCAGCTCGACCCAGCGCGCCATGTCCTTGGGCGGGCTGCAGTGAGCGCCCCACCAGAACACCGTCTCGGTCTCCGTCGCCAGCTCGCGCGGCATGAAGCCCAGCTCGACGAAGGGACGGACACCGCTGTCCACAAGGAAGTCGAACACCTTGTCCACATAGCTGAAGGTGTACACGGGCGCGGCAAGGGGCGCGTTCGGCCCGAAACCGCCGCCGTAACTCTCCCTGTACACGAACATGTCGTCATGAAAGACGCCGTGAAAGCGGATGTACTGGATTCCCGATGCGGCGACGACCTCGGCGAACTGCTGCCGCCAGTCCGCGCGCAGCGCCTCGTTCGCCCGTCCGGCGCCGACGCACCTGCTCCAGACATGCGGGAGCGCACTCTCGTCGCACCGCTTGCCGTCGATCCGGAACCGGGCTCCGGGCACACTGTCGCTCGTCATGCTCTCACTTCTCCGCACAGAATCGTTGACGGGTGGGGAATGGCCGGCGGCAGTCGCGCGCCGGCATGTCGCCGCTAGCCCTTGACGGCGCCCAGCGACAAGCCTGACTGCCAGTAGCGCTGCAGGCTGAGGAACGCGATGATCAACGGGACGATCGTCAGCAGCGCGGACGTGATCACGAGATTCTGGATGAGGGCGCCGTTCCCGGCCGTCGAGCCCAGCTTGTTCCACTGGTTGATGCCGACGGTCAGCGGATACCAGTCGGGGTCCTTGAGCATGATCAACGGCAGGAAATAGTTGTTCCAGATCGATACGAACGAGAAGAGCAGGACCGTCACGCTTGCCGGCGTGAGCAGCGGGAGCGCGATCTGGAGAAACGTCCTGAACTCCCCGGCGCCGTCGATCTTGGCGGCCTCGAGCAGGCCGGTCGGCACGGCTTCGGCCGTGAACACCCACATCAGGTACAGCCCGAAGGGGTTGATGAAGGACGGGATGAGGATCGCCCAGGGGGTGTCGGTCATGCCGAGCTGCGCGAACAGCAGGAACTGCGGGATCGCCAGGGCGATGCCGGGGACCGAGATCGACCCCAGGACGACGAGGAGGAACACCCGCTTGCCGGTGAAGTCGAGTTTCGCCAGGGCGTACCCGCCGAGAGCGGCCAGGAAGGTCGACACGGTCGCGCCCACGACCACGTAGAGAACGGTGTTGAGCAGCCACCGGGAGAAGATCCCGTCCTGATAGCTGAACACCTGCACGATGTTGTCCCACAGGGCGAACTCGCGACCGGGTGCGAGCCCGAACGACGACACGAAATCGGCCTGCGACTTGGTCGCGTTGATGACCAGCCATACGAGCGGCAGCAGGCAGTACAGGGTGAACAGGCCCGTCATCACGGTGAGAGTGGTGCTCTTCCTGGGATTGGCCACCGTGTGGAGCCGGCCCCCGCGGCCGGAGGACTTCCCGGCCTCGGCCGGCCGGCTAGTGGTCCGACGCATTGCGCAACCCCCTGATCTGAACGGCGTAGGCGACGGCGATCGTGATCGCTGCCATGACGAGTGCGAGTGCTGCCGCGTAGCCCTGCTGGGACCCGGTGAACGCCAGGTTGTAGGCGTACAGGTTGGGCGTGTAGAAGGTGGTGACGCCGCTGTTGGCCACCATCGAGGGCAGGATCTGCGGCTCGTTGAACATCTGGAACGTGCCGATGATCGAGAAGATGACCGTGACGACCAGCGATCCGCGCAGGGCCGGCAGCTTGATCGCGCGGACGACCTGGAACTCGTTCGCGCCGTCGATCGCGGCCGCCTCGTACAGCTCGCGCGGGACGGCCTTGAGCGAGGCGTAGAAGATGAGCATGTTGAAGCCGGTGAACGCCCACGTCACCATCACCCCGATGGAGATGAGCGTGGTGCCGGGGGAGAAGGGGTCGAAGTCCGTGCCCAGGGCCTCGTTGAGGCTGCCGAACAGGCCGTACTTGATGCCCAGCAAGAATCCCCACATGAGCGTCGACACGATCGCCGGCACCGCGTAGGGCAGGAAGATCGTCACCCGCAGGAACTTGGTGCCGTGCAGGCGCATGGAGTCCAGCGCGAGCGCCAGCGCCATGGCGAGGATCAGCATGATCGGCACCTGGACGAGCGTGAACCAGAAGACTCGTCCCACCCCGTCCCAGAACTGCGGGTCCCGGAACAGCTTGCCGTAGTTGGCGAATCCGACGAACGTGTTGCCCCCGACCAGCTTGTCCTGGAAGAAGCTGAGGTAGGCGGCGTACCCGATGGGCACGATGAACACGAGCGCGAACAGCGCCGCGAACGGCGCGATGAACGCCAGTCCGATCTGTGGCCTGCGCCGCTTGCGCGTCGGCGCCGGATGCCCTGCCGCCTGCGGCGGTGCCATGGCCGAAGCGGTGACGTCGAGGTGACGTGCCTGGTCCATGTCTGTTCCTTCCGATCCATTGCGTTGCCCGGCTCGCTTCCGCACCGGTGGTGATGCGGCGGGGGCCGTCGCCGCAGGAGGAACGGCCCCCGCCCGGATGAGGAGCCGCTAGCTCACCTCGAAGCCCTGCTCGTTGCCGTACTGGATGCAGCGCTGCCGCCACTGTTCGAGGATCTCGGCGAGCGAGCCCTTGCCCGTGGTGTAGAACGGCGAGGCGAGGTCGCCGTAGATCGAGCGCGCCCATTCGAAGAACGGCGGGTACTGCCAGCCGCTGCCGACGATCTCCGAGGCCTCGGCCAGCACGGCGCCGACCTTCTGATCGCCGAAGTACTTGTTGGCCTTGCTCTGGAACGCCTCGTTCTCCAGCACCGACATGTTCGGCACGAAGGCGCCCGCCTCGACGCGGGACGAGAGACCGCCGCCGTGCGTGAAGTACTCGAGGAACTTGAAAGCCGCTTCCTTGTGCTCGGCCGCGGCCGGGATGCCGAAGGAGCTTCCGCCGTTGGCCGCCCCGACCTTGGCTCCCTGCTGCCACTGTGGCATCAGGGCCACCCTGAAGTCTCCGCCGGCCTGCGGCGCGCGCTCGGGCAGCGTCGAGGTCAGCCAGCCTCCCATGGTCTGGGTGGCGAGGGTCCCGTCGTTGAGGGCGCGGTTCCAGTCGTCGGACCACCCCGTGATCTTGGTGTTGATCAGGCCCTCGTCGAGCATCTTCTGCCAGAAGGCCACGGCCTTGGTCGTGCCCGCGTCGGTGAAGTCGATGTGCACCTTGTTGCCGTCCACCTTGAACGGGCGACCGCCGGCCTGCCAGATGAGCGAGAGCAGGAAGAAGATGTCTCCCGTGTCCTGGGCGATGTAGTAGTCGTCGCCGAGCGCGCGGACCTTTCTGGCGGCCTCGTAGTACTCGTCCCACGTGGCCGGGGGCTCGTCGATGCCGGCCTTCTTGAGCGTGGCGTCGTTGTAGAACATCGCGGACGGCCCGTAGTCGGACGGCAGGGCGTAGACCTTGCCGTTGACCGTCACATCGCTCCACGCGGCCGGGACGTAGTCCTGCCTGAGCTTCTCGGCGCCGAGCTCCCCGAGATCGGCGAGCTTGCCAGGAACGGCGAAGTAGGGCACGGCGAAGTACTCGAACATCACGAGGTCAGGGACGCCGGAACCGGCCTGGATGGCGTTGTCGAGCGCCTTGTACTCGTCCTGGGACGAGCCCGCGTTGACCACCTCGACCTTGATGTTCGGGTTCGCGGCCTGGAATCCGGGGACGGCCCGCTCGACGGTGCCGTCCCAGCTCCAGACCGTGAGCTTCACCTGTCCGGTACCGCCGCCGGTGCCGGATGCACTGCCGCCGCCCGAGCATGCGGTCAGCGCGAGCATCGGCACGAGCACCGCGGAAAGGAGCCTGACCTTCTGGGAGAGCCGCATGGGCCTCTCCTCTCGTCCTGAGCTGGTTACGAAAATATTTCGCAACTTGTTCGTTGTTGCGAGGACATTAGGTGCCGCGTTCGTTCCGTGTCAACGGGTGAACACCTGGCGGCAACCCGGGGAACAGGGTTCGTGGTAGGTTCGAAACAATTTCGTAGCGCCTGGAGAGGAGCCCTGATGCGACGGCAAGGTCGTTCCGAGCGAGCCACCTTGGCGGATGTCGCCCGGCTGGCCGGTGTCTCGCCGACGACCGCATCGAAGGTCCTCAACGGGCGCAGCGATGTGGGGGCGAAGACGCGCGAGCTGGTCCTCGGAGTCATGGCCGAGATCGGCTACAAGCCGACGGCGGCGCGATACGAGCAGACACGGGATCGCACCCTGGTCACCGTGCTCGACATCGTCGAGTCCCGCTATGCCGGGACGGTGCTGCAGGGGATCCTCGTGGCCGCGACCTCGGCGCAGGCCGAGCTCCTCCTTCGCCTGCCGCCCGACGAACCGGTCAGCACGAGCCGCACGGCGGCCCGTGCCTGGCTGGAGGAGGAGAAGGCGTCCGGCGTGGTCGGCATCATCGCGCTCGCCGTCGCCGTGCCCGACCCGCTGCTCCTCGCCGCGGAGGACGTCGAGATGCCCGTCGTGACCATCGACCCGATCGACACGACCGAGTCACGCCTCGTCAGCATCGGCTCCACCAACTGGGCGGGCGGCCGCTCGGCGACCGAGCACGTCATCAGGTTCGGCCACCGCCGGATCGCCTGGATCGGCGGGCCGCTGGGCTCCGCCCCCTCGCTGGAACGCTTCCACGGCTACCAGGCCGCGCTCGACTCGGCCGGCATCGCGCCGGACCGCGCGCTGGTCCGCCACGAGGCGTTCTCCGTCGAGGCGGGGCAGCGCCACGGCCATGACCTCCTCTCGCTCGGCGAGCGGCCGACCGCGATCGTCGCGGGCAACGACGAGATCGCCGTCGGGGTCCTCGCGGCGGCCAAGGAGCTGGGCATCTCCGTCCCCGGCGAGCTGTCGGTCACCGGGTTCGACGACACGCCGCAGACCCAGTGGACGACGCCCCGGCTCACGTCCGTCCGGCAGCCTCTCGTCGGCATGGGCAGGATGGCCGTCGAGACCGTCCTCGGCATGGCGGACGGCGTGCAGCCCGCCTCCCGGCACCTCCAGCTCGCGACGACCCTGAGCGTCCGCGACTCGACGGGTCCCGCGCCGTCGTCCTGAGCACCCAGCAGCTCGATCGCCCTGCGAACCCGCAGCCCAGCAGTGGTGCACGCCGTTCCGGCGCCGCACGGGCACCGCACCGCCGGCGGCCCGGCTCCGGTTCGCGCAATCCGGTCACTGTTCTACCGGATGTACGGGCCGACCGAAAAGGTCTTGTTTCTGCATTCGTGATCGCTTACCTTTGCGCTGCAAACGTAACCGATAACGATTGCAACGTGTGAGGACGGCATGGCCAATGGCGGCGCGCCGGTGACGATGAGTGATGTCGCGCGATTAGCGGGTGTCTCGACCGCGACCGTGTCGCGGGTGGTCAACGGGCGTTACGGCGTCAGTGCGAGCACCATCGAGCAGGTCCGTTCGGCCATCGAGCAGCTCGGTTACGAGTCGAGTCTGGTGGCGACGAGCCTGCGGCGCAGCCGCACCGACGTTCTGGGCCTGGTCACCCACAGTTTCCAGTCCTATACGGCTGAGGTGCTCAAGGGGGTGATGGACGCGCTGAGCCAGTCGGGCTTCGACCTGATCATCTACGCCAACAGCGATCTCTACGGGACCTATTCCGAGGGCTGGGAGCAGCGGCATCTGGCCCGCCTGGCGGGCACGCTCACGGACGGGTGCATCGTGGTCACCCCCTCGGGCGAGGTGCGGAGCGGCACGCCGGTCGTGATCATCGATCCGGCGAGGGGCTCGACGGTGCCGTCGGTGACGGCGGACAACCTCACGGGTGCCACCACAGTGGTCGAGCACCTGCTCGGCCTGGGACATCGGCGCATCGGATTCATCGCGGGCCGGTCCAGCCTGGCGGCCGCATGGTCGCGCGAGGAGGGTTACTGGAAGGCGCTGGCCGAAGCCGGTGTTCCCGCCGATCCGGAGTTGATCGCACGAGGGGACTTCAATCCCGAGTCCGCGGCACCGCTCGCGCGTGCGCTGCTGGACAGGGCGGACCGACCGACAGCGATCTTCGCGGCGAGCGACGGAATGGCCCTGAAGACGCTGGAGGTCGCGAAGGACCTGGGGCTCGACGTCCCCGGCGACCTGTCGGTGGTCGGCTTCGACAACATTCCGGAGTCAGCGCTGGCCGAGCCGGGGCTGACCACGGTGGACCAGTCGATGTACTGGCTCGGATACGAGGCCGCGCGCATGCTGAAGTCGCTGGTGCGCGGCAATTGGGAGGGCCCGAGCCAGATCGTGCTCCCGACCCGCTTGGTGGTGCGCGGCTCCACCGCGGCACCGAGAACTCCCTGAGACCAGGACGCCACCCACGGGTACGGCGTCTCGACGCACCTGACGTTCGCGGCAACGAACATCAGGTGGGCACGCGAACCCATGACGGAAGGAGGTGCGGATACCAAACCCACAACAGATCCACCGCTGAATCAGGCCTGCCACTCGGGCATCAAACCGTGGTCAGGCCATTAAGGGAGTTTTGCATGCCTTCATTACTTTATCATGGCAGCTCACGCCCCCAGGGCGTGTGGCGACTCTCGGCGGCGGTCGCCGCCGGAGTCATGCTGATCGCGGCAATGTTGCTCGCGCCGCGGCCGGCGGCGGCGGACACGCCGTGGCTGACCGTCTCCGAGGACGGCTACGCGTCGTTCAGCGTCCCGGTGAGCTACATCGAGGCCAATGCGGGCCAGGTGTCGCAGGTCGTCATCGAGGGGAACTTCGGCCCTTCTTCCACCTGGGCGGAGTTCGGGCTGACCCGCCGGGGCGACGTCTACTCGGGCGTCCTCGGCCCGCTCAAGGCGGGGCTGTACTACTACCAGGTCACGGGCGATGAGACCAAGGGTCTCAAGGACCCGACGAACGGCACCGGCGTGGCGTCCAAGCCTCTCTGGAGCACCTTCTTCGTGCCGGGCGAGCCGGCGCGCCTGCTGGCGGACGCGCCTCAGGGGCAGGGCGGCAAGGTCGAGACCCTGACCTACCCGACCAGGAACGAGGAGCGGTCGGCTCAGGTCTGGACGCCACCCGGCTACCCGGCCAAGGGCCCCAAGGCATACCCGGTGCTGTTCCTGCAGCCCGGCGACGGCGGGAGTGCCACCGACTGGCTCGACCTCGGCCGGGCCAAGCAGATCCTCGACAATCTGTCGCTCCGGAAGGCCATGGAGCCGATGGTGGTCGTGATCAGCGACGGTGACGGGACGAACGACGATCTTCGGAAGGCGGTCGCGGGCCGCTACCGCGTCCATCACGACCCGGCGTACCAGGCCATCGCCGGTGTGGCCGAGGGTGGGACGCGGGCGGTGCGGGCCGCTTTGACCCGGCCGGGTCAGTTCGCCTACGCCGGCTCGTTCTCGGGTCTCCAGGCGGACGGCGTCGGCCGTGCGGCCGCGAACGCGATCAACCGCCAGGTCAAGCTGCTGCGTCTGTACACGGGGAACGTGACGGATCCCGCCTACAACGCGACCTACCGCCTGACGAAGGCGCTGGACCGCGCCCGGATCGCGTACGAGTTCGACGGCGTCAACCCCGACGCGGGGGCGAACTGGAACGCCTGGCAGGAGAACCTGATCGATTTCGTGCCGAGGCTATTCCGCAGGGTGTCGGATCACGGTCCGAGCGCCGGTCACGGGCGGCTGAAGGGCGAGTTCACCCCGCCGGCGCCCGGCACCACCCCGACGCCGTTCGTGACCGAGGACGGCTTCGTCACCTTCGAGACCACGACGGACTTCCAGAACGCTCAGCACGTCAAGGTGTGGGCGAACTGGGCCCCCAACGGGAGTTGGCTGCGCATCCCGCTGACTCGTGCGGGCGACCGGTGGCGGGCGACCGTGGGGCCGCTCGACCCGTGGTTCTACTACTACCGGGTGATGGTGGACCGGGTCGCGGTCAAGGACGCGTCGAACCCGACGAAGGTGACCACCGAGCCGACCTGGAGCACCTTCCTCATCCGTGGCGAGAAGGCGCGCCTGCTCACGGACGTTCCCGCCGGCCAGGGCGGAAAGGTCGAGAGCATGACGTACCGGAGCGCCGTCGCGAACCAGGACCGGACCGCGCTGGTCTGGACCCCGCCCGGATACGACCCGGACCGCGCGCAGCCGTATCCCGTCTTCTACCTCCAGCACGGTGGCGGCCAGAGCTACACGGACTGGGTCGAGATGGGACGCGCCAAACAGATCCTCGACCACCAGTTCCTCGACGGGGACCTGGTGCCGATGGTGGTCGTGATGGGCAACGGCAACGTGCCCGACTTCAACAAGGAACTGCTGGAGAACCTCGCACCGGCGGCCCGGACCCGCTACAACATCTCCAGCGACCCGTCGCAGCAGGCCCTCGCCGGCCTGTCGATGGGAGGCGGGCAGACGTTCGGCGTGCTCAAGGCCTTCCCGGGGCAGTTCGCCTACGTCGGGGCGTTCTCCGCCGGGTTCGGCAGCCCCGCCGGCGTCGACGCGGGGGCGATCAACAGCGGCACGAAGCTGTTGCGCCTGTACGTCGGCGACCAGACGGACTTCGTCTACCCGTCCTTCATGACGTCCCTGACCACCTTGACCAACCTCGGTATCCGCTACGAGTTCGACGGGGTAACCCCCGGGCCGCACGGGTGGGACGTGTGGCAGAAGAACCTCATCGACCTGGCACCACGCCTGTTCAAGCGCTAGGCAGGCCCGTCCGCCCGGCCTTCGCCGCTGGACGCGCGGTTTGTTAGCGCTCACATGAGGATCGGTGCCAAGGACGGAGCGCGGGTCGCGTCACCCGTGCTCCGTCCCGGCCGATCACTCGTTTCGACGGCGACGCATGAACCCTCGTGCGCCGCGATCCCCAAGGGAAAATGCCAATGAACAAGAAATGGCTCTCCGCGGCGGCCAAGCTCGCCGCCGCGACCGTGCTCGCCGGCGTGCTCGCGGCCTGCTCCTCCGGCGGGGGAGGGGGCTCGAACACCGCGAGCGGCAGCGGCGCGAGCAACTGCACGAACACCATCCCCAAGAAGAACCTGCCGGTCGTGACGATGTGGGGCTGGTACCCCAACATGCAGTTCGTCGTCGACAACTTCAACAAGCAGAACGGCGAGGTGCAGGTCTGCTGGACCAACGTCGGCCAGGGCAGCGACGAGTACGACAAGTTCCAGACGGCCATCTCGGCGGGCACCGGCGCACCCGACGTGATCATGATCGAGATGGACCGGATCCCGACCTTCCAGATCCAGAAAGCGCTCGTCGACATCAAGAAGTACGGCTTCGACGCGGTCAAGGCCGACTACAGCGAGGGCGCGTGGAAGGACGTCTCGGTCGGTGACGCGGTCTACGGCGTGCCGGTCGACGGCGGTCCGATGGCGATGATCTACCGGAAGGACATCTTCAAGAAGTACGACATCACGCCGCCGAAGACGTGGGCCGAGTATGAGCAGGCGGCCCAGAAGATGAAGGACGCGGGCGGCCCGGTGTTCGGCGACTTCGCCGCGAACGTGTCGGCCCTCACCATGGCACTGCAGATCCAGAAGGGCGCGGCCCCGTTCACCTACGACCCGGCGCAGCAGAGCTCGATCGGCGTCAAGCTGAACGACCAGGCCTCCAAGGACGTGCTCGACTACTGGGGGCGCCTCGCGCAGAAGGGGCTGGTCGGGACGCAGGACCAGTTCACCCCGGAGTACATCTCCGGTGTGATCAACGGTAAGTACGCGACGTACATCTCGGCGGCCTGGGCGCCCGGCTATCTCACCGGTGCCGGCGTCGGCAAGGGCGAGGACACCGGCAAGTTCGCGGTGGCGCCGCTGCCGCAGTGGGATGCCGACAACCCGGTGCAGGTCAACTGGGGCGGGTCAGCCTTCTCCGTGACGAGCCAGGCGAAGAACCCCGAACTCGCGGCGAAGGTGGCGTACGGCCTCTACGCCGACAAGGAGTCGCTCACCCAAGGCTGGACCGACCAGATCATCTTCCCGCTGAACCTCAAGGCGCTCAACGACCCCGAATTCGTGAACCTGAAGGTCGCGTTCTTCGACGGCCAGCAGGCGAACAAGGAGGTCTACGTCCCCGCGGCGAACGCCTACAAGGGCGTCACCTACAGCCCGTTCGGCCAGTACTACTTCGACGCCATGACGAAGCAGGTCAGCGCGCTCATCGATGGCTCCGTCACCGGAGCGCAGGCCGCCGACCGGCTCCAGGAGGACGTGGCGAAGTACGCCAAAGAGCAAGGCTTCACCGTTCAGTGACGTCAAGGGTGGGCCGTCCTCGACCAGGGCGGCCCGCCTGCAATCCCCGGCATAGAGAGCTCGGAGTCCAGGTTGACCATCATGATCGAGAAGAGTGCACGACGCACCCAGGAGAAAACGCACAGGATCCGCGGCAAGGTGCGCCTTCGTGAGCATCTGATGGGGTGGCTCTTCGTCGGGCCATTCGGGATCGTCTTCCTGGCGTTGCTCATCGCGCCGCTCGCGTACGCGCTCTATCTCAGCCTCTTCCAGAAGAAGCTGATCGGCGGCACCAGCTTCGTCTTCCTCGACAACTACGTGAAGGCGTTCACCGACCCGAGCTTTCTCTCCGGATCGTGGTTCGTCATCCGCTTCTCGCTGGTCTCCATCCCGCTGCAGATCATCGTCGCCCTCGCGCTGGCCCTGATCCTGGATGCCGTGACCTCCATGTTCACCCGCTTCTCCCGCCTCATGATCTTTCTTCCCTACGCGATTCCCACGGTCATCGGGGCCGTCATGTGGGGGTTCCTGTACAGCAAGAGCTTCGGGCCGCTCTCCGACATCTTCGGCTGGCTCGGCACCACCCCGCCCGATTTCCTCAGCAGCAACCTGATCTTCTATGGCCTGGTCAACGTCGTCACCTGGCAGTGGGCCGGTTACTACATGATCATCCTGTACGCGGCGCTCCAGGGCATTGATCCGGCCCTTTACGAGGCCGCCCGCATGGACGGCGCCGGCAAATGGCAGATCGCGCTTCGGATCAAGATCCCGCTGATCGCCCCCGCTCTGCTCCTGATCCTGGTCTTCTCGCTCATCGGCACCCTGCAGTTCTTCAACGAACCGCAAATCCTGCGATCCCTCGCGGCCGGCACGATCGGACCGGACTTCACCCCCAACATGTACGCGTACCAGCAGGCATTCGCACTCGCGAACTTCAACTACGGATCGGCGATCTCCTTCGCGCTCGGCGGGATCGTCTTCGTCGGCGTCTACGCCTTCCTGTTCTTCACCCGCCAGCGGAGGAGCTTCCTGTGACAAGTGACCGCGCCAAACTCGGCGCCCGCCGCCGGCCGCAACGCCACCTCCCCCTGCAGGTGCTCGTCGGCTTCCTGGTCGTGTACTTCCTCGTGCCGTTCTGGTGGGTCATCGTCAACAGCTCCAAGGACGCCCCCGGCCTGTTCGGCGGTGGCAACACCCTGTGGTTCGCCGAGCGGATCGACTACTTCGGCAACCTCCAGCAACTGTTCACCTATGACAACGGGATCTACGGCAGGTGGATCCTCAACTCCACGCTGTACGCATTCGCGGGCGGCGTCGGCGCCACGGTCCTGGCCGTCATGGCCGGCTACGGATTCGCCAAATACCGATTCGCCGCCAGGCGCTTCAGCTTCTCGCTCGTGCTCGGCGCGTTGATGGTGCCGGCGACCGCCCTGGTGATCCCCACCTTCATGATGTTCTCCGAGTTCGGCCTGACCAACACGATCTGGGCGGTGATCCTCCCGTCGCTGCTCAACCCGTTCGGCGTCTACCTGATGCACGTGTACGCGCGGGACGCCGTGCCCGACGAGATCCTGGACGCGGCGCGGGCCGACGGCGCGGGTGAGATACGAACCTTCCTCCAGGTCGCATTCCCCCTGATGCGACCGGCGGTGGTCACGGTGCTGCTCCTGTCCGCCGTGGCGTCCTGGAACAACTACTTCCTGCCGCTCGCCATGCTCTCCGACAACCGCCTCTTCCCCGTCACCGTCGGACTCGGCCTCTGGCAGGGCATCGCCTCGGCGAACAACGCGGGCAGCACCTCCCTCTGGAGCCTCATCATCTTGGGCGCGCTCGTGTCGGTCATCCCCCTCGTCATCGCCTTCTTCACGCTGCAGCGGCACTGGCGGGGAGGGTTGTCCGTCGGTGGCCTGAGGTAGGCCGGCGCCGGTCCTCCAGGCCATCGACCTGTGCCGGTCACACGGTGACGACGACTTTTCCTCGGGCGTGCCCCTGCCGTACGTAACCGATGGCCGCAGGGGTTTCGTGCAGGGGGAAGGTCCGGTCCAGGACGGGCGTCACCGTGCCGGATTCGATGAGTTCGGTGAGAGCGAGCAGGTCGCGTGCGTTCTCCGAGCTGACGAGCGTGACCAGCTTCTGGCGGACGAGCCGCGACAGCAGGGGCGCCCGCAGCATGCGGGCGGCGCCGCCGATCCATCGTCCGTCCGCTTCGGCCCCGACGATGACGAGGGTGCCGCGCGGGGTGAGGGCGCGCCGCAGGTGTGTCAGCGACCGGTTCCCTCCCATGTCGAGGATGACGTCGTAGCGCCGGCCGGCGTCGCTGATGCCGTTGAGCGTGTAGTCGATGACGTGGTCGGCGCCGAGGGAGCGGACCAGGCCCGCTTTCGCCGTGCTGCACACGCCGGTGACGTCGGCTCCGAAGGCCTTGGCGATCTGCACGGCGAAGGTGCCGACGCCTCCGGAGGCGCCGATGATCAGCACGTTGTGGCCGGGCCGCACGTCCGCGCTGTCGCGGACGGCCTGGAGCGCGGACAGGGCCGAGACGGGGATGGCGGCCGCCTGCTCGGCGGTGAGGTTCTTCGGCCGGAGGGCGAGCTTGTCCTGTGGGGCGCGGGCGTATTCGGCGAAGGCTCCCTCGCCGATGCCGAACACCTCGTCGCCGGGCCGTAGCCCGGTGACGTCCTTGCCGACCGCCACGACGCGCCCGGCCAGGTCCAGGCCGCGGACGCGGGTCTTGGGGGCACGCACTCCGAAGCCCGCCAGGCGGATCACGTAGGGCAGGCCGGTGACGAGATGCCAGGTGCCCGGGTCCACGCCGGCGGCCTGCACCCGGACCAGGACCTCATCGTCCCCGATGGTGGGCCGGTCGACGTCGGCCAGGCGCAGGACGCGGTCGGCCGGGCCGTACGTGTCCTGCACGATCGCCTTCATGGTCGTCGTCTCGCCGGTCGGCGGGCGGGCGTACGTCGGTGTGACGGCGGTCTTGCGAGTGGTGGTCATGGTTGTCGTCCTTGTCGGGTGTAGTCACGAGCGGGATGGCCGGGTTCGGCCGGTGACGAGCCGAGTGCGAAGTCGGTGGAGCTGTGGCATGAGGCCGTAGATGACGAGCTTGGCGTGCTGGACGGTGTCCGCGATCCCACCGAGCACCGCGATCGGCTGGTCGCGGACCTCGTACCCATGGAGGTGGGGGAGCGCAGGAGATCCGCCATACTCGTCCACCTCCTGGCGCCCGGCGGCCCCGCCGCCGATGACCGCTACGTCGTATTCGTCCTTGACAGTCAGCGTGCGCGCCCGCGGATGCGGCAACAACATTCGTTGCCATTTACGGGAAATGCCCGTGGAATGAGCGGGTGGACGACTTATCGGCGATCACGGCGGCACTCGACCGGGTAGGGCCGCGCCTGAAGCGGATCCGCACCCAGCGAGGTGTCACCCTGACCGATCTGTCGGAGCGCACCGGCATCTCCAAGAGCACGCTGTCCCGGTTGGAGAACGGCCAGCGTCGTCCCAGCCTCGAGCTGCTCCTTCCACTCGCCCAGACCTACCGCATACCGCTGGACGACCTCGTCGGCGCCCCGGAGGTGGCCGACCCCCGGATCCGGCTCAAGCCGCGACAGCTGAACGGCCGCACCGTGATTCCGCTCGTTCGGCGGCCGAACGGCATCCAGGCATGGAAAATCATCATTCCCGCCGACCAGTCAACACCGAACCCGCGAGTTCACGACGGGTACGAATGGCTGTACGTCATGTCCGGTCGTATGCGCCTCATCATCGGCGACCAGGACTTCGTCCTCGGGACAGGCGAAGCAACCGAATTCGACACCCAACTGCCGCACTGGTTCGGCAGCACCGGTGAGGGCCCCGCGGAAGTCCTGAGCATCTTCGGCCGGCCAGGCGAACGCATGCACCTCCACACCACGCCGGACAAACAGTAAGTCACCGCGCGTTCGGATGGTCGTTGTGCTGCGAGGTGCGGCCGTGTTGGACGCTCATCGGTCCGACGTCGTAGCCGGCGTCGGTCCGATGAGCACGTCCGGGTCCCCGCCGCCCCACGTCCAGCGGTGCCGTTCACGACGTGCGGCTGATCTCCGGCGCGACGACGAACGAATACGGCCGGCACGCCCGCCGTACAACGCGCCGTGCCCGCGCCGGACCTCCGGCGAGTGCACCGGCCCCGGCTCGCACGACGACGTCATGGGTCCAACGCGTAGGACCGGTCGATCAGCTCCGTCATCGCCTGCTGGAAATCACGGCGTCGTTGCTCGCTCCAGCCCTCTGTCAGCTGGTCGAAGACCCGCTCCTGCCAGTCATGGGCTTGATCCAGCATGGTACGGCCGGACGCGGTGAGTGTCGCCCGGCGCTGGCGCCCGTCTCTGTCCGGTGCCTGCATGGTCAGGTACCCGGCCTCGGTTGCGCTCTTGACCAGTCGCGACGCGCCGCTCTGGTCGATGCCGATCTCCGTGGCCACGGCATTGACCGTTGCCGCGACCTCCCGTCGGGTCAGCGCGTGGACGGCCTCGACGACGAGCACGAGCCGGCCTCGTTCGGCCAGTTCGGGGTTGCCGACCTGTGGCCTTCGTGACCAGTACCGGACAAACGCGAAGAGGCCCTGTCCAGGCCCGGGAGTGGTCACTCGGTGGCCGCCATCTCGCGGCAGATGTAGGCCAGCTCCAGCGCCTGCCTCAGATTGGGCAGCCGGAGGGCGGCCGTCACCTTTCCATCGGCTACCCGGAACACCGTCGCCACTCGAGTTGGCGTCTTGCTCTCGGGCCAGGTGGCATCCTCCTCCACGATCATGAGGCGTTCACTGATCGGATGCCACGACTGCGGGCGCAACGTGATCCCAGAGCGTTCCACCCACTCCGCGAACTGCCCAGGTGTGATCGGTCCGGCGCCCTTGGGGCCCAGGACGACGATCGGGTTGCCGACCGCCCTTGCTGAACGCTCCAGGTCGCGTTCGTTCACGCTCTCATGCCACTCGTTGATGGCTGCTTCCAGTACCGAATGCATAGGAGAAGTATATGCGAAACGCATATACTTCTGAAGGCCGGCGGCGCGGGGTTGCGGGTGTATGAAGGCGAGCGCCTTCCTCTTGACGTTGATGCCGGCGTGGAGGACCTGGGAGCGGCAGGAGTGACAACCGCCGCGCTCATCCCTTCCCCGGGTGAATGCCCCCAATTCGCCGGGAGCGGGGACGCCGCCGCGGCGCCGGCCGCTCCCGGCCAACCTCACGCTCGCTCGATGAGGAAGGTGCCCGTGCCGTCGGCCATGCCCATGCCGATGAAGATGTGCTCGGTCTTGCCGTTGCTCTGCGGGCCCTGGCACATGCGCCACAACCCCGGGCGTTGCTGGTCACGCCCTCAAGCCGGATCTCCTCGCTGCTTGACGCGTCGTAGAAGGCCAGCAGCCGGTCCTGGGTCATGATCCGGTAGAGGTTGGAGTCGCGGACGAAGCCGGGCGGCACGGCGAGTGGGGCGATCACCGTGGCGGCTCGCTCGCCTTCGCCTGCCTGCCGGCCTCGGCCTGCCGCTCGGCCCGTTCACGGGCCGCGACGCCGTCGCAGCCCAGCTGGATCTGCGCCAGCCGCATCAGGCTGTTCGGCGGGACGGCGTCCTCGCAACGGATCGCGCCCTCCTCCATCACTGTGTACGTCGTGTACGTCCCGCCAGGACGCTCGACCCACTTCAGGGCGTACGCGCCGCCGCCCTGGTCCACCCGGTCGCAGTTGATGCTCGGTGGAGGCCGTGATCTTCTTGACCGTCCGGTTCACGAACGACTCCACCCTGCCGAGCGTGCCGATGTTGAAGCCGGCGAGGATCTGCGTGATCGTGCCCACCTCGACGGTGATCGTGGTCGAGGTCTCCAGCGTGAGCGTCTGGGAGCCGGTCGTGCCGGCGGTGACGAAGAAGGCCTTGAAGTGTGTGACGGTGGGCTCGATCCGTGCGCTCTTCACGATGGGGTAGCGGCGCCTGATCTGCCGATTCTCGGCGGTCGGCCAGGTCGGTGGGGGTTGGGCGGTCCGGTTTCGGCTCGCGCTGCGGACAACTGGATGAACGCGGCCCGCTCGCCGCGCAGGACCAGTGCCTTCCACGGATCGTCCGGCAGGGGAATGAGCGTGTACTCACCCCCCCGCCACTGAGCCACGCCTGGGCCCACCCCCACCGCCTCCCGAAGCTCCAGGTCCGAGAAATCGAATGCGCCCGAGCGCCCAGCAGCGTCGTGTCCGATGTTGGACAGGGGTCATACCTGGTGGATGTCCGCGGGGCGGCAGACGATGCGAAGCAGACGGCTGCAGGAGCAGCCGTCTGCTGCCGGTGAAACACGATGAGCAGCGATCGTGACGCGGCAGGCTGCCCTAGCGCTGTTCAAGGGATGTCTCATGACAGGAACACGCCCCGCCCTGCCCAACGCCACCACGCCGGAGTTCCAGGCCGAGGCGCTCGCCGAAGCCAACGCCTACCGGGCCAAGCACCACGCGCCACCGATGGTGATGGACCCGGAACTCAACGCCTACGCGTTGGAGCGGGCCTCCTCCCGCTCCGAACAGGAGATGCTCAAGGCCGGTCACACTGGCCTGCGCGCGCAGACGGGCGAGAACATCTTCTGGGGCGGCGACGCTGAAGCCCTTCCCGGATCGACCGCGGTCAAGAAGTGGTACGACGAGATCGCCGCCTACGACTTCGCCGCCGCCCGGTTCTCCTCCGGCGCCGGCCACTTCACGCAGTTGGTCTGGAAGGCCAGCACCAAGGTCGGCATCGCGCGGGTCGCGGGGCAGCCGGGTGAATACTTCGAGACGTACATCGTCTTCGTCTTCGAGGAGCGCGGAAACATGGAAGGCGCTTTCGCCGACAACGTCCTGCCCGCCTGAGTCGAAGCCCGCACCAGCGACGGCAAGGTCTCGATCCACGAGCTTACGAAGGCTCGCGGTCCGATAGCCAAACCTGCGAACGGGACGCGCACGGCGCTCGCGATGGATGCCATCCGCCGCGAGCGCCGTCCGCGTCGGCCCGTCGCCGTTCACGAGCCGTCAGCGCATCCTGGCCAATGCGGCTCTTCCATGGGCGGCACCAAGGCTGCGACACCCCGAGCGCCCGGCAGGAGGTGGCACGGTCGATGCCGTGCTCGGTCTTCTGGGAGCTGGTGAAGGCCGCCACGCCTACCGGCCCAACGCCTCTTCGACCCACAAGACCACAGAGCGCTTGAGCACTGTGGGACGCTCATCGGCGCGGTGCTGGTGGTCAGGCGGGCGGTTCGATCCCCAGGGCGTGCCGGAAGACGCCGCGCGGATCCCAGCGGGCCTTGGCCTGCTGGAGGCGGGGGTAGTTGTCCTTGTAGTACAGCGTGCGCCCCGGTACGCCGGAGGTGTTCCATTCCGGGTCGACCAGGTCGACGTCGGGATAGTTGATGTAGGAGCCGTCGTTCACCTCGTTGGGCACCGGGACGCCTCCGGTGCGGGCGTACACGTCGCGGTAGAAGGCGCGGACCCAGGAGAGGTTGGCCGCGTCGTCGGCCGCGTCGCTCCAGGTCGTGTAGTAGACCGCCTTCATGACCACGTCGCGCTGCGCGACCGCGGTGGCCTCCGGCGCCACCGCGCGCACCTGGCCGCCGTAGCCGATGAGCAGAATGCCGGAGCTCGCGTGCCCGGCGGAGTCGGTCAGGTTGCGGTGGACGGTGGCGAGCTGCTCATCGGTCAGCGAGCGGCGCAGGTACGCGGCCTTGTTCTTGTACCGGCGGGCGGTCGCGTCGCCGGCCTCGCCCGTGCCCGGCCAGGTCATCCTGTGCAGCCACGGCATGGTCCGCCGGGTGTTGACCAACGGTTCGACGCCGGTGCCGGCGGTCACCGCGGACACGAACTCGGTCACGAGGTCGTCCGCGCCGGGCAGGCCCGCGTCGATCTGCACGGCCAGCGAGAAGTACCCGGCGCCGCGGTGCGACAGGAGGAAGATCGCGTACAGGCCGGCGGACCGCGAGCCGGGTGCGCTGTTGTGCTCGTGCCAGGTGCCGAAGTTGCGTACCAGCCTGGTGAAGGCCTGCTCGGTCATGCCCTCCCAGGACCAGGCCAGCACGCACTCGAGCATCTGCGCCGGCGAGGCCGGCAGCAGATTGGCCGGGTCAGTGCCGGTGGTGCCGGGCGAGCGCAGCCAGTACTTGGTGACCACCCCGAAATTGCCGCCGCCACCGCCGGTGTGCGCCCACCACAGGTCGCGGTGCGGATCGTCCTGCTCGCGGGTGGCGACCACCGCGCGGGCGGTGCCGTCCCGGTCGACCACCACGACCTCCACGCCGTACAGGTGGTCCACCATCGAGCCGTACCGGCGCGACAGCGCCCCGTACCCGCCGCCCGCGAAGTGCCCGCCGGCGCCCACCGCCGGGCAGCTGCCCCCGGGGATGGTCACTCCCCAGCCTTTGAACAGCGTCCGGTACACCTGCCCGAGCGTGGCTCCCGGCTGCACCGCGAACGCCCTCCTGCCGGCGTCGTAGCCGACCGCGTCCATGGCGGACAGGTCGAGCAGCGTGCGCACCGCCGGGTCGGCGGTGAAGTTCTCGAAGCAGTGGCCGCCGCTGCGCACCGCGACCCGCCGCCCCGCGCGCGCCGCCTCCGTCACCGTACGCACCACCTGATCGGTCGAGCCGACCACGCGGATCTCGTCCGGCCGCCCCGCGAAGCGGAAGTTGTTGCCGCGCAGCAGGCTGTCGTACCGCGGGTCGCCCGGACGGATCCGCACCGGCCCGAACACCTCCGGCCCGGCGTCCGCGTCCGCGTCCGCCGTGCCGGTCACCCCTGTCCCCAGCGTGCCGCCCGCCACGGCGGCCCCCGCACCGGCGAGCAGCCGCCGACGACTCACCTGGTTGCTCCCTGACTGACCCATCCGCCGTCCTTCCTGCGCCGGTTCACTGCCTGACCGGTTGTCCTCACCGTCCCAGCACCGCGACCGGGTGCACATCAGCCGATCTCCTGGTACGGCGGCTGAATCGCGCCCCCACCGGACGGCTGACCCGGACCCACCGATCGGCTGACCGTCCGGCGATCACTGAGGCGGAAGGCAGCGCTTCGGAGTCGGTGAGAGCGAGCCGGTCGCTGAGGTGACCAAGGAACTCGAGGAGATGGCAAGCCCCCGGCGAACCGCTTTCTCATGCCCGCGAACTCCCGGTGCGGGAAGATCGGTCGTCACCTTGTACGGTCGGTGGTGGCGATTCTCTCGGTGATGCGCCGGCGTGGGACGGGCGCCGATGAGTTTCCGACACCACCGGAGTCAGTACCAGCGACACATCGACTACGAGTGGAGGACGACATGGCGCTGGATCTCTTCGCCGGCATCCCCGTCACCGACTACGCCGCCGCGTTGCCATGGTACGAGCGACTCCTCGGCAGGCAGCCCTCGTTCCTGCCGAACGACATCGAGGCGGTGTGGGAGGTGGCCGAGAGCCGGTACGTCTACATCGTGCAGGATCCGGAACGGGCAGGGAACGCCCTGGTGCTGTGGTTCGTCGAAGACCTGGACGACTGGGTCGCCGAGATCGCCCGGCGGGGCATCGAGCCTGACAAGCGCGAGACGTACGAAGGCGGCGTGACCAAGGTGACCTACCGGGATCCGGAAGGCAATGAGATCAGCTTCGGCGGTAGCGTCATGTGACGCCACTTCGAACGCCGACCGGTGCGCCTGCCGATCAGCGCATCCGTTCATGCCCTGGCCTGGCGCGCTGCCGCATGCCGTGAACCGGCGCTGACCGTCGCCGCTCCGTGATGGGACCAGCCGGGATCCATGTCGCGATATGGCGTTAGTCTTCTACTCGCGCCGCTGCCCGCGTCGCGCGTAGAGGTTCGACAGGAGCAGGACGGAAGCATGTCGGGAGAGATTTCGCCCACCGGGAAGCGCTCCGGCTCCAGTTCGCCGCCCGAGCTGAGAGCTTCTCATGCGGACCGGGACCGGGTGGTGGATGTGCTGCGCATCGCGGCGGGGGACGGCCTGCTGACCGCGGAGGAGTTGGACGAGCGCCTGGAAGCCGCCCTGTCGGCGCGGACCCTGAGCGAACTGACCGTGCTCACCGCTGACCTGCCGCCCGTACCGGCTACGGTCGGCGCGACCGGAGCAGAGGTCAAGGACATCGTTCGGATCGAACGAGTCCACAGCGGGGCGGTCGAGCGCGTGGGGCGCTGGGTGGTGCCGCGGAGGATGGAGCTGGCGGTGACGTTCTGCGAGGTGACGCTCGACTTCACCGACGCAGTGATCACGCATGACACCTTGCGGATCGACGTGGACATGACGGGCAAGACGCTGGCGCTGGTCACGAGGCCGGGCATCGTGGTCGATACCGATGGTCTGCAGATGGTTCACAGCAGGGTCACGTACCGGCAGAGTTCGACGGATCCTGATACACCGGTCATTCTGCGAGTGGAGCTGGTCGGTCAGAAGGTCCACGGCCGCGTGGTGGTGCGGCCCCCGCGTCGTACGTTCGGGCAGTGGCTGCTGCGCAGGCCCGCGTCCCGTTCCGCAGGCGACTGACTCCATCGTTGTGAACGGTCGGCGGGGCGGCCACTGAGGTCTCCCATGCCGGCCCGGCCCGGCGCACGCCGGCGCCGGGGTCGCGGCCGGGTCCGGCATCGGCGTGGCGGCGCGGCCTTCAAGCGGCACGCCGGGCCCATCTCCCTCTGATCTGCGGAAGGGTGCCTGACGACGGGCTCGCCGATGCCGTCGGATCGCTCGTCACCTTGGACGCGGTCGGGGTGAGTGCGTCCTCCGATTTCTTTCTGTGGTGGTGTCGAAGGGCGGCGAGCGCGTTCGTAGCCAAGATGAGAGGCCGGCAACGGGCCGGTCGCCACTCGAAGGAGCCACGATCATGAAGCTCACCACCGCCACGATGGTCACCGTCGACGGAGTGATGCAGGGACTCGGCGCGCCGGACGAGGACCGCAGGGGCGGATTCGAGCGCGGCGGATGGGTCGCGCCGCTGTTCGACGACGAGGCCATGACGTCTCTCAACGAGGTCTACCAGCGCGCCGACGCGTTCCTGTTCGGCCGGCGGACCTACGAGATCTTCGCCGGCTCCTGGGGCGTCAGGCCCGACCCGAGCGCCGACCCCATCGCGGAGGCGTTGAACACGCGGCCCAAGTACGTGGCATCGACCACGCTCACCGACCCGCGGTGGGCGAACACGACCGTCCTCTCCGGTGACGTCGCGGCGGCCGTCGGTGAGCTGAAAGCCGAGCAGGAAGGGGAGCTGCAGGTGCACGGCAGCGGCGCCCTGATCCGGTGGCTGCTGGAGAACCGGCTCGTCGACGAGATCACCCTGTTCGTCTGCCCCGTGGTCGTCGGCCAGGGCATGCGGCTGTTCCCCGACACCGGTCCGGACACCGCGCTCGACCTGGTCGACTCCCGGACCACCCCGCGCGGTGTGATGATCCAGGTCTACCGGCCCACCGGCCGCCCGGAGTACGCGACGGCCACGGCGACCTGAAGGACACCTTGCTTCCCATGACCTCGACAGAGCGATCATCTGCCGAACTTGGCAAAGACATATGTAACCCTTCCGCCGCTTCTCACCAAGCAGGGGTGTGAATCGACGAACGGTGCTCCGCAAACAGGCATCGATTGCCACGGATCCGGTGGCCTTCGAGGCCTTCTACCGGCGGCATGTTGATGCAGTCACCCGATTCCTCAGCCGTCGCGTCGACGACCCGCACGACGTCGCCGACCTGGTGGCCGAGGTGTTCGTGGCGGTGCTCGACTCAGGCCGCACGTACCGGGCCGAGCTGGGCACCGAGATCGCGTGGCTCTACGGGATCGCCCGCAAGACGATCTCCGCCGAGCGACGCCGGGCCTTCAAGCGGCACCGGTTGACCGATCGGGTGAGCGGGCGGCGCCCGCTGGACACCGACGACGTCGCCAGGCTTGAGGAGCGCATCGACGCGGAGCGGCACGCCAGGCAGGCCCTCGAGGCCATGGCCGGGTTGCCGGACGGTGAGCGCGCCGTGCTGGAGCTGGTCGTCCTCGACCGGCTCACGGTCGCGGAAGCCGCGCTCGCCCTCGGCATCCGGCCGGGGGCCGCCAAGGTACGTCTGCATCGCGCTCGCCGGGCATTGCGGAGCCTGCCCTTCGTCATGGATGGAGCATCAGGATGAGATACGAGGAGCACCTGCTGATGGACCTCAAGGCCGAGATCACCTTCCGGGCTGAACGGCGCCGCCGCATCGCCCGCAGGCTGTACGCCGGGGGTGCGGTAGCCGCGCTGGCCGCCGCGGCGGCGTTCGCGGCCCCGTGGCTGACGGGGACGGAGTCACCCGCGTACGCCGTGAGCAAGAACGCCGACGGCACGGTCGGGGTCGAGATCCACGAGTTCACGGATGCCGACCGGCTGGAGGAGGACCTGCGGGAAGCAGGCGTCAGAGCGGACATCACGTACCTCGAGACCGGCAAGCAGTGCCAGAAGAACAGAGGAAGGAGCGTCCTGCCTGCGGACGGGCTCGTCACCATGCGGGAGGGCGGGCTGGACATCAACCCTCGGCTCATCGGTAAGGACAGGACGTTGGTGTTGGAGTTCGCCGGCGAACAGGACGATGAGAAGGAGCCCCCCGTAACCGGAAAGGTGTCCTGGAAGCTCGCCACACTGCTGGTCTCCGGCGCCGTCGGCCCGTGCGTCGTCATCGACGACCCACAGTGGGACGACGACGGCGGCGACACGTCAGGACGGCCGCCCGCGGGGAGCTGAGCGCTTCCGAATTGTCGCGTGTCGTGATTCAGCGCATGCTTCGCGTTGGTGGTCCGTACCCTCGCCGTTCGCAACTCCAGCTCGGGGAGTGAAGGTTCAGCGATCGGCATGATCTTGGTGGGAAAATGCGGTAGCCCTACAGCGACCACGATCACCCGGAGGATGCTCGGCAATGCCGCACAACGGTTCGTCCCTGTCCGAAGTGACCCAGAATCTCGGAACAGCGGCCGCGGAGCTGGCCGAGGACGCGCTCAACCATGCGGTGTCGAGCGCGCAGGGTTCGGCCGGAGGGTTCCCGCCGTTCACCATCGTTCTTCAGCGGGACGGGGCACGGGAACTCACCCGTTTCATCGCCGCTCCCGATCTTACGGTGGCTCGATCCTCGCTGGCGGCCGTCGATCCGGCCGCCGTATGCGTCACGCTGGCCTGGGACGGCTATCTGACGAGTGACGGCCGGCGGACGGAGGCGGCGTTCATCGAGGCGTACGAGCTGGGGAGGCCCGCGGGGGTCGGGCGCTGACCGCCTTGATCGCATGGCCGGCCCCACGGAATGCGGGCCGGAGACAGCCCGCTAACGGCTGTCCGCAGTGACGCGGACGGGCAGCGAGGTCAGGCCGTGCATGAGCATGCCGGGACGCCATTCGAGCCGGTCCGCGGGCACCGCGAGCTCGATCGCGGGGAACCGCCGCAGCAGGTGGCTGAAGGCGACCTCGCCTTCCACGCGGGCCAGCGGCGCGCCCAGGCAGTAGTGGATGCCGTGGCCGAAGGCCAGATGCGGGCTCGGCGCCCTGCCGATGTCGAGCCGGTCCGGCTGCTCGTACTGGGCGGAGTCGCGGTTGGCGGACAGCAGGGAGACCAGGATCAGCTCACCGGCGGGGATGTCCGTGCCGCCGATGGTCACGGGCCCGGTGGTGAAGCGGAGGGTGGAGGTGCTCAGCGGCCCGTCATAGCGCAGGAACTCCTCGACCGCGCCGGGGATCAGCGTGGGGTCGGCGCGCAGCAGGGCGAGCTGGTCGGGATGGGTGAGCAGCGCACGCATCCCGTTGCCGATCAGGTGGACCGTGGTCTCGTGGCCGGCCACGAGCAGCAGCCAGGCGGTGTCGACGAGCTCGGTCTGGCTCATCCTGCCGCCTTCGTCGTGCACCCGCACCATGGCGCTGATGAGGTCGTCGGCCGCCGGGTCCGCCCGCTTGGCCGCGCACAGGTCGCCCAGGTACGCCAGCGTCTCCTCGGCGGCCGCGACCACCTCGCGCGGATCGCGGGCGGAGCCTTCGATCGTGGTGCTGGACAGGCGGATCATCTTCGGCCAGTCGGCCTCCGGCACGCCGAGCAGCTCGCCGACCACCATGGCGGGCAGTGCCACGGCGTAGTCCTTGAGCAAATCGAACTCGGGCTCCAGCAGGTCGAGCAGCCCGGAGCTGATCTCCTCGATCCGCGGGCGCAGGGCCCGGATCCGCCCCGCGGTGAAGGCCTTGACGACGATGCGGCGCAGTCGTTCGTGATCAGGAGGGTCGGAGAACAGCATGTTGTCGGGGGTGACCGCGGCGGCCCCGCTGCTGTCGCCGCCCGCCAGCTCGTTCGCCTTGATCACCTCCGGGTTGGCGGTGAAGTCCTTGCTGATGCGCGGGTCGGTCATCGCGGCCTTGACGTCCTCGTAGCGAGTGACCAGCCACACCTTGACCCCCTGGGGCGTGGCCGTCAGCGTGACCGGAGCCTCGCGGCGCAGCCTGGCGTAGGCCGCGTGCGGGTCTCGCAGGTAGTCCTGATCGAACACGGTGTTGATCACAGCGCCTCCTCGGTCGGGCTCCCCGTACGAGTCAACCGGGTGATCGCCGATCTGTCACCAGCCCGAGCCGGCGTCGGACCGGGGCCTGGAAGGCGTGCATGGTTCCGTGCCCGACGCCACGGGTGAGATGACCGAGGGTGAGCAGCAGCAGCACCACCGCCGTCTGCGGCGCGAGCGCTGGGCTCATGCCGTCAACCTGCTAGGAGGCGGCAGGGTGATGGTCGGTGAGGCGGTCGAGGGCGGCGGCGGTGGTCTCGTCGGAGGCGAGGTAGACGACCAGCCGCTGCTCGTCGGGGTCGGGCAGCTCCAGGCTCTCGTACGCCAGCCGCAGCTCTCCCACCTCCGGGTGCGCCCACCGCTCGACGCCGGAGCGCGTGGGCAGTGCGGCCGAACCCTCGAACCGGTCGCGGAAGCGGGCGGCGGCGATGATCGTCAGCTCCTCGGCCAGCAGCGCCGCGTGCGGGTCGCCGAGCGCGGCCGCGGCCCGCAGCGCGGCGGCCCGCTCGCCGGCGACCGCGTCCCAGTCCGGGTGGGCATCGTGCGCCCGCGGGTCGGTGAACACGTACCGGATGAGGTTCGGCGGGTCGGCCTCCAGCAGCCCGGTCGGGCCGGCGAGCCGCGCGAACCCGGCCGTCCACGCGAGCAGGTCGCCGGGCGGGTTGGCGACCAGCGCCGGGGCGGGCTCGAGCCGGTCCAGCAGCGCCTGCACGGTCGTACGCACCGTCCGGACCCGCGTCGCGGCGGCACCGTCGCACACGCCGCCGCCGGCGGTCTTCGCCAGGCGGTACAGGTGGATCCGCTCGTCTCGGGACAGACCCAATGTCTCCGAGAGCGCGGCGAGCACCTGGGTGGACGGGCTGCGGTCGCGCCCCTGCTCCAGCCGGGTGAGGTAATCCACGCTGACGCCGGCGAGCGTGGCCAGCTCGGCCCGGCGCAGTCCGGGCGTGCGGCGCCGGTTCCCGTTCGGGAGCCCGACCGCGGCCGGCGGGACCGCCTCGCGGTGCGCGCGCAGGAACGCGCCCAGCTCTGTCTCCGTCATCAACCGCGATTGTATTCACGGCGAGCCTGGCCCTGCCAGGGCTAGGAGAACGGCAGCCTGGCCCGGACACGCCCAGTGCCGGGATGCTCGCAGCATGAGCGCATTCCTGAAGCGGGGCCGCTGCGTGGGCTCCTCGGGCGGCCGTCGGCCCGGACGGTGCACCGTACGTCGCCCCGGTCGGAAGGTGCTTCGCGGCCCCGATCATGAGGCGCTCGTCATCGGTGGCCACGCCGGCACCAACCTGGCGGCGAGCAAGAGTTCATGCCCCGACCGAGACAGAACCCAAGGAGGAGGCCCATGATCCAGATCGCGATCATTCTGGGCAGCACCCGCCCCGGGCGCCGCGTGGAGGACGTGGCCCGGTGGGTCGCCGAGGCCGCCGGCCGGCACCCTGCCGTCAAGGCGGGGGAGGCCGGCCTCGAACTCGTCGACATAGCCGACTACGGGCTGCCGTTGCTGGACGAGCCCGCGCCCGCGGTCATCGGCGCCTACCAGAAGGCGCACACCAAGCGGTGGGCGGCCACGATCGGCAGGTTCGACGGGTTCGTGTTCGTCACCCCGGAGTACAACAGCGCCGTCCCCGCCGCGCTGAAGAACGCCATCGACTACCTGTACGCGGAATGGAACGACAAGGCAGCCGGGATCGTCAGCTACGGGGTCTACGGCGGGACCCGCGCCGCCGAACAACTACGGCAGACCATGGGCGAGATCAAAGTCGCCGACGTACACGCCCAGGTCGCGATCAACCCGTACTTCGACTTCGACTTCACCGACTCCCGGGCCGGCGTCTGCGCCCCCGGCGAACGCCAGGAAACCGCCCTGATCTCCATGCTGGACGAAGTCCTCGCATGGTCCCGTGCCCTCCGAGTGCTGCGGGCACCCACCGCGAGCGCCGGTCCCCGGCCCGAGCCGGCGTGATCCGCCCGCTACCCCACAGAGGAAGGGACCCAGGATGAAAGTAGAGGTGTACGGCGACATCGCGTGCCCGTGGTGCCGCCTCGGCACGCACCAGTTCCACCGCGCGGTGGCCGCGGCCGGTGCTGAGCCGGACGTCGAGCTCGTCCATCGTCCGTACCAGCTCCTTCCCGACGCGTCCGAGGAGCCCCGGCCACTGATGGACACGGTGGTCGAGATGTTCGGTCCGGACCAGGCCGAGGCGATGGTCACGGAGATGGCACGGGTCGGTGCCGGCGAAGGGATCGAGTACCGGTTCGACCGTGCGATGGCGGTCAACACCTTGACCGCGCACCGGCTGCTGTGGCTCGCCCTGCGCGAGCGCGGCGCCGCGGTGCAGGCCGCGCTGGCGACCGCCCTCTTCGACGCGTACTTCCGCGACGGCGTGAACGTCGCCGACCACGCGCGGCTCACCGAGCTGGCCGAGCGGGCCGGCCTGGACGGCGACCGGGTGCGGGACTTTCTCACCACCGAGGAGGGGGTCGCCGAGGTACGTGAGCAGGTGGCCGCGGCACGGCGGGACGGCGTCACCACCGTGCCGAGGTTCGTCTTCGAGGACGGCGCGCTGATCGTCGGTGTGACCAGCACCGAGGCGCTCGGCGACGCGCTCCGGCAGGCTCGCGGCCGGTGACGCGCACACCGTCCCGGACGCCACCGGTGCCACGTCGCGCCGTCCCCCGGCGGCCAGGCCTGCGTGCCCGCAGAGGCCGGCAAACCAGGACGGTTCAGGCTAGAAGGCCTCGAGTGGGGTCCATCTCTGCTGTGGCTGGCCGTTGCACGTCCAGAGCTGAATGCGGCCGCCGTTGCGGATCTCCTGTGCCTTCGCGTCCAGGCACAGGCTGCGGTTCTGCCCGTTCTGCCGGCTCAGCGAGGGGCCCTCGTACCACCGCTGCCACGACGAGTAGTTGCAGGTCCACAGCTGGACGGTGCCGCCGTTGCGGATCTGCTGGCCGTGCGCCTCCAGGCAGAAGTTGAGGTTCCGGCCGTTCCGCATCACGCCGTTGGCCTCGACGTACCAGATCTGCTGGGGCTGGCCGTTGCAGGTCCACAGCTGGATCTTGCCGCCGTTGCGCATCTGGTCGGCGGCCGCGTCGAGGCACATGAACTGCCCCGCGCTCACCTGGAACGTGACGGGGCCGAGGGCTTGGCCCGCCATCACGGGCGCGGTGCTGACCTGCAGCGCGCCCACCACGGACAGGACAGTCAGCGCCGCGAGTGTGGCGATCCGCCGGCTCGCTCGTCTGACCATGGTTCCCCCGATACGGTCGGTGCTTCTGGTACGAGATCGCATGTCGTGACCTTTCCGTAGGTCGGTTCGGAGAGGGACGGTCAGCCCGGAAGCCGGGCCGGCGCCGCGTCAGGCCGATGCGTCGCTCGCTCGACGTTGGCGAGCGGTCCTGCCTGCACGACCTGTTATAGGGGGGCAGGGGTTGTCCGACACCCCTTCGCAGCATGGCCTGACAACTCTGAACAACTGAACAACGATGCGCCTGGGGCGGAAACGGTGTGCCGGTGCCCAGTAGGTGGCCGACCGGGGCCGCAGGCGAATGTGACGGCGGTTCAGCTTTGACGGTGGTTCAGCGTGGAAGCACCCAGCCCGGCGTCCACGTCCCGGCGGCGTCGTGGCCGGCCGCGGCGGTGGCGAGGTGGGCGCGGAGGGTGGCCAGCGCTGGGTGGGGGTTGTCGCGGCGCCACAGCAGGGAGTGCGGGTAGACGGGCGTCGGGTCGGTCACCGGGATGCGGCGCAGGCCGTGGCCGGTGGGCCAGACCAGGCGGGTCTCCCTGCCCATGAAAGTGGCCAGGGCCGGGGTGTCGGCGATGGTGTCGAGGAGCGCGTCGGAGCCGAAGTTGGGGCCCGTCGCCTCGATGGTGAGGCCGAACTCGGCGACGAGATCGTCGTAGTAGGCGGCCCACTCGGTGCCGGGGACGATGCCGGGCATCCAGATCCGGTGCCCGGCGAGCTGAGCGACGGTCACCGACCGGGCTCCGGCCAGCGCGTGGGCGGGCCCGGTGAGGAGCTGGAGCGCCTCGTCGAGCACCCGGACGGACTCGACGTCCTCGGGCAGGGCCCGGCCGGGCACGCCGACGGCGCGGAAGGACACGTCGATCGCACCGGACCGGATGGCGGCGACGGCCGTCTCGACATCGAACAGCATCACCACGTCGAGCTCGATCTCGGGGTGCGCGCGGTGGAAGGCGCGCATCAGGCCGGAGGCCGCGCTGCGCGAGGCGATCACGTCGACGCGCAGCGGACGGCTGCCGGGGAGCACGGACGCGACCGCGCGCTCGGCGACGCGCAGCAGCTCGCGCGCGTGGGGCAGGAACGCCTGCCCGTCGATGGTGAGCCGGGCCCCGCGCGCCGTGCGGGTGAACAGCCGCACGGCGAGGTCCTTCTCCAGCCCGGCGATGCGCTTGGAGACGGCCTGCTGGGTGATCGACAGATCCGCGGCGGCGTCCTGGAACTGGCCGGTGTCCACGACGGCGACGAACGTACGCACAGCATCGAGATCCACACCGACCGACCTTAGGGCACAACTCTGAGTTGTGCACCGTCGGCCGGTCGGTTGTTTGACCGGCCTGTCGGCTGCGCGCTTTGATCTCCCAAGTCAACGGCTGGTTGTTTCGTGGAGATGGCGGGGTGCGCTTTGGGAAGGTCGCTGGGGCGGCGGTTCAGGTGGCTCTGGGCCGCGTACGCGGTCAGCACGTTCGGCACATGGCTCGCGTTCGACGCGTTCGCCCTGATCGCGATTCTCGCGCTGGACGCGGGGCCCACCGAGGTGTCGGTTCTGGCCGCCGCGGGGCTCGCGGTCGGGGCGGTGGTCGCGGTGCCGCTCGGGCCGTGGGTGGAGTTCCGGCGCAAACGGCCGGTGATGATCGCGATGGACCTGATCCGGTTCGCGGCGCTGATGAGCGTTCCCGCCGCCCACGTGCTCGGCTGGTTGAGCTTCGCCCACCTCCTGGTCGTGGCGGTCGTTGTCGGCGCGGCCGACATCGCCTTCACCGCTGCGGGCGGAGCATGTCTGAAGGCGCTCGTACGGCCGGAGGACCTGCTCGTCGCGAACGGCCGGTTCGAGGCCACGACCTGGACCGCCACCGCGCTCGGGCCGCCGCTCGGCACCGCCGCGATCGGGCTGGTGGGCCCGGTGACGAGCGTGGCGGCCAACGCGGTCAGCTTCCTCCTCTCGGCCGTGGGGATCCGCGCCATCGGCGGCCGGGAGCCACGTCCGGCGCGAACCGCCACACCGTCCCGTTTCGTAGCCGGAGACCTGCTGGAGGGATGGCGGTACATCCTCGCCAGCCCGGCGCTGCGCCCGCTGTTCTTCAACACTGTCCTGGTCAGCGGCCTGATCATGGCAGCCTCGCCGTTGCTCGCCGTCCTCATGCTCGGCGACCTCGGGTTCGCGCCCTGGCAGTACGGCCTCGCCTTCGGCGTCCCCTGCATCGGCGGCCTGATCGGCTCGCGGCTGGCCCGCCCGCTCCTCGCCCGGTTCGGGCGGCACAAGGTCATGCTCACCGCCGGGACGCTGCGCGCGTGCTGGTCACTCGGTCTGGCCTTTGTCCATCCTGGCCCCACCGGGCTCTTCCTCGTCATCGCCGTCGAACTCGGGCTGATCACCTGCATGGGCGTGTTCAACCCGGTTCTCGCTACCTACCGGCTCGAACAGCTCCCGCCGGACCGGGTCGCCCGCACGCTGGCTGCCTGGTCGATCACCAGTAAGGCGACCATCGCGGCCATGACCGGCGTGTGGGGCCTGCTGGCCGGGCTCACCGGTCCCCGCACCGCGATCGCGATCGCCGGTGTCCTCCTCCTGGCGACCTCGCTCCTCCTCCCTCGACACGACCGTACGTCCCGACCCGAGAACGCCGACCAGGCGCCGCCGGAAAGGCAACCACTCGCATGAGCACCGCCCCCGCGCTCGATCCCGCGCACACCGCCCTGCTCGTCATGGACTTTCAGCCCGCGATCCTCGCGCTGCTCCCCGAAGGCGACAGGGATGCCCTGCTGGGACGCATGGAAAAGGTCATCTCCGACGTTCGGGCCCGAGGCGGCACCGTCGCCTATGTCCGGGTCGGCTTCACCGAGGCCGACTGGGCCCCGATCCCGGCCACCAACAGGTCGTTCGCACCGATCGCCCAGCACCGTCTCATGCACCACGCGGACCCTGACACCGCTGTCCACGAACGTCTCGCTCCCCAGGACGGCGACATCCTCGTACGTAAGACCCGTTACGGCGGCCTGTCCACCACCGACCCGACCGCGACCACCGGCTCCACGTCCTGGCCGACGGCGTCGCCGACCCTGACCCCGAAACGCACGACATCCTGCTCCACCAGGTCCTTCCCACACGCGCCCACATCCTCGACACCGCCGGGTTGCACACCCTCCTGCGGGCTGACTGACGCCGGCCGGCGGCTCCCGAGGACGTCACCGGCCCCGACGCGTTGCCCCAGGGATTGCGCGGACGAGAGGGAACACCCCTCACCGTCGAGGACGGCATGGCGGCCTCCAGGCGGAACGTTCAGGCCTGGGACGGCGGCGCGGCGAGCTCGGCCAGGTGGTGCAGCGAGTTGATGAGATGCTCGGGGCCGAACGGCGGGAACTGGATGTACTCCCGTCTGAACTGCGGCACCGCCGACCAGTCGTAGGTGAGCGTGACCCCGGTCTCGGACGGACCGAGCGGTGCGAGGTCGTACCGCCAGATCCAGCCGCCGAACTCCAGCCCGCCGTCGTCCTTCTCGTACCCTGTCAGCCAGCCGATGGCGCGCGGCGGGTCGAGCACCTGGACCTTGTTGACCACCTGGTAGCCACGCTCTGGATGGTTGTCGTGATACATGTCCATCCGGAAGATCTGCCCCACCTCGGTGAGCGGCGCCTGGTTGACGGCTTCCTGAACCCAGCCGGTGCCATCGATCGCCGCATGGGTCGTCGGGTCCGCCAGCACCGCGAACACCCTTGTGACGGGCACGGCGACGGTCAGGGTGGCGCTCACGCTCTCCTGGTCCACGGTGTGCACGCTCCTTGTCATCTCGTCTCCGGCCTCGCCCACCTGCGGGCGGATCCCCTCGCCGTTCGGAGGTTCCGCCTGGTGGCCGGGCATCGCGGTGATCGGGTCGTTCGTGATGGTGGTGAGCTTCATGATCTCGATTCCTTTCTCGTCGTCCGGTTCGACCGGACCGCCGCACTCGCACGAGAGGGAGCAGGCTTCCCGGGGCCTGGTCAGGTGTCCGGGGTCAGGCGTGCCCGTCGTGTCCGCAGGAAGGTTCGTTCGGTGTCGTTGGTGGCCAGGGTGATGGCCTCGTCGTAGGCGGCGATGGCATCGGCGGTGCGGCCGAGGCGGGCCAGCAGGTCCGCGCGGGTGGCGGGCAGCAGGTGGTAGCCCGGCAGGTCCAGCTCGTCGATCGCGGCCAGCGCTGGCACCGGTCCATGCACCTCGGCGACGGCGACCGCGCGGTTGAGCGCGATGATCGGGGTCGGGGTGTGCCGCAGCAGCTGGTCGTACAGCGCCAGCACCTGTGTCCAGTCGGTCGCCGGCCCGTCGGTGTGCACGGCGTTGATCGCGGCCTGCAGCTGGTACGGCCCCGGCTGATTGCGGCGCAGGCACCGGCGTACCAGCTCGTGTCCTTCGGCGATCAGCTCCCGGTTCCACAGCGACCGGTCCTGCTCGGCGAGCACCACCAGCTCACCCGAAGGCCCCACCCGAGCGGGCCGGCGGGCTTCGGTGAGCAGGAGCAGCGCCAGCAGCCCGATCACCTCCGGCTCATCGGGCATCAGCTCGGCCAGCGCCCTGGCCAGGCGGACCGCCTCCAGGCACAGGTCCGTCCGCAGCAGCTCCCCGGAGGTGGAGCTGTAGCCCTCGTTGAAGACCAGGTAGAGCACGGTGAGGACCGAGGACAGCCGATCGGGGAGTTCGGCCGCGTCGGGCACCCGGTAGGGGATGCCGGCGTCACGGATCTTCTTCTTCGCCCGGACGATCCGCTGGAAGACGGTCGCCTCCGGCACCAGGTAGGCCCGCGCGATCTCGGCCACCTCCAGCCCGCCGAGCAGGCGCAGGGTGAGCGCGGTCCGCGCGAGCGGCGACAGCGCCGGATGGCAGCAGGTGAAGATCATGCGTAGCTGGTCGTCGCGCACCGGTCCCACCTCCTGCGGTTCGTCGGGTTGGTGCAGCAGCAGCGCCTGCGCGTGGCGGGCCTCGCGGGTGGACTCCCGGCGCAGCCGGTCGATCGCCCGGTTGCGGGCTGTGGTCACGATCCACCCTCCCGGATTGGGCGGCAGCGCCTCGTGCCACTTCCGCACGGCCACCGCGAACGCGTCCTGCACGGCCTCCTCGGCGAGCCCGATGTCACCCAGCAGGCGCGTCAGCGTGGCCACGCACCGGCCGTACTCGGCCCGGTAGACGCCGTCAAGATCCACCGGGGTCAGCCCCACTGCGCGTCCTCGAACGGGCGCACCTCGATCGGGGCCCCGCAGGCCAGCGCGCACTTCTCGGCCCAGGACAGCGCCTGGTCCAGGTCCTCGCACAGGATCACCCAGAACCCGCCGAGCTGCTCCTTCGTCTCGGCGAACGGGCCGTCGGTCATCGTGGTCGTGCCGTTGCCGGGGCGCACGACCGTACTGGCGTGCGAGGGCAGCAGGCCGCCGACGAACACCCACGTACCGGCGGCCTGCATGTCGGCGGTGACCTGGGCCGTCCGGGCCTGTTGCTGCTGCATCTCCTCCTCGGACGGCGCCGGCGCGCTTTCGTCGAACTGGACGGCGAGCAGGTACTTCTTCACGGCGTACTCCTTCTCATGGCGAACTCTTCGAAAGGATCAGACGGACAGGCGGCGGGCGATCGCCGTGCCCGGACGACGAGCCGAGCGGGCAAGCACCAGACCCACCACGGAGAAGATCATGATCAGCCACCCCCCGCGGCGGTGAGCCCACCGTTGATCAGCGGCTTCGCGGGAGCGGCGGTGACGACGGACATCGCGTACCTCCGGTGAGTGGCGACCGGCCCGTTGCCGGCCTCTCACCTTGGCTACGAACGCGCTCGACGCCATTCGACACCACCACAGAAAGAAATCGGAAGACGCCCTCTTCCCGACCGCGTTCGAGGCGGCAAGGCCCCCTCGTCACGACCGATCCGACGGCATCACCCGCTCGAGCGTTTCTTGACCTGCCAGAAGGAGTAAGTACGCCATCCTGGCCCGCCACCACCGGCACCTTCGGCATCCTGGGCCACGGCGACGACTCCGAGATCTTCAAGGGCTCGCGCAACCGGGTGCACCACAACATCTCGGTGGGACTGGGACCCGGACGGTACCGCTCCTGCGCACCGTCTTCCGCAACAACTCGATTCACCTGCCGAACGAAGAAGCCGAGGGCGTGGTCTGCGACGCCAGCCGCACGAACGAGCACCTGACGATGACACGGAATGCCGTCCACGCCAGGAAGAAGAGCGTCTAGGGCGTGTATTTGGTTGTGATCAATCTGCGGGATCCGCCCTCGTTTCGGGGTCCGATCCGGTAGATCGTTTTGCGTGACGCGAGTGCAATTGACGGATGTGGAGTGGGAGTTCATCGAGCCCTA
>NZ_JBGNUW010000032.1:0-118883 GCF_041950495.1 Nonomuraea sp. MTCD27 | reverse complement strand
CCGCCCATCCGAGCGCCTCGGGCGGCACACTACGGCACACCGAGCGAACGAACAGGATGATCAGGCGGAAACCTCCGCCACACCGAACCCATTACTCAGGACGATCAAGGCGTGAGTCATCGAGGTTGATGTTCGGATTATTCTTCTTGACCGCCGGAAGGGAGATGGCCAGGGGCCTATAGTCGTATGGACTGCTGTGCTGTGCATACTCCACGCCCTTCCATGAGCCGGATTTGATTCGGCTAACTATAGCGACGTGCCCGAAGTCGGGACTTCCGCCAGAGTAATCAAAGAGCAGGACATCGCCGACTCGAAGGGTCTTCCACGAGGTCACCCAGGTGGCACGGCGCTGCTTGACCATGAAGTGCTGGAAGAAGGAGTTGGCTCCGGACCATGACCAACTCGTCGCAGCTCTGACGGCCCACGAGTTGTACCACGTGATTTTCGACTTCGACTGGAACCACTGTGAGGCGTCACGGCGGTCTGCGTCTGTGGGCTGCTTCCCGTTCGTGTCCATCGCCGCTCCACCACCGTAGTGAAGCGCTCTGGACACGAAGTTCGTGCAGTCGTTCCCGAAAAGGGTTTCGTCTAGGTAATGGCCGACCGCCCATTGCGCTGCAGCGGCCCTGTTCACGAGCCCTGACCCGGCACTGGATGCCGCCGAGCTGTCGGCTCTCGGCTGCCCCGCGAAGGCATCGTCGATAGGTAGCTCGGGAAATCCGTCCGAGTCGATGGGCAGATCCATGCCGTCCGCCGGGATCGACCCGGGCCCAGTGGGTACCTCATTCATGTCCGGAGTCACGCTGACGAGCCGCCCGTCGTCGGACGAATCCCTGACCTGGATTCGGTCGCATGCGCCGATCGAGAAGGTGTAGGTCTTGAGATGCTCCGTCTGGTTGGTCTCCGGCTCAGGGTTGGCCGTACCGATGTCGCCGAGGTATTCGAAAGTCTGACTCACCTGTGCCTGGGCAGTCGTGGATCCCCCTGCCTGGTCGTGGAAGAGCATCACTCCCGTGACGCCGGTGGAAGAAGCAGTCTGCCTGATCCCGCGCTCATCGAGCGTCCTCGCCACACCGGCCAGGTTGGGCTGCTGGGCGAACAGGATGGCCTTCGACGCCGCTGTGTCCCGGCCGGTCGTGATGTCCTCTACAGAGTCAGCAGCCAGCTCACGGAGCTGGTTCCGTGACTCTTCGAATGCCACGATGGCTCTCGAGAAAGTCTCGGGATCATCACACGCGTTCGCCGGGGGCGCTGGAACGGCGACCTCGACCGAGGTCCAAGGCCCTTCACCGTACGGAGATTTGGCGCGGACGGCGATGGTGTAACTCGCTCCCGCGGTCAGGTCCGTGACATCGGCATAGGTGCCCTGCACGGAACGCGTCTGGACGACCTGCCCGTTGGCATCGGTGACCTGAACATCGTAGTCATCGACGATCGCCAGGGAGCCTGGATCGGTAGGCGGGTGCCACGAGAACACGGCCCCCTTGCTGGCTCCTGCTGCCTGCAACGCGCTGATAGGCCCGGGCGCAGTAGGCAGTCGGTAACGCACCTTCGCTTCCATCGGCGTGGAACCGCCGAATTCCACGGTTTGCTCGCTGTCGGAAGAGATCGCGATCCAGCCCAGCAACGGAGTCGCGTCGATCTGCAGTCCATCGGCGGGAACCGGCCCCACAGGTGCCGGGTCGATCTCGATGGCGCCCTGAACGTCGGAGCCCATGATGGACGAGCTCACCTCACCCGAAAGCGGTGTCAACCTTACCTCGACCGCAGCGGAACATGGCGAGCCTTCGCACGAGGGATCCTTCAACAACAGCGTCGCGTCAACCGGTACGGAACCGGCAGGCAACTCGGCGAGGCTGACTTTCAAAGCGGATACCAGGTGCGAAGATCCTGGGCCGCCGAACTGGACCGTAGCCGAGTCAGTGAACGGGCAAGGCTGGCCACCGCATGAATCCACGCCGGTCTGGGCTGTTCTCACGATGATGTTCTCGCTGCCCAGCATGATCTCGTGGATAGCGCCGGACGGTGGTGTAGGTGGAGGAGTGCCAGTCGTGGTGAAGGACAACGGGGCGGTCTTGGCGGTGCAGACCTCCGTGCCCGAGGACGCGGTGGCTTCGGCGGCCGGACCGGCCGGGCCCGTGGCCGAGGGTGTCTGAGCGGAGACGGCCACCGCCTGTGCCGGGTTGGCGTAGAGGGCGGCGATTTCGGTGGCCGTGAGGGCCTTCTGGTAGAGGCGGACCTCGTCGATCGTGCCCTTGAGGTAGTTGGTGAGCGTACCGTTGGCTTTGGTGCGGCCGATCTGGATGTTGCTGGTGGCGTTCCAGGTGCTGGTGAAGGTCGTTTCGGCGTTAAGGACGCCGTTCACGTAGAGGCGTATCTTGCCTGCGGCGGCGTCGTAGACGCCAACCAGGTGGGCCCACTGGTTGGCGACGGCGTTCGCGGTGGACAGAGCTCGCAGGGGTGTGGCGCCGGTGGTGTCGGTCTGATAGGTGACCATGCGCCACTTCTGGTCGCCTGGGGAGTAGGCGAGCTTGAAGGCGCTGTTGACAGCGCCGTCCTGGCTGATGATGGCGTGGTCGGCGGTGGTGTTGTCGATCTTGGCCCAGGCTGAGACGGTGTAGCCAGCGTCGGTGTTGATGGCCGGTTCGCTAGTGACACCGTAGCTGGCGGAGGTACCGCTGAGTTGCAGACCAGACTGGCTTTTGCCGGTGGCCCAGGTCGCGCCTGTGAGGGTGACCGGGCGGTTGTTCCCGGAGGAGTCGGCGGCCGTGCTGCCGGTCCCCTCGTCGAAGGCCCAGCGAGCCTTGAGGTCGGCACTGAGGGTCGGGGTGGGTGTCGGTGTGGGTGTCGGATCCGGATCGGGTGCCGTGCTGACGTCGCCGACGCAGGCTCGCATCTGCCAGGTGTAGGCGGTGCCCGGTTGGACGGTGCCGGCCGGCAACTGGTACGAGGCCCGCTCGCCGCCCGGAACAGTGCGAACGCCGAGCGGGGCCGCGCCGACGGGGGCTCCAGTGCTGTCGTACAGATAGTACTTGGCCGAAACCGGCCTGCCCGAGGGGCGGTTGACCGTTCCGGACAGGATCGGCTGGGTAGGATCGGTCATGTCGGTCTCAGTGTTGGTGGGCAACATGGCCGCGTCCGAGGTGATCCGGTAGGCCGGGCTCTCACTGCAGGAGGGCGGGGTGACGCCGGTGCGGCAGGCCTTCACCACGAACTTGAGGCTGGCCGGGTTGTGCAGCTCAAACGTCTGCTCGATGACCTGACCGGACGGCTTGGCGTTGTAGCTGGTGGCCGACACCTCGCCGTACAGGTCCTTGACCTCCTTGGCGGTCAGGGCACGCTGATAGAGGCGCATGTCGTCGATCGCGCCCTGCAGGTACTGCAGACCACTGTCACCCTTTCTGCTGCCGATCCGGAAGGGGCCGCTGATGACAGTGCTGGACGGCTGGTAGTCGGCCTCGGCCGACAGCGCGCCGTCGACGTAAAGCCGGATCTTGCCCGCGGCGGCGTCGTGCAGTGCGACCACGTGCGTCCAGGCGTCGGTTCTGACGGGCTGGGTGGTGTCGACCCAGACCCCGTACCCGGATGAGCCTCCGGTGCCGCTGACCTGCAGCCGCCACTTTTGTGAGGTGCTCAGGTAGTACAGGCCCAGACCGAATGGATCTCCATCCTGACTGGCGACGTACTGGATGGTGTCGCTGTTCTTCAGCTTGACCCAGGCGCTGATGGAGAAGCTAGAGTTCTGGCTGAGCACCGCCCTGCTGGTGGTGGCGTAACTGTCCGGGACGCAGCACCCGTTGCTGCCGGTCATATCGTTCAGTTCGATGGCCGAGCCGAGTTTGCCGGGAACGCTTTTGCGCCGACTGCCCGAATAGGTGGCGGTGTAACCGTTGCCGCTGGCATCTGCCGCGGTCGCTGCTCCGCTCGCTTCGTCGAACTTCCAGTGCGCCATATGACCCGTCGGAGCCGTGGGCGGCGGGGTCATCGTGGATTCGTTGACCGTGACGGTGTAGTCGAGGTTGGTGGCCTCGGCCACGCTGGACTTGAAGCCAACTTTCACGTTCTGAGCCCGGGCAACCGCGTCAGTGCCGTCGAGGGAGTCGATGGACTCGGCCGTCACCGTGGGAATCTCCGGCGGCAGCATGTAGGTGACGGTCAGTTTAGGCGGTCGACCTCCGACCTTGTAGGAGGAGTCGAATTCGACCCAGCCAGGGGTCCCGGCCGAAGCGTCCTGGATCTCGTTCCCACCGCGAATCTGGAGGCCATAGTCGGTGGCCCCAGTCGCCCAGGCGTTGGCGATGTCCTTGATGTTCCAGCTCACTGCGCGTGGAACCTGGTTGTAGGCGGGACACACCTGTAGTTGGGAGCCGGCTTCGGCGACCTTCGGCTTGTTGGCCCAGTTGCGGACCGGGACCGTGCCGCTGCCGGTGCCCCAGTCGGAGGTCAGCCGGGAGACCTTCAGAGCACCGGTGTAGGAGCAGCCGTTGAATGCGCCGGTGGCGTACAAATCCAACTGCGCCGACCCGACAGCGCGCCCGACAAGCGCCGTGGTGTCGAAATCCAGGTAGGTGCGCAGGTGGCTGACCGGCTGCGTAGGGGCGCAACTGGATAGGCTGCTGCCGACCCATAGCTTGTCACCGGTCATGATGGAGCTGTTGCCGCAGTAGTAGTAGAGGTAGAAGTCGGACTGCAGTGTCAGCGTGGTGGTCGGGTCCACGACCACGGGATACTGCGTGGCCGGATCAGCCAGCCACGCGGGGTCGGGAGTGAGCACCAACGTGCTCTTGCCCTTGCCTACCTTCTCGACCCGGGTGGTGATCTTTCCCGCAGGCTGTGCCTGCCTCTGCGAACTTCCCGCGGTGACCTCGGGAGCGGAGGCGGACGCTTCGGTCATGACCGGTGCGGGCGCCTGGGCGACGGTCGCTCCAGAACTGTCGGCTAGCTTCAGCATGCCGTCCTTCGCTTTGCTGAAGGTCAGCTTGTCCGTCTCGACCGGAATGCGAATCTCCATCGGCTCGGACGGACGTTCCCGCAGGATGACGTCATGCCGGAAGCCATCGGGCAATGCTGTGAGGACGAGATCCGCACCAGGTCCGGCGGCGTCGATGTAGGTAGCGACATTGCCCTCGATGCGAGGCCGTGGCAGGTCCTTGAGCCATGACAGGGCGAAGCGCTGCCCCTTGTCACGCTCCAGAGAAGCGAACGGCCCATTTCCACCCTGCGAGAACCGCACGTCGGCCTTGGCCAGCTTGGGCTTCAGGACACCATCCTTCTCCACCAGCGTGGTGTCGATCCATGCCCACGAACCATCCACCTGTTTGAGCTGCGAGGGACCGGCGTATGACTGCGTTGTTAGATGCCCGTCCGGATATGCCCAGGTGCGAGATGTCTCCGTATAGGCGGTCTCAACCGCGACCGGCGCGTTCCTTTTCTTCGCCTCTTGGATCGCGGCACGTAACGGCGCGTCCGGATCTTCGGGGCGCGGGAACGTGGTACTGACAGGACCTGTAGGGGTGGCGGCCGGTTCGGGGTCCGCCTGTGCGCTGCCGGAAACGCCTGCGACCAGCAGCGATGCTGTCACGGCGAGCACCGAAGCCGTCGCGACCGGCCCTAAGGCAGATCGGCCCCGTTTGGGCGTGCTGACTAGCTTGTTCACTAACACCCTCAATCTAACGTGGGCAAGAAAAAAGCAAACAAGCTTTACCGTTTGTCAAGATCACTCTGCAATATGAGAAAGATCACCATTATGCGATGATGGATAGGTGTAACGTCCCAGACTTTAATAGCGATATATATCCTCATGAGAAGCATGTGAACTGGTAATTGCTCTTCTCAAAGTCGCCGCCGACGCCGTTCGCGCCTTCATCGGCCCGACGTTCGTGCGGTCTCAGTAGACTGCCACTGAAACGTTCGCTCTATCTAACGTCCGAGCGGTTCCTCACGGCATCGAGCGACGGGGGGCGATCAGCAGGTCACCATCACCGCCGAGGTGTTGCGCGATATTCTGGCCCGTCAGCAGGCAACGGCACGGACAAATCTGGTGGTGCCGCACCACCAGTATCAACGGCGCCACCTCCTTCCGACATGGACGTGTAAGCCGTCCTCCGCGACCCCGTCACCAGCGAAGTCACCTGACTGCCACGGCGTATGGCGGCTGGACGCACTCTCGACAGGGTGATCCCGAACCGCCGCCCGGTCCGCAACCAGGAAGCACGTCCCAACCGCTGGGATTCCATGGTCCACATCAGACAGCACTAAACGCCCACTTAATCGGGCCCGCGCACGGTCAGCGGTGGCGGGTCGTGCTGCCTCGGACGACGAGGGTGGTGGCGAGCTCGATGCGGGTGCCCGCGGGCCCCCTCGGATGGGTCAGCTCCTCGGCGACGAGCCGGACCGCCTCGTTGGCCATGTCGTCGAGCGGCTGCCGGACGGTGGTGAGCGGCGGCGAGAGCATGTCGCACAACATCGAGTCGTCGAACCCCACCACCGACACGTCGTCGGGCACGCGCAGGCCCCGCTCGGTGGCCGCCTGGTAGACGCCGGCGGCCTGCAGGTCGTTCCCGGCGAAGACGGCGGTGGGCGGGTCGTCGCGGTCGAGCAGCCAGCCCCCGAGGTCCTTGCCGCCCGTGACCAGGAAGTCGCCGTAGCGGGTCAGCGCCGGGTCGGAGTCGATGCCGAACGTACGGTGCGCGGCGAGGTAACCCTCGTACCGGTCGAGCGTGCACTGCGTGTCGAGCGGCCCGCCGATGAACCCGATCCTGGTGTGCCCCAGCTCCAGCAGGTGGGTGGTGGCCATGACGCCGCCCAGCCAGTTCGTGGCGCCGACCGTGGACAGGCGCGGGTCGCGCTGGCCGACCGGGTCGAGCAGCACCAGGGGCACGTGCAGGAGCTCCTCGATGGCGGTGATCTCGCGCTGGTCGGCCCGGGAGAGCACCAGCACGATGCCGTCGGTGTTGCGCTTGCGCACCATCCCGATCCAGCGCCGCAGGTCGAAGTCGGACCGGGCGGAGGAGGTCACGACGAGCGAGAACCCCCACCGCGCCGCCGCCTTCTCGGCGCCGCTGATGAGCACCTGGGCCCACGGGGAGCCGAGCCCGTCGATGAGCAGGTCGACCACGCCGACCCTGGGCCTGCTGGGCGGGCGCGGGGCCTCGTATCCGGAGGTCCTGACCGCTTCGAGGACCTTGTCCCTGGTGGCGGCGGAGACGTGCTTCTTCCCGCTCAGGACCTTGGAGACGGTCGGCACCGACACTCCGGCCGCCGCCGCGACGTCAGCCAGCGTGGCTCGAGGCACATGACCTCCTGTTGCCGTGGTGCCGCCATCCGGCGACACCGGCGAGTTCGACTTTCGGAAAACCACCTTGAAACACGACAGCCCTCTGACCTGGCCCGACCAGCGAAATGCCGGCAATTAACCCAGACTGTTGACATGGCTACGAGCGGCAGCCTAGCGTAACGGTTCGGCAATGTCACGGTAACCTTTCGGAAAGTTAACCAGAAACTTTCCGGTCGGTCCAGGCATTGCGAACCACCGTTTTGTTAGCGCTATCAACGATGAAGAGGGTGTATGCCTGCACGTGCTGAGCGGCCGGAGATCACCGAGCGCCGCTTGCGACGGGTCGAGAAACTGCTGGCCGACATGTCCCTCGGCGAGAAGCTCGCCCAGCTGGTCGGCGTGTGGCTGAACGTCAACCGCGACGAGGGCGTCGTCGCGCCGCTGCAGGACTCGATGCAGGGTGAGGACGTGCAGTTCGAGGCGTTCGCCCGGGACGGCCTGGGACAGATCACCCGCCACTTCGGCACCAGGCCCGTCGATCCCGGCTGGGCGCGCTCGGCGCTGGCCGAGCGGCAGCGCTGGCTGCGCGAGAACACGCGGCTCGGCATCCCCGCCCTCGTGCACGAGGAATGCCTGACGGGGCTGGCGGCGTGGCGGGCCACGACCTATCCTGCGCCGCCGTCGTGGGGTGCGTCGTTCGACCCGGACCTGGTGGAGGAGATGGGCCGCCGGATCGGGGCGAGCATGCGCGCGCTGGGGGTGCACCAGGGTCTGGCGCCTGTGCTCGACGTGATCCGCGACCAGCGGTGGGGGCGGGTGGAGGAGTGCGTCTCCGAGGACCCGTACGAGGTCGCCACCATCGGCGCCGCCTACGTGCGCGGCCTGCAGTCCACGGGCGTGATCGCGACGCTGAAGCACTTCGTCGGCTACTCCAACTCCCGCGCCGGCCGCAACCTCGCCCCGGTGCACGCGGGCGCCCGCGAGGTGGCCGACACGCTGCTGTTCCCGTTCGAGGTCGCGGTGCGCGACGCGGGCGCCGGCTCGGTCATGAACTCCTACGCCGAGATCGACGGCGTCCCGATCGCCGCCGACGACCACTACCTGACCCGCGTCCTGCGCGACGACTGGGGTTTCGAGGGCACGGTCGTCGCCGACTACTTCGCCGTCGCCTTCCTGCACACGCTGCACGCCGTGGCCACCGACGCCGAGGACGCCGCCGTGCAGGCTCTGACGGCGGGCATCGACGTGGAGCTGCCGACCGGGGTGGCCTACCTGGAGCCGCTGGCGCGGGCGGTCACCTCCGGCCGGATCGACGAGGCGCTCGTCGACCGGGCGCTGCGCCGCGTGCTGCGGCAGAAGGCCGGGCTCGGGCTGCTCGACGACGACTACGACCCCGAGCCGGGCCGCGCGGAAGAGGGCCCCGTGAACGGCCCCGTGAACGGCCCCGTGAACGGCCCCGTGAACGGCCCCGAGAACGGCCCCGAAGACGGCCCCGAAGACGGCCGGGTGGACCTCGACGATCCCGCCTCCCGCGACGTCGCGCGGCGGCTGGCCGAGGAGTCGGTCGTGCTGCTGACCAACGACGGCGTGCTCCCGCTCGGCGACGCCTCGGGCAGGAAGGTCGCGGTCGTCGGGCCGAACGCCGACGACGTGGCCGCGCTGTTCGGCTGCTACTCCTTCGTCAACCATGTGCTGCCGCACTTCCCCGATGTGGAGACGGGGCTGGCCGCGCCCACGCTGCTGGAGGCGCTGCGGGCGGAACTGCCCGGCGCGGAGCTCGCGACCGAGCGGGGGACGGGGGTGGACGACGGCGATCGCTCGGGGATCGCCGCCGCCGCCCGCCTGGCCGCCGCGTCGGACGTCGCGATCCTCGTGCTGGGCGACCGGTCGGGGCTGTTCGGCCGGGGCACCTCGGGCGAGGGCTGCGACGTGGAGAGCCTCGACCTGCCGGGCGCGCAGGCGGAGCTGGCCGAGGCGGTGCTGGCCACGGGCACGCCGACTGTGGTGGTGCTGATGACCGGCCGCGCGTACGCGGTGCCGGGGCTGCTCCGCGACGCCGCCGCCGTCGTACAGGCGTACTTCCCGGGCGAGGAGGGCGCGGGCGCGATCGCCCGCGTGTTGAGCGGCGCGGTCAACCCGTCGGGCCGGCTGCCGATGAGCATGCCGCGCGGCACCGCCGGCCAGCCGTACAGCTACCTGCACCCGAGGCTGGGCGCGGCCGGCTCGGTCAGCAACCTCGACCCCGCCCCCGCCCTGCCTTTCGGGCACGGGCTGAGCTACACGAGCTTCGCCTACGCGGACCTGACCGTGGCCGCGGAGGTGCGGGCCGGGGAGCCGATCCGCTGCTCGGTGGTGGTGCGCAACACCGGGGAACGGGCGGGCGCGGAGGTCGTGCAGGTGTACGCCTCCGATCGGATCGCCTCGGTCACCCGGCCGCTCGCGCAGCTCGTCGGGTACGCCCGCGTCGAGCTGGCCCCCGGCGAGAGCGCGCGGGTCGCCTTCGACGTGCCGGCCCGGCTGCTGTCGTTCACCGGCCGCGACGGGCGGCGCGTGGTCGAGCCGGGCGAGGTCGGCGTGTCGGTGCGCCGCTCGGTCGCGGACGTGGTCGAGGAGCGCACGGTGCTGGTGACCGGCCCGGTGTACGCGTTCACCGGCGACGAGCGGCGCCTGACGACCGTGTCTGTCGAGCTCTGACGATCACCAGTAACGGGAGTACCTGAAATGTCACGTATGGAAGCCTTCCGGCGGCGCGTGGGCGGTTTCGCCTTCGGCGGGGACTACAACCCCGAGCAGTGGGACCGTGCCGTCTGGCGGGAGGACGTCCGGCTCATGCGCGAGGCCGGCGTCAACACCGTCAGCCTGGGCGTGTTCGCGTGGGCCTCGCTGGAGCCCGAGCCCGGCAAGTACGAGTTCGGCTGGATGGACGAGATCATGGATCTCCTCCACGAGAACGGCATCAGCGTCAACTTGGCCACCCCCACGGCGGCGCCGCCCGTCTGGCTCACGCACCTGCACCCCGAGGTGTTCCCGATCAGGGAGGACGGGCAGCCGTTCGGCTTCGGCAACCGCCTGCACTACGACCCGTCCTCGCCGATCTACCGCGAGTACGCGGCGAACATCACGACCAAGCTGGCCGAGCGCTACTCCTTCCACCCGGCGCTGGCGATGTGGCACATCAGCAACGAGTACGGCCCCACGTCGTACGGCGAGGCCGCCTCGGTCAACTTCCGCCGCTGGCTGCAACGCAAGTACGGCACCCTCGACGCGCTGAACGAGGCGTGGACCACCCGGTTCTGGGGTCAGGTCTACACCGACTGGGAGCAGGTCGACGTCCCGCACATCCCGCGTAACTGGATGAACCCGACCCGACGGCTCGACTTCAAGCGCTTCACCTCCGACGCGCTGCTGGAGTGCTACATCGCCGAGCGGGACATCGTGCGCTCCTTCCGCGACGACATCCCGGTCATGACGAACTTCATGCGCTTCTTCCGCCACGCCGACTACTGGAAGTGGGCGCCCGAGGAGGACGCGGCCGCGCTCGACATCTACCCGAACCCGGCCGACGCCGACTCCCACGTGTCGGCGGCCTTCAACTACGACCTGTTCCGCTCGCTCAAGGGCGGGCAGCCGTGGATGCTGATGGAGCAGTCCAGCAGCGCGGTCAGCCAGTGGGCGCTCAACATCGTCAAGGAGCCGGGGCGGATGCGGCTCGGCTCGCTGCAGGCGGTCTCGCGGGCGGCCGACTCGGTGATGTTCTTCCAGTGGCGGGCCAGCCGGGGCGGCCAGGAGCGCTTCCACTCGGCGATGCTGCCGCACTCGGGGCCGGACTCGCGCACGTTCAGGGAGATCACCGATCTCGGGCGGGAGATGAAGCTGCTCGCCCCGGTGGCCGGCACGCGCTCCCAGGCGGAGATCGCGATCCTGTTCGACTGGGACGGCTGGTGGGGGCTGGAGGAGGTCTTCGGCCTGCCGCGGTCCGACTTCAGCTACACCGACACGGTGATGCGGCACTACACGCCGCTGTGGGAGCGGCACCACGCCGTGGACGTGGTGTCCCACGGGTCGTCGCTGGACGGGTACAAGGTGCTGGTGGTGCCGAACGCGTACCTGATCTCCGACGAGGCGGTGGCCCGGATCGACGCGTTCGCCAGGAACGGCGGCACGGTCATCATGTCCTTCTTCTCCGGCGTCGTGGACGCCGACAACCGGGTGCGCCCGGACGGCTACCCGGGGGCGTTCCGCCGGCTCATCGGTGCGAAGATCGACGAGTACTGGCCGGCGCGGCCGCACGAGGAGTTCGCCGTGTCGTTCGCCGACGGGCGGCGCGCGACCGCGACGTGGTGGCGCGACGACCTGCACCTGGAGACGGGGACGGCGCTGGCGACGTACGCGGACGGGCTGCTGGAGGGGCGGGCCGCCGTGGTCGAGAACCGGTACGGCGCCGGGCGGGTCGTCTACTTCGCGACCCTGCTGGAGCGGGACGCCTTCGACGCCGTGGTGGCCGAGACGGTGGCGCGGGCGGGGGTGCGCTCGCGCTTCGAGGGCGTTCCGGCGCACGTGGAGTGCTCGGTGCGGGGGGACGCCACGCACGAGTACGTGTTCCTGCTCAACCACAGCGCCGAGGCGGGCGCGTCCATCCCCGTGGGAGGGGAGGGGACGGACCTGCTCACCGGGCGGCCGGTGGCGGGCGAGGTCACGCTGGAGCCGCTGGGGGCCGCGGTGATCCGCATCGCTCACACGTAACGGCCCACGCAGTCGGCGAAGCGGTCCGCGCGCACCTCGCAGTCGTAGGTGAAGTGCTCGCGGCCGCCGCCGCCGGTGTCGTAGTCGCACTCGGCCACGACCCGCCCTTCCCGGCCGGGGGTCAGGGCGAGCAACGTGTACCGTCCACCGGCCCGGATGACCTCGGGGGCCAGGAAGCGGTCCATGATCTCCGCCCGCCCCTGGTAGATCCGCCCCACGCTGTCGAACCGGGCCTCGGGGGCGAAGGTGTCCCTGACGCCCGCCTCGTCACCGGCGTTGACCGCCCCCACGAACCGCTCCACCAACGCCCGCTGCCCCTCCGGCACGGTCCCGCCTGAAGGCGTCCCGGGCGGGGACGTGGAGGTGGCGCCGGCTCTCGAGGCTGTGCCGCCGGGCGGGGTGGCGCCAGGCGGGGTGGCGCCGGGTCCGGGGCCCTGCGAACAGCCGGCCGTCGCGGCAACCACCACCGCCGCGAGCGCCACCACCTTCGCCGCCACGCGCATCATGATCGTCATGCCCTCATGCTGTGCCCGGCCCACGCTTGCCGTCCAAGACCTGTCGCCATGACCATCGGCTATGGCACGGCTCCCTCCAGCATGCGGCGGCCCCTGGCGGTGTCCATGTACTCGCGTACCCGGTGGATCCGTCCGTCCCGGAGCTCGAAGACGAAGCAGTAGTCGTTGCGGTAGGCGTTCCCGCCGGCGAGCGTGGCCTCCATGGTCTCCTCCACGACCACCACGTCACCGTCGGCGTGGAAGCCGCGGAAGGTCAGCGAGACGTCGGCCACGAACAGGCGGGGGAAGTCGACGGTCAGGAAGTGGATGATCGCATCCCTGCCCACCATGTGGTGCGAGCCGCCGAGGGCGACGGCGGTGGCGTTGCCCGGGGGCGCCAGCCATTCGGCGTCCTCGGTGAAGAAGGAGGCGATCACGTCGCGGTCCCGGGTCGAGAACGCCCGCCAGGCGCCCTTGACCAGGTCACGGCTCTGTTCGGAGGTCATGGCGAGGCAGTCTAGGCAGCCTGCGGGGCGGGAGGCTGGCCATATCCGGTCATGGAGCCCGGGACACCACGAACTCCTCGTAGCCGTCGGGCAGCGGCACTCCTCGCGACAGCATCCAGTGCACCCGTCCCGCGCCGGTGAGGGCGAGCGTCGCACGGTACCCCAGCTCGACGTCGGCCCGCCGCAGCCGCCCGTCCGCCCCGGTCAGGAAGTCCTCCACGGGGTCCGTGGACGTGCTGAGCGCCAGTGCCGCCAGGTCCGCCCCGGGTGGCCCGGTTCCCAACGTGGCCCAGTCCAGCACCACCGTCGCGCCGTCCGGGGACCCTGGCGCGATCAGGTTTCCGGCCGAGAAGTCGCCGTGCGACAGGACCGCCGGTAGCCGGGTGAGGAGCTCGTCGCGCCGTCGCCACAGCCGCTCGATGCGCGGGTCGGCGTCCACCGGCGTCCACTCGGTGGCCGCCACGCGCTGGGCGAGCTGGTGGCCACCGAGCCAGGGCACGTCCGGCACCACCGCGCCCGCCTGCCACGCCCCGAGCCGGCGAGCGGCCACGTCCGGGGGACTCGTGCCGCCCGGTGCGTACGGGCCGGGACTCCTTGCGTACGACCCGGAACGGCACCTCCACTCCCCCGCTCAGCGCGATCCCGGTCAGCCTGGCCACCACACCGGTCGCCGCCCCGCTGCCGCCACCGATCGGCTCGGCGCGACAGCGCAGGACCGACCCACCCGACCGACCCAGAACCGCCTCCAGCACCGTCGCGGGCAGCCCGTCACCCATCGCCCATCGCCCCCATGCGATCCTCCCTCCGTCCCATCCGCCGCCCGGCCGCGCCAAAAGCAGCCAGAACGCCGGCAGGCGGGGGACCACCCGCCACGGAGTCCTGCGCCACACCCCCGCCGGGCGCGGCGGTCACGAAGCGTCCGGTGGGGAGGCGGTGGGCGGGGCGGCGAGCCACGCGTCCACCCCGGCCCGGAGCTCCGCCTTGAGCGGCTCCGGGGCGAACGAGGCGTCGATCGAGGCCCTGGCCAGCGCGGCCAGCTCCCCGTCCCCGTACCCGAAGACCTCGCGCAGCCGGGTGTACTCCTCCGCCAGCGCCGTCTCCCCGTCCGTGTTGACCGTGACCGCCAGCCCGGCCGCCCGCAGCCGGGGCAGCGGGTGCTCGGCGAGCGACGGCACGAGCCCGAGCAGGACGTTCGAGGTGGGGCAGACCTCCAGCGGGATGCCGCGCTCGCGCACCTCCGCCACCAGCGCCTCGTCGTCGAGCACCCGGATGCCGTGGCCGAGCCGCTCGGTGTGCCCCACGTCGAGGGCCTCGCGGATGCTGGCCGCCCCGGCCGCCTCGCCCGCGTGGTGCACCAGGTGCAGCCCCGCGTCCCGGGCCGCGTCGAACACCTCCGCGAACGGGGCCAGCGGGTGACTCTCGTCCCCGGCCAGCCCGATCCCGATCACCCGGTCGTGGCGGCCGGCCAGCTTGTACGTCCGCCACAACCGCTCCACCGGCCGCCGCCTGGAGTGGTCGAGCAGCACCCGGCACACGATCCCGTGGCGGGCCTGCCCCTCCGCGAGCCCGTCCAGCACCGCCTCCAGCGGCATCTCCGGGTCGCCCACGCGCTCGCCGTGGGAGGCGGCGGTGAAGGTCACCTCGACGTACCGGGTGCCCTGGGCCGCCTCGTCCGCGCAGAACTCCAGCGCGATCCGCCGGAAGTGCTCCGGCGCGCGCAGCAGCTCACGCACCCGGGCCCGCTGGTCGGCGAACTCCCTGAAGGTCCTGAACACCCCTTCGGGCTCGGGCGCGCCGCCCAGGTCGCGCACGGTCCCGGGGCGTACGGTGCTCTCCAGGTGGACGTGCAGGTGGGCCTTGGGCAGTGACCGTACGTCTCTCACGTGCCCCAACCCTAGGGTCGGCCCCGCATCGTCCGCACCTGAGTATTCGCTACGACGATCTGGTGACGCGGATCTTCGACTGCTTGTGCGGCAGCCGCTCCCAGTCCTCCATGAACTCCGCCCGCAGCCCGTGCTTGCCGGCCAGCGCGATGAGGGTCTCGGTGCGGTAGTAGAAGTCCTCCCGCAGCACCTGGTGCTCCTTGCCCTCGGTGCGGTCGAAGGTGAAGTCGAACCAGCCGCCCGGCTTCATCACCCTGCCCACGTGGGCGAAGCACTCGTCGATCACCTCCAGCGGCGAGTGCGAGAAGACGCTGTGGGCGTGCACGACGTCGAAGTGCTCGTCGGGCAGGAAGGCGAACCGCAGGTCGCGTACGGGGGTCAGGTGCGGCAGCTTCTCCCCCAGCCCGTGCTGGACGAGCGTGTCCTGGGCGGCCATGAGGATGTCGGGCGAGATGTCGATGCCGTAGTAGTTGCCGGTGTGCAGGTAGTCGATGAACAGGTGGCCCGCCCGCAGGTTGCCGCACCCGATCTCCAGCATCCGGCATTCCGGCTTCAGGCCGTGCTCGACGAGGTAGTCGAACTGCATGCGGCCCAGCGCCAGCCACCGCCGGTGGTTGTGCGAGCCGACGGCTCCCTCGGGGTCGCGGGCGGTGTCGGACCTCATGACGGCCCGGTAATAGGAGACGTGGTCCCGCGTACGCAGCCTGAACCACGTGTCGCGGGCCAGCCGCCGCACGTGGGGAGGGATCTTGTGGGGATTCTTGATCGCGTACGTCACTTGGTGGACGAGGCTCGAACGAGAGCGTTTCACGCCTTGGAATCTAGGCCAGCCACATCGCCTCCCAAAGGGCTGTGGCGACAGTCTTGAGTTCCCGTTTGCGCAGCCTTTCAGTCCGCACCTCGTAACCAAGCGGCGGCGGGCGGTCAGCTCAGGTAGTCGCGCAGGGCCAGTGAGCGGGACGGATGGCGGAGCTTGGACATGGTCTTGGCCTCGATCTGGCGGATCCGCTCGCGGGTGACGCCGTAGACGCGCCCGATCTCGTCGAGCGTCATCGGCTTGCCGTCGGTCAGGCCGTAGCGCATGCTGATGACCCCGGCCTCGCGCTCGGAGAGCTGGTCGAGCAGGGCGTGCAGCTGCTGCTGGAGCAGCGTGAACGAGACCGCCTCGGCCGGGGAGACGGCCTCGGTGTCCTCGATCAGGTCGCCGAACTCGCTGTCGCCCTCCTCCCCCAGCGGCATGTGCAGGGAGATCGGCTCGCGGCCGTAGCCCTGGATCTCGGCGACCCGCTCCACTTCGAGCTCGCACTCCTTGGCGATCTCTTCGGGGGTGGGCTCGCGCCCGAGGTCGCTCTGCAGGCGGCGCTGCATCCGCGCGACCTTGTTGATCAGCTCCACCATGTGCACCGGGATGCGGATCGTCCGGGCCTGGTCGGCCATGGCCCTGGTGATGGCCTGCTTGATCCACCAGGTGGCGTAGGTGGAGAACTTGTAGCCGAGCCGGTAGTCGAACTTCTCGATCGTCCGGATCAGGCCCATGTTGCCCTCCTGGATGAGGTCCAGGAAGAGCATGCCGCGCCCGGTGTAACGCTTGGCGATGGAGACCACCAGCCGCAGGTTGGCCTCCAGCATGCGGCGCTTGGCGCGCTCGCCGTCCTCGGCGATCCACTCCAGCTCGGTGCGCAGCCCGGCGGGCAGTCCCGGCTCGGTGTCGAGGCGCTCTCTGGCGAACAGCCCGGCCTCGATGCGCTTGGCCAGCTCGATCTCCTGCTCGGCGGTGAGCAGCGGCACGCGGCCGATCTCCTTGAGATAGGTCTTGACCGAATCGGCGCCGACGGCCGTGCCACCGTCGGCAACGTTGTCGTCCAGTTCGAGAACCTCTGCTGCTTGGGACAAAACACACTCCTCGCTCGCTTTGGGGGCGGTTGGACGGCGGGCCTAAACTTAGGTCGCGCCTAACTTTAGGTTCCCTCCAGTGGAGAGTCAACCTAAAATAAGGTCGAACCTAAAAATTTGTGGAAGACTGCGGCTATGAGCATCGACACCTTGGGCTTGAGGGAACAGAAGAAGCGAGAGACCAGGCAGGCCATCTCTGACCACGCTACCCAACTGTTCCTGGAACGTGGCTTCGACCGGACGACGATCGCCGACATCGCCGCCGCCGCCCGGGTGGCCAAGATGACCGTGACCAACTATTTCCCCCGCAAGGAGGACCTGGCCCTCGACCACCACGAGGAGTTCGTGGCGGGCCTGGCGCAGGCGGTGGCGCGGCGCCCGGCCGGGGAGTCGGCGCTGGGGGCGGTGCGGCGCGAGTATCTCGCGGCGCTGGAGCGGCGCGATCCGGTCATCGGCTTCACCGGGCCGGTCTTCGCCCGGATGATCGCCGACAGCCCGACCCTGGTCGCCCGCCTGCGCGACCTGCACGACCAGCGCGAGGAGGCCCTCGCCCGGCAGCTCGCGACGGAGACGCCCGGCGACCCCCTGACAGCGCGGGCCGTGGCCGCGCAACTCGCCGCGGCCGACCGGCTGCTCTTCCGCGACCTGCAGTCCCGCATGCTGGCGGGCACCGCGGGTGACGCAGGTGACCCCGGGCACGCGGGTGACACGAGCAACCCGGGCCATGCGGGCGATGGGAGTGACCTGGGCGACGACGCGCATGGCGACGGGCAGGACGACGACGCGCGGGACGACGGGACCGCCGCCGCGCTCGCCGAGGTCGCGCGGCGGGTCTTCGGCCTGCTGGAGCCGGCCGTCGGCGCGTACGCCGTCCGCGCCGACCGCTGAGCGCCCGCGCCCGGCCCGCGCGGTCAGCGGGTCAGGCCTTCCACGTAGGTGGCCGCCTCCGTCAGCAGCCCCCGCCACACCTCCTCGTCCGGCACCCGCAGCCCCACCCACTCCCGCATCCGCCGGCTCCCCATCTGCACCACCTCGGCCGTGCCGTCCGCCACCAGGCCGCCCGCCCGCGCCGCGGGAAGCTTGACGATCACCCGATCCCGGGCGAAGAAGGCGTAGACCTTCCCGTTGACCCGCAGGCCTGCGGCGTGCAACATGCGCCCCATGCTCACCTCGGGCCTGGCGAGATGCTCCATCACGAGGTCGTCATAGAGCTCCTGGGCGGTGACCATGCGATCTCCCTTTCCTGGACGCCGGCGAAGGCCATCAGGCGCGCCCCCTCGGTGGCCAGCTCCGCCATCACCGCGTCGGGCAGCGGGTGGAAGGGCTCGACCGTCAGCACGCCGTCCTTAAGGTCCCACATGCCACCGACAGTTCCGTCGACCAGGAAGGTGGGGTAGACGGCCGCGCCCACGCACACCGCCTTGCGCTGCTCGGCGGTCATCATGCGGGTGCGGTCGGCGAAGGCGACGACGAGGTTGTCGAACCAGGGCAGGAAGCGTACGGGGGCGGGCACGTCCTCGGCGGCGAGCGGGGCGTCCGGCAGGTCGTAGAGGACACGACCCTCGCTGTCCTGATATTTCCGGAGAGATGGCATCGCCTCCATGACCGCGCGCAGCCGGGTCAGGCCCGACCACATCTGCACGTCCATCACGCTCGCCGGCCCGAACGCCGCCAGATAGCGCGCCACCAGCCGCTCGATCGGGGGCGAGCACTCCATCGGCCGCCCCAGCCACTCCTCCGCCAGCGTGAACGGCGTCGCCCCGCCCCGCCCCCAGAGCCCGTTCGGCGGCGTGTGCACGATCGGCAGCAGCGCCTGCGCCGAGAAGCCCAGCGCCGTCGGATCGGCCTGCGGCCACCGCTCCAGCAGCAGGTCGCGCAGTTGCGGGCGGGTCAGCGTGCGGCCGGTCAGGTGCCCGCGCGCCAGGGTCACCAGCTCCCCGACGTCCACGCCGCGCGTCACCCGCCCGAACGCCGCCTGCCGCGTCCGGTTGAGGATCACCTGCATCAGCGGCCGGACCCACACGTAGTCGTCGGCCAGCGCCAGGTGCTGGGTCCCGCGCAGCAGCGAGCCCCGCACGACCTGCTTGCCGTGCAGCAGCGCGGCCAGGTCGTCCTGGGTGAAGGAGGCCAGGCGGGTCCACAGGCCGATGTACGGGGCGTCGACCTCCTGGCCCTGCACCGCCACCAGACGTTCGATGGCCTGGGCGGCCGTCAGGGGCGCGCGGCTCAGCAGGAGCTGGCGTTCCAGGGTCGTGCGGTTCAGCGCCCGGAGGCTCAACGTCTGGGTCATGCGCCCAGCGTAGGGATCAATGCGGCAAGTTCCCTTCCGCATTGCGCAGCTCGTCGAGGGCCGCGCGCAGGTCCCCGGCCAGCTCCCACGCGTCCGGCACCATCTCCCTGTCGGTCACGACGCCGATGTCCAGGGAGCCGTCGTAGGAGAAGGCCGTGATGTTCACGCCGCCGCTGACGTCGGTGATCACCGAGACGGGGTAGTGGGTGAGCAGCCGCGCGCCGCACACGTACAGGGGGAACTGGGGGCCCGGCACGTTCGAGACGATCACGTTGATCGGCGGCGCGGCCTGCCCGACCAGCCCGAACGCCGAGCGCGAGGCCAGCCCCATGAGCGCGGCCGGCATCGACTCGCTGAACTCGCGCAGCCACCGCGCGGGCGCCAGCGAGAAGCGGTCCTTGATCCGGTGCATGGCGTGCCGCACGTGGTGCAGGCGCGAGACGGGGTCGGCGACGTGCACGGCCAGCGGCGCCGTCATGATCGCCACCTGGTTGCCGGGCCCCTCGACCCCGGCGGCCCGCAGCGAGAACGGCACCCCCGCCACCAGCGGCTGGCGCGGCACGCCCCCGTGCGCGGCCAGCCACCTGCGCAGCGCGCCCGCGCACACGGCCATCACGACGTCGTTCACGGTGACCCCGAACGCCTTGCGCACCTGCTTGATCTCCTCCAGCGGCAGCGACACGAACGCGAAGCGGCGGTGTCCCGACAGGGGGCCGCTGAACGGCGTCCTGGGGGCGGGCAGCGGCGGCAGGTCCGGGGCCCGGCCGCTGCCGGCCAGGCGGCGGGCCAGCCCGGAGACGAGGTTGGCGCCCGGGATCGAGGAGACGACGGGGATCTCGTCCAGGTGCGGGATGGCGCGGGCGGCGAACCGTACGGCGTAGGCGGGGTTGGTCGCCAGCCTGGCCAGGCCGCGCGCCAGCATGCCGGCCGGCCCGGGCGGCGGCGAGTCGCGCTCCGGCGCGTCCGCCGGCGCCGGCGCGGGCTCGGGGCTGGTGTCGAGCAGCGCGGCCAGCACGTCGGCGCCGCCGATCCCGTCCACGGCCGCGTGATGGATCTTCGTGTAGAGCCCCATGCGGCCGTCGGACAGCCCGTGGATCAGGTAGATCTCCCACAGCGGGCGGCCGCGGTCGAGCCGGCGGGAGTGCAGGCGCGAGACCTGGTCGGCGAGCTGCCGGTCGTCGCCGGGCGGGGGCAGGCCGATCTCGCGTACGTGGTAGTCGAGGTCGAGGTCGTCCTCCTGCATCCAGTACGGGTGGTCCAGCCCCAGCGGCACCGTGGCCAGCTTGCGCCGCAGGGCGGGCACGTACGGGAGCCGCCGTTCGAGCAGGGCCTGAAGGTCGGCGCGGTTCAGGTCGCCGTCGAGCACGGCCAGGCCGGCGATGTTGGCGATGTTGGTGGCGGTCTCGAAATGGAGGAACTGCGCGTCCAGGGCGGTCAACTGCGGCATCGTCCCACCTCCGCCCCGAACAAATCAGACTGTGTCCGCCACTTCAAGGGAAAGGGTGACAGCATCCGGTTCGGCGAAGGCCAGCAGCCGCGTCCCCTCCTCCTCCAGGACACCGAGGTCGGCGCCGGCGAAGGGGCTGACCAGCAGCCTGGCCTTCTTCCCCGAGCGCTTGATCTGCCACGTCCCGGCCGCGAACCCGTCCACCAGGTACACCGCCCTCACCCGCAGGTTCTTGGTGGCCACCCGGCCCTTGTACTCCTCGGCCAGCACCCGGGTGCGGTCGGCGTGGCCGAGGATCAGGGTGTCGAAGTCGGGCAGGAATCGTACGGGCGCGGGCACGTCGCCGCCCGGCCTGGGCGCGCCGGGCAGGTCGAACAGCTGCCGGCCCGCGAAGTCGGCGACCCGCTCCAGGTCCATGCCCTCCATGACCTTCCTGAGCCCGCCCAGCCCCGACCAGGTCTGCACGTCGGCGGGGGTGGCGGGGCCGAACGCGGCCAGGTACCGCTCGATCAGCGCCTCCGGGCCGGCGGGTGCCGGCTCGATGCCGGGCAGGCCGAACGACGGCTCGCGCGGGAAGCTCCACCGGTCCTCGGTCGGCTCCATGACCAGCGGGGTGAGCATGCGTACCGCGTAGCCGAGCGCGCGGTCGTACGCGTCGGGGAACTCCGCCAGCAGCCGCGGCCGCAGCTCGTTGAACGTCATGGGCCCCGCCGCCAGCAGCCGGTCGGCGGCGGCCACGACCGCGTCGAAGTCGACCTCCGGGAAGCGGCGCGCGGCGGCGGCCAGCACGGGCCGCACCACCGGCCGGAACGCGGCGAAGTCGGCGGCCGTCACCAGGTGCAGCGTGGCCCGCCACATGGTGGCCCGTACCAGCGTGCGCGCGTGCAGCGCCGCGTGCAGGTCGGCGCGCTCGAACCCCGCCAGCCGGCTCCAGATCCCCAGGTACGGGGGCCGCGGCTCCTGCGCCTGCAGCCCGCCCAGCCGGTGCACGACGTCGGCCACGTCGCCCTCGTGGCGGGAGAGCAGATGCTGGCGGGCCAGCGTGGCACGGTTGAGGTCGCGCAAGGTGAGCATCTACCTATCATGCCTTTCCCCATTAAAGAGGTACGCGCCACGTACCCCGCGCTCTCCGACGGTTACGCCTACCTCGACGGCGCCGCCGGCACCCAGGTGCCCCGGCCCGTGATCGACGCCATCGCCACCGCCTACCGGACGGGGATCGGCAACGTCGGCGGCGCCTTCCCCGCCAGCCATCGCTCCGACGCCATCGTGGCCGCCTGCCGCGCCGCCGTCGCCGACCTGGTCGGCGGCCATCCGGACGGCGTGCTCCTCGGCCCGAACATGACCACCCTCACCTACCGCCTGGCCAGGGCCATCGCGGGGCCGGGCGACGAGGTGGTGGTCTCCCGGCTGGACCACGACGCCAACGTCCGTCCCTGGACCCAGACCGGCGCCACCGTACGCTGGGCCGAGGTGGACCCGGTCACCGGGGAGCTGCCGGTCGAGCAGTACGCCGGCCTGATCAACGAGCGCACCAGGGTGGTCGCGGTCACGGCGGCCAGCAACATCCTCGGCACCCGCCCCGACGTGCCCGCCATCGCCGCGCTGGCGCACCAGGCCGGGGCACTGGTGTACGTGGACGGCGTGCACGCCACTCCGCACGGCCCGGTGGACATGCGCGCGCTGGGCGCCGACTTCTACGCCACCAGCGCGTACAAGTGGTCGGGCCCGCACATCGGCGCGGTCGTCGCCGATCCCGCGCTGCTGGAGACGATCAGGCCGGACAAGCTGGCCTCCTCACCGGACACGGTGCCGGAGCGGTTCGAGATGGGAACGGCCGCGTTCGCCGACCTCGACGGGGTGACGGCGGCCGTGGATCATCTGGCCGCCATGGTGCCGGGCACGGGCAACCGCCGCGACCGCCTGCTGACCTCGATGACCGCCGCCGAGGAGCACGAGCTGTCGCTGTTCGCGGTGCTGGTCGCGGGGCTGGAGACGATGCCGCACGTCACGTTGTACGGGAAGCCGGCCAGGCGCACGGCCACCGCCTACTTCAACGTCGCCGGTCGTACCCCGCGCCAGGTCGCCGAGCACCTGGCCAAGCTGGGGGTGAACGTCTGGAACGGCCACAACTACGCCTGGGAGCTGACCGGCGTGCTCGGCCTGCGCGACACGGGCGGGGCGGTCCGCGCGGGCCTGGTCCACTACAACGACCGCTCCGACGTGGACCGGCTCCTCGACGGGGTGGCCCGCCTGGCCTGAGCCGGCGCCGCCCAGTGCTCGATGCCGGCTGAGCCGTGCCGAGCACTGGGCCGCGTCACCGGCGGCCCCGATCTCCTTCGTGTCCCGGCTCGACGGGCGAGCCGGGACACGAACGCGGTGCCGCCGCGGGCGGGTTCACCGGGACGAGGGATCAGTCCAGCCCGTCCGGCCACCACCAGTTACCGTCGTCGCGCTTCTCCGGCTCGATCTTGTCGATCTTGTCTTCCTTGTCGTCCTTCACCGGCTCGGGCTTGACGACGTCACGCCTGACTTCCTCGTGGCGCCGGTCGAAGCGGTGGTGCTGCCTGTTGCGGGACCGGTTGTCGTTGTCGATGATGACGTCGATGTTCGGAGGACGCCACCGCGGGTGGTGCAGGATCGGCTTCTCCCTCGGGACGTACCTAGGCTTCGAGACGTGCTTGACCGGCTCGGCCGGCGGACCCCCGGCCTGGACAGAGGGGAAGCCCGCGCTCGCGTTGGCCACCCCCATGCCCAGGGGAAGGGCCATGACGCCGGCGGCGATCGCGCCGGTCAGAGCCAGTGCCGCGAGCCGCCCATGGCGCGGCGCCCACGACTGCCGAATCTTGGTGTTCATTTGCTCTCGTTTCCGTTCATGGATACATCGGCCAGACTCCGGCACCCACGCTTCTGGCGGGCACCCAGACGGAAGCAGACGTACCCATACAGATATTCTCAGTTACCTCCTTAAACCCAAACAACCCGTCAAAACCCACAGATCCCATCAATAGCAGGGTTCTCTGCGATCACCCACGTCACAGAGCTGGAACCCCCACCGGTAGATCGTTCTTGGGCTCGGGCGCCCCATGCGATCGGGCCGATTACCTTTCCCTGGTGCCGGCGCCGCATTTCCCCCAAAAAGTCGTACGAAATGTTCTGTTCGTCGTATTAGGGGTTGTTTCGTGCGGCCGATTATGCGCGCGAGCCGCGTTCCGCCCGGAGTTCGGGGCTTGACGATCTTCCCTGAGGAGGGATCCGTGGCGGGATCCGCCCGGCCGACGTCCGGCATGCCAGGGAGACCGTGGCCGAGCCGGCCAGGCCGGCGCACGAGCCGATGCTCGGGGCGAAGGTCGAGCCGCGCCAGGGTTCGCGATGGCGCGGCGGAGGCTCGCGATGCGGCGGCGGAGGCCGTGCCGGACGTCCAGTGGCGGCTCATCAGGTCCCAGGCCGGCGTCGCCACCACCGGGAGCCCCCTGGTCAGCACCGTTCACCACGCCTGACGGCCCGCACCTCGGCCCCCGAAGGCGCGAGCGGGCGTTCGACGCTCGCGCCACCCGAAGGCTCCCCTTCAGGGAACAAGATCCATTGCCGGGGGCGTCCGCACCTTGAGGGGGAACCTCAGACTCCCAGCAGCCATCAGTCTTCCCGCCACTACCGCGCCTGGTAATTCACGCGCCCTTTCCAACGGGCGGCGTCGGCCTGTGCCTTGACTACTGTCGTCATGTTGATCAGATAGCCCTGGAGCGCGAACGCTCTCGCCTGCGTTTCGGCCATTTTCAGCGCAGTGATCCTTGATGAAACCGTCGCTGAATACCAATCGCAGGGAGTGGCACAGGCCAGAGCCGCCTGAGCCGAAACGGCCCGATTCGCGGTTGTGGCCGACACGGGCGAGGCGGTGACAGCCCAGGACGTCGACCGGCCATTCTCAGGACATTGGAAAGCACAGCCCCTGACCTGCATCAAGGGCATCGTCGGCCAGACCGCGCTACGCGGCCGGTCGGCCGAGTACATCGGACTCCAGTCACGAGCGAAGAGCTGACTCTCCTGGGTGATGTCGCGCCGGAGCCGACCAGACCTATCGTCAACGGCAGGTCTCCGCCGGGGCTCCGTCGCTGGTGAGGAATGCACATCTCCTGGTGACAGACCGCATCTAGGCCGGCCCGCGCCGCGCTTCTACGGTCAGACCATGACTCTCCGACGCTTCGCCGCCGCGGCCGGCGCCGCGCTCCTGGCCGTCTCGCTCGCCGCCGCTCCCGCCCGGGCGGAAGGCTTCCATGAATGCTTCTCCGGCACCCGCACCCCGGACGGCGAGTACTACGAGCTGTCCGGGTGGGGCTGCGCTGGAGGCGGCTATCACCAGGTGACCGTCGTCGTCATGGTCGGCGACGCCGCGGGCACCTACTCCTGCACCAGCGTCTTCTCCTGGCACGGGGACCTGTCTGGGGACCGGTGCCGGCTGACGTAGATCTTCGTGTTGTACGGCTACGCTCGCCCATCCGCTCTGAGGCCGTCGCCGGCACCCGGTGGCACACTGTCGTCGGCCACTTGGGCGGCCGTGACGGCGACGGTGGTGACGATGTCGGCCAGTACTGATCATTCCGGGTGGCTTGCGTGGCGGCAGACCGGACAGCATGATCCCAGTGCTTTCTCGATACCCTCCCTGTCAAATGGACAGAGGTAGCAAACAGGCATGAAACTCTGTGCTGAGGGTGGGGAAGGAGACATCCCTTCGTGGGAGCAAGCAAGCCGGATCCGGAGGTTCCCGATCCTCAGGTGCGCGAGCGTGGGCGTCCGCGTTCCTGCTCCGCCGCCTACAAGGTCCGGATTCTGGAGGAGTACGACCGCCTGGACAAGGCGGGTAGGGGCGCGTTGCTGCGGCGGGAGGGCCTGTACTCGTCGCTGATCTCGAGCTGGCGTACCGCGCGGGATCAAGGGCGTGGAGCAGGCGCCGGCCCGCCCGGTCGGCCGGTCGGCCGGCCGAAGGCCGACCCGCGCGACAAGCGGATCGAGGCACTACAGGCGGAGGTCGAGCGGCTACGCGCCGAGCTCGGCCAGACCCGCCAGGTGATCGAGGTGCAGGGAAAGCTCTCCGCGCTGCTGGATCAGCTCGCCACCAGCAGTGAGACGCCACCGGGCCCGGGTGAGCAGTGACCGAGGCCTTCCAGGCCTAGGCCGAGGCGATCGAGGAACTCCTCCCACTCCTGGGCCGGCGCAACGCCTGCACAGCGGCCGGAGTGTCGCAGGCCACCTGGTACCGCCACCACCGCCAGAGCCCGGCCCCGCTGCGGCCGGCCCGGCCGCGCAAGCCGCACCCCGCCGCGTTGTCGCAGACCGAATGCGACCAGATCCGCGCGCTGCTGAACGAACGCATCGAAGCAGCTTCAAGACGCTGAAGTACTGTCCCACCTTCCCCGCCCGGTTCGGCTCGATCGAGCACGCCCGCGCCTTCTGCCAGGAGTTCTACACCTGGTACAACCGGGATCACTTCCACTCCGGAATCGGCTACCACCACCCCATCGACGTGCACTACGGCCACGCCGCCACCATCCGCGACCGGCGCGTCGCCGTCCTGGCCACCGCCCACGCCACGCACCCCGAACGGTTCGCCAGCGGCGGCCTGCCCACCCCACCCGACCTACCCGGCCCCGCCTGGATCAACAAGCCCAAGACCAACGAACCGAAGGACGCCACAGAATTAGCCCAGCTCAACTGCCTTGATCAAATTGACAGGCTCCGAGACGAAGCGCACGCGTAAGCGCCCAGGATCACGTGTCGCTGTCGCATCCCTTGAGCTTCACCACGTAACGCGCCAACTCTTCTGTCGTGACGCTCTCCTCTCCCATGGGAGGCGGCCCTTCCATCACCTTCACGTCCATGTAGGGAGAGAACGTCGGCGTGATCTCAGGGGCGGGCTTCTGGACCGTCACTGGCGCATGCTCGGCGATCCAAGCGTCAACCAGCTTCTCGCGCGACGACGACGAGAACAGGCAGGACACCCCGGCCGGCGTTGCTGCCGGGATCGTCGGGACCGCGGCGAGACCCATGCCGATCAGGATTGCGATACGCCACCCCACTGCCGCCTCCCGATCGCTTCGTTTAGCGACCTAGCGTGCCGTACCTAGATCACAGACAGAACAAGAAGGGCCGAGCCACCCCGAAGGGTGATGCGCTTGTCGAGTCCGCCCACCACCGCGGAGCCGTTGGAGTAGGCGGTGGTCTCCCTGCTAGCTGCCGCCATACCAGGCGACATGGCCTGCGGCGATACTCTCGGCGGCGACCTTCTTCCGCCAAGTAACCAGGCCAGTGCTGCCGAGTGAGCACGAGGGTCGTGCGGACGATGACGCCGCTGGCGCCCCGGGTTGGCGAGCATCATCGCGTGCAGCTTCTCCAGCGCCGCACGACTTGCTGGTGCCGGCCGGGCCGGAGAGCAGAACCTCGGGGGCGCGCCAGGCGAACACCTCCGCCGCGGCACCACACGGGCGGTAGGCGTGACGCAAGGTGAGGGTCATAACTCGAGGGTTACGACGCAAGTTCCTGGTTCATCTGCTCACGAAGGACATGAACAGGCGGCTTGTAGTTTCCTGCGCGCGTCGCTGCGTTCGTCTCAGAGGTCCGACTTGGCACCGGGATTATCCTCGATGAACTCGCGGAGTCGAATGTGGGCGCCGATCACGGCCCGTTTGCGCTCTACCCAGCTGGCCAAGCGATCCCGCACTGCCAATGTCCCATAGATGCCGACCTTGGCGCTTATGGCGAGCTCTTCCTGCCGTAGTGCGGTGAGTATCTCCCTCTCCTCTTCTGGATCCATGAGCGACTGGCTGATCATCATGAGGGTTTCGGTGTTGCCGATGACCATCGCGAGCGCATCTGCGTAGGCATCCTCGCGTCGCGCTTCGCGGTCTTTGGCAAGGGCGTGAGCGGTATTCTCCCGCGCGACTCGCTCAGCATGCTTGCGTCCTTGGTGGCCGGCGTACCAGGTGAAGAAGATGCCTAAGGCGCCCGTCGCGCCACCGGCAAACGCCTCACGGTACGCAGGCCACCGGCTCCAGCGGACAGGTTGCCTGCCGCCTTCCTATGGCGGCCTGCGGAGGCGTGGGATTCCTGTCGCTACCACTAATGTCGGGCCGTGGCATACAAATTCGCGCCCCTGGACCACCTCGTCGCCCTGGTTCCTCCGCCGTCGTCGCCGCGCTTCGGTACTCGTGCATGGGGCGACCTCTTCGCCGACATCGGGATCCGGCTCCCAGACGACTATGTCGCCTTCATCGAAGGCTATGGCAGCTGTCAGTTCGCTCGCTGGCTCGGCATCGGTGACATGCGCCTTCTCAGCGAGGAGGATCGTGCCCGATTGCCTCAAGAGATGGACTACTACCGAGAGTGTCGAGATGACGCCCCCGAAGAGTATTCCCTTGCCATGTGGCCTGAGCCCGGCGGGTTCTTCTCGTGGGGTAGCACGATCGACGGCGACTCGGTCGGTTGGTTGACCTTAGGTGAACCTGAAGAATGGCCGGTGATCGTCGTTCCGCACGACTCCGATCAGGAGCCGCCCATCGCGGAGACCATGACGGAGTGGCTGGTTGGGTGGGCTTCCGGCAACCGATATGACAGCAGTGGATTCATGGAAGGCACCGAAGGCCACCCGCTGGTGTGTGAAAGGTGGTGAGGGCCTGTCTCGTCGCGCGGGCGAGTGGGCGGCCCTTCTCAGCACGGCCGTTCGTGCCGGACCACCTGTTGGGGTAAGGCCGTCACCTGCCCATCGTGTCGGGGCCGCTGGATGAGGGATTTTTGGATACCGCACCCCAAATGCACCAGGCGCCCCCGCCACCTCTGCGGAACCGAGATCGAGCCGCTACTCAGTGGGCGTTTGATCCCGGCAATTCTGTTTGGTCCCGCACCTGATTTGGGTGAAAGCTCTCATCCGAGACGGCGGCGCCGGGCGACATGGCCAAGCGGTTCCCGGTACAGCCGAGCAATCATGTGATCGGTGTGTGCCTGCCGTACGGACATCGTGCGGGTGCGTGTGTGAGCACGCTCTCGCAGGCACGGTGCACTCTGATGTGTCGAGCCGGGGCTGTCGTAGGCGGCCCATGTCGGCCGCCTCCATCAGGACGCTGGACTAGAAAACACACTGTGGACGCGGACGAGAAGATCATTCCGCGTGGATTTCGCAACCGCGGCACTCAGAGGCCGTCGCCGGCACCCGGTGGCACACTGTCGTCGGCCACTTGGGCGGCCGTGACGGCGACGGTGGTGACGATGTCGGCCACGGTGGCGCCGCGGGACAGGTCGTTGACCGGCTTACGCAGGCCCTGCAGCACCGGCCCCACCGCGACGGCGCCGGCGCTGCGCTGGACGGCCTTGTACAGGTTGTTGCCGGTGTTGAGGTCGGGCACCACGAAGACCGTGGCGCGGCCGGCCACCTGGCTGCCGGGCATCTTGGCCAGCGCCACCGTGGGATCCACCGCGGCGTCGTACTGGATCGGCCCCTCCACCTGGAGGTCGGGACGGCGCTCGCGGACGAGCGCGGTGGCGGTGCGGACCTTGTCGACGTCGGCGCCGGCTCCCGAGGCGCCCGTCGAGTACGACAGCATGGCGATCCTGGGATCGACGCCGAACAGCGCCGCGGTGCGCGCCGAGGCGATCGCGATGCCGGCCAGCTGCTCGGCGGTCGGGTCCGGATTGACCGCGCAGTCGCCGTAGACGAGCACCCGATCGGCCAGGCACATGAAGAACACGCTGGAGACCAGGCCCAGGCGCAGGATCTCGAACGCCGGCCTGATCGTGTGCGCGGTGGTGTGCGCCGCTCCGGACACCATGCCGTCCGCCATGCCGGTGTGCACCATCAGCGTGCCGAAGTAGGAGACGTCGGTGACGGTGTCGCGGGCCAGCTCGACGGTCATCCCCCGGTGCGCCCGGACCTCGGCGTACTCGCGGGCGAACCGCTCGCGCAGCTCCGCGTCGAACGGGCTGAGCACCCTGGCCGCGTCCAGGTCCAGGCCGAGCTGGGCGGCCTGGACCCGGATCCGCTCCTCGTCGCCGAGCAGGGTGAGCTCGGCCACGCCCCGCCGCAGCAGGACGTCGGCCGCGCGCAGGATGCGCGGCTCCTCGCCCTCGGGCAGCACGATGTGCCGGCGCGGTGTGCGGGCGCGGTCCAGCAGCTCGTACTCGAACATCAGCGGCGTGACGACGTCGGTCTTGGCGATCGCCAGCCGCTCCAGCAGCAGCCCGCCGTCCACGTGCTCGGCGAACAACCGCAACGCCGTGTCGATCTTGCCCTCGGCCTCGGGCGTGAACCGGCCCTCCACCGCCGACAGGCGGGTCGCGGTGTCGAACGTGTCGTGCTCGGTGGCGATCACCGGCAGCGGGATCGTCATGCCGCGCAGCAGCCGGTCCACCGGGTCCCGCAGATCCGTGCCGCCGGTCAGCACCACCGCCGACAGGGCGGGGAAGCTCGGCGAGGCGTGCGCCGCGATCAGCCCGGGCAGCAGCGCGGCGGCCCGATCGGACGGGATGATGACCGCGGCGCCCTCGGTGTAGCGCTCCAGGATGCTGGGCAGCGACATCGCCCCCACCATCAGCGCGCTCGCCTCGCGGCCGAGCCCGTCCCGCTGGCCCAGGAAGAATCTGCCGTCACACGCGTTGAGCAGGTCGGCGACGGTCGGCGCGCGCAGCGAGGGGGCCTCCGGCAGCACGAACAGCGGCGTGTCGTGCGCGATCGTGAGCGACCCGGCATTCGCCCGGGTGACCACGACCGCGAGCTCGTGGGCATGATGCTGCGCCAGCTCCCTGGACGACAGCTCGACCGCCGCGGAGATCTCCGTGGCGGTCCTGCCCCTCCCGTTCACCACGTTGATCACCGGGGTGCCCAGGTCCGCGGCCAGCCTGGCGTTGAACCCGAACTCCGTCGGCGCCCCCACGTCGGTGTAGTCGGTGCCGACCACCACCACCGCGTCGCACCTGCGGGCCAGGGCCCGGTAGCGGGCCACGACGTCCCCGGCCGCACGCTCGACGTCGGCGTGCACCTCGTCGTAGGTGACGCCCGCGCACGCCTCGTAGGGCAGGGCGAGCTGGAACCTGCTCCGGATGGTGTTGATCAGGGCGTCCTCGCGGCCCTCCCGTACCACCGGCCGGAACACCCCCACGGCCTCCACCTGCCGGGACAGCAATTCCACCAGGCCCAGGGCGACGGTTCCCTTGTTGCTAGCCGCCTCGCCCGCCGCGACGTACACCGCACGTGTCATGTACCTCATTGTCGTCGCCCCCGGCGCACTCTTGATCGCCGGGGCGGCCGGGAGGCGGCTCGGCCCCGCTTGACCGGCCCTCCCGGGACACGTGACGGTGAGATCATGCGATCAACGCCTCTGTTCCAGAAGATCGACGCGGTCATCGTCCCCGTTCCGGACCTCGACAGCGGGCTGCGTTTCTACCAGCACCGTCTCGGTCACGAGCTGCTGTGGCGAAATGATCAGCTCGGTCAGGCGGGGCTCGGCCTGCCGGACAGCGATGCGGAGATCGTCCTGGACACCCGGCTCAACCTGGCGCCGACGTGGCTGGTCCGGTCGGCCGACGAGGCCGCCTCCGAGATCGTGGCCGCGGGCGGCCGGGTGGTCGCCGATCCGTCCGACATCCCGGTGGGCCGGGTCGCGATCGTGGCCGACCCCTTCGGCAATGAGCTCGTTCTGGTCGATCTGTCGAAAGGGCGGTACGTGACCGACCCGTCGGGGACCGTCATCGGCATCGCCGAGTGATTGCGGCTTCGCCGCCGGCCACGGTACGGGAGCGCGGCATCCAGCCGGTCCGCCGCGTCCCGGAGCCGGACGTCGCCGCCTGTCCTGTGAGCGGCTGAGCGCCGACGCGACCCCGGGCCGATCGGCCACTTGACGTTATGCAGGTAAATACCTGCATAATGGTGGCGTGAGCCTCGAAGCGAGAGCGATGGACTCGGTCTTCAAAGCGCTGGCCGACCCCACCCGGCGGCTCCTGCTCGACCGTCTGCGCGAGCACAACGGCCAGACCTTGAGCGAGCTGTGCGAACGCCTGAACATGGCGCGCCAGTCAGCGACCCAGCATCTCGACATTCTCCAGCGCGCCAACCTCGTGACCGTCGTACGACGTGGGCGGGAGCGGCTGCACTACCTCAACCCGGCCCCCATCCACGAGATCGAGGAGCGCTGGATCTCGGGGTTCGACAGGCCCCGTCTGCAAGCGATCAGTGCCATCAAGAACCAGGCAGAGGAGTACGCCATGACCGACGCAACCACATCCGTGCCGACCTACGTCTATGTCACCTACATCCGCGCAAGCGCGAAGCAGGTGTGGCAGGCCCTGACGGACGCGGACCTCACGGCCCGCTACTGGGGGCACGCCAACGTTTCGGACTGGCAGCCGGGCTCGCCCTGGGAGCACCGGCGCGTCGACGGATCAGACGTCGTCGACGTCGTCGGCCGGGTGATCGAGACCGAGCCGCCGACGCGCCTGGTCATCACCTTCGACGACGCCCCGGACGCCGAGAAGCCGAGGGACCCGTCGGTGGTCACCTTCCTCGTCGAACCGCACCAGGACATCGTCCGCCTCACCGTGACCCACGAGAACCTCCCCAACCAGGAGATGGCCAACGGCATCTCGCACGGATGGCCGGCCGTCCTGGCGAACCTCAAGTCGCTGCTGGAGACCGGCGAGGTCCTTCCGCAGGCGCCGTGGGAGATGTACCGCGCGCACGCCTGAGCCGGCATCGTCCCAGCCTTGTCGTTCGCCTGCAGAAAGCAGACCCTGATGGACACCATCCCCCTGCGGAACGCCTACCGCGCCCTGCTGGACGCCGCCGCCACCGTGGCCGGACACGGGGCCGGCTCCACAACCGGCTCCGGCGGTGCCGGTCCGCTCCCGCCGGCCGGTGAGTGGAACGCCGACCAGATCCTGGCGCACGTCGCCATCCTCAACGCCACCACCCTCGCAGCCGTCTCCACCATCGCGATGGGAGCGAACACGACCTACGACAACCGCATGGCACTCGACACCTGGACCATCGAACGCCTCATCACGCTCACCGGCGGCAACGCCGGGCTCCGCGAGCGCATCCGCCTCCAGGCGGACGCCCTCTGCGCGCTCGGCGGGCCGGCGCTGAGCGACGCCGAGCTCGACACGCCGGTGCCCACCCGGCTCCTGTCCAAGGACACCGCCCTGGTCGACGCGCCCGTACCGCTGAGGGACCTCATCACGGGCCTCGCGGAGGTCGAGCTGCCCGGCCACACGCGACAACTCCTGGCCCTCCTCCCGAGCGGCGGCGCGGCCGAAGCCGCAACCTGACGACGATCATCAGCCGGCCCGGTCAGCCTCCCGGACCGGAAAGTTGGACCGGAAGACGTTGTGCGGATCGTGGCGACGCTTGATGGCGCGCAGGCGGGTCAGGGCGGCGGGGGCGAAGGCGTCGGCAGCCGTCTCGGCGGGGTTGAGGAAGGTGAACGGCTTGCGTCCGCTGACGGGGAGGGCCTCGGCGAGGTCGCGTTGCCTGGCGGTGACGGCCGCGGCGGTGGCGGGGTCGGCGGGGATGCCGAACAGGTAGAGCGCGTAGGGGTCGGTCAGCGGCCCGTGCGGGGTGTCGGACGGCCGGGTGAACGCGCCGCCCAGGTGCCGGATCTGTACGCTCAGCAGCGGGGCGATCGGTCCGGCGAGCAGGGCCTCGGCCGCGGCGTCGTCCAGTTCGGTCAGCAGTTCGGCGCGTGACAGGCCCGGCCCCGGGTCGGTGGGTTCGGCGGTGATGGACCCGAGTTCGGAGACCGGCATGACCCGCCTGCTGTCGGACAGGGGCCGGGCGAGGCGATCCAGCGGCGCCAGCAGGTCGCGGGCCTCGTCCTCGTCGCCGAGGTAGGTGGCGTCCACGGCGACCATGGGCGCGGAGCCGGGGAAGTGCAGCAGGTCCAGCCAGGCCGTCAGCTCCTCCGGCGCGGCGGCGGTGATCTGCCGGTAGGCGTCCATGACCTCGGCGGCGTGCTCCCCCGGCCACAGGATCCGGCCGCCGAACAGGCGCGGCGCGGGATGCAGGGTCAGCTCCAGGGCGGTGACCACGGCGAAGTCGCCGCCTCCGCCGCGCAGCGCCCAGAACAGGTCGGGGTCGGAGCCGACGGTGACGTGCCGCCGCCGCCCTTCGGCGTCGACGATGTCGAAGGCGGTGACGGCGTCGGCGACCCAGCCGTGCGCGCGGCCGAACCAGCTCAGCCCGCCACCGAGGGCCACGCCCGTGACACTGACGACGGGAGAGCTGCCGGGCAGCCCGGTCAGCCCGTACGCCGCCGCCGCGGCCTGAACGCGTCCGGACGGCACGCCCGCGCCGATGCGGGCCCGCCGGGCCACCGGATCGACCTCCAGGGTGTCCAGCCTGCCGGTACGCAGCAGGATCGTGCCCTCGGCCCGGCCGCTGGCCCCGTGCCCGTTCGGCTGGACGGCCACGCCCAGCCCGGCGGAACGGGCATGACGGACGAGGGCGGCGATGTCATCGGCGTCGGCGGCCTCGACCACCGCCGCCACCGGTTGCTCGACGGCCAAATTCCAGGGACGGCGGGCCACGTCGAACCCGGGGTCGGACGGCAGCAGGACCCGGCCGCGGACGACGGAGCGCAGGCTGTGCGAAGCGTTCATGATCGTCCGCCCAGCGGTCGCAGCGGCGGCAGCAACGGCCCGGGCTCCGGGACTCGATTGTTCTCGTTCGTCATGATCCCCACGCTAGGGCGGAGAAAGCTCCGAGTTTGGGGGCATTTTCGGGGCAGATTCGTGGGCCAATTCGCCGGAACGGTACGTACGGCCGACGCCTCCAGAAAGAACTACGGCCGCGACGCGTAAAAGGAGGTGAACCCCTCCAGGCTCGGTGCGAGGCTGGGCCCGTGAGCGACACGCATACCGTGGTCCTGGTCGAGGGAGCCAGTGACAAATCGGCGATCGAAGCGTTGGCCGGGCGCCACGGCCGGAACCTGGCGGCCGAAGGCATCTCCCTCGTGGCGATGGGCGGTGCCACGAACATCGGGACGTACGTCGGGAGGTTCGGCCCTGCCGGTCACGGCCTCCGGCTGGCCGGCCTGTGCGATGCCGGGGAGGAGGGCGACTTCCGGAGGAGTCTCGAGCGCGCCGGCCTCGGGTGCGATCTCGGCCGAAGCGACCTGGAGGCGCTCGGGTTCTTCGTGTGCGTCGCCGACCTGGAGGACGAGCTGATCCGCGCCCTCGGCACCGCCGCGGTCGAGCGTGTCGTCGACGCCGAGGGCGAGCTCAGCTCGTTTCGTACGCTCCAGAGGCAACCCGCGTGGCGCGGGAGCGCCACTCACGACCAGTTGCGCCGGTTCATGGGATCAGGCAGTGGCCGCAAGATCCGCTACTCCGGCCTGCTCGTCGCGGCACTCGACCTCGATCGCGTGCCGCGTCCGCTGGATCTGCTGCTGGCCCACCTGTCGGGCAGCCGGAGCTGGTGATCTCGTCATCGCCGGGTGAGGCGTTCCGCCGGCGGAACCAGCGGACCCCCCGTCTCACCACCTGCCCGGAAAAGCCCGGCGCCAGGCTGTGACCAGCGGCTCGCCGGACGCTTCAGGGTCGGCCCCCGCCATGACCCGTCGAGAGCCTCCACCCCGGACGGGGAGAGGCTCTCGACGTCGTCAGCACATGCCGCGCTACCCGGCGAGGTGCTGGCGCAGAAGGTCCTTGCCCTGCTCGGCTCCCTTGCGGCTCTCGGCCTGAGCGCGGCGGAAGAAGTCAGCGAGCTTGTCGTCCCCGGCGCGTTCGGCGTCGGCGATGTAGTTCTCCAACCGCAGCACGTTGCTCAGGCACTGCTCGACGAACCAGATCAGGTTGTAGTCCTTGTCCTGAGTTCCGGTGACGCCGCCGGTCTCCTGTCGTGTCGGATCCATCTGCTTTTCCTCTGCCTCGACTGGTCGGGTTCGTCTCGCCGGCCGGCGCTCTCGCGCGGCCGCTCCGAGGGCTCCCCCCTTTCCCAAGGACGGGGTCCTATGCCTGCGCCAGGCCACCTCCTGTGTCCGGCCCATGGGTCTTGTGCGGTCGGGCCGGGGCGCGGCGTCCGTGCCGGGTTCGTACGCGACGTCCGCGCCATCCCGTCCTGGAAACCGGACTCGCGGCGGTCCTCGTTCCTTCCGCGGGGTTTCCCTTGGCGTCTTCCGTTTCGGGGACGCAGCGGTGGGCAGCGGCACCATCCATGATGCGCAACCTGCTTCGCGGCGCGATCAGCGGTGCCGTGGCCACCGCCGCGATGAGCGCGGTGATGGTGGCGGGCCAACGGGCGGGGATGATGGCCGACCAGCCGCCGAAACGTATCGCGCGTGCCGCCCTGCCCGGGCGCGAACACCGGCGCAAGCCTGGGGAGGGACTGCTGGGCGCGGCCGCTCACGTGGGTTTCGGCAGCGCCTCCGGCGCGTTGTTCGGCCTCATGACGCGGGGGCGACATGCCCCGGTCGCGCTCGGAGTGGCGTACGCGCTGACGATCTGGGTCGGCAGTTACGCGGGGTGGGTGCCGCGGCTGGGCGCCCTTCCGCCGATCCAGCGTGATCGCCCCGGCCGTCAGGCCGTCCTGGCGGCCGGTCATCTGGTGTACGGCGCCGCGCTCGCGCGTACCATGAACCGGCTGACGTCCGGAGGCCGGCATGACCGGGAATCCGGCGCGTAGCCGTCCGCGATGAATGCGCCCTCCCGGGCGGGGTGAGCCGGGCCGCGGTGACCGTTACTGTGCCGTAGACGGGCGCGACGTTCGCCGCCGCGGTGGCGGCTCCGGCGGTCGGGGGACCGCACGCCGCGCGGCCGCCAGGACGAAACCGCTGGCGGGACGGGTGGGCACGCGCCGCAGGGAGATGCTCAGGTCCTGGTCGGGGACGTCGTAGTCCAAGCGGGCGAGCCGTACCGCCAACGCCCGCACCAGTGAGACCGTGATGTCCTCCCCGGGGCATCGATGACCGGTGTCCGGATCGCCGCCGCCCTGCGGGATCAGGTCGAAGGCGCCGAGCTCGCGCCCGGCGAACCGCCCGGGGTCGAAGGTGTAGGGCTCATCCCACAGCTCTGGGTCGTGATTCTGCCCGTAGACGTCGAGCAGCACCAGGCTGCCCGCGGGGATGCGTTCTCCGGCCCACGACAGGTCGCGGACCGCTCGGCCGCCGACGAACGGCGCGAACGGATAGAACCGCCGAAGCTCGTGCACGAAGGCCTCGGCGTGGGCGGCGTCCCCGTCCCGCAGCGCCTCACGCTGCTCGGGCCAGCGGTGCAGGGCGTGGGCGGCGAAGGTCACGTACCAGGCCACCGCCGCGGTCGGGCGGATGACGTTGAGCAGCTCCACCGCCGCCGTCCGGGCGGCGAGCGGCCTGCCGCCGGCATCGCGGTGACCGGCGACGACGTCGAACGCCGAGCCCGCCGGCGCGGTGTCGGTGCCGTCGCGCAGGTCGCTGATCAGGTCGGTCAGCCAGGCCTCGCGACGCCTGCGGGCCAGCCGGCCGCGCCAATGCCGGGGCCCGCCGCTGCCGAACCCGTCGACCATGGCCGTCAGATCGGAGGCCAGGGCCGGCACCTCGGCGTCGTCCAGCGGGATGCCCGCCCATCGGCACACCCCTCGGGTCAGCACCTCGGCGACCTCGTCGAAGAGCACGACCTGACGCCCGTCGCCCCACGTTCGGGCCGCCTCGTCCCAGGCCACGCCGGTATGCGCCACCAAGGAGCCGACGCCCACACCGGTCAGCAGCGACATGAACATCGCCTTGCGCACGCGGTGCTCGACGCCGTCCAGATGGTGCACCGCCCCGTTCCCGATCAGCGTGCTCGTGACGGGCTCGGGCAGTGCCGTACGACGGTGAACGTTGTTCTCGTCGTAGAAGAAGCGCGCCGCTTCGGGCCCGCACAGGCCCACCGTCCGGCGGCCCATCAGCCGGGTGCGCACCACCGGCCCCCGGGCGCGCCGCCGCAGACCGGGCAGCCACCCGTAGCCTTCGAGCAGCAGGAAAGGCGTGTCATCCAGCACCAACATGAGGTCCGTCCCTGCCCTTGGGCTCACGGGCGAAACCGCCGGGCTCGGCTCCTGTCCCGCCCGTCAGCGGGCGGCGGGCCCGCCGGGAAGCGTGGCGGGTCATGCGCCGCTCGGCGCCCGCGCCTTCGGGCCTCACTGCGGCGGCAGCGCAACTGTGAGAATGCGGTTGAGACGATGGTCTCAGGGTACGGGAGGGGACTCGGCGCACCCGAGCGCTGAGTCAGCACCAGCGAGGAACCCTCATGAGACTGGATCTCAGTGTCAGCATGTCCGCAGGCACTCCCGTCGTCGGCGTGGACGGCGACGTCGATCTCCTCACCGCCGACGATCTGTACGAGTTCCTCGCCACGGTGATCCACCAACGGGGCCCGCGGCTGAGCGTGGACCTGCGGCGCGTGTCCCTCATGGACTCGCGCGGCGCCGCCGCCCTGCTGCGGGCACGCCGGCTGGCCCGGTCACTCGGCGGAAACCTCACCCTGATCGGTCCCAACGCTCCGGCGGCGCTGGTGCTGCACGCGCTTCTGCCCGATCAGGACCTCGCACCGCCCGGCCGGGCCCCGTCGGCCCCTCAACACCACTGACTTCCGCACCGCCGTGCCCGTCTCCCCCGCCCTGGATGACTCCTGCGGCCCGGGAGACGGGCACGATCAGGCGCGGGTCAGCGGTTGTGGGCCAGGCTGTGCACGGGGTGCTCGCCCTCGGTCTGCAGCCGGTATTCGTGGCCGGACTTGGCGCGGTTGTCGTCGATGACCCGTTCGGAGGGTGCCTTGTCGCCGCCCATCAGCGCTTCCTGCATCTTCTCGAACCGCTCGTGGGCCTCCTGCACGTAGCCGGTGCCCAGGGTGGTGTAGTCGATCTGGGTGGCGATCAGTTCGCGGATGTAGCCCTTGTTCGGCTCGAAGGTGACCGGGGCGGGCAGCTCGGGGGCGCACACCTGCTCGGGGTCGCGGCCGTCGTGCTTCTTGAACAGCTCGGCGGCCAGCCGCAGGTGCTCCAGCTCCATGTTGAGGTGCAGCTCCCAGATGTTCTTCACCTTGGGGTCGGACTCGGTCTCCATGAAGGAGTGGTACAGGTAGCACTCGTTGTACTCGTGGTTGAGCAGCATCTCCCACCAGCTCTCGCCCGGGTCGACGAGCGATTCGTAGTGGGTGACGTGCTCTTCCTCGATGAGGCCGATCTCCTGGTAGAGCTGGCGGGCGATGGGCTCCATGTAGGTGGGGCCGACGTTCATGTAGAAGTTCATGGTCTGCTGCTCGGCGGCCATGATCGTCAGGGCGTGCAGCCGGCTGATCGGCGCGGTGGAGCTCTTGTCGTAGGGCTCGCGCACGTTGTCCATCGGGTCGCGGTGGTGCAGGTAGGTCGGGCGGCCCGGCATGACCTCGGTGAGCTGGTCGACGATCTTCTCGGCCTTGCGGTGCTCGATCATCTCGTACAGGTTGGCGTAGCGGTAGAGGTGGTCGAAGTCCTCCAGCACGCCGAACTGGTAGGCCTGCGTCAGGTAGGAGTCCGGCTCCATCCGGGCCACCCACGCGGTCAGGTCGACGGCGACCTGCTCGTAGGCGATGGTGGTCTCCAGCACCGAGGCCAGGCCGGGCAGCAGCCAGTTGACCACCTTCTGCTGCTGCGCCTCGATGTAGCGGACCCGGGCCAACTGCTGCTTGACCTCCAGGTCCGGGCAGTGCCGGGCGAGCTGGTGGCTGAACAGGATCGCCTCCACCTCGATCCCGTTCATCGTGATGATCCGGCACCGCGTGTACGGATCGGCATGGTCGGGATCGATCGGCGTGACGTTCAGCTCACGCCAGTTCCGCAGCTGCCTGTCCAGCGGGATACCCCGCTCGCGCAGTGGGTTGAAGGTCATGTGCCTGGGCTCCTCGGCGTCGGTTCGAGATGTGCGGCGTGCCCGCCTACCCGAGGCTTCCCGGCTGAACTCCGCATGTTCCCCGTCGCGATTCCGGATTCCGTAAGGACCTTGGCAGCCCTTTCCCATGCGCGCGTGCCGGTCGCCCCGCCGGGTAGGCCACGCCCGTACCCGAAGGAGGGCATCCATGACCAGAACAGCCCCGGAGACGATGGGCGAAACCGACGTCATCGACCTGCTCCTGGCCCAGCACGCCATGATCAGAGACCTGTTCGACGAAGTCGAACAAGCACCCACCGACCAACGCGCCGAAGCATTCACCCAACTCGTCCGCCTCCTGGCCGTCCACGAAACCGCCGAAGAGGAAATCGTCCACCCCTACGCCCGCCGCACCATCGACGGCGGCGACGGAGTCGTCGACGACCGGCTCACCGAAGAAAACCAGGCCAAGCAACTCCTCTCCCAAATGGACCAGGCCGGCCCCGACGCCCCCGACTTCGCCGCCAACCTCGCCATGCTGCGCACCGCCGTAGAAGCACACGCCCGCAGCGAAGAACGCTACGAATTCACCCAACTCCGCGGCCACACCAGCCAAGCCCAACGCCGCACCATGGCCGCCGGCGTCAAAGCCGCCGAAGCCATGGCACCCACCCACCCCCACCCCGGCACCGAAACCGCCACCAAGAACCTCCTGGCCGGCACACCCACCGCCATGATGGACCGGGTCCGCGACGCCATCCGCCAGGCCATGGGCAAGAACCCCTGACCATGACCACCCGCGGAACAGGGCTGGGCGGGTTCGTCGGCGTCCTGCGGTGACCTCGACATCGGTCCCCAGGCGGCCGATCAAGGACGGCGCGCAGGATCTCCACCCAGGGCGGCTGGTGGGGTGCGGCGGTTTCGGGTTCCGGCGGTCAGCCGGCGGAAGGAGGGACTGGTCGTACGGGAGGCTTCACGAGGTGTTCACGGAGCGTCAGGCGACCACCCGAACGCTCTCCAGGGAGGGGTCGGCGGCATGGACGTCGGAGCGCGGGACGCCCAGGTGGTCGCCGTGCCCGCTGCCCTCGGCCTCGATGCTCGTCGTGCGCCTAATCGGCGGGCGCGGGGGAAGACGTCGCCTATGGCATCGCTTCCCGGAGTGCCCGAGTCGTACTGGATCGAATCGACGGCCACGACGTCGTTCCCGCCGCTTGAGCAGGACGTCACCGCCGATGTCGCCGTCGTCGGCGGCGGGATCGCCGGGCTGTGCGCGGCGTGGGAGCTGACGCGGGCGGGCCGCTCGGTCGTGCTGCTGGAGGCGGATCGCATCGCCGCCGCCGTCACCGGCTACACCACCGCCAAGCTGTCCGCCCAGCACACCCTCATCTACGCCCGGTTGCGCCAGTCGCACGGGGAGCAGGCCGCCAGGCTGTACGCGACCTCGCAGCAGGACGCGATCGAGCACGCGTTCGCGACCGTGGCCGACCTGGCCGTCGACTGCGACCTCGAACGCCTGCCCGCCTACACCTATGTGGAGTCCACCGAGGGGAGCGAGCAGATCACCGCCGAGGTCGACGCGGCCCGGCAGGCCGGCCTGCCCGCCTCCATGGTGACCGGGACGGGCCTGCCGTTCGACGTGGCGGCCGCCATCCGGGTGGAGGACCAGGCGCAGTTCCATCCCCGCAAATACCTGCTCGCCCTGGTGCGGCAGATGGTCCGCGACGGCACCCGGGTGTACGAACGTACCCGGGTGACGGGATTGGAAGAGGGACGGCCATGCCGGCTGGCGTGCGAGAGCGGCACCACGGTCACCGCCACCGACGTCGTGGTGGCCACGCACTACCCGATCTTCGACCGGGCGCTGCTGTTCTCCCGTCTGCAGCCGCGGCGTGAGCTCGTGGTCGCGTCGCCCATCCCACCCGAGCGGGACCCGGGCGGCATGTACATCACCACGGAGCACAACACCAGGTCGGTCCGCACCACCCCCTACCGGCACGGGCAGCGCCTGCTCATCGTCACCGGGGAGATCGCCGAGCCCGGCTCCGGTGACGCCGGCGAACGATTCCGGCGGCTGGCGGCCTGGACCAGCGAACGCTTCCCCGGCACGCAGATCACCCACCGGTGGGCGGCGCAGGACAACGCCACCACCGACCACCTGCCCTACGTGGGGCACCTTCACCCGGGAGCCGAGCACGTCTACGTGGCCACGGGATTCAGCGGCTGGGGCATGAGCAACGGCATCATGTCCGGGAAGCTCCTGTCCGCTCTCATCACCGGCCACGAGCTGCCGTGGACCGAACTGTACGATCCTCGGCGGCTTCACCCGCTTCGCGAGGCCGGCCCCATCGCCAAGCTCCAGGCCAAGGTCGCACGCCACTTCATCGGGGACCGCCTGCGCTCCTCCCACGTCGACTCGATCGACGACGTCGACCCGGGATCGGGCGCGATCGTCCGTATCGGCGGCCGGCGTTGCGCGGTCCACCGCGACACGGCGGGGGTCGTTCACGCGGTCTCCGCCACCTGCACGCACCTCGGCTGCATCGTGGCCTTCAACCAGGCCGAACAAACGTGGGAATGCCCCTGTCACGGATCGCGCTTCGGAACCGACGGAACCGTCCTGCACGGTCCGGCCACCCAACCCCTGGAACCGATCGACCTGGACAACCCATGACGCCCCCTGCCGACGCGGCGCCGGCACTCCACCTGGCCGTGCGCCAGGTCAGGCCAGGGCCGACGAGCCGCATCGGCCCAGCCTGTGGGCGCCATTCGGACGCGGAGGCCCCCGGCGGGCCGTCGCCTCGGAGATCATCGCTACTCTGCGACCATGTCCCTCCATCATCGATCGCGCGGCGCGGCGGCCCTCGCGGCGGCCCTCGCGCTCACCGCGAGCACCCCCTCCATCGCGCAGGCGCACGAAGCGCCCGCGGCCGCGGCGGACCGAGTCCTGCGGGTCTACAACAACAACATCGAGAACCTGGTCAGGAACAACGCCGACGGCACGTGCACCCGCATCTCGGGCCCGGACCACCTGTCGTCGATGCTGGTCGACGACAACGGCCGGTCGGGCACCTCCGGCGTGCGGGCCCCCGATCTGCTGATCGTGCAACAGGTACGCGGCACCGGGCAGGCCACGGCCTACGCCGACCAGCTCTCCGCCAAGTTCGGATATCCGGCGGGCACCTACCGGGCGATCGTCGCCTGGGACGACCCCGAGCCGTGGGGCAGCACGCACAAGTGCAGTCAGCAGGAGCTCGGTGACCTGAAGAAGAAGCAGACCAACGGGATCGTCTACAACACCAGGACGCTGAGCCTGGCCGCGGGCGACATCTCGAAATACTGGAGCGCGGGCTGGCTGAAGCCCGGAACGGCCTACGCCGGCGGGGCCGGGTGCACGCTGTACAAGCCGCCGGACAACGACGACGGCGTCACCAACGCGTACAAGTGGAAGCGTACGAGCGCGATCGCGGCGAGGTTCACGATCAGGGAAACGGGGACGACGGTCTTCGCCGCGACCATGCACCTCCCGGAGCAGAACGGGGCCAATGCCTGCGCGGGCGCCGGCTACACCGGGATCGCGAACACCGGCATCCATGTCGGCGCGGACGCCACGAGCCTGCTGAACGCCTCGACGATCCGCGTGATCGGGATCGACGCGAACCGCACGAACATCGCCCCCACGACGCTCGGCGGCTTCGGCATGACCGGTTACGGAGCGAAGGCCACCGCCGGTTCCAGGAAGATCGACTATCTGTTCGTCAAGGGCGCCGTGCAGCCGTCGAGCATCGACCACACGGTGAGCAGCACGAAGTCGAACCATCTCGCGCTGTACGGATTCATCACGTTCTGAACCCGGCCGGGACGTCACTCTCCAACGGCCCCATGGCGTCCCGGCCCGGGCCTCGCGATGGCGAGGTAGGTTGTGACGATCACCGACCAGGCAGGACAGCGATGAGCGAATCTGCGGCCGAGCTCTACGCCGCCAAGGCGGACCATGCGCCGCTCCCTCGACCCGCTCGCGGTCGCGCCGGCCGCCGAGCACCACAGCGGCGAGGCCGAGGCCGATGCCTGACCCCTGGCATCGGCGCTCCGTCCGACCGGCTTCCCGTCGATCCGTAGAAGGGTTCCCGTCATGACCATCGTCACCGCCGACCTGTACGACGAGCGCGGCGACCAGCTCGACTCCTGCGACCTGCAACTTCGCCAGTACGGCGGCCGCCACGCCTTCGCCGGCCCCATCGTCACCGTCCGCTGCCACGAGGACAACGCCCTGCTCAAGTCCGTCCTGAGCGAGCCGGGCCGGGGCCGGGTGCTGGTCGTGGACGGCGGCGGCTCGCTGCACACCGCGCTCATGGGCGACGTCATCGCCGGCATCGCGGTGACCAACGGCTGGGCCGGCGTGGTGATCAACGGCGCCGTACGCGACGTCGCCGCCCTGCGCGAGCTGGACCTCGGCATCAAGGCGCTCGGCTCCAACCCCCGAAAGAGCGGGAAGCAGGGCACCGGGGAACGAGACGTGCCGGTCACCTTCGGCAACGTCGTCTTCCATCCCGGCGCCGAGCTGTTCAGCGACGACGACGGCATCCTCGTGACGCGGATGTGACGGGCGCCGACGGCCACCGGGCTGTGCGCCGGGACGTGGCCGCCGCCGTCAGCCCTTGATGGCGCCCTGGGTGATGCCGCTGACGAAGCTGCGCTGGAAGACGAGGTACACGACCAGGATCGGGGCGATGACGATCAAGCACGCCGCCGCCAGCAGCGGGATGTCCGTCGTGTACTGGCCGACGAAGAGCCCCAGCCCGCTCGGCGCGGTGCGCTGGTCCGGGTTCTGCATCATGACCAGCACCAGCATGAACTGGTTCCACGACCACATGAAGTACAGAACGGACAGCGTGGTGACCGCGGGCCACGAGATCGGCAGCAGCACCCGCGCCAGCACCACGAGGTCCCTGGCGCCGTCGATGCGCGCCGCCTCGACGAGTTCCTCGGGCACGTTCGAGAAGTGGGTCTGCATCCAGTACACCCCGAACGGCATGAACAACGCCGCCTCGGCCAGGATGACGCCGACGTAGGAGTCGGTCAGGCCAACCTCGCGCAGGTTGAAGTAGAGCGCCACCACGATGACCTCGATCGGCAGCGTGAGCCCCATCACGAACCCGAACGACAACGTCCGGCGCCCCCACACCTTGAGGATCGCCAGCCCGTAGCCGGCGAGCGTGGCCATCACCACCGCGAGCGGCACCACGCAGACCGCGATCAGCACGCTCGAGCGCATGAGGTTGGTGAAGTTGCCCTGCTCCCACGCGAGTGCGAAGGTCTCCCACGACCACCGGTCCGGGATGCTCAGCCCGTCGAGCTGCGAGCCCGAGGGATGCAGGGCGGCCAGGACGATGCCGGCGAAGGGCACCAGCACCATGACCGCCAGCAGGACGAGGACTCCGTACCGGAGACTGACACCGCCGCGCATGCTCAACTCTCATCATCCCTGGTGAAATATCGGACGGCGCTGACGACGGCGACCACGATGACGGTCAGCACGACCGCCAGCGCGCTGGCGCCGCCGATGTCGCCCTCGTTGAAGGCCAGCCGGTAGACGAGCAGGCCGGGCACGTTGGTCTGCCCTGCCGGGCCGCCGTTCGTGGTGACGAAGACGAGGTCGAAGCTGGCCAGCGCGGCGATCGTGGTGATGACTCCGGCGACCGTGATCTCCCTGCGCACCCCGGGCACGGTGACGTGCCGGAACTGCCGGAGCGCTCCCGCGCCGTCGAGCTTGGCGGCCTCGTACAGGGACGGGTCGATCTTCTGCGCGCCGGCCAGGAAGAGCATCATGCACAGACCGCTCATCGTCCAGGTGCCGATGAGGCCGAGCGCGATCAGCGCCAGCTGGTAGTCGCCCAGCCAGGCGCGGGTGATCGCCCCCAGCCCGACGAGGTCGAGGAACTGGTTGACGACGCCGGAGTCGCTGTAGAGCCAGCGCCAGGTGATGCCGACGGCGACGAGGGGCAGCACCTGGGGGAGGAAGAAGACGATCCGGAAGAACGTCATGCCCCGGCGCACCTTGCCCATCAGCAGCGCTGTCATGAGCAGCCCGATGCCGATGGGGATGACCGAGAAGAAGACGATCAGCGCGAGGCTGTGCAGGATGGCTTCGTACAGCGCCGAATCACGAAAAATCTTGATGTAGTTGGAGAAGCCCGCCCAGACTGGCGGCAGGATGCCGTCCCAGGTCAGGAACGACAGGCGGAGCGTGTTCAGCGCCGGCCAGATGGCGAAGCCGAGGTACACCGCCAGCGCGGGCAGCACGTAGAGCCAGCCGCGCACCCGTCGTCCACGCCGGCGCGGCGGGCGGGCGGGCCCGCCGGCCGCCCGCCCCTCGCCGCGGGCCGGAACCGCCCGCGGCGAGGAGACGGCCGGGCTCAGCTCACGAGCCATGGTGGGCGTCCCACGACTCCTGCAGGGACTTCAGGAAGGCGTCGGGGGTCATCTTGTCGCTGATCAGGCCCTGGATGCCGGGGGTCAGCTTGTCGATCATGCCGGGCGAGGCGAAGTCGGGGAAGGGGACGATCCCGTTGCCCTGCGCCACGGGCGCGAAGACACTCGCGATGTCGCCGCGCAGCCCCGTCGCGCCCAGCTCGGCCTTGGTGTCGACGGGCAGGAACCCGCCGTCGAACTCGATCTTCGCCGCCTCCGGCGAGCTCAGGTAGTCGAGGAACGCCGCGGCGACGTTCGGGTGCTTCGACTTCGACGAGATGGCGTACGCCACGCTCGCCCCGGAGGCGACGTTCGCCGGCTTGTCCGCCGACTCCGTAGGCATCAGGAAGAAGCCCACGTCGTCCTTCATCTCGGTCTCCAGGGTGGAGGCGGCCCAGTTGCCGGTGATCAGGAACGCGCTGTCGCCCTTGGCGAAGCTCGCCAGGGCGTCGGCGTCCGCCGTGGCGCTCGCCCCGCTGGAGACGTATCCCTTCTTCGCCCAGTCGGTCAGCGTCTGGGTGGCCTTCAGCGCGGCCGGGTTCTCGATCGTCGCGCCCGGCTTGCCGTACACCCACGACCGGTAGTCGTTGATGTCGCCGGTCACGTTGAGCAGCGCGTTCCACAGGTGGAAGCCGCCGACCTGCAGCGCGCCGTTGCTCAGCGGGGTCTTGCCGGCGGCCTTGGCCTGCTGCATCGCGGCCTCGAAGTCGGCCAGCGTCTTCGGCGCCTCTTTCACGATCTTCTTGTTGTAGAAGACGCCGAGCACGGACAGCCCGCCGGGCACGGCGTACAGGCTGCCGGTGCCGAACTGCTTGGCCGACTTGTCGGAGCTGAGGACCTCGAGGCTGGCCGGCGGGAACTTGGTGGTCCAGTCGTACGCCTTGGCCCACGGGCTCAGGTCGAGGATGAGGCCGGCCGGGACCAGGGAGTTCATGGCGCCCGGGTTGTACTGGGCGATGTCCGGCGCGGCGTCGGACGACATCGCCAGCTTGATGGACTTGATGTAGTCGTTGAACGGCGTCATCTGGGGTTTGACGGTGACGTTCGGGTGCTTCTTGGTGAAGCCGTCGATGAGCGCCTTGGTGGGCGGGTCGTTGGTGTAGGCGAGGGTGAGCGTCACCGGGTCGCTGGGAATGGTGGTCGATACGTCGACCTTGGTCGCCGTATTCCCGCCCGAGCTGCTGGCGCCCGCGCAGGCCGTCAGCGCGAACGCCGTCGTGACGCCGAGCGCCACGACCGCCGCGCGCCGGGCTGGTCTCGTCATACGCATGACCTTTCTCCTCAATCGGGTGGTGGCGTCGGCTGGCGCGTCGTTTCCGCAACGGCCTTCATGACGACTGTTCCTCACCAGGCCGAGCCTGGTCTGACCAGGCCGAACCTGGTCCGCTCGATCTCGTCCAGGGAGTGGAGCAGGGCCCCGTGGACGACGGCGTCTTCCTGGAGCGTCGAGACCTCCAGCGCCGGCTGGTCCAGCGGCTCGCCGGACAGGTGCCGCCGCAGCGCGGCGAGCAACGTCTCGCCGCATCTGGCCAGCGGCCCGCCGATGACCACGAGCCGCGGGTTGAGGATCGCCCGGATCACGGCGATGCCCTTGGCGAAGCGGCGGGCCACCACGTCGATCGCCTCCAGCGCGGCCGGGCTGCCGTCGACGACGGCGTCCAGCACGGCCTCGAGCGCGTGCTCTCCCCCGGCCTCGATCCGGGCCAGGAGCGCGCCATCACCGGCGCGTCCGGCGGCCGCCGCGGCCTGGCGCACGATCTCCGCGCCGCCGACCCGATCCTCGAACGGGCCCAGGCCCCGCGGATGGCGGGGCGTGGCGTGGCCGTCGGTGAACAGATCGAGGAAGCCGACGTCGCCGGAGTCGTTGGAGGCGCCGCGGTAGAGCTCGCCGTTCAGCACGATGCCGGCGCCGACCCGCTCGCCCCAGTGGATCATCACCAGGGAGTCCTCGCGCTGCTCCGCGTCGCGCCGCCGCTCGCCGTGTGTGGCCAGCTTGACGTCGTTGTCCAGGTAGACGGGGCAGCCGAGCGTCTCCGTCAGCCGGCGGACGAGCAGGTCGCCGGCCAGGCCGGGCATGCTCGGGATGAGCTTGATGATCCCGGCCGCCGGGTCGACGATGCCGGGGGTGCCGACCGAGGCGAACCAGAGGTCTCCGGTCGTGATCCTCGTCGCGCGCAGCGCCCGGTCCACCGTGGACAGCAGCGTCTCCACCACCTGGTCGCCGCCGGGACCGGAGCCGAGCTGCACCGCTTCGGCCGCCGTGACCGTGCCGGCCAGGTCCGCCACCGCCACGCGCACGTCCTGCGGGCTGATCGACAGGCCCAGCACGTGGCCCGCCTCCGCCCGGAACCGCACGAGCTGGGCCGGCCGCCCCGCCCGGGTGGAGTCGCGATCGAGGGGGCCGAACTCGACCAGGCCCTCGGTGACGAGCGCGTTGAGCGAGCGGGAGACCGCCTGTCGGGACAGCCCCACGGCCTTGGCCAGCGCGGAGACGCTCATGCTGGCCTCGGCCCGCAGCTTCCGCAGCACGGCGGCGGCGTTGACCTCGCGCATGAACTGGGTGCCCGCGGCCACGACCTGCTCCATGCTCTCTCCCTGCGATCGGTTGCCGGTACGCTAGCATATTAATTATGGACCGTACGGAACTAATTAGTCGAGGGGTGTGACCTGCGATGTTGTCCGGTGACGGCCCGCCGTGGGCGGAAACTGTGCGCGGCCTGGCCTATCGCGTGCTGGGGCCCGTGGCGGAGTCGGTACGGTTCGCCGCCCGCGACGGCGACGGGCGCGAGTACGCCTACGAGGCGGCCGGCGGTGTGCTCAGCATCGCGGCGACGGACGGCGTGAGCGCTGCGGTGGCGCTCCACCACTACCTCCGGGAACGCTGCGGCACCTCCGTGGGCTGGGACACGGAGCTGCCCCTCGGGTTGGCGTCCTTGCCCGACACCCCGCTCCGCCAGGGCGCGGCGCGGGTCCGGGAGGGCTACTACCTCAACTTCTGCACCTTCAGCTACACGATGCCCTACTGGGACTGGGCCGACTGGGAACGCGAGATCGACTGGATGGCCCTGCACGGCATCACCATGCCGCTCGCCGTCACCGGTCACGAGGCCGCGCTGTACGCCGCCTATTCAATGCTCGGGCTCGACGACCGGCAGATCCGGAGCTTCCTGGGCGGCCCGGGTTATCTGCCGTTCCAGTTCATGGGCTGCCTGGACAACTTCGCCGGCCCGCTCCCCTCGTCCTGGATCGAGAGCCATCGCGAGCTCGGGGCGCGCATCCTCGACCGGGAGCGCGCCTTCGGCATGACGCCCGTGCTGCCGGCCTTCACCGGGCACGTCCCGCCCGAGATCGCCGCGGCGGCGCGCGCCGGCCGCCGCCACTGGCAGGGGTTCGAGACGTGGGTCCTCGATCCCGCCGACCCGCTCTACGAGCGGATCGGCGCCGAGATCGCCCGCGCGCAGATCAAGCTCTTCGGCACCGACCACCTGTACGCCGCCGACCCGTTCATCGAGATGATCCCCATCGACGCCGACCCCGCCTTTCCCGGGGCCGTGGCGGCGGCCACGCTGGCCGGCCTGCGGGCCGCCGACCCGGACGCGGTCTGGCTCATGCAGGCCTGGCCGTTCTCCTACCAGCGGGAGTTCTGGACCGAGGACCGCGTCAACGCCTTCCTCACCGCGATCCCGGACGACCGGATGCTCGTGGCGGACCTGTGGGCGGAGCACGACCCGCTGTGGAGCCGATTCCAGGAGTTCTCCGGGAAACCCTGGCTCTGGTGCGCGCTGCTGAACTTCGGCGGCCGCACCGATCCGGGCGCCGACCTGCGCGGCGTACCGGCCGGGATCGACGCGGCCCTGGCGGCGGCGAGCCCGCCCGCCGGCCTCGGCCTGTCCATGGAGGCCACCCGCAACAACCCCGTCTTCTTCGAGCTCGTCGCCGACCAGATCTGGAGCCGGGTCCCCGACCTCGACGCCTGGCTCGACGCCTTCGTGAGCCGCCGTTACGGCACCGGCGACCGGTGGACGGCCGAGCTGCGGGCGGCCTGGCGCGGGCTCCTCGGCACCGTCTACGGCGCCCAGGGCGTGCGGATCGCTCCCGACCAGTTCAAAGGCGTCCTCACCGCCGGCCCCTCCTACGCGCGGATCCCCGGCGACCTGGCCGGGCTCCGCGCCGACGCCGCCCGCGTCCTCTGGTACGAGCCGGGCGTGCTCGCGGCGGCCTGGGAACGGCTGATCGAGGTGGCCGAGGGCGACCGCGACCTGCTGGCCGGTCCGCTCGGGCACGATCTCGTCGAGGTGGGCGTCGCCTTCATGGCAAGGGTCGCCGACCGCTGCCACCTCGACGCCGTGGAGTGGTCGGTCCTGCTGGGCGCGGCGAGCGCGCCGGAGATCGACCGGTTCCTGCGGGTCTTCGATGACCTGGACCGGATGCTGGCCTGCCGGCCCGAGTACACCTTCCGGCACTGGGAGTCGAAGGCGCTGTCGCACGCCGGCGACCCGGCGGACCGCGACGTCCTGGCCGACAACGCCCGCCGCATCATCACGGTGTGGGGCACCTCGGACAGCCCGCTGCTCGACGACTACGCCGGCCGGCACTGGAGCGGGCTCGTCGGCGGCTACTACCGCGACCGCTGGGCGCTGTGGGCCGACGGCCTCGACCGCGCGCTCGCCGCGCCCGGCGGCTCGGAAGCCGAGCTGCAGGACCGGCTCCGCGAACGCGCCGAGCGCTTCCTGCGGGAAGGCGCACCGCCGGCACCGCGCGACCTGGGTGACCTGGCCACGGAGTCACGCCGGCTGTTCACCTCCTACGCGGGTCAGGCCGGCCCGCTCGCCCAGCCGTACGAACACGATCGATGAGGAGCACGATGCCCCAGGTGGCACCACCGACCGAACGCCGCAACCCGCGCACCGCCGACATCGACACGCTGGAGTCGGCGGACGTCCTCCGGCTGCTGCTGGACGAGGACGCCAGGGCGGTCGAGGCCGCCCACGCCGCCACCGGGCCGCTCGCCCGGGCGGTCGACGAGGCGCACCTGCGGCTGGGCCGCGGCGGCGGCGTGCACTACTTCGGCGCCGGCGCGTCGGGGCGTCTGGCGGTGCTGGACGCCACCGAGATCACACCGACGTTCGGGGTGGCGCGCGAGCTGTTCACGGCGCACTTCGCCGGCGGGCCCGGCGCGCTCACCGACTCGTCCGTCGACCGGGAGGACGCGGAAGAGCTCGGCGCCGCCGACGCCGCGACGCTCGGCGAGAGCAGCGTGGCGATCGGGATCACGGCCTCCGGGTCCACCCCGTACGTGGCCGGTGCGCTGCGCGCGGCCCGGGCGGCGGGCGCGCTCACCGTGCTGATCACCTGCAATCCCGCCGCGCCGCTGCGCGAGCTGGCCGAGATCCTCGTCGTCGCCGACACCGGCCCGGAGGCGCTCACCGGGTCCACCCGGCTCAAGGCGGGCACGGCGACCAAGGTGCTGCTGAACGCGTTCTCGACGGCGCTCATGATCAAGGCGGGGCGGACGTACTCGAACCTCATGGTCGGGCTGGTCGCCACCAACGCCAAGCTGGAGGCACGGGCCGTGAGCCTGCTCGTGGAGGCGACCGGGGAGGACGCCGCGGCCTGCCGCGCCGCGCTGGCCGAGGCGGACGGGCGGATCCCGGAGGCGCTCGTGCGGCTGCTCACGGGCTGCCCGCCGGAGCGGGCGCGGGCCGCGCTCGCCGCGCATCCCGGCGTCCGCGCGGCCGTCGCCGCGCTGGGCGGGCACGCCGGATGAGCGGCGTGGTGGGTGTGGACGTCGGCGGTGGAGGCATCAGGGTCCGCATCGAGAGCGGGGGGTGGACCGCGTACGGCGAGGACGCGGCGCCGGTGCCCCGCACCGGGGGCCGGGTCGATCTCGACCGGCTCGCCACCGGGATCGCCACGGTCGTCGAGCACGCCACCTGGACCCCTGACGGGCAGGCGGGCAACGCCCCGCCTGCCCGGGACGCGCACGCCGAGAGCGCCGTCCGGGCCCATGACGCGCACGCCGAGAGCGCCGTCCGGACCGGGCGTGCCGGCGGCGCGGCACCGGTCCCGGACAGGGGCGCCACGGCGGTGGCGATCCCCGAGCGGTTCGCCGCGATGGCCGTCGGGGTGACCGGGCTGCCGGGGCTGGTCAGGGATCCGGAGACGTTGTGGCGGGCGTTGCGCGGGCGGTTCGGGCTCGACGCGCTCGCGGTCGCGGGGGACACGGTCACCACGCACGTCGGCGCGCTCGGGTTCCGGCCCGGGGTGGTCGTCGCCGCCGGGACCGGCGTCATCACGCTGGGCACCGACCTGGACCGCGTCTGGAACCAGTCCGACGGCTGGGGTCACCTGCTCGGCGACCACGGCAGCGGCGCGTGGATCGGCAGGCACGGCCTCCAGGCCGCCCTGCGCGCCCACGACGGCCGGACCGGCGGGTCGCCCGCCCTGCTGGAACGGCTGACCGCCCGCTTCGGCCACCCCCTGGACCTGGTGGCACTCGTCTACGAATCGGCCTCGCCCGCACACCACCTGGCGTCGTTCGCGCCGTCGGTCGCCGACGCGGCCCGCGCCGGGGATCCGGTCGCGCGTGGCATCTGGGACGAAGCCGGACGGCAGCTCGGCCAGACCGCCGTCGCCGCCGCGACCGGACTCGAACCGGTCTTCTCCTGGGGAGGACGCCTCTTCGACGCGGCCGACCTGCTGATGAAGCCGTTCCAGAGCACCGTGCGCGCCCTGCTGCCCGCCGCCCGTTTCACGCCGCCGCAGGGCACCTCGGCGGATGGCGCGCTCGCCCTGGCCAGGGCCGCCGCCGGCGGCGAGGTCCGGGCGCGGCACCCGTACCTTTACGTCTTCTCCGCTGATCGGGGCCGGACGGGCGCCGCAGCCGCGCCACCGTCTCCCCTTACTCGCTGATCGTGCCCGGACCGCCTCGGGGGGTCACGCGACGGACGATCAGGGCAGCACGGTTGCCAAGCCGGTGATGACCTTGGAGCATCTCCTTACCGACGCGTGCGACGTTCCAGGAGTGCCCCTGTGATGATCGAGGATCTTTCCGAGCCGGAACGCGCCCTCTGGGAGGCGTTCCCCGCGGCGCGTCCGGTAGATCTCCCCGGCTCCCCGGTTCGGGCCGCGGTCATCGCGCGGCTGCTGCTCGGGGCCCAGGAGCGCCTTCCAGGGCAGACGCCCGGCGTGCGTCTGTCCGGAGCCCGGATCGCCGGCCGGCTGGACCTGTCGTACGCCGAGGTCCAGCACCCGCTGATCTTGACCGGCTGCGACTTCGAGGAAGCGCCGGTCCTCACCGGAGCCCGCACCGGCCTGGTGGACCTCTCGGTTTCCCGGTTACCCGGGCTGCGGGCCGGAGACGCCGTGATCGGCGGGGGCCTGCGCCTGGAAGGGTGCCGGATGGACGGCCCGGTTCAGGTCGGCGGGGCGCACGTGTCCGGGACGCTGGATCTCAGCGGTACGGCGATCAACGCCGATCTGGCCGTCGACGCCGCCGGCCTGATCGTCGACCGGGACCTGCTGTGCGCGAACGCCGTCATCGACGGTGAGATCCGCATGGCGGGCGCCCGGATCGCCGGGACGATGATCCTCGACGGCGCGCAGGTCGGGCGGCCGGGCGGCGGCAGCCTCACCGCCGACGGGACCGTCATCGACGGCGGGTTGTCGTGCGGCCACGGCTTCCGCTCGTACGGCGAGCTGAGCGTGCAGGACGCCCGGGTGGGACGCACGTGCGCGTTCAGCGGAGCTCGGCTGTCCAATCCCTCCGGCGTCGCCCTCAACGCGGAGAGGCTCACCGTCGAGGGTGGGCTGCTGCTGAATGAGAGCTTCACCGCCGAGGGCGAGGTCCTCCTGCGGGGGGCCCGCGTGGCCGGTTCGCTCTCACTCGCTCACGCGACCCTCGTCAATCCGGGAGAACGCGCGCTCAACGCGCCGCTGATGGAGCTCGGCAGCGGGCTGCGCGCCACACCGGGCTTCGTGGCCACCGGGGAGGTCTTCCTGGACTCGACGCAGGTCCGCGGATCGGTCAACGTCGACGGCGGGCAGCTGTCCAACCCGGGTGCGACGGCGCTCTCACTGCGGCGGCTGGGGGTGACCGGCAGGCTCAGCTGCAGCGAGGCCTTCAGCGCCGATGGGGAGATCGTGCTCATAGACGCCAGGGTCGAGGGCAGCGTGGCCTTCCACGGCGCTGTCCTCAGCAATCCTGGCGGGAGGGTCCTGTCCCTGTGGCAGGTGATCGCGGGCGGTGGCGTCGACTGCTGCGAAGGCTTCACGGCCAAGGGAACCCTCTCGATCAGAGACTCCCGGATCGCCACCACCCTGTGCTTCGCGGAGACCACCATCGACGGTGACCTTCACCTGCGTGGCGTCCAGGCGGCTTCGCTGAGGATAGGGCCGGAGACCGTCCTGCTCGGCGCCGTCGATCTTCGCCACACCCGGGTCGGCGTGCTCGACGACGTTCCCGGCCGGTGGCCCGATCGGCTCCGGCTGAACGGTTTCACCTACGACAACCTGGAGGCTCTCCTGCCTGTCCAGGAGCGCCTTGACTGGCTGGCCAAGGAGGGTTACCTGCCCCAACCGTACGAGCAGTTGGCCACCGTCTACCGCAGGCACGGTCACGACGAAGCCGCCAGGGACGTGCTGCTGGCCAAACAGCGGCGCCGTCGGGCGGGGCAACGGCTCGGGGCGCGGCTCTGGGGGTATCTGCAGGACTGGACCGTCGGGTACGGCTACCGCCCGTTCCGTGCCGCGCTCTGGCTCGCGGCCCTGCTCCTCATGGGTACGCTCGCCTTCACCGCCCACCACCCGGTGGCCTTCAAGCCGGCCGAGGCGCCCCCCTTCAACGCCTTCCTCTACACCCTGGACCTGCTGCTCCCGATCATCAGCTTCGGCCAGGAGGGCGCTTTCGGCGCGCGCGGCACACATCAGTGGCTCGCCGCCGCGATGATCGCCGCGGGGTGGATCCTCGCGACGACCATCCTGGCGGGCCTCACCCGCGCGCTCTCCCGCCAGTAGCCCGGGACGCTCGCGGGCTTGTGTGCGGGGATGTCGGCGGTCAGGGCGACCCAGTGGTCAGACGGGGAGTTCCCCGCCCGTGGTAGGTACTCCTGCCATGGAGTTCTTCTGTTATCACCGGGACCGGCCTGACTCCGCGGCGCTGCGCGAGGAGTTGCTGGAAGCGCACTGGTCCTACATGGACCGGTACGCGGCGGAGCTGATCGCCCGTGGCCCGACCTTCGCCCGCGGCGGCGAAACGGCCACCGGCAGCGTGCACATCGTCGACCTGCCGGATCCCGCCACCGCGCGCGCGTTCGCCTTCGACGAGCCCAACTACCAGGCCGGGGTGTACCGGGATGTGATGTTGCGTCGCTGGCGGAACGTGCTGGGGCGCACCATGTGGGACTTCCCCGGCGGCCGGGAAGGCGGCCACCGGTATCTGGTGCTGGGCCTCGGCTCCGGGCAGGCCGCGGACCTCCTCCCGCCGCCCGACCGGGCCGACCTGATCGCGTACGGGCCGCTGCTGTCCGACGACGGCGCCGCCTGGCTGGGTACGGCGGCCCTGGTCCGGGCTCCGGACCCGGACGCGGCACGCGCCGTCCTGACCCTGGACCGGTACGCCGGCATCGAGGTCCACGACTGGGAGTTCGGCGGGCGACGCTGATGAGCAGGTGACCGTGCCGGCGCGCTCGGGCGCGGACCCGTGAGCCCGCGGAGCGCATCAGGATCCCCGCTGAGCACGGGCGGCCGATCGGCTGCGCCGCCGGTATTCGGTGGGTGTCAGCCCGACCAGCGTCCGGAAGCGGCGGGCGAAGTAGGTCGGGTCGTCCCAGCCGACGGCGGCGCCGACCCGGGCGGCCGGCAGGGTCGACTGCGCCAGCAACGTGGCGGCGCGCTCGGCCCGCAGCCGGGCCAGGAAGCCCAGTGGCGTCAGCCCGACGTGCCGCCGGAACAGCCGGCCGAGGTGGGTGGGATCCAGGTTGATCGATCGGGCGAGCTCGTCCAGCCGCCACGGGTGGGCGGGCGCCGCCTCGAGCCGGGCGATGGTGGCGGCGACGGCGGGGTGGACGGCGGGCTCGATCGTCTGCTGCCCGGGGTCACGGCCGTCGGCCAGGATGCCGAGCACGGTGACCAGTCGGCCCAGCACGCGGCCCGGCCGGCTCTGCTCGGCCCCGAGGTCCCGTTCGAGCAGGGTGATCTCCGCGATGGCCTCCTCGGCGGCGGCCGGATCGGCGGTCGTGACCGCCACGCCGTGCGTGCCGGAGGCCACTGGGTCGGTCCACAGCATCCGGCGCAGCATCGGGAGGTCGTGCAGCGCCGCCAGGTCGGCCCGTAGCGCCTGGGCGGACAGGCAGCAGTTGGCGACGGTCAGGCCGGCGCAGTCGCGGAACCCGTGCCAGGCACCGGGGCGGAGCACGATGACCTGCCCGCGCCGCAGCGGATGCTCGCCCTGGCTGGTCACGTGCCGGCCGTGACCGGCTCCGATCACGGCGATCTCGAGGAAGTCGTGCGCGTGCGGCTCGATGTCGAGATCCAGGTGGTGGACACCTGCCAGGACCGGGTCCCCGGCGAACAGCGCGTGCTCGTGCAGCGTGGCAGGCATGTCGGGATCGTACGACCACACGCCGGGATCGGCCTAGCCCCGGGCGGCACGCTACGACGACGCTTGGAGCATCCCAACGGCAAGAACCTCGGAGGTCAGTGATGGCGACGACCACGACCCGGCAGCCCGGCAGCGATGTCGGCCCCGACGGCCGGGTGCCGGACGAGCTGGTGGCGGCGTATCGCGAACACGGTTTCGTCCGAGTGCGTGGCGTTCTCGAGCCCGGCCGGATCGAGCGCTTCCGGGCCGGCGCCGAGGCGTTCCTGCGGGCGCACCGCGCGGAGAGCCTGGAGACGCGAGGCGTCTTCAGCCAGCTGGTCAACGTCTGGCGACAGGACCGGACGCTTCGGGAGCTCACGCTCGACCGGCGGCTCGGCCGGATCGCCGAGCAGCTCGCCGGGTTCCCGCTGCGGCTCTGGCACGACCAGATGCTGGTCAAGGAGCCGCACAACAACGCCGCCACCGAGTTCCACCAGGACCGCCCGTACTGGCCGCACGCGGGCGACCGGCTCCCGCTGTCGGCGTGGATAGCGCTGGTCGACGTTCCCCCGGAACGGGGGTGCATGACCTTCCTGCCCGGCACCCAGCATCGGACCGGCCTGCGCCCGCAGGACCTCCACCGCGAGGAGGACCTGTTCGAGATGGACCCGTCCCTGCGCTGGATCCCCCGGGTCACGGTGCCGCTCCGCGCCGGCGACTGCACCTTCCACAGCGGCTACACCGGCCACATGGCGCTGCCCAACCGCACCGATCAGGCCCGGTTCGCGCACGTCGTCATCTACATGGACGAGGCGACCCGCTACAGCGGGACCGAGCACATCGTGACAGATCCCCTCGGGCTCGCCGTGGGTGCCGGGTTGGACGGCGACGCCTTCCCCCGCCCCTGGGCCTAGATCACCACTTGTTCGGGCAGACCCGGATGGTGCGGGTCGAGAACGACCGGATCGAGATGGACCGGGTCTTCGGTGCGATCCGCCCGTTCGCGAGGCGCTTCACGGTGAAGACGCCGGGACGGCCCCGGAATGGGGGGTGAACCCGACGGCGGCCATGGCGACGCCCATGGCGAGCGCGCCCGCGAGGGCGGAACGCCGAAGGCTCACCAGTTGGTGAAGGCCCCGTCCGGAGTCCGCAGGTGCGGGCGCTCGGCGGCGACGGCCTGGTAGCGGCGGGCCGCGGTCCGGTCGAGGTCCACGCCGAGCCCGGGCAGCTCCGGCAGCTCCACGCGCCCGGCCCTGATCGTGGGCCGGGCCGTGAACAGCGCGTCGATCGCGGGCTCAGGCGGGGCCTGGTGCTCCTGGACCGCGGCGTTCGGGGTCGCGAGGTTCAGGTGCAGCGAGGAGGCCGCGGTCACCGGGCCGAGCGGGTTGTGGGTGGCGAGCCTGATGTAGTGCGTCTCGCACATCGCCGCGATCTTCCTGGCCTCGGTGAGCCCGGCCGCCACGGCCACGTCCACGCGGGCGTAGTCGATCAGGTCCGGCTCCACCAGGCGCTGAAACTCCCACTTCGAGCCGAACTGCTCGCCCGCCGCCAGCGGCACCGCCGTACGGGCCCTGAGCATGCGGTAGGCGTCCAGGCCCTCGCTGCGCAGCGGGTCCTCCACGAAGTACGGCCGCGCCGGCTCGATCTCCCTGCACAGCGTGACCGCCTCGGGCGGGTCGAACCTGGTGTGCACGTCGAGGATCAGCTCCACCTCCTCGCCCACCACCTCCCGCATCCGGTGGAACAGCGCGATCCCCGCCCGCATCGAGGCCCGCTGGTCGAGCACCCCGTCCGGCGCGTGCGGCACCGCGAAGCGAAGGTGCCGCCAGCCGTCGGAGACCAGGCCGCGCGCCTTGTCCAGGAACGCCTCCACGTCGTGGTAGTCGTCGCCCAGGTGCGTGTAGGCCGGCACGTGGTCGCGCACCCGCCCGCCGAACAGCTCGTAGACCGGCACGCCGAGGGCTTTGCCGCGGATGTCCCACAGGGCCACGTCCACTGCGGCGATCGCGGCCGACAGGAACCGGTCGGCGGGGAAGAACCCGCGCCGGAACAGCACCTGCCACAAGTGCTCGATCCTGGTGGGGTCCTCGCCGATCAGGAGCTCGCCCAGGTGCTCGATGCCCCCGGCCACGGCCTTCTGCCTCGATCTGATGCCGACCTCGCCCAGGCCGTACAGGCCCTCGTCGGTGTCGATGACCAGCAGCATCATGCTGTCGCCGTGATCGGGCAGGGTGAGCAGTTCCCAGCCGGTGATCTTCATCTGACTCCTTTGAAAACGATCCCGCAAACACTCAGGGATGCATCATGACAGAGCACCGCAGAGTTGAATAGGTCAGGGATTTTCCTGGATGAAACACTCTTGACGCATTCCGGGAACGTTTGCAACGATCCTCCCAACCAGTGACACGGGAGGGCGGAACCGGTGGCGGTAACGATCAAGCAGGTGGCGAGCGCGGCCGGGGTGTCCGTCTCGACGGTCTCCCGCGCGTTCACCGCGCCGGAGCAGGTGCAGCCGCAGACCCTGCAGCGCGTCCGCGAGGCGGCGGCCGATCTGGGCTACTCGCCCAACCCCGCCGCCCGCTCACTGCGCGGCGGCAGGACGGGGTCGATCGGTCTGATCATCCCCGACATAGCGAACCCGTTCTTCCCGCCGATCTTCAAGGCGATGCAGGCCCGCGCCAGGCGGCTCGGCTACACCGTGCTGGCCGCCGACACCGACGAGCGCGAGTACGACGAGCTGGAGACCATCGCCGCGGTGTCCAAGCAGGTGGACGGCCTGATCCTGTGGGCGTCCACCCTGCCGGCGGAACGGCTGCGCGAGCTCGGCGCCGAGATGCCCACCGTCCTGGTCAACCGGCACGTCGAAGGGCTGCCCGAGCTGCGCATCTCCCTGTCGCAGGGGATCGCGCAGGCCGCCGAGCACCTCAAGGCGTACGGGCACACCCGGTGCGTCTTCGTCAACGCCGAGCACGGCGAGCACGGCCGCGGCAAGTCCATCAGGGAGGTCTTCGAGGCCCACGACCTGACGCTGACCGAGCTCGGCCCGTACGACCCCCGCTTCGAGACCGGCGTGCACGCGGCGACGCTCGTCGCGGCGGGCGAGGCGACGGCGGTGCTCGCGCACAACGACCTGGTGGCGCTCGGAGTGCTGCACCAGTTCGCCAAGCTCGGCATCGGCGTGCCCGACCGGGTGAGCGTGATCGGAATAGACGACACGCTGCTCGCCGCCACCTCCACCCCGTCGCTCACCACGATCAGGATCTCGGCCGACGAGGTCGCCACCCGGGCCGCCGACCTGCTCATCAACACCATCACGGGCAGGGGCGAGGCGCGGACCGTCGAGATCGGCTCGCGCCTGATCCCCCGAGCCTCCACGGGCCCCGCCCCCGGCTGAGCCCTCCCTCCCTTCAGCGAAACCCCTTTCCGGCACGGCCGCCGCGCCCTGCCGCCATCTCGACGTGCGCCACCTCCACCACAGGAGTCATCATGAAGCTGACCGCCGGCCTCCTCGGCTGCGCCGTACTCACCACGGCGCTGACCGGATGCGGGTCCCCCTCCTCCGGCGAGCCCGGAACCGTCGTGATCCGGGTCCAGGGCATGCCTCCCGCCACGGACAAACCGGGTCTGGAGCAGTTCAAGAAGATGGTGGCGGAGTTCGAGAGGCAGAATCCCGGGATCAAGGTGCAGGGCTCGACCACAGTGTTCGACCCGCTCACGTTCTCCGCCAAGCTGGCGGGCGGCAAGGTCGAAGAGGTGATCAAGGTCCCGCTGACCGAGCCGCAGGGCCTCATCGCCCGCAAGCAGGTCAGGCCGCTCACCAATGAGCTGTCGGGGTGGGCCCACTACAAGGAGTTCAACCCCCAGGTCCTGCGCCCGCTCAGCGACGCGGCCGGCGAGGTGTACGGCGTCCCGCAGGCGCCCTTCGCCCAGGGCCTGGTCTACAACCGCGACCTGTTCACCAAGGCCGGGCTCGACCCCGACAAGCCGCCGAAGACGTGGGACGAGGTCCGCACCGCGGCCAAGGCCATCGCCGACAAGACCGGCAAGGCGGGCTTCGTCCACGAGTCGAAGAGCAACCAGGGCGGCTGGCAGCTCACCATGCTCGCCTACGCGCACGGCGGCGAGATCGAGCGCGAAGAGGGCGGCAGGCACGTGGCCGCCTTCAACGCCGACCCGGTGAAGAAGGCGCTGGGCCTGCTCAAGGAGATGCGCTGGACGGACGACTCCATGGGCGACTCGCAGCTCAACGACCAGAACGACGTGATCAAGCGGTTCGCCGCAGGTGAGATCGGCATGTACATGGGCACGCCGGGCACCTACCGGCTGGCCAAGATGACGTACGGGATGGAGAACACCGACGCGTTCGGCGTCGGCCCGCTCCCGCAGGCCGGCGGGAACGCCACGCTGACCGGCGGCGACGTCTACCTGGTGCCCAAGTCCGTGACGGCGGAGAAGGCCGCCGCGGCGGTGAAGTGGCTGCTGTTCGCCTACGCCGAGCCGCAGCACGACCCGGCCGTGGCCGCCTCCAGGGCCAAGCAGCTGGCCGCCGACCCCGAGTCCGCGGTCGGGGTGCCCACGCTGCCGATGTTCGACGCCACGCAGCAGGCCAGGATCGACGAGGCCGTCAAGCCGTACGTGAACGTCAAGCTCGAGCACTTCCGCCCGTGGCTGGAGGGCACCCCGTCGCTCACCCTGCGCCCCGAGCCCGCCGTCCAGGCCCAGCAGGTGTACGCGGTGCTCGACACAGTGGTCCAGGCGGTGCTCACCGACAAGAACGCGTCCGTGGAAGACCTGCTGGCCAAGGCGGAGACGGACGTCAACGCCAAGCTCGCGGCGGCCAGGCAGTGAGTGCCGGCCGCACCGGGACGCCCACCGTGTCCCCGCCCACCGTGTCCCCGCCCGCCGTGTCCCCACCCGCCGCGTCCGCGGTCCGGGCGGAGCCCACGAGACCGGCGGTCAGGAAGGGCCGGCACACGCTGACCGCGCTGGTGTTCCTGGTCCCGGCGCTGGTGGTGTTCGGGGTGTTCTCCTGGTGGCCGATCGTCAGAGGCCTGCTCATCAGCTTCCAGGAGACGAACCTGGTCGACCCCGCCGCCTGGGTCGGCCTGGACAACTTCCGCGCCCTGTTCGCCGACCCGCTGCTGGGCACGGCCGTCGCCAACACGCTGGTGTTCGTCGGGCTGGCACTGCTCATCGGCTTCCCCGCGCCGCTGGTGCTGGCCGTGGTGCTGTCCACCGTGCGCAGAGGCGCGGGCGTCTACCGCTTCCTCGTCTACCTGCCCGTGGTGGTGCCGCCCGTGGTGGCGATCCTGCTCTGGAAGTGGTTCTACGACCCGGGGCACGGCCTGTTCAACGGGCTGCTCGGCCTCGTGGGGCTGGGGCCCTACCCGTGGCTGGACTCGCCGGACACGGCGATGGTCAGCCTGGTCCTGCAGTCCACCTGGGCGGGCATGGGCGGCGCGGTGCTGATCTACCTGGCCGCGATCGTCGGCGTCCCGTCCGAGCTGTACGAGGCCGCCCAGATGGACGGGGCCTCCATCCGGACGCGCGTGTGGCACATCACGCTTCCCCAGCTCCGCCCGGTGATCGGCCTGCTGCTGCTCATGCAGCTCATCAACACCATGCAGGTCTTCACCGAACCGTACGTCTTCACCGGCGGCGGCCCGGAGAACGCCACGCTCACCGTCCTGCTGCTGATCTTCAGGTACGCCTTCCAGGACGGCGCCTACGGTCAGGCGGCGGCGCTGTCGTTCCTGCTGGCGATCGTCCTCGGCCTGCTGTCGGCCGTCTACCTGCGGGCCACCAGGAGCTGGAGCGCGTCATGAGCCTGATCTCACCTGTCGAGGAGCGCCGCCCGGCGGTCAGGGCGGGGCTGCGCACGATCCAGGCGCTCACGCTGGCCTTCCTGGTCCTGATCGGCCTCGGCCCGCTCTACATGACGGTCAAGGGCGCCGTGTCGCCGAGCGCCGACCTGATCTCCAAGCCGCTCGACCTGTGGCCCGCCGACCCGCGCCCGGAGAACTTCGCCACCGCCTGGGACGACCTCGGCATCGGCCACTACCTCCTCAACACCGTGCAGGTGGTGGGCGGTTCGTGGGCGGTGCAGCTCGTCGTGGCGATCACCGCGGGCTTCGCGCTGTCGGTGCTGCGACCCTGGTTCGGCAAGTACGTCTACGGCGCGATCCTGGCCACGATGTTCGTGCCCTACACGGTCTCGATGACCAGCCTGTTCCTGACGGTCATCGACCTGGGGCTGGTGGACTCGTACTGGTCGATCTGGCTGCCCTCCGGCGCCTATGCGTTCAACGTGCTGCTGGCCAAGCGGTTCTTCGACGCGCTGCCGCCCGAGCTGTTCGCGGCGGCGCGGGTGGACGGGGCGAACACGTGGCAGCTGCTGACCAGGATCGTGCTGCCGATGAGCCGGCCGATCCTGGCCGTGATCAGCCTGCTGGCCGTCATGCACAGCTGGAAGGACTTCATCTGGCCGCTCGTGGCCATCACCGATCCCGAGAAGCAGCCGATCAGCGTGGCCCTGGCCAGCCTGGCCGAGCAGGCGCCGCAGGACGAGCTGATCGCCGCCATGGCGATGGCACTGGCGCCTCCGGTGCTGGTGTTCCTGGTCTTCCAGAAGCACATCGTGGCCGGGCTCGGCTTCACCGGCATCAAGGGCTGACATTTAACGAAAGGCACCCCCCATGGCCGAAATTTCCCGTCGTATCCTCTTCCAGGCTCTCCCGGCCGCGGCCGGCGCCACCTTCGGCGCCACACCCGCCGCGGCGGCCGGCACCGCGACCGGCGGCGCCGCCGTCGCCGAGCCGATCTCCGTCCAGGCCGACGGCATCACGCTGATCGCCGAGGAGGGCGGCTCGATCCTGGTGCGCGACGACGCCGACCGCCTCCGGCTCAGCCACTTCATGATCAAGGACAGCGTGCTCGGGCAGCAGCGCACGTTCGGCGGCACGCCCTCGCTGGTGACGGTGGACGGCAAGCCCGCCATCCAGGTCGACTACGTGATGTCGGCGTCGGCCCAGCAGGTCAAGGTGCGTGGCCTGTTCACCGTCTCCGCCCGCAGGGCGCACCTGCGCTGGGAGGTGAGCGGCAGCGCCACCCTGACGCCTTCCGGCTTCATGTTCGCCAGGGCCGTGCTCGGCCCGTCGGCGCCCGAGCGGTACGTGCCCGTCACCAGGTGGACCCGCGACCCGCGCGGCGGCGTCCCGTACGAGGTCAACGCCGGCGCCCTCTACCAGGAGACCTGGACGGACACCGCCGCGTTCTTCCGCCTGGACAAGACCACGCCCGGCTTCACCAACGCCACCTGGATCCACGCCCCCGCCACCACCGGGACCGTGACCGAGGCCGAGCTGGTGCTCGGGGCGATGCGCCCGTCGGCCGCCAACGGGATCGCCACCGGGCTCCCGCTGAGCGTGGACGCCTGGTGCGACCAGCCGTTCGGCCTGTACGAGCCGAACGCGAGCATGCGGCTCAGGGCCCAGGTCGTCAACGGCTCGGCCACCGAGCGCAGCGTGCGGCTGAGCTGGTGCGCCCGCGACTTCGACGGCAGGAAGGCCGCGCACGGCGCGCTGACCAGGACGCTCGCGCCCGGCGCGGTCTGGGACGAGACGTTCACGGTCGGGGGCTCCCCGCAGGGCATTCTGTTCGCCGAGGTCAAGGCCGTCGCCGACGACACCGACGAGGCGTTCGCCCGGACGAACCTGGCCACGCTCAAGCCGTACGACTACCAGGCCGAGGGGAGGTTCGGCGTCGCCAACTACTTCTGGATGCTGGTGCCGGACAAGGAGTCGGTCGGCGCGCTGATGCGCAGGATCGGCGTGAAGTCGGTACGCATCGCCTACGACGGCGCGCCGGGCCACTCGCCCGCCGAGCTGGACGCGCTCGGCGTCCCGCACAACGTGCAGCTCGGCGGCGTCATCTTCAACGGCACGCCCGAGCAGATCGCCGCCTGGGCCGACGACCGGGCGGCGATCGCCAGGGCGTCGGGCGCCCGCTACTTCGAGGTGGCCAACGAGCTGAACAACCCGTGGATGCAGGGCAAGCGGGTGCCCGAGTACATCCGCGACGGGCTCAAGCCGATCCACGACCGGCTCAAGGACTCCGGCATCAAGCTGATGAACTGCGGCCTCGGCGGCATGGACACGGTGTGGACCGCGAAGTTCATCGAGGCGGGCGGCTGGGACCTGATCGACGGGTTCGCCATCCATCCGGGGCGCGGCAACTTCACCCCCGACTACGCGCCACCGCCCGAAGAGTGGGAGCAGGGCGAGAACGGCACGTACTGGAACTTCCTCGGCGCGCTGCGGGAGGCCCGCAGGACCATCGACGAGCAGGGCGGCGGCAAGGAGCTGTGGCTCACCGAGGCGTACGCCTGCACCAGGCCGAACCGGTGGTGGAACGACAACCACCGGCAGGCGGCCGAGAACGTGCTGCTCACCCTGGCGCTGGCGGTCTCGGAGGGCGTGGACGGGGTGAACTGGTACCAGCCCCACGACAGCACGATCCACCATCCGCAGGAGGCCGACCCCGCCAACCCCGAATACCACTTCGGGCTGATGAACCGCGACACCAGCGCCAAGGCCGCGCTGCTGGCCTACGCCACGGCCACGCGGATCCTGGAGGGAGCGAGGTTCGTCCGCTGGCTGACGTTCCCCGACCCGGAGCTCAAGGGCCTGCTGTTCGACGGGTTCTCGATCCTGTGGAGCCGCAAGGACGGCTATCTCCAGCACGCGGACCACGGCACCGACCAGTGGTATCCGCACAAGGAGGCCTGGGCCGACCACTGGCCCACCAAGACCCCCCTGCTCCTGCCCGCCGGGGGCGCCACGGTCCGCGAGGTGGACTGCATCGGCCGCGAGCGCACCCTGCCTGTCTACAACGGCAAGGTGCGGGTGGTCCTGGACGGCGCGCCCCGTGTCTACTACGGATTGAGCGAATGAGACAAGAAACCGTAAGTCATGACATCACCGTCGTGGGTGGCGGCCTGGCCGGGGTGTGCGCGGCCGTCGCCGCCGCCCGGCTCGGGCGTACGGTGGCGCTGGTCGGCAACCGGCCGGTGCTGGGCGGCAACTCCAGCAGCGAGGTGCGCGTCTGGGTGTGCGGCGCGACCGGCCACGGCAAGAACCACCACGCCCGCGAGGGCGGCATCATGGGCGAGCTGCTGGTCGAGAACCAGTATCGCAACCCGCTCGGCAACCCCTACTTCTGGGACACCACGGTGCTGGACGCGGTCCGCGCCGAGCCGAACGTCTCGCTCTACCTCAACACCGACGTCCGCCTCGTGGACGCCGACGGGAGCGGGATCTCCTCCGTCACGGGCTGGATGATGGGCTCGGAGCGGCTCATCACGTTCGAGTCGTCGCTCTTCCTCGACTGCACCGGCGACGGCCTGGTCGGCCACCTCGCGGGCGCCCGTCACCGCATCGGCCGCGAGGGCCGGGCGGAGTACGGCGAGCCGTGGGCGCCCGACGAGCCCGACGACATCACGCTGGGCAGCACGCTGCTGTTCTACACGAAGGACGCGGGAGAGCCGGTCCGCTACGTCCCGCCCGGCTTCGCCAAGGACATCACCACCACCTCGATCCCCGAGCGGCGCATCATCAAGGCCGGTGACAACGGCTGCGCGTACTGGTGGATCGAGTTCGGCGGCGAGCTGGACACCGTGCACGACAACGACCGCATCAGGGACGAGCTGTGGTCGGTCGTCTACGGCATCTGGGACTACATCAAGAACTCCGGCAAGTTCGACGCCGACACGATGACGCTCGAATGGGTGGGCGCGCTGCCGGGCAAGCGGGAGTACCGCCGCCTGCTCGGCGACTACGTGCTCACCCAGCACGACGTCCTCGGCCAGACGCCGTTCGACGATCGGGTCGCGTTCGGCGGCTGGTCGATCGACCTGCACCCGCCGCAGGGCATGTACGCGACCGAGGCCGGGGCCAAGCAGCGCTACGCCGACGGCGTCTACCACATCCCCTACCGCTCGCTCTACTCGGTCAACGTGCCCAACCTGCTCATGGCCGGGCGCAACATCTCCGCCTCCCACGTGGCGTTCGGCTCGACCAGGGTGATGGCCACCTGCGCCACGATCGGCCAGGCAGCGGGCACGGCCGCGGCGCTCTGCGCCGAGCGCGGCACGCGCCCGCGCGACCTGCCGGCCGCCGACCTGCAGCGAACCCTGCTGCGCGAGGACGCCTCCATCGTCGGGCTGCCGCTCGACGACCCGGCCGACCTCGCGGGCACCGCCACCGCGTCGGCGTCGAGCACGCTGTCCCGCCTGGTGGTGGACACCCCGGCCGACCCGTGGCCGCTCGACGCGGACGCGGGGCTGGTGCTGCCCGCCGACCCGGCCCTCGGCGGCGTGCGGCTGCTGGTCGACGCGGCCGGTGACACCACGCTGACCGTCGAGCTGCACGACCCTGTGCTCGGGCAGAACTACGTGCCGCGCGAGCTCGTCACGACCGGCGCGATCCCCCTGTCCGCGGGCGAGAAGCAGTGGGTCGACCTGGGCCTGGACTGGCGGCCCGGCACGCCGCGCAACGCCTTCATCGTCGTCAGGGCCAATCCGCTGGTCCGCCTGCACGTCGCCGACCAGCCGACGCCCGGCGTGCTCTGCTTCACCCGGATCCCGCTGCGCCCGCAGGACGAGAGCCCCCAGCCGCTCCGCGAGTGGGTGGACACGGGGCTGCTGCGCCGGACGTTCTGCCTGGAGACGGGCGGCACGGAGGCGTTCGCGCCGGGCAGGGCTCTGGACGGCTATCAGCGCCCCTATGCCGGGCCGCACATGTGGGTCTCCGGCACGCTGCCCGCCAGCCTGGATCTGGAGTGGGCGGAGCCCGTGACGATCGCGCGCATCGAGGTGATCGCCGACGACGACGTGAACGAGGACCTGATCAACCTGCACCACCACCGCACCCCGTTCGAGGTGCTGCCCACGCTCGTCCGCGGCTACCGGGTCGAGGTGCGGCGGGGCGGCGCCTGGCACGCGGTGGCCGAGACCCGCGAGAACCGGCGGCGGCGCAACGTGCACGTCCTCGACGAGCCGGTGCCGGCCGACGCGCTGCGGATCGTGGTCGAGGCCACCAACGGCGCGCCGTCGGCCCACGTGGTCGCGGTCCGGGCGTACCGTCCTGAGGACGGTCCGCGCGGCGGACGGACGGGAGGCGAGCGGTGAGCGGCGGCGTGCGGCGGGTGCTGGTGACGGGCGCGGCGGGCCGCATCGGGCGGGCGGTCCTCGACCTGCTGGCCGACCGGGGGATCGCGGCCGGTGCGCTCGTCCTGGACGACCCCGGCGACCTGCCCGCCGACCTGCCCGCCGATCTGGTGGTCGTGGGAGACGCGACCGACCCGGCCGCCGTACGCGCCGCGCTGAAGGGGGCCGACGCCGTCATCCACCTCGCCGCCATCCCGACCCCGGAGCGGGAGCCGGCCGAGAAGGTGTTCGCGGTCAACACCCAGTCCACCTTCACCGTGCTCGAACAGGCGGGGCTGGCGGGGGTTCGGCAGGTGTGCGTGGCGAGCTCGCAGGCGGCCGGCGGTCTGGCGTTCGCCTCGAAAGAGCTGCACCCCGCCTACGCGCCGGTCGACCACGCCCTGCCGTCGCAGGCCGAGGACCCGTACGCGCTGTCGAAGCTGGTCGACGAGCTCACGGCGGAGACGATGGCGCGCAGGCACGGGATGAGCGTGGTCGCGCTGCGCCTGCCGTACGTGGGGGGCGTGGACGAGCGGCTGCGCGACTTCGCCGCCGCGTGCGCGGCCGACCCCGGCCTGCACGCGCGCGGGCTGTGGGCGTACCTGGAGGTGCGCGACGCGGCCCGCGCGTGCCTGCTGGCGCTCGGCGTGCCCGGGCCCGGCGCGCGGACGGTGCTGGTCGCCGCCCCTACGACGCTCGTCCCCCATCCGACCGAGGACCTGATGCGCCGCTACCATCCGACGACCGAGCTGCGCGCGCCGCTGCCCGGCCGCACGGTGCCGATCGACCTCAGCCGGTCGGCCGGGCTGCTGGGCTTCACCGCCGACTTCGTCCTTTAGGGCCGCCGTCGGAACGCTCGGGGGCCGCACCTTCCCGGAAAGGGCTTCCGCCACGACGATCAGAGGTTGAGGCAACCTCATCCGGAGAAGGAGGCGTGATGTCGCATCACTGGCGCGGCTGGTGTCTGCTCCGCCCCGGCGTCCTGCTGTACGGCGGAACCATCGGTACGAACCAGCTGCACGCACACCACGCGGTCCACCTGATCGTCTCCGCGGAGCCCTTCACCATGGCCGACGCCCAGGGCCGGCGGCTGACCACCCGGACCGCGGTCATTCCGCCCGACACCGGCCACGCCATCCTCACGGGAGCTCGCGGGGCCCTCCTGGCTCAACTCGAACCCGGCAGCTCGCCAGGCCGCTCCCTTCTCGCCTCTTCGGGGGCGGGAGCCTGCGCCTCGACCTGGAGCCCGCCCCTCCCCCGTCCGACGCGCGCCGGCACGAGCCCGGGACACCACCAGGTCGCGGCACCGCTCACGTTCGCGAGACCCCCGAACGGCCACGAACACTCCGCCGAGGCCGCGGCCGCCCTGCAGATCGTCGAGGACTGGACGGGTCAGCGTCGTGCCGCGGAGATCCCGATTCACCCGGCGGTGGAGATGGCGATAGCCGTGATCCCCACTCTCCTGGCCGGGGGGCCGGTGCGTCTGGGCGTGCTCGCGGCCGCGGTGCACCTGTCCCCCAGCCGGTTGGCGCATCTGTTCAGCGCGCACGTGGGGATCCCGCTGCGGCCCTATGTGCGCTGGCAGCGCCTTCAGCATGCGATCAGGCTGGTCGCCGCGGGAGAGTCGCTGACGGTGGCCGCCCACGGTGCCGGATTCACCGACGGGTCGCATTTCACCCGGGTCTTCCGGCACAACTTCGGGACCGCGCCCTCCACGCTGGCCGCCGCCATCGACTGGCTGCCCTGATTCGACACGTTCGTACAAGCGCTGACCGCATCGACGCCGCATCCTTGCCACGGACGCAGGTATTAGCAGCCCGAGGGAAGGCCCGCGATGCTCAATCTGTCGATCATTCTGGAAGACAGCGCCCGCAATGTCCCAGACCGCACCGCCCTGGTCTTCGGCGACCTGCGCCTGCCGTACTCCATGGTGGACTCCGTCGCGAACCAGGTGGCCAACCTCCTGGTGGCCAGGGGGATCGGCAGGGGCGACAAGGTCGCGCTGCTCTGCCCGAACCTGCCCTACTTCCCCTTCGTCTACTTCGGCATCCTCAAGGCCGGGGCGACCGTGGTCCCGCTCAACGTGCTGCTGCAGCCGCGCGAGATCGCCTACCACCTGACCGACAGCGACACCAAGGCGCTCTTCTGCTTCGAGGGCTCCCCCGAGCTGCCCATGGGCGCGCGCGGGCGGCAGGCGTTCGACGCCGTCGAGGGCTGCGAGCACTTCTTCGTCCTGCCCGCCACGCCGCTGGCCACCGAGTCGGAGCACGGCGAATCGTTCTGGGCGGCGCTGAGCGGCGTGTCCGGGGAGTTCGAGACGGTGCGGACCGGGCCGGACGACACCGCGGCCATCCTCTACACCTCCGGCACCACCGGGCAGCCCAAGGGCGCCGAGCTGACCCACATGAACATCCTGACCAACACCATCGTCAGCGACGAGATGTTCCCCGCCGACCCCGACGGCGACGTCTCACTCACCGTGCTACCGCTCTTCCACTCCTTCGGCCAGATCGCGGGCATGAACGTGAGCGTGCGCCGCCGCGCCACCCTCGTACTCCAGCCGCGGTTCGAGCCCGGCGAGGCGCTGGAGCTCATGCGCAGGGAGAAGGTGACCATGTTCGCCGGGGTGCCGACGATGTTCTGGGCGCTGCTGTCGAAGATCCACGCCGACGGCGCCGAGGTGCCCTCGACGCTGCGGTTGGCGGTGGCGGGCGGGGCGTCCTGCCCGGTCGAGGTGCTCAAGGACTTCGAGGGCACCTTCGGCATCCCGATCCTGGAAGGGTACGGCCTGTCGGAGACCTCCCCGGTGGCCAGCTTCAACCAGCCCGGACGGCCCACCAAGCCCGGCACCATCGGCTTCCCCATCTGGGGCGTGGAGATGCGGCTGGTGGACGACGACTGGAACACCGTCGAGGGCGGGGGCCCCGGCGAGATCGCCATCCGCGGGCACAACGTCATGAAGGGCTACTACGGGCGGCCCGAGGCCACCGAGGAGGTCATGCGGGACGGCTGGTTCCGCACCGGCGACATCGCCACGCGTGACGAGGACGGCTACTACGCCGTCATCGAACGCACGAAGGACATGATCATCCGGGGCGGCTTCAACGTCTATCCGCGCGAGCTGGAGGAGGTGCTGATGACGCACCCGGCGGTCTCGCTGGCGGCGGTGGTCGGCGTGCCCCACGACTCGCACGGCGAGGAGGTCAAGGCCTACGTCATCCCGGCGCCCGGCGCGACGGCGAGCGAGGACGAGCTCGTCGCCTGGTGCAGGGAGAACATGGCGGCCTACAAGTACCCGCGGATCATCGAGTTCCGCGAGCGCCTGCCGATGACGGCGACCGGCAAGATCCTCAAACGCGAGCTGCGCCAGTAGTCGCGCCCGCCGCGGCGGCGGGGACGGCAGCACTCTTGCAGACTTACAGGTGTAAGGGGTAATGTCGGGGGCGCCCTTACAGGTGTAAGGAGAATGCGGCCGTCCCGCGCCGTCACATACGGGGAAGTGTCATGAACACCAGCAGGCGAGCGACCGCCATCGCCGGCGCACTGGTCATCGTGGGCATGATCGCCGGTGCGTTGAGTATTGTTCCCGCTCTCGAGGAGCCGCACTATCTCGCCCTCATCTCCGCGCATGAGGGTCAGGTCATCGCCGGTGCGTTCTTCCAGTCCATCATGATCCCCGCCTATGTCGGGTTCGCGCTGTACCTGTATCCCACCTTGCGGAAGGAGAACGAGGCGCTCAGCCTGGGTTTCCTCGGATTCAGGCTGATCGCGGCGACGTTCCATCTCGTCGGCGTGATTCTCCTGCCCCTGTTTCTGGTGCTGGGCCAGGAATTCGCCCAGGCCCAGGCCGGCGCTTCGGGCGCGGCTCACCTCGGGGTCCTCGGTGAGATGCTGCGGACGGGACGTGACCTGGTCAACCATGTCGCCTTGATCATCTCGCTGGCTCTCGGCGACCTTCTCCTGTTCTCGGTTCTCTATCGGTCGAGACTCGTCCCGCGCTGGCTGTCCGTGTGGGGGCTTCTCGGGGCCGGGCTGGCCATGTCGGCGAGCTTCCTGGTGCTGTTTGGCCTGACCGATGTCGTCACACCGCTCTACCTGGCCATCAACGCACCGCCGGCCCTACACAGCGTGGTCCTGGCCCTGTGGCTGATCGCACGAGGCTTCGAGACGAGGACATTGACCACGAGCGCGGGTTGAACCGGTACGGCGGGGACCCCCGCCGCCGAGCCGGCGTCAGCGGATGCGACGTCCCGTCTCGGCGCAGGAGTACCCGCCCAGGGCCTCCACCCCGGCGCGGAAGTCCGGCAGCTCCAGCAGCGCCCACAGCGGAGCCAGCAGCTCCTCCGACAGCGTGCTGGTACGCAGCACCAGGTCGTACGGCTCCTGGGCCACCGGGACGAAGTCGAGCCCGAAGGCGCGGGCGGCGGCGAGGATCCCCATGCCGGCGTCCGCGCGCCCCGCGGCCACGGCCGCGGCCACCGCCAGGTGCGTGTGCTCCTCGCGGGAGTAGCCGGACACCTCGCTCGCGTCGATGCCGAGGCCGGCCAGCTCGTGGTCCAGCAGCGCCCGGGTGCCGGCACCGCGCTGCCGGTTCACGTAGCGCAGGTCATGCCTGGTCAGGTCCTTGAGCCCGGTCAGGCCGAGCGGGTTGCCGGGGGCGACGATCAGCCCTTGCTCGCGGTGGACCAGCCGGACCACAGCGATGTCGGCGTCCGCCCCGAGCAGCCGGTCCACGTAGGGCAGCGTGTACTCGCCGGTGGCCGGGTCCAGCAGATGCGACCCGGCCAGGTGGCACAGGCCGTCGCGCAGCGCCACGAGGCCGCCCAGCGAGCCGACGTTCGACGACGCCAGGGTGATCAGCGGGTCGGCGGCGCGCAGGGCGGAGGCCGCGAGGTCGAGCACCATGTCGTGCGAGCCGATCGCGACGATGGTCCGGCCGATCTCGGACAGCCCGCGCAGCAGCTCGACCCGGACCCGCTCCCCGGCGTGGTGGCCCTCCACGCCCGAGGGCACGACGAGCAGGCCGTCGGCGCGTACGAGCGAGGTGAGCACCCCGGCACCCCGGGGCAGCGGGGTGGCCACGAGCCGGTCCTGCACCCGCCCCAGGCGCACGCGTACCCAGTCGTCCATGCCGATGGCGGACGGCAGCTTCCTGGCCAGGTGCGCCGTGGCCGACGGGCGTTCCCGCGGGGCGGCGCCCTCCAGCTCGGCGAGCAGCGGAGCCGCGAAGATCTCGAAGGTCAGCGCCGCCGACACCGGGTAGCCGGGCACGCCGATCACCGGCGTCTCCTCGACCGCGCCGAGGACGACGGGATGGCCGGGACGCACGGCGACCCCGTGGACCGCGACGACGCCGGCCCCGGCGACCACGCGCGCGGTGTAGTCGTCCCGCCCGGCGCTGGAGCCCGCGATGAGCAGGACCAGGTCGGCGTCGCGGGTGGCCTCCCGGAGCACGGCGGCGATGGCTTCGGGGTCGTCGGGGACGATCTCCGTGACCCGGGCCGCGCAGCCCGCCTCCCGGGCCTGCGCCGCCAGCATCATCGAGTTCGTGTCGAGGATGTCACCGGGGGCCAGCTCGACGCCGATCGGGCGGATCTCGTCGCCGGTCGGCACGATCACCACGCGCGGTGCGCGGCGGACGCCGAGCTCGACGACTCCCGCCGCGGCGCAGGCCGCGACGTCCACGGGGCGCAGCCGGTGGCCCTCCGGCAGCAGCAGCTCGCCGGCGCTGATGTCCTCCCCGATGGAGCGGACGTGCTGGTAAGGCGGGACGGCCGCCTGGAGCTCGGCCCGCCCTTCCGCGGTGCGGTGCACGTGCTCCCGCATGACCACGGCGTCGTAACCGTCGGGCAGCGGGTCGCCGGTGTCCACGACGGCGAAGTCGCCTGGAGACAGGAGCACCGGGCTGGTCTCGGCCGCGCCCACGGTGTCGGCGGCGCGTACGGCGATGCCGTCCATCGCCGCGGAGTCGAAGGCGGGCGAGGACCGCAGCGCCCACACCGGCTCGGCCGTCACCCGCCCGACGGCGGCGCCGACCGGCGTACGGACCAGGCCGACCCGGGCGGGGCAGCCGGCCGCGGCGCGCGCCTCGCGCCAGACGAGCCGGGCCTGCGCCGCGGGGACGTCGGAGACGAAGGGACTTTCCACGTTCATCGATACAGGATGACCTCTACCTCGGTGCCCGCGTCCAGCCCGGTGGCCGGTTCGGGCACGATCACATAGCCGTCGGCGCGGGTCAGCACCGACAGCAGCGCCGACGGGCCGAAGATCGGCTCGGCCACGCCGTTCCGTACCCCGACCTGGACCACGTCAAGCCGGCCGGCCGCCGATGCCAGGTCGCGCGACAGTCGAGCCCGCGTGCTCGGCTGCGGCGGCGGGGTCTCGCAGCCGGCGACGCGCCACAGCAACGGCACTCCGACCTGCCCGAACACGACCAGCGCGGACAGGGGGTTGCCGGGCAGCCCGATGAGCGGGATCCCGGAGCACTCGGCCAGCAGCGTGGGCTTGCCCGGCTTGATGGCGATCCCGTGGCACCAGACCTCGCCGATGGCGGCCACGGCGCCCGCCGTCTCGTCCCTCGCGCCGACCGACGAACCCGCCGACACGACCACCAGGTCGGAATCGGCCAGGACCGCGGTCAGCCGCTCCTTGAGCGCGCCGGGCTCGTCCGGGACGATGCCGGCGATCACCGGCTCGCCGCCCGCGTCGGCGACCAGCCCCGCCAGCGCGGAGGCGGTGGCGTCGCGTACCTGCCCGGATGCGAGCCGCGCGGTGGCGGGCGGCACCACCTCGTCGCCGGTGGAGATGATCGCCACGCGGGGGCGGCGGTGCACGGTGACCGTGGTCACCCCCGCGGCGGCGAGGAACCCGAGATCCGGGGCGCGCAACGGCCGGCCACCGGGCGCCAGCACGCCGCCCGCCGCGACGTCCTCGTCGGCGCGCACGACGCCGCCGCCGGGCGCGACGGGCCGGGTCACCTCGATCGTGCCCGGCATGGTCTCCGCGGTGTACTCCACCATGACCACCGCGTCGGCGCCGGCCGGAAGCACTCCCCCGGTCGGCATCGCGACGCATCCGCCGGCCCGGACCGCCACGGTCGGCTCGGCGCCCATGCGTACCGCGCCGAGCAGGTCGAGGTAGGACGGGAGCCCGTCGGAGGCGCCGTAGGTGTCCATCGCCCGCACCGCGAAACCGTCCACGGTGGACCGGGCGAAGCCGGGCAGGGCGGCGGGGGCCGTGACGTCCGCGGCGGGCACCCGGTGCAGCGCCTCGGACAGCGGGACGCGCTCGGCGGGCGTGCGATGCGAGGGCCGGAACCCGGAGCGGACCTCGGCGAGGGTACGGGCGGTGAAGAACTCTCTGCCGCTCAACGGTCCGGCTGCTCCCTCGATCCTTCCGGCCGGGGCTGCGGACGCGCCGCCGCACCGCCCTTGTCCAGCCCGAGCACGGACACCACCGGGCCCAGCGCCACCTGCCCGAGCCCGCAGATCGACGTCTTGCGCATGGTCTCCTCCAATTGCAGGATCCGGCCCTTCCGCGCGGCGTCGAGGGTGGCGGATCCGGAGTCCAGCACTTCGCGCAGCAGCTCGTGGGCCTTGGTGGAGCCGACCCGGCAGGGCACGCACTTGCCGCACGACTCGTTACGGAAGAAGCGCAGCACGTTGGTGGAGGCAGCCAGCAGATCGGTGCCCTCGGCGAGCACCACCAGGGCGCCGGAGCCGAGCATGGTCCCGGCCTCGGCGAGCGTCCCGAAGTCCAGCGCCAGGTCCAGCCGGCCGGGGCCGATGAAGTTCGAGGACGCGCCGCCCGGCTGGACGGCCGCGACCCGGGCGCCGCCGAGCACCCCGCCGGCCAGGTCGATCAGCCGGCGCACCGTGGTGCCCATCGGCACGCAGTACACGCCGGGGTTCTCGACGTGCCCGGACACGGCGAAGAACTTCCAGCCGACGCTGTCGCCCTCGCCCTGCTCGGCCCACCATGCGGCGCCGCGTTGCAGGATCACCGGCACGTCGGCGAAGGTCTCCACCGAGTTGATCAGGGTGGGGCGGCCGTGCAGGCCGTAGTTGCCCGGGAAGGGCGGCTTGTTGCGCGGCTCGCCGCGGTGGCCCTCCATGCACTCCAGCAGCGCGGTCTCCTCGCCGAGGATGTAGCCGCCGGGCGAGACGAAGATGTCGAGGTCGAGGCGGCGGCCGCTGCCGCAGGCGTTCTCGCCGATCACGCTGGCCGCGCGCAGTGCCGCGATCTCCGCGTGCAGCACGCGCTCCTCGGGGCCGTACTCGTGCCGGATGAAGATCCAGCCCTGCTCGGCACCGACCACGGCCATGCCGAGCAGGAGCCCCTCGATCACCAGGTGCGGCTGATCGGTCAGGATCTGCCGGTCCTTGAACGTACCCGGCTCGGACTCGTCGGCGTTGCAGATCACGTATTTGACGCCGCCCGGATCCGCGGAGGCGACCAGGCCCCACTTGCGGCCCGTGGGGAACCCGGCGCCGCCCATGCCGCGCAGCCCGGAGGCCTCCAGCGTGGCCACCACGCTCTCGGCGCTCACCTCGCCGGCCAGCAGCGCGCGCAGGCTCGCGTACCTGGTCGAGACGTCCGAGCCGGCCGGGTACGGGTCGTTCGGCCAAGGGTCGGCGCGTCCGGTCACGGTGGCCTCGGCGAGCTCCTCCTCCCGCGCGGCGGCCACGAGCGCGTCGACGTCGGCGACCGGGGCCGGGTGCTCGTTGACGGCCAGCGCCGGGGCGCTGTCGCACCGGCCCAGGCAGGACACCTCGACGAGCTCGATCTCGGCCTCGTCGCCGTAACGCTCGCGCACCTCGGCGATCCGGTCGTCGGCCGAGCGCAGCCAGCACGACAGGTCGTGGCACACGTTGACGGACACCTTGGCGGGCGGGGTCGTGCGGAAGTGCGGGTAGAACGAGACGAGGCCCTCGATCTCGTACAGCGGCCGCCGCATGGTGCGGCCCAGCTCCTCCAGCTCCTCACGCGGCAGCCAGCCCAGCCGCGCCTGGATGGCGTTGAGCGCCGGGATCAGCGACGGCCCGGGGAACTTGCCGGCTCGTGCCTCGACGCCCGGAAGCCGCCCGCGCACCGACTCGAAACTCAGGGTCATTCAGACACTTCCCCTATTACTGAGGGGCGCATGTCGAGGGCCTCCGTGCCATCGACGCTCAGCGCCTCGATCTGGATCGCGCAGAACTTGAACTCGGGGATCTTGCCGTGGGGGTCGATCTCGTCGATCGTCAGCAGGTTCGCCGCCGCCTCCCGGAAGTGGAACGGGATGAAGCAGTTGCCGAGCTGCTCCCGGTGGGAGACGCGTACCTGCAGCTCGATCGAGCCGCGCCGGGAGCGCACGCGGGCCATCTGGCCGTGCGTCAGCCCGCGGTCGGCGGCGTCCTTGGGGTGCATGTACACCTCGGCGATCGGCGAGATCGTGTCCAGCGCGTACGAGCGCCGCGTCATGGACCCGGTGTGCCAGTGTTCGAGCAGCCGGCCGGTGTTGAGCACCAGCGGGTATTCCGCGTCCGGCAGCTCCTTGGCCGGCAGCCACTGCGCCGGGACGAGGTGGGCGAGGCCGTCGTCGGTGTTGAACCGCTCGTCGAACAGGACCACGGTCCCGTCGGAGTGCTCGGGGTCGGCGTTGGGGTAGAGCTTTCCGGTCAGCCCCAGGTTGTCGTATCGCAGGTTCGCGTACGACGGCATGAGCGCGACCATCTCGTCGAACACCTCGCTGGGCGAGGAGTAGGACCAGTCCAGCCCGATCCGCTGCGCGATGTCCTGGATGATCTCCCAGTCCACCCGGGCCTGGCCCGGCGGGTCCATCACCTTGCGGCCCAGCTGCACGCGCCGGTCGGTGTTGGTGTAGCTGCCGTCCTTCTCCAGGTACGACGACGCCGGCAGGATCACGTCGGCGAACTCCGCGGTCTCGGTCAGGAAGATGTCCTGCACCACCAGGAAGTCGAGCTGCGACAGCGCCTTGCGCACCTTGTTGATGTTGGGGTCGGACAGGAACGGGTTCTCGCCGAGCATGTACATGCCGCGCACGCCGCCCGGCTTGAGCACCGAGCCGATGATCTCGGTGACGGTGAGACCTCGGTTGGGGTCGAGCTCGACCCCCCATGCCTCCTCGAACCGCCGGCGGGTGCCGTCGAGGTCGACGCCCTGGTAGTCGGGGAAGAACATGGGGATCAGCCCCGCGTCGGAGGCGCCCTGCACGTTGTTCTGCCCGCGCAGGGGGTGCAGCCCCGTCCCCGGCCGGCCCACGTTGCCGGTGATCGAGCAGAGCGCGATCAGGCAGCGGGCGTTGTCGGTGCCGGTGGTGTGCTGGGAGATGCCCATCCCCCAGTAGATGACCCCGGCCTTGGCCTCGCCCCAGACCCGCGCGACCGTGCGGATGAGGTCCGCGTCGACGCCGGTGATCTGCGCGGCACGCTCCGGCGGGTATTCGTTGACCGTGCGCACCAGCTCCTCGAAGCCGGAGACGCGGGCCTTGACGAACTCCATGTCGATCAGGCCGAGCCGGATCACCTCGTGCATGACCGCGTTGTAGAACGCCACGTCGGTGCCGGGCTTGACCTGGCAGTAGTAGTCGGCGTGCTCGGCCACGGTGCTGGCGCGCGGGTCGACATAGATGATCTTCGTGCCGCGCCGGCGGGCCTGCTTGAAGAAGGAACTGGCGACGGGGTGGTTCGCCGTCGGGTTCGATCCGGTGATGATGACGACCTCGGCGTTGGCGACGTCGCCGTACGTGGTCGAGACCGCGCCGGAGCCGACGCCCTCGAACAGCGCGGCCACCGACGAGGCGTGGCACAGCCGGGTGCAGTGATCGACGTTGTTGGTGCCGAACCCGGCCCGGATCAGCTTCTGGAAGAGGTAGGCCTCCTCGTTGGAGCACTTCGCCGAGCCGAACCCCGCGATGGCGCCGGCGCCCAGCTCCGCGTGGATCTCCTTCAGCCGCCGGGCGACGAGGTCGAGAGCCTCCTCCCAGGTGGCCTCGCGGAAGTGCGGCAGCACCTCGTCGTAGTCGACCAGGCCGCCGGGCTTGCGCCGGCCGTCCTTGCCGTTCTTGCTCAGCCGGCCACCGCGTCCCCCGCCGCTGCGGTCGCCTCCGCCGCCCGCCCGCCCGCGGTCGTTGCGGGCGTCACCGCGCACGTCCGCCGACAGCGGGCCCTTGGGATAGGCCGAATCCACCCGGATCAGGGGCATGGTCAGGCGCTGCGGCGACGCCGCGTAGTCCCAGCCGTACCGGCCCTTGACGCACAGCCGGCTCTTCGAGCCCGGCTGGTCGCGGCCCTCCGCGAAGGAGATCGCGCCGCGCGACCGGTCGACGTAGTAGGTGAGGGCACAGCCGACGCCGCAGTACGGGCACACGGTGTCGACCGCGTCCAGCTCCTCGCGGGGCCGGATGGGGATGTCGTTGATCGCCTTGTTGGTCAGGGCGCCGGTGGGGCAGGCCTGCACGCACTCGCCGCAGGTCACGCACGAGCTGGCGCCCATCGGATCGTTGAGGTCGAAGGCGATCCTGGTCGAGTAGCCCTTGCCCGAGCGGCCGATGACGTCGTTGCCCTGGATGTCGTCGCACGCGCGCACGCAGCGGTCGCACAGGATGCACGCGTCGTGGTCGACCGCGATCACCGGGTTGGAGGTGTCCAGACCCCGGCCCGAGCCGCACGGCAGGTCGGTCGTCTCCTTGGCCACGTCGAACCGGTCGGCGAGGTCGAGGAGCAGGTTGTCGCCGGTGGTCGTCTGTTTCGGGTCCTCCGCGCGCGGTGGCTGGTCGGAGATCAGCAGCTCGGTCAGGGTGGCGCGGTTGCGCTCCAGCTCGGGGGTGCTGGTCTTGACCTGCATGCCGTCCTCGCAGGGGCGTACGCAGGCGGCGGCGAAGGCCCGCCCGCCCGTGTCCACGACGCACATGCGGCACACCCCGACGGGGTCATAACGCTCGTTGTGGCACAACACCGGGATGTCGATGTCCAGCAGCTTCGCGGCATCGTAAATACTCGCGCCCTCCGGCACGGTCACAACACGGCCATCGATCTCGACTGTCACGGTCCGTACGGCGGTCGCCGGCTCCTCGAGCGTCGTCATGTCTACCTCAAGCTGGTATACGGAATACGGCATACGCTATGCCGGTAATTTACCCCTGCGGGCACCCGATCTTCTACCCCCCTCGCCCGTTCCGTGACACACGATCTTCTACTCGTCCAGCAGGAGATCTGCGAGGTCGGCCGCCATGACGCGCCCCTCCTCGTCCAGACCACGCGCGGCGTAGTATCCGGCCACCATCGACCGCAGGCGGCTCTCGTCCAGTGCCGCCCGACGGCCGGAGGGGAGCTCCAGCGGCGTTTCCAGCATCCGCGCCGGCAGCGTGTCGTCGGCCGCGGTGGCCCCCTCGCGCACGTTGAAGGCGCGCTTGGCCCGGACGATCCGCCGGGCGGTCTCCCGCAGCTCGGGGGCGTCCAGCCGCCATCCGGTGACCAGCGCGAGCAGTTTCGCCCACTCCGTGAAGGGGTCGTCGAAGACGCCGCGCAGGAACTTGCACAGGATCATCGAGTCCATGACCGCGGCGCGGTCCTCGGTGTCGATCGCGGCGGCGACATGGGCCGCGCCGCCGGCCAGCCGGTCGAGCTCACCCGACAGGTCGGCCTCGTAGGCACCGGACCGGTTGTGATCTGCTCCCCTGGAGTTCACCGCGAGCCCGAGCGCCATCGCCTGCAGGCTGCGAGGCTCGTAACCGGGCAGCTCCAGCCCCTTGACCTGCGGCGCGAAGTCGATCGAGGACTGCCCGACCACACCGGCGGCCCGGCGTGAGCCCTGCGCGAGCAGCTCCCCCAGGCCCGGCGACCGCTCCCCGATCGCGTCCAGCGCGCGCAGCAGCGCCGCGCCGTCGCCGAACCGCAGCCACGGCTCGTCGAGCAGGCCACGCTCGACGCACTCCATGGCCCACGCGATCGTGCCACCCGCCGAGATCGTGTCGATGCCCAGCTCGTCGCAGCGCGCGCTGGCGGCGAACACCTCGTCGGGGTCGGACACGCCGCACAGCGGGCCGAGCGCGAAGACGTTCTCGTACTCCATCCGCTGGCTGCCGCCGCCCTTGCGCGAGTAGATGTGCTCGCAGCCGATGGAGCACGACGCGCAGCTGTTGCGCGCCACCCCGCGCAGCTCGTGCAACTCCTCGGCGGCCAGCCGGGGCGCGCCCTCGAAGGTCGCCGCGGTGAAGTTGCGCGTGGGCAGGGTGCTGACGGCGTTGAAGGCCAGGAGGTTGGCCAGCGTGCCCAGCTCGCGGTATTTCGCGGTGGCCGGGCCGAAACTGCGCCGGCGCAGGTCGCGGGCGGCGGCGAGGACTCCCGCCGGATCCGCCACCGGCACCTTGGCCGCCGCTCTGACCAGCACCGCCTTGATGTTCTTCGCGCCCATCACCGCGCCCAGGCCGCCCCGGCCGGCGTGGCGGCCGTCGTGGCTGATGGTCGCGTACCTCACCTGCCGCTCCCCCGCCGGGCCGATGGCCGCGGTCTGCCAGTTGCGGCCGAAGCGCGCCCGGGCCTCCGCCTCCGCCTGCGCCGCGGTCAGCCCGGCGAGTTCGGGAGCCGGTACGAGCCGCACCCCGTCGCCCTCGATCAGCAGCACCGACAGCTCCTCGGCCCGGCCGCGGATCACGATCGCGTCATGCCCGGTCAGCTTGCCCGCGATGGCGAACCGGCTGGAGGCGAGGGCATCGGTCAGCAGCCCGGTCAACGGCGACTTGGCCACGACCGCGAACTTCGCGCTGGTCGTCAGCGGGGTGCCGACCAGCGAGGAGAAGACGAAGGCCAGCGGCGCCTCCGGAGCCAGCGGATCGACCCCGGCGGGCGCCAGCCGGTGCAGCAGCCACGTGCCGAGGCCCACCCCGCCCAGGTAGGCGCGCAGCACCCGCTCGTTCAGCTCGTAGGGGGTGCCGCTCGCCTCTCCGGCGGCGACGTCGATCAGCAACGCTCTTCCGAAGAAACCGCCAGTCACCATGTCCCGACTCTACGACGGGACAGGCCGAGCCCCGGACGGGCGACCGGCGGACGCCACACTCCTCAGCCGCCGGCGTCCGCGGACAGAAAGGTGACGGTGTCCCCGGCCACGAGGGGCAGCGACCCGTCCCGGGTGACCTGATCGCCGTTGAGCGCGGCCACCACGTGACGATCCAGGGCCAGACCGGCGGCGGTGGCCGCGGCTCCGAGCGTGGCGGCCCGGACGGCGCGCGGCCGGTGGCCGCCGTTCCTCGCGAGCGCGCCGAAGCTCTCCACCACGACCTCGGGCGGCTGCCGGTCCCGGGCCGCGGCGTAGTCCTCCGGAGAGTTGACGTTCACCACGGACTCCAGCGTCGGGTCGTGCCGCGCGAGCGCGGCGTCGGCCAGCAGTTCCGCGTCGCTCAGCTGGACCGCCTCGCAGTGCTTGAAGAGCATGCCCGGCCGTAGGTCACCCGCCGCCAGGAGGTCGGTGACCAGCCCGGCCAGGGAGGTCCGGTATCCGGCGGCCAGCGGCTGCCGGAACCCGCGGGCGACCGGCAGCGCCACGTCCGTCCCCGGGACCATGGCGCGCAGGACGCGGCGGACGAAGGCCGGGTGGAGGAACGGCAGGTCGGTCGAGCACACGAAGGCCGTCTCAGCCCGGTCGGCCACCGCGCCCAGCCCCACGGCCAGTCCCTGCATGGGCCCCAGCCCCTCCACGGGATCCTCGACCACCGCGACCCCCGAGGGCACTTGCGGGAGCTCCTGCCCGGGCGCGGCCACCACGACGACCGGACCGTCGACGGCCCGGGCGAGCACGGCGGTGGCCCGGTAGAGCAACGTCGAACCATGCCATTCCAGCCAGGCCTTCGGCTGCCCCATCCGCGAGGATCGCCCACCCGCAAGCACCACGCCCGCAGCAGTCTGCATGCCCGCATGTTAGGGCACGCCGGGGCGCGAACAGGCTCCGGGGGCGCTACGGCAGCGCAGCGTGATCGCCGGCCACCGTGATGCAGCGATCCTTGGTGATCGTCACGTCCGCGGGCCGATGCCGTCCAGTACGGCACCGGCCAGATCATCGACGAACTCGGCGGTCGGCTCCCGGGGGGCGGAGCCGTTGGCGAGCAGCCCGGCGAGGATCATCTCGTGGCAGATCCCGACGATCATCGCCGCGGCCGCGTCCACCTTGGCATCCGGGGCAAGTCGCCCCAGGCCGACCTCGGCACGCAGGTATCCGCGCAGCCGATCGCGCCAATCCTTACCGGGCACCCCGAGCTCGGCGAACGCGGCGAGCACCTTCGGCTGAGAGATCAGACCGGCGGACGCCGGCAGCACCGCCGTGTGGAACGCGATGCCGTACGCGATGTACGCCCGCAGGTTCTCCCGGACGCAACCGTCGCCCGGGCCGGGCAACTCGCCCAGATCCCGCTCCACCGCACCGACATGTGCGCGCAGGGCGAGCGCCAGCAGTTCCTCCTTGTCGGCGAAATGGTTGTAGAGCACCCCGTCGGCGACGCCCGCCTCCCGGGCTATGACCCGGACGGCCAGGCCGGCGGTCCCACGTTCGGCGATCAGGCGTTCGGCCGTCGCGATCAGATGCTCCCGCATGCTGAGGTTGGTCCCACGCAGTACCGGTGCTTTTCTCGGTGACACTAGGGCACCGTATCGAGGTCGAGCCCGAAGCCGTGGGCCGATGCCGCCCCGGAGGGGGTCGGCACCGACCCGTCAGCGCCGGCGTGCGTCCAGGCCGGCGACTTCATCGGTCGGCGCGCACCAGCCAGGCGGCGCTCCGGAGACGGACGGCGCCGTCGCTTTCGAAGTCCCGGAACGCCGCCTCCAGGACCGTACGGACCGGCGCCGGATCGGCGCCGCCGAGGTGGTGCCGGACCGGGCCCCAACCGCTGAAGAACTCGGCCGCGGCCACGGCGCTCGGCCCCCAGTCCCCCACTCCCTCCACGTGCGTCACCGTGATGTTCCGGAAGCCCGCCCGCGCGAGCACCTCACGGATCCGGTCAGGGTCGGCGAGTGAGAGCGGGCCCGACCCATCCGGTGCGGACGCCGGCTGCCCGCCGGGCAGGTGCCCGGCGAGCGCCGCCATGATCGTGCCCAGCTCCGTGCCGTCCAGCTCCTTCATCGACACGAAGGCGAGGCGGCCACCGGGCCGGAGCGCCCTTGCGACGTTGCCGAAGGCGGCGACCGGCTCGCCGAAGAACATCACGGCGAACCTGCTGACCGCCACATCGAACGAACCCGCCGAGAACGGATACACCTGGACATCACCGGACTCGAACCTGACATTCCGGATGCCCTCGGCGGCGGCCGTCGATCGGGCCCGCGCCAGCATCGGCTCCGACAGGTCCACCCCCACGGCCTGCCGGGCCGTGCGGGCGGCGAGCCTGGCGATCTGCCCGGTTCCGCAGCCGATGTCGAGTACCCGATCGCCATCGCCGATCTCCGCCGCGTCCAGCAGAGCCTCGTTGAACCCGCTGTTCACCGCGTCGTACCGGTCGTGATTCGCCGCCCAGTGCTCGCCCTCGTACCCGTTCCACGCCTTCGCCTGTGCGGTGTTGACGATCGGTTGCATGGCGCTCCAGTCTGTGAACGTACGTTCATGAACACGTGTTCATAGTGGAGCACGGGCAGGGACGCGTCAACCGCCGACCGCACGGCCCGCCCCGGCCCGGCGGAGGCGAAGGGATCAGCCCGGCACCGTCTCGGCCGTCGTCGGCAGGTCGGCGGCCCGGTGGGACACCGCCGCCACCCGCCCGCCCTCGACGACGAAGTACGTCGGGTAGACGCTGACGTCGAAAGCCGTCTGGAGCGGCCCCTGGAAAGCCTCGACGATCACCTCGCCGGCCTCTCCGATCCGGTCGGCCAACTCGGCCACGTGCGGATCGGACGCCACGTCCCCGGCGGAGCCGGCCAGCACGGCATGGCCCGACCAGCCGCGCCCGGCCGCCTCGGCCATGCGCCCGGCCAGTGCGGAAACGTCCTCCTCGCAGGAGTGGCAACCGAGCGAGTGGAAGGCGACGATGCCGGTCCCGTTCCGCAGCGCGGCCGGCGAGAAGGTGGCGCCCCGGGTGGTCGCGGTGGCGGGAAACGCACCGACCGGGGCTCCCGGCCGCAATCCAGGTCTCGGACCCTCCAGGCCGTCTCTGAGCGTGGCCAATCTGGTGGTGTGCTCACGCAATCTGCGAATCACTCCGAAGGTCAGCAGCAGATCGACGAGCACCAACAGGATGAGCACTCCGACCAGGAATTCCATCGTTTTCCCTGTTCTCCATACGAGAATAGTCCGCCGGGCCGGCACGCGCCCCGCCCGGCATTTGCCGATGACGTAGTCGACTTCTTTTCAGCCTGCTCAGGCCACTCGACCACGGTGCCACGCGGCTGTTTCCGCGCGGCTTCACGAGGGCTTCATCGCGGCTTCGACGGGCTTTTCACCGTTGAAATGCCTGTCGGCCGTCGGCAGACTCGGAGAAAGCCACGGACGGATTTGACCGGTCATGAGGATGCGAATGCTTGCCTATTTACTGCTGAGCTGCCGAGTCGCCGTCTCCGGCGTGTTCCTGCTGTCGTTCGCCGGCAAAATACGGGGGCGGACGGCCTATCGCGAATTCGTGGCGTCCGTCGAGGCGCTGAACGTGGTGCCCCGGCCGCTGGCCCGAGCCGCCGCGACCGCCGTGATCGCCGCGGAGGCGTGCACCGCGCTGCTCGTCGCCCTGCCGCCGCCGGCCTCGTTCGCCGGATTCGTCCTGGCCGTCGGCCTGCTGACCGCCTTCACGGGCGTGATCCTCGTCGCGCTGCGCAGGGGTTCCACGGCCCCGTGCCGCTGCTTCGGCGCCGCGGCGGCCCCGCCGGGCCGCCCGCACGTGATCCGCAACCTGACCCTCCTGGCGGTCTCCGTGACCGGCCTGGCGGGGGCCGCCGGGGTCGCCACCGTACGGCTCGCGGGGGAAGGCGTCCTGGCGGCCGTCATCGCCGCCGCGGTGGTGGTGCTGCTCGTGTCTCGCTTCGACGACCTCCTCGCGCTGTTCCGCCCGGAGGGAGCCCGGTGATCCGCGACCTCGGCACGGCCTGGCGGCTGACCTGGCAGGCGGGCCCGCTGCCCGCCATGGGACTGCTGGCCTGCGCGATCGTCGGCGGGCTCATCCCGGCGAGCACGGTGTGGCTGACCAAGCTGCTGCTGGACGGCATCGTCGCGGGCCACCCGGGCGCCCTGCTCCTCGGCTGGTCGGTCGGGCTGGCCGTCGCGGGCACCGCGGCCGCCGCGCTCCCCCAGCTCAGCCAGTACCTCGACAGCCAGCTCGGCCGCAGCGTGGACCGGCTGGTCCAGGACCGCCTCTACACCGCGGTGTGCACTTTCCAAGGACTGTCCAGGTTCGAGGACCCCCGCTTCCGTGACCGGCTCCAGCTCGCCACGCGTGCCGGCGGCGGCCTGCTGGCACCGGCCACCACCGGGCTGTTCACCATGGGCGCGAGCGTCATCACCCTGGTCAGCCTGCTGGCCACGCTCGCCGTCCTGAGTCCGGTCATGGCCGGCATCGTCGCGCTGGCCGCCGTTCCCGCCCTGATGGCGCAGATCTGGCTGCGCAGGAGCTGGGCCGGGGTCATGCTCGACATCACCCCGGCCAACCGCCGTCACCTCTTCTACTGCTCGCTCATCACCGACGTCTCGGCCGCCAAGGAGATCCGGCTGCTCGGCCTCGGCGCCTTCTTCAAGCGGCGGCTGCTCGGCGAGCTGGTCAAGGTGCAGGCGGGGGAGCGGCTCATGGACCGGCAGAGGCTCAAGATCCAGTTCCTGCTGTCGGTGCTGGGCAGCCTGATCGCCGGCGCGGGGCTGGTCTGGGCCATCCAGAACGCGGCGGCCGGCCGGCTGACGATCGGCGACGTCTCGGCGTTCATCGCGGCGGTCGCCGGCGCGCAGCAGGCACTGGTCTCCCTGGTCAACGCGATCGCCAACGCGTACCAGTCGCTGCTGACGTTCGCGCACTACCGCCACGTGACAGACCTGCCCGACGCGCTGGCGGCCGCCTCCGCCGCCCCGCTCTCGCCGGAGCCGCTGCGGCGCGGCATCGAGCTGCGCGACGTCTGGTTCCGCTATCACGAGGGGCACCCCTGGGTCCTGCGGGGCGTCAGCCTGACCATTCCCCACGGGCGTTCCGTGGCGCTGGTCGGGCTGAACGGCGCCGGCAAGAGCACGATCGTGAAGCTGCTGTGCCGCTTCTACGATCCCACCCGGGGCGCCATCCTGTGGGACGGCGTCGACCTCCGCGACCTGGACCCCGCCGAGCTGCGGCAGCGCCTGGGCGTGCTGTTCCAGGACTTCATGTCCTACGAGCTGACCGCCGCCGAGAACATCGGCGTCGGCGACCTCCTCGCCCGGCACGACGCACCCCGGATCGAGCGGGCCGCTCGCGACGCCATGGTGCACGCCGAGGTGGCAGCCCTGCCGCACGGTTACCGGACCATGCTGAGCCGGATCTTCTTCGCCGAGTCGGGCGAGGACGACCCGGACGCCGGCGTCGTCCTGTCCGGCGGCCAGTGGCAACGGCTGGCCCTGGCCAGGACCCTCATGCGCGGTGACCGCGACCTGCTCATCCTCGACGAGCCGAGCGCCGGCCTGGACGCCGAGGCCGAGCACCGGGTGCACACCCGGCTGCGTCTTCACCGCGCGGGCCGTACCAGCCTGCTCATCTCGCACCGGCTCGGCGCGGTGCGCGAGGCGGACGAGATCGTCGTCCTGGCCGACGGAGGGATCGCCGAACAGGGCACCCACGCGGAGCTGATGGCCCTGGACGGCCACTACGCCCGGCTGTTCACCATCCAGGCCAGCGGCTACCAGGCCGAGGACACCCCCGCGGAGGACGCCGCCGTCCACCGGTGAGCCGCCTGCTCTCCCCCGGGAGTGAGCGGCGCCTTCCGCGCAGCGCCGTCACGCAGGACGCCGAAGCGCCCTGAACGTCTCCCGGGGCGCTCCGTTGACATTAATCACAGAGCGAAATGTCCGTTTTGCGTGACAAGTCCGTAATGGGGACGACAGAATGCGGGACCGACAGCCTCTCCCGCCCCTGGAGGAACCCATGCGCAGATCCCTGGGTGTACTCGCCGCCGTCGCCGGCCTCGCCGCCTGCGCCCCGTCCGCCGACCGGCCGCCGGCCGGAGCGGCCGGAGCGGGGCCCGAGGTGACCGCGCCGGCGGACGGCGCGGCGCCGGCACAGACCGGGGAGCCGACTCCCCGGGCGACCCCTGAATCGGACGAGTGCCGCGTGAGCGTGACCAGGCCGGGCGTCTCCGCACTGGAGATCCGAACCTCGGCCGCCCGCCGTGGCTGCGTGCACCCGGCGCTGCTGCGCATCCGGGTCAAGCGCGCCGTCCCCGGCGCCGATCCGGTCGTCAAGAGTGGCGCCACCAGGAAGGGCAGCATCGCCCTGCGCCTGCCCTGCGAGCCGGGTACGTACTACGCGGTCGCCACCGACTACCGGGGCGGCACAGCCAAATCCAAGGCCGTACGGCTGACCTGCGCCACCCCCACCCCGACCCCCACGACACGGGAGACGGAGGCGCCGCCGGCTCCCAAGACCAAGGCGCCCATCACGTCCGTCGGCACGACCATGGAGAACGAGGTCGTCCGGCTGACCAACGCCGAGCGGGCCAAGGGCGGCTGCGACCCGCTCAAGCACGACGCGCGGCTGCGCAGGGCCGCGTTCGGGCACTCGGCCGACATGGCGAAGAACGACTACTTCGACCACGACTCCCGGGACGGCCGCGACATGGTCGACCGCATGCGCGCGACCGGCTTCACCGGCTCGGCCTGGGCCGAGAACATCGCCATGGGTCAGCGGTCGGCGGCCGAGGTGGTCCGCGGCTGGATGAACAGCGACGGCCACCGGCAGAACATCATGAACTGCTCGTACACCTTCATCGGGGTGGGCGCGGCCAAGGACGCGCAGGGACAGATCTACTGGACGCAGGACTTCGCCACCCGCTGACCCCGCGGGCGCCGCGTCGCACTTCCGCTTCGTTGCCGCGCGCCTTGACTTGAAGCGCTTCAAGTTCCGGAGACTGGACTCATGGCGGCGACGGACAAGATTGACGGCACCTCTCGCATGACGATTCAGGAGGTGTCCAGGCTGAGTGGGCTGTCGGAGCCGACCCTGCGGTACTACGAGAAGATCGGGCTGATCAGCGCGGTCGAACGCGACCGGAGCAGTGGCCACCGGCGTTACGGTCCGGCCGTCGTGGAGACGATCGAGGCGCTCAGCTGCCTGCGGTCGACCGGGATGAGCGTGCGGGACATGCGCGCCTACCTCCGGCACCTGGACACAAGCGACGCGGGCCGGCTGCGTGAGTTGTTCCAGCGCAATGCCGAGCGCCTCGCCGGGGAGATCGAGCGCATGCGGGTGCGGCTGCGTTATCTGGAGCTCAAGGCCGACCTCTCGAGCGCACGGGAGCGCGGGGACGCCGAGGCCGAGCGCCGCGCCGTCACGGACATCATGCCGGTCATCGCTGACCTGTATTGACGAGGGGAAACGACATGACACAGCGATCAACCGCGGACGACGGGCTTGTGCTGGTGACGGGCGGCAGCGGTCACGTGGGCTCGCACGTGATCCGTCGCCTGCTCGCGGACTGGCACCGGGTGCGGACGACCGTCCGCTCGCTCAGCCGGGCGGCCGGCGTGCGGGCGATGGCAGACGAGGCCGGCGACCGGCTGGAGATCGTCAGCGCCGATCTGTCCGCCGATGATGGCTGGGCCGAGGCCGTGGCGGGGTGCGCCCATGTGCTGCACGTCGCGTCGCCGTTTCCGGCCGCCCAGCCCGACAACCCCGACGAGGTCATCGTTCCCGCGCGCGACGGCGCGCTGCGCGTCCTGCGGGCGGCACGCGATGCCGGGGTGAAGCGTGTGGTGCTCACCTCGTCGTTCGCCGCCGTGGGCTACAGCCGCAAACCCGGCGACGAGTACGACGAGAACGACTGGACCGATCCCGCCGACGACAACACCCCGTACATCAGGTCGAAGGCCATCGCCGAACGGGCGGCGTGGGACTTCGTCGACGCGGAAGGCGGCGGCCTGGAACTGGCGGTGATCAACCCCAGCGGGATCTTCGGCCCACTGCTCGGACCGTACCTGTCCGCCTCGACCGGCCTCATCAAGGCGATGCTGGAGGGTGCCATGCCGATCGTGCCCCCGGTGTACTTCGGCGTGGTGGACGTACGCGACGTCGCCGACATCCACGTGCGGGCCATGAGGCATCCAGCCGCCGCCGGCCAGCGGTTCCTGGCCGGCAGCGGCGAGGCGCTCAGCTTCCTCCGGCTGGCCCGGATACTGGCCGCGCATCTGGGCACGGCCGCGGCCCGGGTGCCGACGCGGGAGTTCACCCCCGACGAGGTACGCGAGGCGGCCCGGTCCAACCCCGCGTTGCGGGAGACGGTCAGCCGGCTGGGCCACATCCCTGTCCTGCGCACCGACAAGGCCCGCGAGGTGCTCGGGTGGGCGCCCCGCGACCCGGAGACCACGATCGTCGACACGGCGGAAAGCCTCATCCGCCTGAAGCTCGTGGCGACCTGAACCGCTCATCCAGCTCGGGAATCCTCTGGAAACCGCTCACCACGGACGACGCGTGGCCGATCACCCGCTTCGCGTACCCCTGCGCCCGCGCCGGCCGACCCACGCGCAGGTTCGTCGACCCGGCGCCCGATCCGCGGCGCTTCGGGTGGTCGCTCGAGCGCCGCACTCCACCCGGAGACGTCCGCGCCAGGAGATCAGCAGGACGAGCAGCGCTGCAGCGTACGCGACCCCGTAGCACATGGGGAGCCAGCCACCCCCCAGCAGCCCCGAGCCTGCCGGCGGGCCGAACCTGCCGATGCCGGCACAACCCGCTCGCCGAGACGTTTGACACAGAAGCTCAATCCGGATGAGCTGGAGGCCGAACTGCACGCGATCCGCACGTTCTACACCGGGGGGCGAAGCTGCACGAGCCGGGCTCGAGGCCGCGCACGAAACCGGGCTGCAAGTCGGCAGGACCTTCGCCAGGCTCCCCTATGACAGCCTCCCCGCGATTGATGGGTATTTACGGCCAGATCTGGTGCATTTTCCGTGAATGCCGCCAGAAGGGCATAGGCCTTGTCTTTCATCGCAACTAGGCTGCGGGAGGAGCCCTCATGCCGCCGACGGACGGACCGGTTCTGAGCGTCTTGCTGCGCGCTTGGCGCGAGCGCGCCCTGCTGACCCAGGAGCAGCTGGCAGCACGGGCCAACCTCAACGTACGAACCATCCGCCGGTTGGAGGCGGGCGAGCTGCAACGCCCGCGCGGCGCATCGATCCGGTTGCTGGCCACGGCGCTGTGCCTGGACGATGCGGAGCTGGCGATCTTGATAGGCGCCGTCAACACGACCCCGCCGCCCTCGCCTTCGGCGCGCATCACACCACGGCAGCTGCCCACTGACGTGGCCGCGTTCGTCGGCCGGGCGCGGGAGTTGGACCTGCTGGACCAGGCCCAGGCCGGGGACGACGCGGCCGCCGTGGTGATCACGGCGATCGACGGCATGGCGGGGGTGGGCAAGACCGCGCTCGCCGTCCATGCCGCTCACCGGCTGGCGCCACGTTTCCCCGACGGGAACCTGTTCGTCGACCTGCACGGCTACACCCGGAGCATGACCCCGGCGAACCCGGCCGACACGCTCGCCTCCATGCTCGGGGCACTCGGCGTGCCGGGTGACATGATTCCTCAGCGCCTGGACGAGCGGGCGGCTCTCTATCGCAGCGTGCTCGCCGGCCGCAGGATGATCGTCGTCTTGGACAATGCCACCGATGAAGCGCAGGTCCGGCCGCTGCTGCCGGGCGGCACGTGTCTGGTGCTGATCACCAGCCGTCGGCGGCTGATCGGTCTGGACGGCGCCCGGACGGTGTCGGTGGACGTGCTGTCTCCGGCGGAGGCGATCGCGTTGTTCTCCCGTACCGCCGGACCGGACCGCGTCGCGGACGTGTCACACGAACTGCTGGCCGAAGTGGTACGGCGGTGCGGGCTGTTGCCGCTGGCGATCCGTCTGGCCGCGGCCCGGCTCAAGGTCCACCCGGCGTGGAGCGTGGCACATCTGCTGAACCGGCTGGAAGAACATCAACGCCGGCTGACCGAACTGCACGCCGGCGAGCGCAGCGTCACCGGCGCACTGGGCCTGTCCTATCGTGAGCTGGCCACCTCCGACCAGCGCGCCTACCGGCTGCTGAGCTTGCACGCCGGGGTGGACATCGCCCCCGATGCGGCGGCCGCGCTGCTGGCCACCACCACTGAGCGGGCCGAACGGGTTCTCGAGGGGCTGCTGGAGGTTCACCTGCTGCAGGAGCCGACAACCGGCCGCTACCGGTTCCACGACTTGATCCGCGTCCATGCGAGGGAGCGGGCCGACGACGAAGAAGCCGAGCTCGATCGGCGCGCCGCGCTGACCCGGCTGCTGGACCACTACCGCCAGGCCACCTCAGCGGTGATGGACCGCCTCCACCCCTACGAGTCCGACCTGCGCCGGCACCCTGCGACCGGGACCTTCTCGCTGCCCGACGCACCAGCCGCCACCGCCTGGCTGGACGCTGAACTGACCAATCTGCTCGCCCTCGCCCAGCACGCCGCCGAACACGATTTCCCCGAGCACGTCCAGCACCTCTCGACCACCCTGCACTGGTGCCTGCGCTCCCGCGGGCGCTGGGCCGAAGCTGAAACCCTCCACACGTCGGCGTTGTCCACCGCCCGGGCCACCGCAGACCTCAAGGGCGAGATGGACGCGCTCATCGCCCGCGGCGGAATCCACCACATAGGTGGTCGACACCAAGCAGCAATCGAGGACACCAAGGGCGCGCTTGGTATCGCCCGTGCCATCCAGCACCGCTCCGGCGAGCTCCGGGCGCTGAACGTCCTGGGCATGACCCACGGGCTCCAAGGAAGGTTCGCCCAGGCCGGCGAATGCGCCGCGCAGGCGCTCCGCATCGCTCGGGCGATCGGCCACCGGGCCGGCCAGGTGGAGGCGCTGATCAGTTCCGGCAAAGTCCATCGGATCATGGGCGAGCACAAACAAGCCGTCGACGATCTGACGCAAGCCATCACCATCGCGGAGGCGATGGATGACCAAACGGGTGCGCTGCGAGCATTGAACAGCCTCGGACGCATCCATCTGGGGCAGGGTGAGTACGACCTGGCCACCGGCTCGTTCACCCGCGCCCTGGATCTTGCCCGCGGCACCGGTCACCGGGTCGGCGAACTCGACAGTCTCACCGCCCTCGGCCACCTGCACCGCATCCACGGGCGATCCCACCAGGCCCAGGAGTGCTACCAGCAGGCGCTGGTTCGCGCACGCGAAGTCGGGGACAGGAACTGGCAGTTCGAAGCCATCCATGGCATGGGCCGCCTCCATCACGAATGCGGTCGAGCCGATCAAGCACTGGACGACCACCACCAGGCACTCCGCCTCGCCTCAGACCTCGATCAGCCCAGCGATCAGGCCCGTGCCCACGACGGCCTGGCCCACGCCCACACCACACTGAACCACCGCGACAAAGCCCGCCACCACTGGGCTCAGGCCCTGGCCATCCTGACGTCCCTCGGCATCGACCGGACAGAGGAGAGCGGTGTCGATGTCACGAGCATCCGCCTGCACCTCGATGACGCCGTCGTGATGAACGCTCGATCGACGATCACAGACGAGTCCCACACGTAGTCTCCCCCGCTCCAAGCGCCCCACCTCCCTGGGAGTGCCCTCGTGTCCGGGCTCCTGACTGAGCTGCGCCGCAGGTGCGGTCAGAGCCGTCCGATGCAATAGCCGGGCCGACATCGGGTTCGGTACGAGGAGTCTCAAGCACGCTTGCGGGCCACCACCCGGGAAGCCCGAGCGTGCGTCCGGCGTCGATGGCGAACCGGCGGGCCCAGCCGGCGCAGAACTCCCGCCACTCGGCATCGGCGGCCGCGCCCCGAGTTCGTGCCAGCGCATCCAGTGGCGCCTACCGGATGTAGAACCAGCGATCGACCAGGCCGTCATCTCGCAGCGCGGCGGCGGGCCGCTGGTCTCGGTGCTACGCGGGACGCGGGCGTAGGTCTTCCTGCCGTGCGAACTCGTGAGGTTCACCGTGGCGACCCACGCCCGCTCCCCCTCCGCACCGCATTCAGGAGGTCAGCCGGCTTCCGCCGCGGCTGACGGATCTGTGACCGTCAGCAGCACTGGAAGCACTGGTACTGCCAGCCGTCGCAGGTGACGAGCCCCGACTGCCAGCGGCAACAGGTGCGGAGGTACAGGTACGAACCGAACTGGTCCCGGTCACAGCGCCGTTCCGTCCAGCAATCAGCTGCCTGGGCGACACCGACGCTGGGGACGAGCAGCTCGACCAGCCGATCCCCGGCATTCACAACAAGACGGATGATCTTATCCACGTTCTGCCTCCTCTTCCTGCTGGACAGCTTCGGTGGAAATGTAGGCGGGGGCTGCGTCATACCAGCCTCAAAGTGCTCCACCACGGTCCGGACGACGAGCACACCCGTCCTTGCGCGTGAAGCCGGAACGAAGCCGACGAGACGTTTACTGGAGACGCGCGACCCACGTCCGTCGCGCCCGCCGACGACACGCAGGAGGCCGGGCTTTGCTGCTGACCACGGTGCTGCTGGTGGTGATCGCCGCCGCCTTCTGCGCCCTGCGATGGGTGCGGCGCAACACGGTGCTGGTGACGGTCGCGGGACACAGCATGGAGCCGACCCTCCGCGACGGCGACCGCGTTCTCGTCCGGCGCCGCAAGGTGACTCAGCTCAAACTGGCGGACATCGTGGTGCTCGACCCGCCCGGCACGGTCGTGGAGGCCGGCGCCGTACAGCGCTCACCCTCGGCCGGGCTCCAGGTCAAGCGGCTCGTGGGCCTGCCAGGTCAGCCAGTGCCTCCCAGGATGCGCGCGGCCGTGAAGTCCGACCGGGTGCCTGCGGGGACGGTGCTGGTGCTCAGCGACAACCTTCGTCACGGCCTCGACTCGCGCGTGTGGGGTCCGTATCCGGCGGGCGGCGTGGTCGGCGTGGTTCTGTTCGGTCAATGGTTCGGTTCCGGGGGCACGAGGTTGCCGGGCTGCCGTTCCTAGCGCGGTGTGGGCGTCGTGATCGACGTGACGACGCCCGGCCGTAAGGCGTCGGTGGCGTTCTTCGAGACCGAATCGGCAGCGCCGCCGGGAGGAGCCGGTGCCGTCCGGCCCGATCCCGGGTGGCCCGGTGAAGGTGACACCGTTCATGCTGGGCCGGCCGGTCTCCACCCCCTGGCTCGCCGCCGAACTCGTACGCCTGGCCGAGGGCGAACGGTGGCGTGCTGCCGGTCGGCGACTTCCGCAGCGGGAAGACCACCTTCGAGCAGTGGGCGCATGACGTCCTTCGCGCAGGCCTGGTAACCCCAGCCGGCCTTGCTGCGGTGCGCCTTGGAGCAGGCGGTCTTGCTCTTGATCTGTGTATGGCCGCTGGATTCCCACTTCTTCGTGGAGGGGTGGTAAACCTCCAGCCGGAGAATACGGTGCGGTGCCACCGCCACTGACCTCATGGGGACTCCTAACGTTGACGAGCAGTTCGCTGCTCCCGCCTGGCCGATCGAGGGCTGTGCGTCAGCTTGGCGGACCTGGCTCGTGCCGCGGCCACGCGGCCAGGGCCAGTTCGGCGATCTCGGCGAGTTCGGCCGCGTCAGCTCCGTCCCGGGCGCGCTGCGACATCCCTTGGATGACGGTGGCGAAGTAGCCGGCCAGGGCGCGGGGGTCGGCGTCGGCGGGGAGCTCGCCATCCTGCTGAGCGGTGCGCAGGCGGTCGTGGAAGATCTCGAGGTTGGCGTTGCGCAGGTCGCGCAGGAACGCCGCTATCTCGGCGTCCTGGACGGTCACGTTGGTGGCGGCACTGATGGTGAGGCAGCCGGCGGGATGTGAGGGGTCGGGGTAGATCGCCGCGGCCTCGCGCAGGATGCGGGCGAAAGCGTGGTACGCCGCGGGCTCCTCGCGGAGGGCGACGCCGACGAACGCGCCGACGGGCGAGCGGGCGTATGTGTGCACGACCTCCTTGAACAGCGCCTTCTTGTCCCTGAAGGCGGCGTACAGGCTGCCCGGGCGGATGCCCATCGCCTCGGTGAGCTCGTTGAGCGAGGTGGCCTCGTAACCGCGCTCCCAGAACAGCCGCGTGGCCGCGGCGAGTGCCGCGTCACGGTCGAACGTGCGCGGGCGGCCCCGTGCCGTGCCTGCTTGACCCATGCCGCACATTCTAGAGCGTCCGCTCAAGAAGTCGTGCTAGCGTACTTGTTGAGCAATCACTCAATAAATAGAGGACGGGACATCATGGACGGACGCATGCTGGAGGGCAAGGTGGCGCTGGTCACCGGCGGCAGCAGGGGGATCGGGCGGGCCATCGCCGAGCGGCTCGGCCGGGACGGCGCCGTCGTGGCCGTCGCCTACGCCCGCGATCAGGCCGCGGCCGACGAGGTCGTCGAGAGAATCGGCAAGGACGGCGGCCGGGCGTTCGCGATCCGGGCGGAGCTGGGCAGGCACGGCGACGCGGCCGCGCTGTGGGCCGCCTTCGACGCCCGGGTCCAACCGCACTCGCTCCGGCCGGGCGTCGACATCATCGTCAACAACGCCGGCATCGGCCGCAGCTCCGACCTGGCCGCGCTCACCGAGGAGCAGTTCGACGAGGTCTTCGCGGTGAACGTCCGGGCGCCCTTCTTCGTCGTGCGGCACGGGCTCAGCCGGCTGCGCGACGGCGGGCGCGTCATCAACATCTCCAGCGGCGCCGCCCGCCTGGCCATGCCCGAGATCATCGCCTACGCCGCCACCAAGGGCGCCCTGGACACCTTCACCCTCAACCTGGCCGCGCAACTGGGCCCGCGGGGCATCACGGCGAACTCGGTGGCCCCCGGGATCGTCGACACCGACATCAACGCGGGATGGCTGCGCGGCAACCCGGAGGCCGAGGCCCACGCCGCGTCACTGGCCGCCCTCGGCCGCGTCGGGCAGCCCGAGGACATCGCCGGCATCGTGGCCTTCCTCGCCTCCGACGACGCCCGCTGGGTGACCGGCAGGGTGATCGACGCGACCGGCGGCGCCGGATTGTGACCCGCTTCTCGGGTGGGACCGCCGCGCCGGTCCCACCCGAGAAGCGGTCACAGCGCCGGCTTCCAGTCCTGCACGAGCAGCCCGAGCAGCACCTCGTCCAGGAACTCGCCCATCACCCAGGCCGAGGAGCGCAGCACGCCCTCGCGGAGGAAACCGTTGCGCTCCGCGGCGCGCAGCATCGCGACGTTGTCCGACAGCGTCTCGATCTGCAGCCGGTGCAGGCTGCGCACGACGAAACCGTAGTGGCACAGCACCGCGACCACGTCGGTGCCGTAGCCCTTGCCACGGGCCGACGGCAGCAGCCCCAGCCCGATGTGCGCGGACCGGTTGTGGGTGTCGATGCCCCAGAACGTCGCGGTGCCGACCAGCGTGCCGCCGTCCAGCTCCACGACCGAGAACGGGACGCGCCCGTGCTCCTTGTCGTCCACCACGAGCCGCGGATCCTTCGAGCCGGGGGTGATCGGCCGCCACGGCCCGCCTTCGGCCCGCGAGGAGTTGACCACGTCGTCGTAGAGCTCGGTCCGCAGGATCGGAATGTCGTCCTCGTACCGGGCCCTGAGCCCGACCTTGCTACCTCTCAGCATGCCGACTTCCTATCCGACCGGGCTGTCCGGCGGCAAACCGCGCCGATCCTGACCGCCTCCGTCGCGCTTCCGGCGTCAGGAACGCTCACAAGCCGGCCGGCGCGCCGTTGTCCGAGGTGCACGCGGTGGCGAGGTCGCCCTGGAGGGCGCCGCGGTGGCGGGCGAGAAGCCGGACGACCCGACGGATCGGGAGCTGGGCGGCCAGGCCCAGTCCGAGGGAATGGAACCGGTCGGGGAAGCCGTGCCGGGCGAGGGCGAGCAGGTTGGGCAGCTCCGCCTTCAGCCAGCCGGCGGCATCGGCCATCGGAGGCGTGAGGATCCCGCTCGGGTCAAGGCACGGGCGCGTGCCGAATTCGTACGGATAAAGGCGGTCGATGGCCGCCGAAGCACCCCGGCTGTAGTAGTCGAGCAGGCGGCTCAACGCGGCACGCTGCTCGGCCTCGGGCTCCTCCGCGACAGCCTTCTCGGCGGCATGGGCACTGATCAGGTCGTGAAAGCGGTAGCGGGCGGGAACCTGCTCCTGCAGCAGATGGCTCTCCAGCAGCCTGTCCAGCAGCACCGAGGCACGCGTGACGGTGGTGGCCAGCAGGGCCGCGGCCGCGTCAGGGGTGATGTCCACGCCGGCGTGCAACCCCAGCAGGCGGTAGGCGCGCCGCTCGGCGGTGGTGAGCGTGCGGTAGGAGACGTCGAGGGCGGCGGTGACGCTGCGTTGCCCGGCGTGCAGCTCGCTCAGCCGGTGCTGACGCCGTCGCAGTCGCTCCAGGAGATGGCTCACGCTCCAGGCGGGATGGGCGTTCAGCCGGGCCGCCGCCAGCCGGATCGCCAGCGGCAGCAGCCCGCACCACCGCACCACCTCGGTCAGCGCCTCCGCCGGCGTGTCGACGAGGCGCTGTCGTGCCGCGGTGGCGGCGAACAGCGCGACCGCGTCCGTGAGCGGCATGACGTCCACGGTCACCGTACGCGCGCCGTCCAGGCCGACCAGCCGCCGCCGGCCCGTGATCAGGACGAGGCAGCTGCCCTCCCCCGGCAACAGCGGCCGAACCTGTGCCTCGTCGGCGGCGTTGTCGAGCACGATCAGCAGCTTCTTGTCGGCCAGCACGCTGCGGTACAAGGCCGCCCGGTCGTCGAGGTGTCGCGGGATCGACTCGCCGGGGACGCCCAGCACACCGAGCACGCGGGCGAGCGTGTCGGCCGGGTCGGCCGGAGCCACGCCGCAGGTGTAGCCGTGCAGGTCGATGAACAGGTTCCCGTCGGGGAAGCGGGGAGCCAGCTCGTGGGCGGCGTGGACGGCCAGCGCGGTCTTACCGGCTCCCGGCATGCCGTCGATGGCGATGATCGGCGCCGTGGTCGTGTCGCCGGCCCGCACCAGGACGGCGAGCTCCGGCTCCCGGCCGACGAACGACCCCACATCGGTGGGCAGCTGCCGGGGCGCGGCATGGACGTTGAGGCACGCCCGCGCCGCGAGGTGCTCCTGCGTCAGCGACTCCCGCTCCCGCCAGGTGCGCGGCAGCGCACCCGCTGCCGGATCCTCCTTACGGAGGAGCGGCTGCCTCCCGTTCCGTGCCTTTGACGGCGCGGGCGAAGGGGGACGCGTCTGGTGCGCATGCTCCTGGGTGAGGACGGCCTGATGCAGCCGTCGCAGCTCGGCGCCGGGGTCGATGCCGAGCTCCTCCTTGAGGAGGTGGGTGACGGTGCGGTAGGCCTCCAGGGCTTCGGCCTGCCGTCCGGTCCGGCACAGGGTGGTCATGAGCTGGACCCACAAACGCTCCCGCAGGGGATGTTCGGCGGTCAACCCACGCAACTCCGCGATCAGCGCGGCGTCTTCTCCCAGCTGGATATCGAGGTCGATACGGCGTTCGAGCCCATAAAGGCGCTGCTCGGTGAGGGGCGGGACATCGATCTGGTGGAGGGCGTCGGAGTCGACGTCGGCGCATGCCGGACCGCGCCACAGAGCGAGCGCCTCGTGCAGGAAGCGGTTCTCCAGCACCGGCGTCGCCGCGTCGGCTGCCAGCCGCATCAACTGCTGGAACTCGAGCAGGTCGAGTTGGCCGGGCTCAAGGCAGGCAAGATAGCCGCCCGGCTCTGTCTGGATCACTTCGCTCAGATCCAGGATCTGCCGCAGGCGTACGATGTTGGTCTGCACGACCCGGCGCGGGTTTCGCGGAGGCCGCTGGCCCCACATACGCTCGGTGAGCTGGTCGAGGGGGACGACCTGGTTGGGCCGGAGCAGGAGGGCGGCGAGCAGCACCCGGATCTTGCCGACCGGCACCGACAGCTGCGTCCCGTCACAAGTCACTGTCAATGGGCCGAGCAGCGAAAACCGCAAAGCGGCCATGACACCCCCACTCCTGCGTTGACGCGCCCCGTCACGCGCCCCCGGCAGTTCAGACTGTGCAGCACCCGGCGGGAGCAAAACAGGGCAGCAACCAGACATAGTGCGGTCATTTCGTCCGGGGCCTCGGTCCCGGCGGTCGTTTCAGGGACCGGGCCGACGCTTCGATGAGGCGATGGACAGGCCGGTCTCGCGAAGGGCGGAGAGCGGGGCGCAGCGGGCACCGCCGTGCTCGCAGGCGCGCTGTATAGTCCGTCGCGGAGGCGCCGATGAGAGCACGGTTGCTGGCCGTCGCGGCCTGCCTGGTCGTGCAGGGCTGCGCTGCCGCGCCCACCCCGGCGGTCAGATCCGAGCCGCCACCCGTGCCCGTTCCCACGTCCGAGTTCGCGCCCGAGCCCACGCCGACGCCGGTGGACGAGGACGTTCCGCTGTCGGCGCGGTGGGAGCTCGTCCCCGGCCTGCCCGACGACGACAGCTGGGAGCGGGGCCTGTACGACGTGAGCGCCGCCTCCCCCGGCCTCGCCTGGGCCGCCGGCTACAAGGGCTGGGAGGACGGCGTGGAGATGACCCTGCGCCACTGGGACGGCTCCCGCTGGCGGCGTCTGCCGGCGGGCCATACCGGCAGCTTGGCGGCGGTCGACGCCGACGGGCCGGCCAACGCCTGGGCGGTGGGCGGCGGCGCCTTCGACGAGCCCGTCGCCCTGCAGTGGGACGGCCGCTCCTGGCGACGCCATCGGTCGCCGATGACGTCGCGGGACGTCGCGGTGGACGGCGGTCGCGTCGTCCTCATCTCGTCCTCGCAGGTGATGCAGGGGTACGGCGCCCGCTTCAGCCGGAAGCTCACCGTCAACCCGCCGGCCGACGAGCTGCGCGCGGTGAGCGCGGGCGCGGGGCACACCTGGATCGCCGGATCACGCATGGGGCAGCCGATGGTCTGGCACGGCTCGGCCCGCGGGTTCGAGCAGTCCGAGATGCCCGTGGTGCCGGGCGGCGGCACGCTGGGCGCCGTCTGGCAGAACAACCCGTCCGACGTGTGGGCGGTGGGACAGGCCGGGGAAAGCCCCCTCGTCCTGCGGTGGGACGGCGCCTCCTGGACGCGGGTCGCGCTGCCGCCGGACTGGCGAGGCGAGCTGACCAGCGTGACGGCCTCCGGCCCCCACGACGTGTGGATCGCGAGCCTGCGCACCGGGACCACTCCGCGGCACGTCGTGCTGCTGCACTGGGACGGCCGGACGTGGACGCGCGAGCGCTCGCCGTCGCCCGGCGAGGTGACCCGGGCGGTGGTCGAGCGCATCCCGGGCACGTCCCAGCTGTGGCTGGCGACCTCGATCGTGAACGGCGACTCCGAGTCGATCGTCACCTACCGCCGCCGCTGAGGTCAGGCGGCCCCCAGGACCGCGCGGTCCTGGACGCGCGGGCCCCGGGTTCGTCGGGGCTGCGGACTCCACCGCCGGCCTGGAAAACCGGTGTGCCCGGGGGAAGATCGGGCGCTACGATCGCGGACGCTTGATCACCGGCGGCGGGAAGCGCTGTCCACGACCGCTCAGGAAAGGCGCCCTCGATGATGCAGGTTCCGGAGCAACGGCTTGACCACCCCGAGCTGCTGGAGCGAGGGCATCCCTTCCGGCAGTGGAAGACCTGGCGGATCGACGGCACCGAGCTGACGCTCACCGGCTACTCCCGCGCGAACGACAAGACCTTCTTCCACATCCCCGAGCTACGGTGCAGCCTCGACGCGGGGCTGTGTGAAGGGCGGCAGGTGGACACGGTCTTCCTGACCCACACCCATCACGATCACTCCAAGGACCTCGATTTCCTGGCGTCCTCCGGCGCGGACATCTACCTGCCCGCTGAGTCGGTGCCGTACGCGGAGTCCTACCTGCGTGCGTCCGCCGAACTGAATCACGGGGCGGGGTTCGACCCCGCGCTGGCGGGGGGTCACCGCCTGCATGGCGTGCGGCAGGACGACGAGTTCGTCTTCGGAAGACGCGGACACCACGTGCGGGTGGTGGAGTGCGAGCACAAGGTGCCCTGCGTGGGATACGCCTTCTCGGAGCGGCGCAAGGCGCTGCGGCCGGAGTTCGAGGAGCTGCGGCGGTCCCTGGTGAGGGAGGGGCGGGGCGAGGAGTTCGGCCGGATCATGGCCCGGCGGCGCAAGGAGGGGGCCGAGGTCGACGCCGAGGTCAGCCGGCCGCTGTTCGCCTTTCTCGGCGACACCCATGTGAAGGTGTTCGAGCGGAACCCGTGGCTCTTCGACTATCCGGTCGTCATCACCGAGTGCACCTTCCTGGACGACGCCGAGGAGGAGCGCGCGAATCGGGTCGGGCACACGGTGTGGAGCCGGCTCAGACCCCTGGTCGAGGCGCACCCGCAGACCTTGTTCGTCCTGGTGCACTTCAGCCTGCGCCACTCGGACCGAGAGATCCTCTCGTTCTTCCGGCGGGAGCGGGCGGAGGCGGCGGACGGGCGGCTGGACAACGTCCTGTTGTGGGCGCACCCGGCAAGCCGCCTGCCCGAGCAGCACCAGCACACCGGATCTTGAACTGGCCGCTCCCGGCCGTCGCGGTCAGTTCGCCATCCGCCAGGTCTTCCGGGGTTTGTTGTGCATGCGTCCGGGAACGCCGGGGCGTTGCTGCCATGGGTACGGCCCGGTGGGCGGGCGGTATCCGACGCCCAGCGCGTCCAAGCGGGCATAGTGCGCCATGCTCATCCGGCGCTCGAAGTCCTCGAAATCGCGTTCGTCCGGGTCCGGCAGGTCCGACCAGGCCACCTCGGCGAACGCGACGAGGCGGGGGAAGGCCTGGTAGTCAACCCGGCTGCGGTTCTCGGCAACCTCGGTCCACAGGTTGGCCTGGGTGCCGATGATGTTGGCCGCGTGCGGGGTGCCGGCCAGCCGGGGCGGTACGGGTTCGAAGCGGTAGACGTCCTCCAGCGTGTGCACCCATCCGAACGGTACGGGCTCCTCGTCGCCGTGGGCCTGCACATGGTCGAGGTAGACCTCCTGTTGCGGGCACATCACCACGCTGTGCCCGGCCTCCGCGGCGGCGATCCCGCCCCCGTACCACCGCCAGCACATGACGGCTGCGTCCGCTGCCAGGCCGCCGTCCAGGATCTCGTCCCAGCCGATGAGGCACCGCCCCCGCGCGGCGAGCCAGCGGTCGAAGTGACGGATCATCCAGGCCTGGAGCTCGTCCTCGCCCCGGAGCCCCAGTTCACCGATGCGCGCCTGGGCCGTGGGCGACTTGCGCCACTGATCCTTGAAGCACTCGTCACCGCCGATGTGGACGTACCGGCTGGGAAAGATCTCCAGCACCTCCTCCAGGACGCCCTCGTAGAAACGCAGCACGCCGTCGGTAGGAGCCAGCACATTGCGGTTGAATCCCCAGTCGGTCCACACCTCCAGCGCGGCGGTGTCGACGACGTCGGCGTTGCCCAGTTCGGGGTAGGCGGCGATGGCGGCCTGCGAATGGCCCGGAAGCTCGATCTCGGGGAGGACCGTGACATGCCGCTCCGCCGCGTACGCGACGATCTCCCGCAGATCGTCCTGAGTGTAGAAGCCGCCGTGCGGCCGCTCGTCCCAGAGCGGCGGCTCGCCCCAGCCCATGCGAGTCCGCCGCCGCCAGGCGCCGACCTCGGTCAGCCGGGGGTACCGTCGGATCTCCACCCGCCAGCCTTGGTCGTCGGTGAGATGCAGGTGCAGGACGTTCAGCTTGTGGGCGGCCAGCAGGTCGACATAGCGCAGCACGTCGTCCTTGGGCAGGAAGTGCCGCGCGACGTCGAGCATGAAGCCCCGCCAGGCGAAGCGCGGCATGTCCTCGATGGTCACGTACGGCACCGTGACCGGCCCTCGCGTGATGGGGGCCCGGCGGAAGGCGTCCGGGCCCAGCATCTGCCGCAGGGTCTGGCGCCCCCAGAAGACACCGGCCTCGTCGCCGCCCACGATCTCGACGCCGCCGGCCGACACGGTCAGCCGGTACGCCTCCGGCCCCAGCGACGGATCGACACCGGTACGCGCGTCCCCGCCGAACGCCCCGGAGCCTCCGGCCCGTTCGAGCCGACGCGGGGCAGGGATCAAGCTCACCTCGGACGCCATACGCCCAGTCTCACCACAGAAACGAGTCATTCGCCAGGCGGCTCGGTGAACGGCCGGCCGGGTGGCACCGGCCGGCCGAGCACCGAACCTGACTATCTACCCGGCGTAGGTCTCGAACTCGGCGACCCGCGGCGTCCCGGTCGAGCCGGTGATCCTGAAGGTGATCTTGCTCAGCGAGGTCGGGGCGAAGGTGATGCTGCCCGCACCGCTGCCGGACTTCAGCACGGCACCGTTGGTGCCGTTGAGGACCTGCCAGGACCCGATGGCGCCCGCGGCGCCCGACGCCTCACGGATGACGATCCTGGACACCGTCTGGGCCGAGCCCCACTTGATGGAGATGTCGCCGGTCGAGCCGGCCGGTGACCAGTAGGTGCTCAGGTTGCCGTCCCGCACGTTGCCGTAGCTCGTCCCGTCGGCCTTGCTGGAGCCGTCGGAGCCGGCCCCGATGCTGAGGTTGTTCCCGCCGGGCGTGGGGCTGATCGTCGGCGTGGGGGTGACCGTCGGCGTGGGGCCGGTAGGTGTCGGCGTCGCCGTCGGCGTCTGCGGCGAGCAGTTGCCGTTCGACACCTGCAGCCCCTTGTTGGCGCCCGCCGTCTGCCGGACGATGCCCGGCACGCAACCGGCCCCGTCGAGGCTGTAGGAGTACGGGACGCTGACGGAGGTGTTGGACTGCGGGTCGGGGCCGGCGGGGTTGTTCTCGCTGCCGGGGCTGGACCAGGTCACGTTGTCGAAGATGTTGCCGGCGACCTGCCAGTAGCCGGCCTCGCTGGTGTAGAAGGTGCCCAGGACGTCCTTGGAGTCCTTGAAGTGGTTGTTCTCCACCTTGGCGCGAGCCCCGGCCCGGGAGTTGATGCCGGACTCATGCAGACTCACGTAGGAGTTGTTGTAGATGTGAGCTATGCCGCCGCGCAGCAGGGGCGTACGGGAGTCGATGTTCTCGTACAGGTTGTGGTGGAAGGTGATGAAGCCGTTCGAGCGGTCGCTCTCGCTGGACCCGATGAGCCCGCCGCGGCCGGAGTTGCGCAGGATGCTGTACGACAGGGTCACGTACTGGGTGTTGTCCTTCATGTCGAACAGGCCGTCGAACCCCTCCGACTCCCCGCCCGAGGCCTCCAGGGTGACGTGATCGACCCAGACGTTGCGCACGTCGCTCTCCATGGAGATGGCGTCACCGCCGTTGGACGTGGGCGAGCCCGACTTCTTGACGTTCCGGACGGTCACGTTCTGGATGATGATGTTGGCGGCCTCGCGGATGTGGATGCCCACCTGGTCGAAGACGGCCCCGCCGCCGACCCCGATGATGGTGACGTTGCTGATCTGCTTGAGCTCGATCACGCCGGCGGCGGTGTTGCAGCTCCCCCCCGACACCTTGCTGGTGTTGCCGTGATTGATGGTCCCCTCGACCTCGATGGTGATCGGGGTGCTGCTGCTGGCCCGGCCGCACAGGGCCGCATGGATCGCGGTGCCCGTCGTGGCCCGTACCGTCTGCCCGCCCGCGCCGCCGGTGGTCCCGCCGTTGGCGGTCGCGTAGCCCGTGGCGCTGCCGGCCGCCGCCGACGCCTGGAATGCCGGTAGGGCCATGCCGACCGCGGCCGCGACGGCCGCCGCGGCCAGCCCCGCCTGAAGTCGCAAGGCGACTGCTCGTCTCATGCTCGTCTCACCTTCGTCGTCGTCGATTGCTGGATGCGTTCTTCTCTGTCGGGTCGGTGCTCTCTCCGGAGCGGCCGGGGAGCGAAGCCGTGCTGCGGCACGCGCCGACGTCAGATCCGCGCGCCGACGTCGGCGCCGTTGGACGGACGCAGGAAGGCGGAGGACGGGATCGAGCCGTCGGCCGCCCGAGGTCCCTTGATCACGCTCGCGTCGGTGCTCGTGAACGTCCATGAGCCGCCGAGGTCCCACGAGTTGCCCGAGCCGGACGACGACGAGCCGAGCGAGACCTGGGTCTGGTTCGCCACCGACAGGTTCTTCGTGAGGGTGGAGCCGGAGTCGGCGAAGTCGAACCCGGTGCCGCCGTTGCGCCAGGCGGTGTTGCGGTCAGCGGTCAGCCGGCCGGGGTTGCCGTTGTCGATGAAGCCGCCGACCGCGTTGTCGAAGGCGACGGAGTTGCGGATGACGTGGCCGGCCGGCGGGTCGGGGTCGCCGCCGCCGAGCTTGAAGCCGTTGCCGTCGCCGGTGTAGCCGGGCAGGTTCCACCGGTTGACGCCGTTGCCCCAGGCCACCGACGACTCCACGGTGACCGGGGACAGGAACATCCAGAAGTCCAGGCCGTCGTCGGAGTTGTGCCACAGCCGGGCGCCACGGATCACGTTGCCGCTGCCCGAGCCCTCCTTGATGGCGACCCCGTCGGCGCTCTCGCCGTTCTTGCGCGGGTCGCGGTTGCCGTAGGCGTCCAGGTTGACGATCTGGTTGTTGCTGGACGCGCCCTGCAGGTGCAGGCCGGATTCGTAGTTGTCCCTGACGGTCAGGAGGTCGAAGACGTTGTCGCTGGTGTCCAGGCCGAAGATCCCGTACGGGCCGTTGACGATCTCCAGCCCGACCAGCCGCCAGTGCTCGCCCTCGATGTGGATGGCGCCGCGCTCGGGGCGCGGGATGGTGGAGCCGACCGCGCCGGGCGTGTACGGCATGTTCTCGCCGTCGATGATCACCCGCTCGCCCTGGTACGCGGTCATCGTGATCGGCCGGCTCGCCGTGCCGCTCTTGACCAGCTGGATGTTCGTGCTCGGCGCGTACGTCCCGCCGCGGATGACGATCGTGTGTCCCGGCTGCGCCAGATCCACGGCCCGCTGGATCGTCCGCAGCGGCGACGCCTGCGTGCCCGGGTTGCCGTCGTCGCCGTTGGTCGCGACGTACAACGTGTTCGCCGGCGGTGGCTGGTCACCGGTCTCGACGTCGAGGTGGTCGAGGTTGGGCAGGCCGGCGGCGGTGGCCGGGTTCAGCCGGATGGTGTTGGCGCCGGCGTTCAGCGAGACGGTCATGGTCCTGGTGACCCAGGCCGACCATGCGCCGGTGCCCTCGAACGACGGGGTCGCCACTGTGGCACCGTTGACGATCAGGCCGGCGGTCCTGGCGGTGGTGGTGCCGTTGGCGAAGCGGATGCCCAGCGTCGCGGTGCCGGCGGTGGCGGAGCTCACGGTGAACTGGGCGTAGGCGCCGGTGGCGTTGTCGGCGTTGCAGAAACCGGTGCCGGAGTAGCCGGCCCAGTTGGAGTCGATCGTGCCGACGCAGACCGCCGGAGAGGTCTCGGCCTCGTACCGGATGGGCGCGGCGTGCGCCGGGTTCCCGGACAGCGCGACGAGCACGCCGGCCACCAGGCCGGCGCATGCGAGGAAGGGCGTCAGGCGCATCGATGGCCTCCCGGCGACGGACGCGACGAGCGGCCGCCACCCGGCCACGTGGCCGGCACGGCCGCCGATTTTCGGTTTCTGCGCACGGTGAAACTCCAGTTCGGCTGAGGGGGTGTGAGCGCTTGGCGCGCTGACCTGCCGGACACCGTCGGAGAAGGCGCCCGCCTTCAATTGGTAAGCGCTTTCCCGGGTGCGTTTGGAGTGAAGCACAAGGTGGCGGGGATGAGAAGTCCCGGATGGCGGCATACCCCGCCGGCCCGCCATCCGGGCTGGTCAGGCTGCCCGCCTGGCGGCTGCCCGAGTTGCAGCGGCCGCTGAAACTTTCATCCGCGGCACGCCGCGGCTGTCTTGGGCGGCGGGCAGCGGACCGGGCCGTCGCCGGGCAACCGGGTTCCGGCCGCGTGGGAAACTGCTGCGGTGACCGCACGACGTATCGCCTACCAGGGCGAGCCCGGCTCGAACTCCCACATGGTGTGCAAGCGCCACTACCCCGACTGGCACACGGTGCCGTGCGCGTCCTTCGAGGACGTGTTCGCGGTGGTGGAGAACGGGGAGGCCGAGCTGGCGATGATCCCGATCGACAACTCGATCGCCGGCCGGGTCGCCGACATCCACCACTTCCTGCCGACCTCGGACCTGTACATCATCGGCGAGCACTTCCTGCGCATCCAGTTCAACCTGATGGCGCCGCCGGGCGCCACCCTGGACACGATCAGGGCCGTGCACAGCCACGTGCATGCCCTCGGCCAGTGCCGCCGGATCATCCGCGAGCACGGCCTGGTGCCGGTGATCGCCGGTGACACCGCCGGCGCCGCGCGCGAGGTGGCCGAGGCGGACGACCCGACCCAGGCGGCGATCGCGCCGCCGCTCGCTGCGGAGATCTACGGCCTGCGCATCCTCGCCCGCGACGTCGAGGACGAGGAGCACAACACCACCCGGTTCGTGGTGCTCAGCCCGCACTTCATCCAGGCACCGCGCGGCGCGGGCCCGGTGGTCACCTCGTTCGTCTTCAACGTCCGCAACCTGCCGGCCGCGCTCTACAAGGCGCTGGGCGGGTTCGCGACCAACGGCATCAACATGACCAAGCTGGAGAGCTACATGGTCGGCGGCCATTTCGCGGCCACCCAGTTCCTCGCCGAGGTCGACGGGCACCCCGAGGACCCCGGCCTGAAGAACGCGCTGGAGGAGCTGGCGTTCTTCACCACGGACGTGAAGATCCTCGGGGTCTACCCGGCCGACCCGTCCCGCGCCGGCTGAGTCCCGGCACGGCCGCCGGGGGCGCCCTCCTGGACCACCGTCTGTCCGGCGCCCTCCAGCCCGGTCTTCCCGTGCACGCAGGCGTTGCTCTTGACTTGACGGTCCGGCGCACCGCTCTTGTGCGAGCACGCGAAGTCTGTCACCGTCGGCCGGGAAATCATCCACGGGGAGGCATCACATGGGGCTGGCAGGCGTGTTACGGGTGGCGACGATCACCTTCATGATCGTCGCCTTGGGGGCGGTAGCCGCCCCCGCGCAGGCGGATCAGCGGTCGGCACCGGCGCTCGCCGAGGTCGCCGCCGATCAGCAGCCGCGCGATGATTACACCAAGCTCGCGCCCGGTCTGCGGGCGCTGCTGGAGGATGTACGTTCCGGAAGCCTGAACGAGCAGGCGTTCGTCAACCACGGATACGCCAAGCTCGGCTTCCAGGGGAACAACCCGCCGAAGAGGTACCGGGACGAGTCGCTCACGGAGCAGGAGCACGCGTACCTGGCGCTGGTGGTCAACGACGTGCTGCAGAAGCTCCCGCACGGGGTGCGCAACGGCATCGTCAACCGCATCGCGAAGGGGGCCTTCGACAGCCCGCCGGCCGAGCCGGAGCCGTCCACGACGGCGCTCGTGCCCGGGTTCCCGCAGTGCGACAAGGATCTGAACCTCGCCTGGGTGGGGCGGTGGAAGTGCAAGCACAGCACCCCGCACTTCGAGATCTGGTACAACGTCGACGGCGACCGGCCGGTGGACACCGACGACGGGCCGGTGCCGTATTGGACCTACGGGATCGAGGGAGACGGCATCCCCAACTACATCCAGCGGGCCGCGGGCCAGCTGGAGGTGGCGCTCTACGACTACGCCAACCTGGGCTACAAGCGGCCCAACGACGACCCGATCGTCGTGCTGTACGGGTCGAGCCGGGGCACGGAGACCGACGCGTTCACGCCGCCGACGTCGTTGCTCGGTGCCCGCAACACGATCTGGATGGGCAACAAGGCCGACGAGTGGTCCACGCCGCGGCACGAGGTCTTCCATGTGCATCAATACGCCTACATGAAGACCGATGTGATCAACAAGGTGGGCAACTTCGTCCCGCTCCAGTCGTGGATGGAGGCGACAGCGGAGTGGGCGACGCATCAGTCGGTGCGCGACGAGCCCGCTCCGGGGTTCCCCGACACCGAGCGCTACGACTACGCCAAGAACATCGTCGAGTTCCTCGGCCGTCCCGACCTGCGGCTCACCCACTGGGACGGCTTCGCGCGGGGGCGGCAGTACGGCGGGTTCATCTTCGCGGAGTTCCTGGAGGAGCGCTTCGACACCGATGTGATCCGTAAGTCGTGGGAGAACATCGCCGCCTCCGACGACGGCGATCCCGGCATCCAGCTCGCCAACACGGTGCAGCAGCTCGGCAGCCACATCGTCCACGAGACCATCGCGTTCGCCCAGGCGAGCTACCAGCTCTGCGGCGAGGCGAAAGGCGGGCACCCGGGCGATCCGTGGGGCGGCGTCTGGCACATGACCGACCCCGACATCCCCAAGTGGTGCGACCTCCTGGACGCCGACCCGCGGACCACCAAGGGCGACCCCTTCCCCGCGATCCCCCGCCCGGCGCGCCAGGTGGTGAACCTCCAGGAGAGCGGGACCGTGAGCGGTGACGTCACGCTCCACCCCGGCGGCAGTGCCTACCTGGACATCACCGCGCCCAAGGCCACCTCCGACAAGACGTGGCGATCCTGGATCGTCGCGCTCAAGGCGAAGGTGGAGCAGCAGGTCGGCTTCGTCACGATCTCCACGATGCACTGGAAGGACTTCCCCACCCGCGCGTACGAGGACGACAGCGTCACCCCGCTGCCCGACTTCGACCAGAGCGTGCGGATGGGCCCGTGCGGCGGACACGTACGGCAGATCACCCTCGCGTTCACGCACCACAACCCGGCGCAGGTCGACCACCGTGAGCCGCCCGCGAAGGTGCACTGGGAGGTCGGCGCGAGCAAGCTGGACAGCGCCGGCATCACCAACGGCACCGTACAGCTGGGCGTCAGCAAGTACGGCACGCTGATCGAGGAGGGTTGCGGCCCCTCCACCGGGGAGGGCGTGACCTCGCTCGGGCTGCGCTACGTGCCCACGGGGGCCGAGGCGCTGGCCCACCCCGACCCGGCGCACCAGTGCCCGTGCGAGGGCTGGGGCACGCAGGTCACCTGGCCGGTCGGCGCGGGTGCCTATTCCACCTGGGCCCACGCCGGGCGGGGCATCTCCGGGCTGCCGGGCAGCGGCACCGGGAACATCGAGGTGGTCAGCTTCGACGCGACGGATTCCACGGCCAAGTCCGTGCTCAAGGTCGGGCATCCGACGGGCGACCTGATCGTGGAGCACGAGTTCGTGCCGTCGGCGCGGCCCGAGCTGTACCAGGTCAAGGTGACCGTACGGACCGCGGGCGAGGCCGCCGACCAGCCGCACGTCACCTACCGCCGGGTGATGAACTGGAACGTCGAGCCGACGGCGCGCCAGGAGTTCCTCACCACCGACACGGCTGCGCCGGGCACGGAGTACGTCAGCGACGACGGCTTCGCCTCGCCCGATCCTGCCGCCGGGCGGACGAAGCTGGTCAACGAGGGCGAGATCAACGAAGGCGGGCCGTACGACCAGGGCAGCCTGTTCGATCTCAACGTGCCGATGACGTACGACCCGGCGGAGGGGCTGATCGGCAAGATGTCCGTCTACTACGGCGCGGCGGGCACCAGCGTCGCCGCCAACGAGGCGCTGGACGCCCTGGGGATCCGGACGTCGGCGCGGGCCAGGGCCAACACGACCGGGAGCGGCTCGCCGAACGTGTTCATGTTCGGCTACGTGCCGCACCACTAGCCGCCGGCCCCGGCAGCCCTCCTCGAACGGGCCGGGTCGCTCGCAAGGTGGCGCAGAGCCTGCCTGCGACCTGGCCGTTCGAGGGATCGGCGGTGCCCGGGCCCGGAAGTCGCGGTGGCCGGAACGCCCTACCCGTTCACCCCGTCAGGCTCGTAGGTAGGCGAGCACAGCCAGGACGCGACGGTGGTCGTCGGGCGCCGGCGGCAGCTCGTGCTTGGCGAGGATGCTGTTGACGTGCTTGGCCACGGCGGCGTCGGAAACGAGCAGCGCGCGGCTGATCGCGGTGTTGGAGCGCCCCTCGGCCATGAGCGCGAGGACGTCGCGTTCGCGAGGGGTGAGCCGTTCGAGCGGAGCCTTCAGCCGCAAACAGCGAGCCGCAGGAGCGCTCCGTCTTCAAGCGCCCCGCGTTCAAGCGCCCCGCGCCGGCCGCGGCCATGACCGACGCGCTTCACACCCGTGGCGTGCCGGGATCCGCGCGCCGCGGCCGCCGCCCTCACCCAGGACTGATCGTGGCGACGAGCCGGCCCGCCCCTCTCCCGTCATCGGCCGGCGGCGTGTGACACTCATCGGGTACGGCCTTCCGATTCATCACAGACACCTTTTCTGCGCAGAGAGGGATGAAGTGCTGCCGCGCTGGCTCAAGGTCGTGATCGCGGCGCTGCTGCCGTCGACGGCTGGGGTTGTGGCCTGGTGGATCTGTGTGGCGCACGGGCTCGGGCTGGACACCACAGGCATCGTCGTGGGCCTGGTCGTCCTGCTTCCCGGAACGCCGCTTGCCATTTGGGCCGGGCAGCCGGTGCCGAGCGCCGGCCCGCCGCCTGCCCCGAAGAGTGACCCGCGCCCGGTGCCTGCGGTGATCGGTGACGTTCCCCGCGAGCCGAAGGCCTTTCAGCCGCGTCCGGATCTGAGCGAGCGCATCGACAAGCTGTTCTCCGCCTCTCACACGGCGGCGGTGGGCGCCCTGGTCGGTGGACGCGGGGTGGGGAAGACCCAGCTGGCGGCGGCGTACGCCCGGCGCTGTATCGAGCAGGGCATCCCGGTGGCCTGGCTGCACGCCGAGACCGTCGAGCAACTTCACGGTTCCGTGGATCAGATGGCTGCCGAACTCGGATTACGCAGCGACGTCGACGACTCGGCGACCGTCGCGCGCAAGGTCAGAGGCTGGCTCCAGGAGCGGCGTGCGCCGTACCTCGTCATGATGGACAACGCGACGGACCCCGATCTGCTCGCGCCGCTGCTCCCCTCGCACGGCCGGACGCGCGTGCTGATCACCACTAATGATCATTCATTCGAGCGGCTCGCCACGCTGGTTCCGGTGGAGCAGTTCACCGAGGCAGAAGCGGTGGGCTACCTTCGCATGCGAGTGAGCGGAGACGATGGCGGCTTCCGGTCGCTTGCCGAGGAGCTGGACCGCCTGCCGCTCGCCCTGGGCATCGCCGCCGCCGCTCTGGTCGGCCCGCCACGCCTGTCCTGCGAGTCCTACCTGCAACGGCTGCACGCCACCCCCATCGAGGTGCTTCTCGCGCGGCCTCGCGGCGAGCCGTACCCGACCGGCGTCGCGCAGGCGATCATGCTGTCGGTCGGGCAGACCAGCCCGGCCGCCGCGCACCTGCTCGGCGAGCTGTCCGTGCTGTCGACGTCCGGGGTCGATCCCGACCTGCTCGGCCCGCAGGCGGAGACGGCTCTGGCCGAGTTGGGTGCCCGATCGCTGGTCACGTTCAGCCGGAGCGACACGACCGCGTTCGTCCACCGCCTCGTCCGGCGTGCCGTACGCGATCAGGCAGCTCGTGACCGCACCCTGTCCGAGATGATCGAGACGGCCGCGCAGCGGCTGTGCGCGGCCGTCGAGGACATCTCCGACCAGGACACCTGGCGGAAGTTCCCCACGATCATGGCGGCGGCCGAGCACGCGACAGCCTTGTGGGAGGCCGTGGAGCAGGTTCCGGAGGAGGAATCCGCGCGGCTGCGCACGGCAGCCGAGCTCGTGCTCCGGGTCCGCCATGGCGTCGCGTCCCACCTGGTCTATCTCAACGACGGCGGCCGAGCCGTCCCGATCGCCGAAGCCGTCGTCCGGGGGCGTGAGCAGCTCCTGGGAGCCGAGCACCCGGACACCCTCACGGCGCGGCACACGCTGGCGCATGCCTTCGAGTACGCGGGCCAGGCCACGGACGCCGCCGCGCTTTACCAGCGGGTCGCGGACGAGCGTTCCCGGATCCTTGGTGATGATCATCCGGATACGTTGTGGTCGCGGGCTTCGGTGGCCTTCTCGTACACGATGGCGGGCAGGGCGGCGGAGGCGGTGCCGCTGTTGGATCGGGTGGTGGCCGACCAGGAGCGGGCGCTTGAACCCGACCATCCCACCCTGCTCGCGGCGCGCTATTTCCAGGCCTACACCAACGTCGAGGGAGGCCGGCCCGAGCGGGGCATCAGGTTGTTCCAGGACCTGATAGCCGATCATGAGCGGATCTTCGATGCCGACCATCCCGACACCTGGGTCGTCAGAGGGCAGCTGGCGCGTGCGTACAAGGCGGCGGACCGGGCTGATGAGGCCGTCCAGCTGTACGAGCACGTCGCCGGACAGCAGGCGCGGCTGCTGGGCGCCGACCATCCCGACACGCTGATCACCCGGCATGGCCTGGCCGCGGCTTACGAGGCGGTCGGACGGACCACCGACGCGCTGGCCGAATACGCATGGGTCGTGAACCGATTCGAGGCCGTCATGGGCCCCGAGCAGACGCTCACCAAGACCGCCAGAGACGACCTGGAGCGCGCCCGCCGGAATCTCCGCCAGGGTTGAGACACCTCCACCGAAACCGGCCGGCGGCCTGGCCAGCGGGGTGGGACGAGCGGCGGCAGGGGATCGAGCCGCCACGCCTGCCTGACCTCCGAGAGGGTGGACCTGGCGAGCCTGCCGATCTCGTGCTGTACCCGCGCCGGCGCGGGAAAGGAACCAGGTCGCTGGTCAGCTAGGCGTCCGCGCCAGCATCCGGCGGCGGTACCTCGACGACGAAGCACAGGAAGGCGAGCTTGTCCGCGAAGTTCGGGAAGTCGTCGGGGAACACCTCACGGGCGGCCGGGTCGGCCTTCGGCTCGCTGATGACGGCGAGGCGGAAGCCCGCGGCGGCGAAGGCATCGGTCATCGCCTGCAACGGCCGGCGCCAGAAGGTCATCGGGAACGGCTGCCCGTCCTCCAGGTAGTTCAGCACCAGCGAGGCGACCACGTCGTCGAACGCGCCGTCGTCGAACGGCAGCGGATCACGCAGGTCGGCCACGTGCAGGTCCGCGTCGTCACCGAGCCGCCGCCTGGCCACCGCCAGCATTCCGGCGCCGGCGTCGACGCCGGTGACGACGGCACCGCGCTCGCGTAGCGCGGCCGACAGGGGGCCCGAGCCACAGCCGGCGTCCAGGATCCGGCGGCCGGCCACGTCCCCGGCGAGGGCCATGATCGCGGGCCGCGCGATGTACGCGTTGATGAGGCTGTTCTCGGTCTCCGCCGAGTACGCCTCGGCGAAGCTGTCGTAGTCATTCGCCCGGGCCGTCGGATAGGCAGGCTGGGCCGCGGTCGAGTGACCGCCACGTCGTATGAACCGGAGTCACATGCCCCGGCAGAACCCGGAATGCGGCACGGATACACCTCGCCACCCCAAGATCATGTGACGAACTGGCTTTCCTGCACCGGTGTTCACTCATAGCCTGTGCGGTGACGGCGATGACGCCGCCGTACCAACCGGGCCTACCTCCAACACGGTCGTGATCATCATCGCTCAGCTTCCCGCAGCCTGAACCCGCCGAGGCCCACCATGACATCCTTGAGCCTTGACTGCCGCTCACTCACGGCCTTTGTGGTGATCAGCGTGGCCGGCGAACTCGATGCGACCAACGCCGATGACCTGGAGTCCTACATCGGCCGGATGCGGCGGCCGGGCCAGCCCGTGGTGCTCGATCTCGGCGGGCTCACCTTCATGGACAGCATCGGCCTGCACGTCCTGCTCCGCGTCCACGCTGACGTGCGCAAGCAGGGCAGCGCCTTACACCTGGCCGCTGTACAGGATCTGCCCGCCCGCGTACTGCAGATCACCGAAGTGTGGGATGCCCTCAACATCCATCCCAGCGCAGAGGCGGCGATCACGACCCTGCTCAGTTCTACCGCCCCGGCGCCGCGCCTGCGGAGGCTACCATGATCCTCACGCACCGATACGTGGATGGCGCGAGCGTGATCACGATCACCGGGGAGGTGGACGCCATCACCTCGGGCGAGCTGGAGACCTACATCGACCAGGTACGCCGCAGCCTGGACGAACATCTGATCATCGACGCCGGCCGGCTGTCGTTCCTGGACAGCTCAGGACTGGCCGTGCTGCTCGCCGCCGCGACCCTTGCCCAAGCCCACGGCGCCGCCATGCACCTGGCCGGACTGCAGCCACGGACAGCTCGCATCCTGGAGATCACCGGCTCCTGGCCGGCCGTGAACACTTACGACCACCTGGAACAGGCGACGGCCGCGGTAGAGCGAATCGGTGGCGTCGAACGACAGCCTTAACCGAACAGCGAGCGCCAACGGGAACGGGCGAGATTCCGTACGGCGGCGAATGGTGCTTCCGTGGAGCCCGCAGGAGTTTACAGCGGAGTGGCCACCTCGGACGGTTGGTCCTGGTCACCTCGGCCCGGGAACGACCCCGCTCAGGTAGGTGGACTGCTCCAGCAGCTGCTGTGTCAGTGGGATCCCCGTGAGGCGTTCGGCCAAGCGGAAGCCAAGGCCGGCGAGTGTCGGGCAGACGGAATCGATCCGCTCCCTCGTCTCGACGAGTTCGTCCGGCACCTTCTCCGAATAACCCTGGTCGGCGGACTCGTACCGGATCGTGCCGACGTGTGGATGGCTCTATCAGCGGAGGGAGGCTACCCCCACCCGCGATCTTCATGCTTGCCGCAGGGACACGGCAGCGCTCAGATGATCAACTGGTTGCCCTCCGAAGAGAAGGGAACGGGAGATGGAGCAGTGTGATCGGCGGGCTGCGATCGGAACGGCGGCCGCGTTGTTGGCAAGCGGTGTGACCGTGATGGGGGGAAGTGCACCCGCCCGAGCGGAGTCCTCCGGGGAGCAGGCCCGGGAATCGTTCCGGGTGGTGGACCGCCGAGGCCGACAGCGTTTTCTGGCGAGCTCGAGCAAACCTCCCGTGATCATTGGGGGCAAGACGTACCCGGCCGACCAACGCCAAGGGCCCGAAGGCACCTATCTGATCTTCAATGATGGCGACGGCAACGAGAAGGGAGGAATCGTTGCCTCCTCTGTCGGGGCCAGCATCTCGCTCGACTACACCAACGCCCAGGCGATCACGATGGCCGCCCGCTGGGAGGGCGTCCACGGCGCGGCGCTGCTGGAGATGAAGCACATGCCTGATCCGGCGCTCCCGATCGACCAGGTGCCCGCCATGCCGCCTCGCGTCCAGCTCGGCTACAGCACGCCAGAAGGCGCCTTCCTGGTGCTCAGCGACTCGCGAGGACGCCCGAGGATTGTGCTGGAGATCGACGGCGACGACAACCCGGTGATCAAGGTGCTGGACTCCGAGGGCAAGGTGGTCGGGCAGCTTCCCGAAACGCCGGTCGGGCGGCGTTCGTAGCCGCCATCCGAGGTTGCCGGCCCAGGCATGATGTCTCGAGGCGGTCGAACCACGCATATCCAGCCGAGCGTCTCGCTGTGCTGATCCCAGTCACGAATTCGCCTGAGGTGGTCGGTGGTTGACACCGTGGACCGCCGACGTCATGCCGGACCTCAACGCGATCAAGCGAAGTACGAGCCAGGGTCCCTGCGCCGGAGCCACCCTCACGGTAGGTCCACGACCCCGAAAGGCCCAGGCACCGGGCAACGCGGTGGGCTGAGGTCGCGGCGGCCCGTTGTGTACGGCGATGCGCCGCGCAGGGACGGTGTTCACCAATGGTCAAACCTGCCTGAACCTGAAGCGGGCTGTCGGCCTGCGCTCCGGTGGACGTCTCTCCGACCGGCGGTGGGCGGCTCCAGCGCCGCCCACCGCGCGGTGGGTGAGGTCGTGCCGCCTCGTCACCGCCACGCCGGTGACGAGGTCTCCGGTGGTTCGTTCTTCTTGGTCGTTGAACCGACTACCGGCGACCTCTTCCTTTCACGATCACCGGCACACCCACACCTTGAAACACGGCCTCTAGACGATGCGGCCGGTCCAAGCCACCGCGGCGGCCTTGTAGACCGTGGCCGTCTGGGAGTCGAAGTACGGCGAGACGCCGGTGTCGTAGCGGTTGTCGGCATCGGTGTCGGAGACGCTCATCGTGATGCCGTTGAGGTGGCCGAGCCCCCTGTCCGCGTCGTAACGCAGCAGCCACGCGGAGCCGAGGGAGCCCGCGCCGGTGAACGGGGACTCGGCGCCGAGGAGCCATTCGGCGGACAGCTCGGGGGCCGCCAGCCCGGACGCCGCTCCGGTGGACCGCTCGAGGGTCTGGCCCGTGTAGGGCAGCGTCCCGTCGGGGTGCGGGCCCGCCGGGTAGCCGAACACGTCGAGCGAGGGCGGCAGCGGCTGGCCCCAGGCGAACCCCTGCGCGCCGGTGTTGTCCGCCAGCCGCCCGACGTTGCTCAGCACGCCGGCCGAGTCGGCGACGACGCCGCTGTACACGTTCATGAAGGCGTAGTCGCGCTCCAAGTCGTCGTAGAGGGAGAACTCCTCGTGGACGAAGGCCTGCTTGCCGACGTACAGGCCCTTGGGCGCCGTGCCATCGGAGTAGCCGGGCACGAACACCACCTGGCTCTGCGTGGCGGAGGCGCCGTCGATGTCGAGCACGCAGTGCCCGGCCGTGGCGACGAGGTTGCGGTACTGGCCCTGGACGGCGGTGCCCGTGCACCAGTGCGGCTGCCCGTCGGCGCCGACGAAGAACACCTTGCCCGAGGTCGTGGGCGCCTCCCCCGTGTCCGGGCTCAGCGGTGGGACGCTGCCGGGCTTGGTGTCCGGCACGGGTGCGGTGGTCGCGTCGGTCACGGAGACCGAGGTCCGCACGGAGTAGGGTGTGGCGTTCTTGAGGTTGGCGCCTCCGTTGGCGAGCCAGAACGTCGCGATCTGCGGCGCGCCGGGCGTGCCGGCCAGCGTGACCGTGGCAACGACCGCGGCCTGGGCCGGCGTGGCGATGGCGGTGGCGCCCACCAGCCCGAAGCCGACGCCTAACGCGATCAGTGTGCGCTTCATGGTCGGATCTCCCCGTTCGATCGTGGGATGCCTCGTGGGCCCCCGTCGGCAGACGAACGATCAAGATCTTATTCAGGGAAGACCGCAATAGGCCATCCCTGGAGGCCATTTTCTGGATCACGAGTTCGAATCAGGGAGTGGAGGCGTACTCGTAGGCGCCGGCCTCGATGCCGCCGTCCGAGCCGATCGTGACGCCGTTCATGTCGATCTCGCCGTACTTGACCTTGCCCAGGCCGATCGCCTTGCTGCCGGCGAGGAGCTGGAGCGGGTTGCCCGGGTCGACCGCGGGTTCTCGGAGACGGTCCCGGTGCCGTCGTCGCCTGCCTGGTGCTGGTCGCCGTCCAGCACGTTGTACGGGTTGGAGACGGCGGTGACGCCGGGGGCCTAGGGCGTGTATTGGGTTGTGATCAAGGGGTGGGTCGTGTGAGGTCTTTGATCCAAATCATCGCGCCACGAAGGTGGAGGCCGGCGATGTAGCTCTCAGGGGTCTTGTCGTAGCGGGTGGCGATGCCTCGCCAGG
>NZ_JBGNUW010000031.1:0-122501 GCF_041950495.1 Nonomuraea sp. MTCD27 | reverse complement strand
AACGGACGCGTACACCCTCACCAGAACCACTCACGCGGTCCCCGCTCGGAGGCGCTCATTTCGTTTTGTTGTGCTTCGTTCGTTGTGTCTTAATTCTTTCAGCCGTTCAAGTCCCTGTCAAATTGACAGGACCCGCTCGACCTGCAGGAATTAAGCCGCGCCCCCTTTCGGGGACAACCCCTCTAACTTACCAGCACGTTGACCGATCTGCGAATCGATCTCCGGACCCGCGAGTCTGAAGGGATTGCCGACGACCACGCCACAACACACCAAAGTCACCGGAGTGAAGGAGGAGGGTTGCGCCGCACCGCGTCGGCTCCTAAAGATTAGCAGCGCTCCCGACCTCTCGTGCCGCTTCGCCGCGTTCTCCGGCAACAGAACGATCACGACCGAACATAGACTCCCCCCGTGAGCAGTAACACGCCGCCAGTGGCGAAGAAGGTCCCTACGGAGCGCACCCATCACGGCGACACCGTCATCGACGAGTACGCCTGGCTGAGCAACAAGGAAGATCCAGACACCACCGCCTATCTGGAGGCGGAGAACGACTTTCTCAAACAGGAGACCGCTCACCTCTCCGAGCTCCAGGAGCAGGTGTTCCAGGAGATCAAGGGCCGCACCCAGGAAACCGACCTGTCGGTGGCCAGCCGGAAGGGCGCGTGGTGGTACTTCACCCGCACCGAGGAGGGCAAGCAGTACGCGGTCTCCTGCCGTGTCCCCGCTGACAGCGACGCGCCCCCGGAGATCACCCCGGGCGTGCGGCTCGAACGGGAGCAGGTGATCCTCGACGGCAACGAGCTCGCCGGCGACAGCCCGTTCTTCTCGATCGGCACCAGCTCCGTCACCCCTGACGGGACGATGCTGGCCTACTCGACCGACTTCAAGGGCGACGAGCGTTTCACGCTGAGGTTCAAGAACCTTGAGACGGGCGAGCTGCTCCCCGACGAGATCGCCGACATCTTCTACGGAGGCGCCTGGTCGGCCGACGGCTCGGCGTTCTTCTACACCCGCGTCGACGACGCCTGGCGTCCCTACCAGGTCTACCGGCACACCCTCGGCACCCAGGAGGACGTGCTGGTCTACGAGGAGAGCGACGAGCGTTACTGGGTGGGCATCGGGCTGACCCGCAGCGAGCGCTACCTCGTGCTGGGCGCCGGCAGCAAGATCACCAGCGAGGTGCGCATCCTCGACGCCAACGACCCCACGGGCGAGTTCCGGGTGGTCCGTCCCAGGACGACCGGCGTCGAGTACGGCGTCGAGCACGCGGGCGACTTCTTCTACGTGCTCCACAACGAGAACGCCGAGAACTTCGAGCTGGCCACCGCCCCGCTCGACGACCCGGCCTCCTGGACCCCGCTGATCGCGCACAGGGACGACACCAGGCTCCTGGAGATCGACGCGTTCTCCGACCACGCTGTCGTGCACTTCCGCCGCGACGGCCTGACCGGCCTGCGCGTGCTCCCCTACAGCTCCGCCGGGGACACCTGGCGCGAGCGGGTCGAGGCGTCGGAGCGGAACGCGTACGAGATCGACTTCCCCGAGCCGCTCTACGACGTCGGCCCGGCCGGGAACCCGGAGTTCACGACCCGGCGGCTGCGGCTGGCGTACACGAGCATGGTCACCCCGCCCAGCGTGTACGACTACGAGCTGGACACCCACGAGCTGATCCTGCTCAAGCAGCGGCCGGTGCTGGGCGGCTACGACGCGAACGACTACGAGCAGTTCCGCGAGTGGGCCGTCGCCGAGGACGGCACGAAGATCCCCGTGTCCATCGTCAAGCGCAAGGACGCGGCGAAGCCCGCGCCGACCGTCCTGTACGGGTACGGCAGCTACGAGACCTCGATCGACCCCGGGTTCTCCGTCCCGAGGTTGTCGCTGCTCGACCGGGGGTTCGTGTTCGCCGTCGCGCACGTGCGGGGCGGCGGTGAGATGGGCCGGCGCTGGTACGAGGACGGCAAGCTCACCAGGAAGCGCAACACGTTCACCGATTTCGTGGCCGCGGCCAGGCACCTGAAGGCGACCGGCTGGAGCGAGCGGGTCATCGCCAGGGGCGGCTCGGCTGGCGGTCTGCTGATGGGCGCGGTGGCGAACCTGGCGCCGGAGGAGTTCGCGGGTGTCGTGGCCGAGGTGCCGTTCGTGGACGCGCTGAACACCATCCTCGATCCGTCGCTCCCGCTGACCGTGATCGAATGGGACGAGTGGGGCGACCCGCTGCACAACCCCGACGTATACGCGTATATGAAGAGCTACTCACCGTACGAGAACGTGGACGGCCGGCCGTACCCGCCGATCCTGGCGATCACGAGCCTGAACGACACGCGCGTGCTCTACCACGAGCCGGCGAAGTGGATCGCCAGGCTGCGGGCGACCGCGAGCGGCGGGCCGTTCCTGCTGAAGACGGAGATGGGCGCGGGGCACGGCGGGCGCAGCGGGCGTTACGACGCCTGGCGGGAAGAGGCATTCGCGCTCTCCTGGATCATTGAGAGGGGCACGTCATGACATATCAGGCCGACGAGGGGCGCTACGAGCGCCAGCCGTACAACCGCAGCGGGCGCAGCGGGCTCAAGCTCCCCGCGGTGTCGCTGGGCCTGTGGCACAACTTCGGCGACAACCGGCCGATCGAGAACTCCCGGACGATCCTGCGCCGGGCGTTCGACCTCGGGGTGACGCACTTCGACCTGGCCAACAACTACGGCGTGCCGTACGGCTCGGCGGAGCGGAACTTCGGCCGGATCCTGCGCGAGGACTTCCTGCCGTACCGGGACGAGCTGATCATCTCCACCAAGGCCGGCTACGACATGTGGCCCGGCCCGTACGGCGAGTGGGGCTCGCGGAAATACGTCCTGGCCAGCCTCGACCAGTCGCTCCAGCGCATGGGCCTGGACTACGTGGACATCTTCTACAGCCACCGTCCCGACCCGGAGACGCCGCTGGAGGAGACCATGGGCGCGCTGGACCGGGCGGTGCGCTCGGGCAAGGCGCTGTACGCGGGCATCTCCAACTACTCGGCCGAGCAGACCACCCAGGCCGCGCGCATCATGCGCGAGCTGGGCACCCCGCTGCTCATCCACCAGCCGTCCTACTCCATGATCAACCGGTGGATCGAGGGCGGGCTGCTGGACGCGCTGGAGGAGGCGGGGATGGGCTGCATCGTGTTCTCGCCGCTGGCGCAGGGGCTGCTGACCGACCGTTACCTCGACGGGGTGCCGGCCGACTCGCGGGCGGCCACCAGCAGATTCCTGAGCGAGGACAAGATCGACCGGGAGCTGGCGCGCGACCTCAACGAGATCGCCGGGGCCCGGGGGCAGACGCTGGCCCAGATGGCGCTGTCGTGGACGCTCAGGGATCCGCGGGTGACGAGCGTGCTGATCGGGGCCAGCAGCGTCAGGCAACTGGAGGACAACGTGGCGTGCGTGGACGGCCCGGCCTTCACCGAGGACGAGCTGCAGGCCATAGACAAGATCACAGGGCTTCGGACCGCTGGAGGTAGGTGAAGGCGGCCCAGCCGGGCAGCACCGGCAGCCAGAAGGTGAGCAGCCGGTACAACAGCACGGCCGAGGTGGCCAGTTCCTTGGGCACCCCGGCCAGCACCAGGCCGCCCACCAGCGCCAGCTCGACCGCGCCCAGACCGCCCGGTGTGGGCGCGGCCGAGCCGATGGCGTTGGCCGTGAGGAAGACGACCGCCACGGCGGTGAAGCTGATCTCGTAACCGAACGCGGCGATGCAGGCGTCCAGGCACAGCACGAACATGAGGGTGATCATGAGTGTGCCGAAGGACGCCTCGATCATCTTGCGCGGCGACTGCAGCACGTCGAGCAGCCTGGGCAGCACGTTCGAGAAGAGCTTGCGCAGCCGCGAGGTCACCAGGCGGCGCAGCGGCGGCACGCCGAGCACCGCCACGACCAGCACCGCGACCGCGAGCAGCACCAGGACGAGCCCGCGCGACGGCGTGAACGAGGTGGCCGTGTTGGAGCCGGTGATGTAGGCGAACAGCGCCAGCAGCGAGATGTGGAAGACCAGCATGATGAGCTGCGAGGCCCCCACGCTGGCCACCGCGCTGGCCGGCGTGATGCCGCGTTTCTGCAGGTAGCGGGTGTTGATCGCGACACCGCCCACCGCGGCGGGCGCGACCAGCTTGACGAAGGAGGAGGCGAACTGCACGAGCACCGTGCGCCAGAGCGGCAGGTGCTCGGGCACGAAGCCGCGCAGCATCAGCGCGGCCGCCACGAAGCTGGCGAACGAGGCCACCAGCGCCAGCCCCGACCAGGCCCAGTTGGCCGTGGTGAGGACGTGGTAGACGTCCACCTGGCTGAGCTGGGAGAGCACGATGTACGCGGCCAGCGTGCTGGCGATGATCGTGATCAGGGTGCGCGGGCGGAACCGTTCGAGGCGGATCTCCTCGACCTTGCTCTGCGGCTTGAGCGCGACGATGTGCTCGCGGATGCCCGGCAGTACGTTCTTGGCCTTCGCCAGCGCCGCGCGGGTCTCTCTGGTCAGCGCGATGCGCTGGAGCAGCGGCATGGCGGCGGCCAGCGCGTCGGGCCCCATCACGGCCGCCGCGGCGCGCACCGAGCGCTCGGGGCCCACGCGCAGTGACAGGTAGGTGAGGAGCTGGGCGACGTCGAGCCGCAGGAGCAGGTCTCCGGCGGCGACCTCGCCGCTGCGCGCGTCGGTGAGCACGACCCGGCCCGACCGGTCGAGGTGGATGCTGTCGCCGGTGAGCCTGCGGTGCGCCAGGCGCTGGATCTGCAGCAGCTCGACCTGCTCCCAGATCTGCGCGAGCAGCTCGTCGTCGATCTCGGCGTCGGGCACCTCGTCGAGCGGGCGGGTCTCGATGTGCTCGTAGGCGAGCAGCGCGGCCTCGGTGCCGATCTCGCTGGTGCCGAGCAGGCGCGGCGTGCTGGCGCCGGCCGCCTGGGCCGCGTACGCCATGAGCGCCTCGCGTTCGAGCTCGGCCCGCAGCGACCTGATCGCCCGGCGCTTGGTCTCGGAGTTGAGCCGGAAGCGCCGCCACAGCCGGTACGGCAGCCCGGCCACCTGCCGGTCGCGGTCGAGCACGGTGACGTCGAGGCTGGAGCCGTCCTTGAGCCCGATGGCGTAGCGGCGGCTGCCCTGGTGGTCGTCCTCGATGCGGCGGGCGGAGATCGGCGCGAACGACAGCTTGCGCAGCGCGGCCACCACGGCGCTGCCCGCCGGCCTGGTGTTGGGGCTGCCGACGCCGTACAGGGTGGCGTAGCCGATGGCCATGCCCACCAGGACCGTGACGATGGCGCTGGGGATCGTGATCTGGCGGCCGGAGAAGAAGGCCAGGATGTAGAGCGCGATGGTGGCCCACATCAGCATCCGCCAGGTGGGGCGGCGGGAGATGCGGACGGCGGTGGCGTACGCGATCACCGAGGTGAGCAGCGTGTTGAGCGGCTCGATCGTCCTGTCGCCGGTGAGCAGCACGCGCAGGTCGTCGACGTTGCCCGCGACGAGCCACTGCCCGAGCAGGAACGACCCGGCCATGCCCACGATGGCGGCGATCAGCCCTTCGGCGACGCGCAGCCCGTCGCGGTGGAAGACCCGCTCGACGGCGAAGGCCACGGGCACGATGAGCACGGCCGCCCCGCCCAGGAACGCGGCGATCCTGCTGAGCAGCGGTACGAGCTCCGCGCCCTCCTTGACGTCGGCCTCGAGCCCGATGAGCGTCTGCTTGGCGACCAGGGCGAGCAGGATGACCGCGCCGAGCACGATGAGCGTGGCGAAGAAGCGCAACAGGTCGGACGGACGGCGCAGGCGCTGGGGCAGCAGCGGCTCTACGACGTAGACGTCGGTTTCCGCGCGTGACTCAGCCACGGCTGGATCCCCCTCCGCGAGGTCCTCCGTGTCATCTCGTTCCCTGATATCGGCCACCGACAGCGATTCTGCACCTTCCCGGCCGAGACCGTACGATCTCTAACTTCCAGTGTCCTCAATCGTCCCCGCAGTAGTCGCACCGGGCAGGCTACACGCTGGAGTTCCCACTGTTCACCTCCGAATTGTTGTAGACGCGTAGACGTAAGCTGTGACCCATGTCGGGTGAATTGAGGGTTTTGGGGGCATGTCCGCTGGACTGCCCGGATACCTGCTCATGGGTGGTGACCGTCGAGAACGGCCGGGCCGTCAAGATGCGCGGCAACCCCGACCAGCCCTACACCAGGGGCGCGCTCTGCGTGAAGGTCAACCGCTACCTGGAGCACACCCGCGCCGACGACCGCATCCTCCACCCGATGCGCCGCACCGGGCCGAAGGGCTCGGGCCAGTTCGAGCGGATCACCTGGGAAGAGGCGCTCGACGAGATCTCCGTACGGCTGCGCGGCATCGTCGAGGAGCACGGCGGCGAGGCGATCTGGCCGTACCTGGGCACCGGCACGCTGGGCTACCTGCAGGGCTGCGAGGGCGTGGCCGGTCGCCGGTTCTGGAACCTGCTGGGCGCCTCCAAGCACTGGCTCAACATCTGCTCGGCGGCCGGCAACAGCGGCCTGCGGCGGACGAACGGCACCGCGGCCGGCATGGATCCGGAGAACTTCGCGCTCTCCAAGCTCATCCTGCTCTGGGGCACGAACACGCTGACCAGCGGGCACCACCTGTGGAAGTTCATCCAGGACGCCCGCGCGAACGGCGCGCACGTCGTCGCCATCGACCCGATCCGCACCAGGACCGCCGACCAGGCCGACGAGCACCTGGCGATCAGGCCGGGCACCGACGGGGCGCTCGCGCTCGGGCTGCTCAACGTCGTGCTGGCGGAGAACGCGCAGGACGAGGAGTTCCTGGCCGAGCACACCGAGGGCTGGGCCGAATTCCGCGAGGAGATCCTGCGCCACCCGGTCGAGCGAGTGGCGGAGATCACCGGGATCCCGGCCGAGGCCGTCCACAGGCTGGGGACGAGGCTCGCCCACACGCGCCCGACCGCGCTGCGCGCCACCCACGGACTCCAGCGGCACGCGGGCGGCGGGGCCGCGCTGCGCACGATCGCCGCGATCCCCGGCGTCACCGGCGACTGGCGCCACCCCGGCGGTGGCATGGCCTTCTCCACCAGCGACCACGTGCACCTCAACGTCGACAGGCGCGACGACCTGCTGGCCGCGCCGGTGCGCACGCTGGTCATGACGAAGATCGCCTCGCAGCTCGAGTCGGTGAAGTGCCTGTGGGTGTACGCGGCCAACCCGGCCGGCTCCTCCCCCGACTCCAACGCCATCAAGCGGCAACTGGCCCGCGAGGACCTGTTCACGGTGGTCATGGAGCACTTCCCGACCGACACCGTGGACTACGCCGACATCGTGCTGCCCGCGACCATGCAGACCGAGCACCACGACCTGCACGCCGGCTACGGGCACCTCTACCTGCTGTGGAACGAGCAGGCCGTGCAGCCTCCGGGCGAGTGCCTGTCCACGACGGAGACGTTCCGGCGGCTGGCGGCGCACATGGGGATGACGGAGCCGTCGCTGTTCGACTCCGACCTGGAGCTGGCCGAGCAGCTCCTGACGAGCGGGCACCCGTCGCTGGAGGGCATCACGCTGGACCGGCTGCGCAAGGAGGGCTGGGTACGGCTGAACTACCCGCGCCCCTTCGCGCCGTTCGCCGAGGGCTTCCCGACGCGTTCCGGGCGGCTGCGCTTCCCTCCGGCCGGGCAGGCGTACGTGCCGCCGCACACGGCCGCCGCGGCGGGGCGCTCGCCGTACCCGCTGGCGCTGGTCACGCCCGCCTCGCACACGTTCCTCAACACGACCTTCGGCAACAACCCGGAGCTGCGGCGCCGCGCCAAGGGCCCGGTGGTGCTGGTCAACCCGGCCGACGCGGCCGACCGCGGGCTGGTGGCCGGCCAGCGCGTACGCGTGCGCAACGACGGCGGCGAGTTCCTGGCCGACGTGGAGATCAGCGACCGGGTGTCGGCCGGGGTGGTGGCCTCGACGAAGGGCCACTGGCCCAAGCTCACCCCCGGCGGCGCCAACCCGAACGCCGTCGTGGCCGAGCGCGACGCGGACATGGGGCGGGGCCCCGCCTTCCACGACAACCTGGTGGAGCTCACCCCGTACGCCCCCTGACCGGCCCGCACCCGCCGCCCGCGCATCCTCCCGGGGACGGCCTACAGGGCCAGCTTGTAGCCCACGTGGGAGTCGGTGAAGCCGAGCGAGTCGTAGAAGCGGTGCGCGTCCGTACGGGACTTGTCGGAGGTGAGCTGCACCATCGCGCAGCCGCGCGTCCGCGCCCGGCCGATCGCCCACGTGATCATCCTGCGGCCCAGCCCCTGCCCACGGGTCGAGGCGGCGACCCGGACGGCCTCGATCAGGCACCGCTCGGCCCCCAGCCGCGACAGCCCGGCGAGGTACGTGAGCTGCATCGTCCCCACCACCTTGCCGTCGACCTCGGCCACGATCAGCTCGTCGGCGGGGTTGGCGTCGATCCGCTCGAACGCGGCCAGATACCGCTCGTCACCCGGGTCGCCCTCCCGCGCGGCGCCCAGGGGGTCGTCGGCCAGCAGCGCCACGATGGCCGGCACGTCCTCCCTGCGCGCCGGCCGGAAGATCAGCGACAGCAGGTAGTGGGACTCCATGAGGGCGGGGTTCGACGGCAGGGCCATGACCTTGCCGCTGGGCGTGAAGCCCTTGCGCGCGTAGAGGGCGCGGGCGGCGTGGTTCTGGTCCACGGCCCAGAGGCCGGCCTCCTCGGCGCCGGCGCTCCTGGCCCACTCGACGCCCGCGTCCACCAGCCGGGAGCCCACGCCCGCGCCCCTGGCCTCGGGCGCGACCCACATGGACAGCACGTGAGCGTGCCGCGGCTCCTCCAGCATCATGCACACCATTCCCACGTCGGCGCCGTCGCGCGTGGCCACCCAGTAGCGCGCGTCCGGGTTCGCCAGCCGCTCCGCCCACTTCTCGGGCGGGAACTCGACCTCGCGGCCGTACGAGGACCCGAACGCGTCCGGCGAGTCCCGCAACGCGCGCAGGCGAACCTCCCGCAGCCGCGCGCCTTCGTCCGGACCGAGCTGCACAATGTCGATTTCCCTCATGTCCGAATCATGTCAGGGACAGTTCAGGGTCCGTCCCCGATGCCCCCAGGGTGGGACAAAAGGCAGCATGACGGTATGAACGAAATCAGTCGACGCGATGAGGTCTCGCTGTCCGGCGCCGCTCTCCGGGGCGCCCCTTGGAAGACCGCCGCCATCGGCGGCGGTGTCGTGTCCGCCGCCAGCTTCGGCATGGGCGTGCTCACCGGTGGCGGCGACCTGGTGTGGGCCCTGGGCCTGGGCGTCAGCCTGTTCGCCCTGATCGCCGCCATCGGTTCGGTCTCCAAGCCGAACGAGGGCGACCGGGTCACCCGCCAGGCCCGGCTCTGGTCGCTCAAGCATCCGTGGAAGTTCGCGCTCCTGCCGGCCGGCATCACGGCCGTGCTGGACTATCCGGTGCAGCTCGTGCTCGACGGCGAGGGCGTCTTCGGCTCGGCCTTCGACGCCCTGTGGCACGGCGCGCTCGTCTACCTGATCGCCGGCATCCTGACGCTCACGATGCAGGGACGAGCGCGATCGGGCCAGTGACCCCCGATCAACCCGCGGTGGCCTCCCTCTCGGCCTGGCTCCTGCAGACGCAGAACTCGTTGCCCTCGGGGTCGAGCATGGTGACCCAGCCGGTGCCGTCGGGCTTGCGCAGATCGTCGAAGACCGTCGCGCCCAGCCCGACCAGCCGCTCGACCTCCTGGTCACGAGTCCTGCCCTCGGTGCCGTTCACGTCGAGGTGCACCCGGTTCTTGACGGTCTTGCCCTCCGGCACGCGGATGAACAGCAGGAACGGATCCTGCTTCGTACGCAGCATGACCTCGTCGTCCCCCGGTTGGTCCCCCTCGCCCAGGGGCAGGCCCGTGGCCTTGCTCCACCAGCTGGCGATCTCGTAGGGGTCGGCGGCGTCGATGGTGACGGCATGAATCTCGATCATGAGGCCACCCAATCGCGACACCACCAAAGGCGTCAAGCCAGTGTTCGCAGCCCGATGACGCCGGCCAGGATCAGGGCGATGGAGATGAGCCGGGGCAGCGACACCTCGTCCCCCATGGCGATCATGCCCAGGATCGCGGTGCCCGCCGCGCCGACGCCGGTCCAGACGGCGTACGCGGTGCCCACCTCGAGCGACTTGAGCGCGTACGAGAGCAGCCCGAAGCTCAGCACGGCCGTGACCAGGAACGACAGGGCCCACCACAGATGGGTGAAGCCGTTGCTGAGCTTGAGCGAAAGGGCCATGGCGACCTCGAAGACGCCGGCCAGGAAAAGGACGATCCACGCCACGATGCGACTCCCTGAAGACGAGACTGACACGGTGCGTCGTCTTGGCGTTCCGGGTACGGCGCGTCTCGTCCGGGAGCCTTTTCAGCTCATCTGAGTGAACGTCGCAGGTAGAGCGATCATTCCCACCAGATCGTGACCCACCGGTCACGGGGCACCGGCCACATGCCGAGCTCCAGCACCGTCGCCGCCATCTCATCGGCCCTGGCGGGATCGAGGCAGACCCGCCGGCACGCGCTGGCGGCCAGCTCCTCCAGCGACGTGAAACGTTCCAGAGGGGCTTCCCTCTCCTCCACCCGCACCGCGAACCCGAGCGCCGCCGCCAGCGCCACGCAGTCCTCCGCGATGGGCCGCACCGGCCGGTCCACGCCGTGGAAGTGCTGCCACAGGGGCGCCATCCAGCTCATGGGATGGCGGTGCGGCAACTCCAGGACCACCCTGCCCTGCGTACGGGCGTCGAGCGCGCGCAGGAAGTCGGCCAGGTCGGGCACGTTGTAGACCACGTGCGCCGCCACGGCCGCGTCGGCCATCGGGACCTGGTCGGACACGTCGGGCCAGCGGCCCACGACCGTCGTCACCGGCACGCCCAGCTTCTCCGCCCGGGCCGTCAGCCCCTCCAGCATGGAGGCCGAGGTGTCCACCGCGTAGAGATGCCCGATGCGCCCGTGCAGCGGCAGGGACGCGGCCCCCGGGCCGGAGCCCACGTCGAGCAGCGTGCCCTTGTGGGGAAGGCCCTCGGACAGGCGGGTCATGGTCGGTCCGTCGTCAGGCTCGGTCAGCGCCCTGTCGGTACGGGTGCCGAACCTTTCGGGCGAATGACTCCACGGGTCCACGGGAGCCTTGGCCAGGATCTCGTCCGGAATCGCCCAGGATTCCAGTCGCTCTCGCCATCGTGCGGCGAGTTCTTCGGCGTCCATGGAGACGAGCATGCCATGCATAGCCTGGGTTACCCGCGGGTAGCATTTCAGAGTAAGGTTACTCACCAGTACAGAAGCCTCGGTTCAAGGAGATCGACGCCCATGGGCCACTACAAGAGCAACGTGCGTGACCTGGAATTCAACCTTTTCGAGGTGTTCGGGAGACGCGAGATCCTCGGCACAGGGCCATTCGCCGAAGTGGACGAGGATGTCGCCCGCAGCGTTCTGGACGAGATGAGCCGGCTCTCCACCGGCGTGCTCGCCGACTCCTTCGAAGAGGGCGACAGGCACCCGCCCGTGTTCGACGCGGCCACCGGCTCCGTGAAGGTCCCCGAAGGTTTCAAGAAGTCCTACAAGGCGCTGGTGGAGGGCGGCTGGGCGCACCTCGACCTGCCCGCCGAGCTGGGCGGCCCGGGCATCCCGCGAAGCCTGGCCTGGGCCACGGCCGAGATGGTGCTCGGCGCGAACCCGGCGCTCTACATGTACGCCGCGGGCCCCAACTTCGCCTACACCCTGTGGAAGGTGGGCACGCCGGAGCAGAAGCGCTTCGCCGAGCTGGCCATCGAGCACAACTGGGGCGCCACCATGGTCCTCACCGAGCCCGACGCGGGCTCCGACGTGGGCGCCGGGCGGACGAAGGCGGTCCAGCAGCCCGACGGCACCTGGCACATCGAGGGCGTCAAGCGCTTCATCACCAGCGCCGAGCACGACATGTCCGACAACATCTTCCACCTCGTGCTGGCCCGGCCCGAGGGCCACGGCGCCGGCACCAAGGGGCTGTCGATGTTCCTGGTGCCGAAGTACCACGTGGACCTCGAGACCGGCGCGCTCGGCGAGCGCAACGGCGTCTACGTCACCAACGTCGAGAAGAAGATGGGCCTGAAGGTCTCCACGACCTGCGAGCTGACCTTCGGCGACAAGCACCCGGCGATCGGCTGGCTGGTCGGCGACGCGCACGAGGGCATCAAGCAGATGTTCATGGTGATCGAGCACGCCCGCATGATGGTCGGCACCAAGGCCATCGCCACGCTCTCCACCGGCTACCTGAACGCCCTGGAGTACGCCAAGGCCCGCGTGCAGGGCGCCGACCTGACGAGGATGACCGACAAGACCGCTCCCCGGGTGACCGTGACCCACCACCCGGACGTGCGGCGCGAGCTCATGCTGCAGAAGGCGTACGCCGAGGGCATGCGGGCGCTGGTGCTCTACACGGCCACGTTCCAGGACACCCTGCTCATCGACCCGGACGACCGGCACGCCCAGCAGATGAACGACCTGCTGCTGCCCATCGTGAAGGGCGTCGGGTCGGAGCGGTCGTACGAGCTGCTCTCCCGCTCCCTGCAGACGCTGGGGGGCTCCGGCTACCTGCAGGAGTACCCGATCGAGCAGTACATCCGGGACGCCAAGATCGACTCCCTGTACGAGGGCACGACCGCGATCCAGGGCCTCGACCTGTTCTTCCGGAAGATCCTGCGCAACCAGGGCGCGGCGGTCGGCTCGCTGCTGGCCGAGATCAACGAGTTCGCCGGCTCCGAGGCGGGCAACGGCCGGCTCAAGGAGGAGCGCAAGCTGCTCACCGAGGCCGCCGCCGAGGTCAAGGCCATGGGCGACACGATGGCGGGCTGGGCGCTCGGCTCGCTGGAGGTGCCCCAGGAGGTCTACAAGGTCGGCCTGAACACCACCAGGTTCCTGCTCTCGCTGGGCGACCTGGTCATCGGCTGGCTGCTGCTGCGCCAGGCCGAGGTGGCCCTGGCCAAGCTGACCGAGGACGAGGACCCGTTCTACCTGGGCAAGGTCGCCGCCGCCTCGTTCTTCGCCAAGACCGTGCTTCCCCGGCTGTCCGCCGAGCGGCGCGTGCTCGCCTCCACCGGCCAGGAGCTCATGGAGCTCCCCGAGGAAGCCTTCTAGGACCACCCCCTCTGCCACCCGCGGCAGTCACACCGGCCGGGCGCCCGCATCCGTGCGGGGCCCGGCCGTCGTTGTGTCGGCCCGGACACAGTCACCGGATCCGGGGGCGGGTAACGTCCCGGCCATGAGTTCGTCTTCACATGACCATCCCCTGCCTCCTCCGCGCATCGAGGAGGTGTCGGACGGCGTGTACGCATATCTCCAGCCTGACGGGAGCTGGTGGATCAATAACACCGGCTTCCTGGCGGGCCGGCGCGGCGTCGTCGTCGTCGACGCCTGCTCGACCGAGCGCCGCACGCGGGCCTTCCGCGAGGCCATCGGCAAGGTCAGCGACCGGCCGATCACCACTTTGGTCAACACCCACCACCACGGGGACCACACGTTCGGCAACTGGCTGTTCCCCGAGGCCACGATCGTCGGGCACGAGGGCGTACGCGAGCAGATCATCGCCGACGGCGTCCCCGCCTACCGCGCCGCGTGGTCGCCCGAGGTCGAGTGGGGGAAGATGGAGATCGCGCCGCCGTTCCTCACCTTCACCGACCGGGTCACCCTGCACTCCGACGACCTGCGCTGCGAGGTCAGGCACGTCGGGCACGCCGCGCACACGACCAACGACTCCTACGTGTGGATCCCGGAGCGGCGGCTGCTGTTCTCGGGTGACCTCGTCTTCAACGGCGGGACGCCGTTCGTGCTGATGGGCTCGGTGGCCGGTGCGCTGCGGGCGGTCGAACAGCTCAGGGAGCTGGGGGCGGAGACCATCGTGCCGGGGCACGGCGAGGTGTGCGGGCCGGAGGCGTACGAACCGGTCGAGGGCTATCTGCGCTTCGTGCAGGAGACCGCCCGGCGGGGCAAGGAGGCGGGGCTGACGCCGCTGGAGACGGCCAGGGAGACGGACCTGGGCGAGTGGGCGGGGCTGCTGGACGCCGAGCGCATCGTGGGCAACCTGCACCGCGCCTACGCCGAACTCGACGGGCAGCCCCTCGGCGCGCCGATCGACCTGGTCACCGCCGTGCTGGACATGATCACCTACAACGACGGGAAGCCCTTGTCGTGTCTCGCCTGAGATGCGACGGGTGTGATCAACGATAGTCGGGTATGACCGAGGCTGTACTCGCCGTTTGCCTGGAGGTCGTCATGGGTGTCGGGGTCAGCATCTTCTTCCTCACGCTCGGCGCCATCCTGAGGTTCGCCATCGAACCCGACGTGTTCGGTCAGAGCGTTCACATGGACGTCGTGGGCGTCATCTTCATGATCGTCGGCGGCGTGGGAGTGGTGCTGAGCATCGTGCTGGCCCCGAGGCGGGGCCAGACGTCCGACCACAGACTGATGCACCGCGAGAACAACCCGCCTGACCTCTAGAGGCTCAGCTGCACGGCGGCGCGGGTCGCGAGGATCGGCTTGATGTGCTGGGCGATCACTGCCTGGTGGTCGGGGTGGTCGCGGTAGACGAGGTAGTCGTCGAGGCTGTCGAAGTCCGCAACCACGCCGTAGTCGTGGTTGCCCTGGTTGATGAGCGCGTCGGGGCCCACCGTGTAGGAGCGCAGCTGCGGGATGAGACCCGGCAGTTTGCGCAGCTCGGCCGTCACCGCGGCCTTCTGCTCGTCGGTCGCGTCCTCGGTCCAGGTGAACAGCACGATGTGGCGAATCATGCGAGTCACTTTATCGATGTATCTGATCCGGGCCTCGCGCACTCTGACGTGATCGGGGTGCGGGCGTCCCCACCGTACGGCGATCGCCGGGGGAGGGGTCCTCCCGGCGGTCGCCGTACCCGGTTCGGGGATCAGCTCCAGGCGAGCATGCGGATGGGGTCCTCCAGCATGGCGCCCACGTCGCGCAGGAACAGCGAGCCCAGCTCGCCGTCCACGATCCGGTGGTCGAAGGAGAGCGACAGGGTCGTCACCTTGCGGACCGCCAGCTCGCCGTCCACCACCCACGGCATGTCCCTGACCTGGCCGAAGGCGAGGATGGCCGACTCGCCGGGGTTCAGGATCGGGGTGCCGCCGTCCACGCCGAACACGCCGACGTTGGTGATGGTGATGGTGCCGCCGGACATCTCCGCCGGTTGCGTACGGCCCGCCCGGGCCGTCTCCGCGAGCTGGGCCAGCTGCCTGGCCAGGTCGGGGAGCGACAGGGCGTGCGCGTCCTTGACGTTGGGCACCACCAGGCCGCGCGGAGTGGCGGCGGCGATGCCCAGGTTCACGTAGTGCTTGACCACGATCTCCTGGGCCGCCTCGTCCCAGGAGGAGTTGATCATCGGATGCCGCCCGACCGCGGTCAGGACGGCCCTGGCCACCAGGAGCAGCGGAGAGACCTTGACCTCGGCGAAGTCGGGGAGCGCCCGCAGGCGGCGCACCGCGTCCATGGTGCCGGTCATGTCCACCTGGAGGAACTCGGTGGCGTGGGGGGCGGTGAAGGCGCTGGTGACCATGGCTTGGGCGGTCATCTTGCGTACGCCCTTGACGGGGATGCGCTCTTCCCGCTCCCGCGGCTGCGGAGCCGCCACGGGGGCCTGCGCGGGGGCCTGGGCTGCCGCCTGGATGTCCTCGCGGGTGATCGAGCCCTGCGGGCCCGTGCCGGTGACGGCGGTCAGGTCGACGCCCAGGTCCTTGGCCAGCTTGCGGACCGGGGGCTTGGCCAGGACGGCCACCCGGCTGGGCAACGGAGCCGCCGGTGCCGGTGCCGGTTCGGGGGTCGGGGCCGGGGCCGGTTCGGGGACCGGAGGGCCGTCCACCTCCACCCGAGAGGGGTTGGCGACCGGGTTGGCCGGGACGCCGGGGGACGGTTGCCTGCGGGGGCGGCGTTTGGTGGCGCCGGTCTTGACGCCGTAGCCGACCAGGACCGCCTGGCGTTGCTCCTTGGGCGCCGGGCTGCCGTGGGCGCCGGGCTCGACCGCGCCCTCCGCCGGCGGCTTCGGGACCATGTCGTCCGCCAGGGCCTCCAGCCTGCCCGCGGCACCGCTCTCGGCCCCGGCGCCTGAAACGGCGGCCGGGGCGGTGACGGCCGGAGTGGTGGCGGCCGGAGTGGTGGCGGCCGGGGCAGCGCCGGTCGGGCCGGGGGTTTCGCCGGGCTCGGTGGTGTCGACGGCGATGATCGGGGCACCGACGTCGACCGTCTGGCCCTCCTCGGCCATCAGGCCCGCCACCACGCCGTCCCACGGGATCGGCAGCTCGACGATCGACTTGGCCGTCTCGATCTCCACCACGATCTGGTTGACCTTGACGTCGTCACCGGCCTTGACGTGCCAGCGGACGATCTCCGCCTCCGTCAGGCCCTCGCCGACGTCCGGGAGCTTGAACTCGCGTCGCATTGACAACCCCTCAGTATCCGAAGGTCCGGTCGACGGCGTCGAGCACCCGGTCCAGGTCGGGCAGGTAGTGCTCCTCCAGCTTCGACGGCGGGTAGGGGGTGGAGAAGCCGCCGGTCCGCAGCACGGGCGACTCCAGGTGGTAGAAGCACTGCTCGGTGATCCTGGCCGCGAGCTCGGCGCCGAAGCCGCTGTTGACGGGCGCCTCGTGCACGACCACGACCCGCCCGGTGCGGCGCACGGACTCCATGACGACCGGCTCGTCCAGCGGGTTGAGCGAGCGCAGGTCGATGACCTCCAGCGAGCGCCCGTCGTCCTCGGCGGCCGCGGCGGCCTCCAGGCAGGTCTTGACCATGGGCCCGTAGGCCAGCAGCGTGACGTCGCTCCCCGGCCGCACCACCTTGGCGGCGTGCAGCGGCGACCACCAGTCGGTGGAGGCGGTGTCGATGTCGGCCTTCTCCCAGTAGCGGCGCTTGGGCTCGAAGAAGATCACCGGGTCGTCGCTGCGGATGGCCTGCTGGATCATGGTGTACGCGTCGGCCGGGTTGGAGCAGGCGACGACGCGCAGGCCGGCCGTGTGGGTGAAGTACGCCTCCGGCGACTCGCTGTGGTGCTCGACCGCCCCGATGCCGCCGCCGCACGGGATGCGTACGACGACGGGCAGCTTGATCGCGCCGAGCGAGCGCATCGGCATCTTGGCCAGCTGGGTGATGATCTGGTCGGCCGCCGGGAAGACGAACCCGTCGAACTGGATCTCGCACACCGGCCGGTAGCCGCGCAGCGCCAGCCCGATCGCGGTGCCGATGATGCCCGACTCGGCCAGCGGCGTGTCGATGACGCGGTCCTCGCCGAAGTCCTTCTGCAGGCCGTCGGTGACCCGGAACACGCCGCCCAGCTTGCCGACGTCCTCGCCCATGATGAGGACCTTGGGGTCGTCCTCCATGGCCTTGCGCATGCCTTCGTTCAGTGCCTTTGACAAGCTGAGAACGGTCACTTCTCGAACCCCTCCAAGTACGCGGCGAACTGGGCGCGCTCCTGGTCGATCAGGGCGTGGGGCTCGCTGTAGACGTGGTCGAAGATGTCGAGCGGCTCGGGGTCGGGCATGGCCAGGCAGCGCCGGCGCAGGTCGGCGCCGAGCTGGTCGGCCTCGGCGTCCACCGAGTCGAAGAACGCCTGGTCGGCCTGCTCGTTCTTGAACAGGAACGACTTGACCCGCTCGATCGGGTCCTTGAGCTTCCACGCCTCCAGCTCGCTGGCCACCCGGTAGCGCGTGGGGTCGTCGGTCGTGGTGTGGGCGCCCATCCGGTACGTGTACGCCTCGATGAGCGTCGGGCCCTGCCCGGTGCGGGCGGCTTCGAGCGCCTTGCGCGTCACCGCCAGGCAGGCGAACACGTCGTTGCCGTCGACCCTGATCCCGGGGAACCCGAAGCCGGAGGCCCGGCGGTAGAGCGGGATGCGGGTCTGCTTCTCCAGCGGCTCGGAGATGGCCCACTGGTTGTTCTGGCAGAAGAACACGATGGGGGCGTTGAAGACGCTGGCCCAGATGAACGACTCGTTGACGTCACCCTGGGAGGTGGCGCCGTCGCCGAAGTAGACGATGGTGGCGGCGCTGGCGTCGTCGCGCTGGATGCCCATCGCGTAGCCGACCGCGTGGAGGGTCTGGCTGCCGATCACGATCGTGTACAGGTGGAAGTTGTGCTCCTTGGGGTCCCACCCGCCGTGGTTGACCCCTCTGAACAGGCCCAGCAGCTTCACCGGGTCCACGTCCCTGCACCACGCCACGCCGTGCTCGCGATAGGTCGGGAAGGCCATGTCGGAGTCGGTCAGCGCGCGGCCCGAGCCGATCTGGGCCGCCTCCTGGCCCAGCAGCGAGGCCCAGATGCCCAGCTCGCCCTGCCGCTGCAGCGCCACCGCCTCCAGGTCGATGCGCCGGACGAGCATCAGGTCGCGGTAGAGCGACCGGATCTCCTCCGGGGTCAGGTCTATGTCGTAGTCGGGATGCTCGACCCGCTCGCCCTCCGGGGTGAGCAGCTGGACGAGCTCCGGGGGTGCGTCCGCACCGCGAGAGGCGTCGATGGTCATGCCACTCCTGCTGGTCGGGGCCGGTGTCGATGGGGTTGCCACGTGGCCGGCCTGCCTTGCGACGAACCGGGAGGTGGAGGTTCGTCAGCGTTTGGGGCCATCGTGGCAGACGTCACAGCCCTGTGCGCAAGCCCCATGTCCTCCCCGTTCCCGTTGTGTTCGCAGCCACACGCGCCGGTAGGCTGTGCTTCCCATTCACCCACCGCTCCCAGGAGGAACGCAGTGGCCCGCGTCATCGTGGACGTCATGTTGAAGCCCGAGATCCTCGATCCGCAGGGCCAGGCGATCGCCAGGGCGCTGCCCAGGCTCGGCTTCTCCGGCGTCTCGGCCGTGCGTCAGGGCAAGCGCTTCGAGGTCGAGATCGACGGTCCGGCCGACGATGCGGCGCTGGACGAGGTCCGCAAGATCGCCGAGACGCTGCTCGCCAACACCGTGATCGAGGACTACAGCGTCCGGGTTGAGGGCTAAGTCACATTTGGCGCCCTGTTTTCCCCTGGGGCGGTTAAAGTGAGGTTCCGACGTGCCACAATGCCACGGGCGTGCCAACACTAAATAACAACAACGTGATTTTGCGGTTAGCCCCGATTTCTCAGGGAAACCTACTCCAGGTGACATTCTGGCGCCCGGAGGAGTCCGGTGGATATTGAGTTCTCGTTGGCACTGCCCCGGGATGCGATCGGCATACCGATGGTCAGGCGAGTGCTTGGTGATGCCATGCGTTCACTCAACGTGAGCGAGACCTGCATCTCCGACATGCTCCTCGCCGTGTCCGAGGCGTGTTCCAATGCGGTCCGGCATGGAGGGCCGGCCAACCGCTACGAGGTTACGGCGGCGATCGGGTCCGGCCAGTGCGACGTGCGCGTCGCGGACAACGGTGACGGCGTCCCGTCGATGCCACCGCACTTCCCCCCTCCCGACACCGAGAACGGCCGCGGCCTGCTGATCATGCGCTCCGTGGTCGACGAGATCTCCTTCGGCGTCACGCCCGGCCGCGGCACCACGGTCCACCTGCGCAAGCTGCTCGCCTGGGACGACGGCGCCGAGGCCCGTCCCCGCGAGCTCGCCGCGGTCTGACCTGGTCGTTCGATCGGCGGCTGCGCTGCTCCGGGCCGATGCGGACCATGTGTGAGCACCCGATAACCTGATTACACCGCCGTCCACCCCGATCGGACGGTGGCGCGCGCATTCCTCCGGAGGGGACGACTGTCATGAGCGCTGCCCGTGTGGGCGTAGTCACGTTTCCAGGAACTCTCGACGACCAGGACGCAGTCAGAGCCGTACGCCTCGTGGGCGCGCAGGCGGTCCCGTTGTGGCACGCCGACCACGACCTCAAGGGGGTCGACGCCGTGTTCCTGCCCGGCGGCTTCTCCTACGGCGACTACCTGCGCTGCGGCGCCATCTCGCGCTTCGCGCCGCTCATGGACGAGCTCGTGCCCGCCGCCAGGGCGGGGCTGCCGGTGATCGGCACCTGCAACGGGTTCCAGATCCTGTGCGAGGCGCACCTGCTGCCCGGCGCGCTGACCCGCAACGCCTCGCTGCACTACGTCTGCCGTGACCAGCGGGTCAGGATCGAGCAGACCGCGACCGCGTGGACCAACTCGTTCGAGCAGGGCCAGGAGATCGTGCTGCCGATCAAGCACGGCGAGGGCCGCTACGTGGCCTCCGAGGACACCTTGGCCGCGCTCGAAGCGGGCGGTCACGTGGTCGTCCGCTATGCCGGCGGCAACCCGAACGGCTCGCTCAACGACATCGCCGGCATCCGCAACGAGGCGGGCAACGTGGTCGGCCTCATGCCGCACCCGGAGCACGCCGTCGAGGAGCTGGTCGGCGCCCCGAGCACCGACGGGCTCGGCTTCTTCACCTCCATCCTGAAGAACCTGGTGAACGCATGACAGACAGTGTGAAGCGGGCGGCGGAGACTCCCGACGAGCCGATGCCCTTCGCCGAGCTGGGGATGAAGCAGGACGAGTACGACCGGGTCAAGGAGATCCTGGGCCGCCGTCCGACCGGCTCCGAGCTGGCCATCTACAGCGTCATGTGGTCCGAGCACTGCTCGTACAAGTCCTCCAAGGTGCACCTGAAGCAGTTCGCCACCAAGGCGCCCAAGTCCGAGGCGCTGCTCGTGGGCATGGGCGAGAACGCCGGCGTGGTCGACATCGGCGACGGCTGGGCGGCCACGTTCAAGATCGAGTCGCACAACCACCCGTCCTACGTCGAGCCGCACCAGGGCGCGGCCACCGGTGTCGGCGGGATCGTCCGCGACATCATGTCGATGGGCGCCCGCCCGATCGCCGTCATGGACGCGCTGCGCTTCGGCGCCGCCGACGCCGTGGACACGCGCCGGGTGCTGCCCGGCGTGGTCGAGGGCATCAGCAGCTACGGCAACTGCCTGGGCCTGCCCAACATCGGCGGCGAGGTCGCCTTCGACCCCTGCTACATCGGCAACCCCCTGGTCAACGCCCTGTGCGTGGGCCTGCTGCGCAAGGACCAGATCAAGCTGGCCACCGCGCCCGGCCCGGGCAACAAGGTCGTGCTGTTCGGCGCGTCCACCGGCCCCGACGGCATCGGCGGCGCCTCGGTGCTGGCCAGCGCCACGTTCGAGGACGAGTCGCAGGCCAAGCGCCCCGCCGTGCAGGTGGGCGACCCGTTCATGGAGAAGCTGCTCATCGAGTGCTGCCTGGAGCTGTACGCGGCCGACGTGGTCGTGGGCATCCAGGACCTCGGCGCGGCCGGCGTCTCCTGCGCCACCACCGAGCTCGCCGCCAAGGGCACCGGCGGCATGAAGGTCGACCTCAACCTGGTCCCGCTCCGCGACCCCTCGCTCAGGCCCGAGGAGATCCTCATGAGCGAGTCGCAGGAGCGGATGATGGCCGTGGTCCGGCCCGACGACATCCCCGCGTTCATGGCGATCTGCGAGAAGTGGGACGTGCCCGCCACCGTCATCGGCGAGGTCACCGACACCGGCCGCCTGGTCATGACCTGGGACGGCGAGACCATCGTGGACATCCCGCCGGGCACCGCCGCCGACGAGGGCCCCGTCTACGAGCGCCCCTTCCACGAGCCCGCCGGACAGGCCGCGCTCAACGCCGACACGCCCGACCGGCTGGAGCGGCCGACCGACCTGCGGGAGACGCTGCTCAAGCTGCTCGCCTCGCCCAACCTGGCCTCCAAGGAGTGGGTGACCTCCCAGTACGACCGCTACGTCCGCTCCAACACCGTGCTGGCCCAGCCGGCCGACGCGGGCATGGTGCGGATCTCCGAGGTCATGGCGGGCGCCGAGCCGACGACGCGCGGCATCGCGCTGTCCACCGACGGCAACGGCCGCTACGCCAAGCTCGACCCGTACGCGGGGGCGCAGCTCGCGCTCGCCGAGGCGTACCGGAACGTGGCCGTGACCGGCGCCAAGCCCCTGGCCGTCACCAACTGCCTCAACTTCGGCTCCCCCGAGGACCCGGAGGTCATGTGGCAGTTCGCCGAGGCCGTGCGCGGCCTGGCCGACGCCTGCCGGGCGCTGGGCGTGCCGGTGACCGGCGGGAACGTCTCGTTCTACAACCAGACCGGCTCGACGGCCATCCACCCGACGCCGGTCGTGGGCGTGCTCGGGGTCATCGAGGACGTGGCCAAGCGGGTGCCGTCCGGGTTCGTCGCCGAAGGGCTGCGGGTCGTGCTGCTCGGGGACACCCGCGAGGAGTTCGGCGGGTCCGAGTGGGCGCACGTCGCGCACCGCCACCTGGGCGGGCTGCCGCCCCAGGCGGTCCTGGAGGCCGAGCAGGCGCTGGGCACCGTGCTGGTGGAGGCGGCGCGCCGGGGGCTGCTCGAAGGGTCGCACGACCTGTCCGACGGCGGCCTGGCCATCGCGCTCGCCGAGTCCTGCCTGGCGAGCGGCGTCGGGGCCAGGGTGGAGCTGAGCGGTGACGCGTTCACCGACCTGTTCAGCGAGTCGGCCTCGCGGGCGCTCGTCGTGGTCCGGCCGGAGGCGTACGACGAGTTCGCCTCGCTGTGCGGGCGCCACGAGGTGCCCTGTTACGGCCTCGGGATGACCGGCGGGGCGTCGCTGGTGGTCGAGGGCGTGTTCGAGGTCTCCGTCGAGGAGCTGCGGGAAACGCACTCGGCGGCGCTTCCCGCGCTGTTCGGCTGAGTTCTTCCACAAGAGGGCCGGTACGGGTCATCCGTGCCGGCCCTTTCGTTCCGGTGCGTTACGCCTTCTTCATGCAGACGACGTAGACGGTGCCGTTGACGCTGGTGCCGTTGTTCCCGCCGCCGTAGTTCTTGGCTTCGGGCGCGGGCGTCTCGGTGGTGGTGGTGCTGGCGTAGGAGTTGTGGCCGTTGTCGTCCTTGGACACCGAGACCGTCCAGCCACCGTTGGTGGGCTTGCTGGCCATCACGACGGCGTTCTTGAGCGTGCCGAAGGAGAAGCCGCCGCCCGTCACCATCCCGCCGGGCCCGCAGTAGGCGGTCTCCGAGCCGAGCGAGTTGATCGACTCGACCTTGGTGTAGGTGATGTAGGAGCCGCCGTTGCCGGGCTCGCCCTTCTCACCCTTCTCGCCCTTGTCGCCCTTCGGACCCTGGGGGCCCTGGGGACCCGCCGGGCCGGTCGCGCCGGTCTTGCCGGGCTCACCCTGCTCGCCCGGCTTGCCCTGCGGGCCGGCCGGGCCCGTGTCGCCCTTGGGGCCCTGCGGGCCCTGGAGGCCCTGCTTGCCCTGCGGGCCGACCGGCCCCATGTCGCCCTTGGGGCCCTGCGGGCCGGCGGGGCCGCGGTCGCCCTGCTGGCCGGTCTGGACGGTGGTCGTGGACGAGCCGCCGCCGATCAGGATGCGCTCCTCCGTCTTCCGGCACTTCGTCGTGGGGTTGACGATCCGGGCGTACCGCGACTTCTTGTGCACGCAGGCGTGCACCTCGGCGGCGGCGGACGAGGCGGTGGCGACGCCACCGACGGCGAGGAGCGAGGCGGCCAGCGCTCCGACAGTGGCGAGCGTGATCGTGCGCCCGCCGCGAACCTTGATAGCCACGGCTTTCCTTCCAGAGGAACGAGTGATGCTCATGTTGTGCATGAGATTCACGTTTCAAACGTTCCAAGGGATGGCAGAAACTACATAACGTATCCATCACGAAACGGAGGGTTACTGACCAGATTGACCGATTGTCGGCAACTTCGGTGAGTAAAAGGACGCATCGAGGACATCGGTACCGCGTGGATAATCGGGTCTGTGTCAACGCCCGGTCGCCCTCCCTACCTCCCACCGGCCACTCAGCCGGTGCGTGGTGTGGTCTGGGCCATCCATCTGGTCCTGCCCCTGCTCGGACTCTGGCTGCTGCTGTCGCAGCCGGACGTCAACGTCTTCTGGCAGCACAACGCCGGCCACTTCTGGATGATCATCCTGGTCGCCGGGGTCAACGTCGTGCTCGGCGTCCTCATCAGCGAGGCGTCGCGGCGCCGGCAGGACGCTCGGCTGTTCCTGGTCTCCATGGTCTTCCTGAGCAGCGCCGGGTTCTTCTTCCTGCACGGCCTGGCCACACCGAAGATCATCCTGCCCACCGGTTCCGTGGGGTTCGACCTGGGACAGCAGGTGGGGCTGACGATCGCGTCGGCGTTCGCGTTCGCCTCGGCGCTGCCGCTGGACGCCAAGGCGGCCAAGGCCGTGCTGGGCTCGCAGCACTTCATCCGGGCCGTGCTCCTCGGGTTCATGATCCTGTGGGGCCTGGCGTCGCTGATCCCCGGCCTGACCCCCCTCAGCGAGCCGCCGATGGTCTCGCCGATCGACTGGCTGGTGTGGGCGTCGGTGCCCGGCCTGCTGCTGTACGCGGCGGCGAGCGTGATGATGTTCCTGCTGCACCGGCGGCGCCCGTCGGCCATGCTGATCAGCCTGATCACCGCGTACGCGCTGCTGGCCGAGTCGATGATCGCCGGGATGTCGCAGCTCAACTGGCATCTGTCCTGGTGGGAATGGCACATCCTGCTCACCCTGGCCTTCGTGTTCGTGGCCTACAGCGCCTACCTGCAGTTCCGGCGGGAGGGGTCGAGCGCGGGCCTGTTCGACTCGGTGACGCTGTCGGCGACCGTGGCCCGCATCCGGCGTGACTACGACGAGGCCCTGGAGGAGCTGGTCGAGCACGTACGCCGGGGCGAGCCGCTGGCCGCGACCCGGCTGTCGGGCAAGTTCCGGCTCAACGAGAGCCAGGCCGCCGTGCTCGACCGGGCCGGCGAGGCGCTGGCCAACGAGCGGGAGCTGTCGGAGCGCCTGTCCGCCCTGGTGGCGGTGAGCGCGCAGACCAGGATCGGCCTGCCCGAGGACCAGCTCCTGACGACGTCGCTGGAGCGGGTGCGGCAGGCGTACGGCGATGTCAAGATCGCCCTGGTCGCCGACGGCCGGACGCAGATCGGCTCGCGCGACTACCAGTTCGCCGACGGCAACCCGATCAAGCGCGACCAGCTCCTGGCCTTCCCCCTGACCGTCAAGGGCAACCTGGCGGGCGTGCTGGAGGTGCCCATCGGGCGGACGAACCAGGACGAGGCGCTGGCCGCGACGCTGGCCGGGCAGCTGTCCATCTCGCTGGAGAACGCCCGCCTCTACCAGGAGCTGCACACGCTCTTCCACCAGTACATGTCGCCCGACGTGGCGCACGCGCTGCTCGCCGATCCGGGGCAGGCGGCGCTGGGCGGCGAGCTGAAGGAGCTGACCGCGCTCTTCGCCGACCTCAAGGGCTTCACCACGTTCTCGGAGAAGGTCACGCCCGGCGAGATCGTCGAGATGCTCAACCGCTACCACACGGCCGCCGTTCCCTGCATCCTGAACAACGGCGGCACGATCGTGCAGTTCGTCGGCGACGCGCTGCTCGCCCTGTTCAACGCCCCGGCGACGCAGACCGGGCACGCCCGGGCGGCCTGCCGGGCGGCGCTGGAGATGCAGCGGGCGGCCTCCGAGGTGGCCGAGGAGATGGCCTGGAAGCGGACGGACGACGTCGAGTGGCCGACGTTCCGGGTGGGCGTCAACACCGGCCCCGCGCTGGTCGGCAACATCGGCAGCCCGGAGCTGCGCGGGTTCAACGCGATGGGCGACTGCGTGAACGTGGCCGCCCGGCTCCAGGCCGTCGCCGAGCCCGGCACGGTCGTGATCGGCGAGACGACCTACCGGCAACTGGGCGATGGCGTGTCGGTGAACCCGTTGGGCCAGCTCAACCTCAAGGGCAAAGAAGAGCTCGTGGCGGCCTACGTTCTGACCGAATTGAGATAGAAGGGTGGTGCAGGTACCGACATAATCGGGCGCATGGATTCAGAGCCCGGTGAGTTCCTGACCCTTCTCACGGACCAGGAGGTCGAGACCCTGCGCGCCGCCGGTCGGCAGCGGCGCTGGGATCGGGGCACGACCATCATGACCGAGGGCGACACCTCCGACTGGGTGCTGGTGCTGCTGGAAGGCCGGGTCAAGTGCTCGTCGCACACGAGCAGCGGCACCGAGGTGGTGCTGGCCGTGCGCGGCCCCGGCGCGCTCCTGGGCGAGCTGTCGGCCATCGACGGATCCCCGCGCTCGACCACGGTGACCGCGCTGGAGCCGATCTCCGGCATCGTGGTGCGCGACTTCCCCGCCTTCCTGGAGGCCCACGGGCGCATCGCCGTCCTGCTCATGCAGCTCATCAGCGGGAAGCTGCGCGACGCGGACCGCAAGCGCATCGAGTACGGCGCGTTCGACACCACCGGCCGGGTGGCGACGCGGCTGCTGGAGCTGGCCGAACGCTACGGCGAGAAGACCAACAGCGGCGTGCGCGTGGCGCTCCCCCTGTCCCAGGACGAGCTGGCCGGCTGGACGGGCGCCTCCCGCGAGGCCGTCAGCAAGGCGCTGCGCACGCTGCGCGACCGGGGCCTGATCGAGACCGGCAGGCGGCGCGTGGTGATCCACGACCTGGAGGGGTTGCGCAAGCGCGCCAGGTGACGCAGGTGACCCTGGTGACAAAACGGACGTACGTCGTACGTCATAGTGGAGGGCATGGTCGCGGTCACCCCCCAGGACGACACCCGCATGCGCTACGCCTGGCGGGTGTGCGCGGTCACCAGCCTGGGCCTGGTCCTCATCGGCATCGCCGGCAGCACGCTCAACGTGGCCTTGCCCACGGTGGTGCGGCACTTCCACGCCGACGCGCTTGAGTCGGGCTGGATCCTGCTGTCGTTCCTGCTGGTCAACACCGCCAGCCTGGTGTTCTTCGGCCGGGTGGCCGACCTGCTGGGTAGGCGGGAGGTCTACCTGACGGGCTTCGCCCTGTTCACGCTGGCCTCGCTGCTGGCCGGGCTGTCGCCCGACGTGTGGTTCCTGATCGCGATGCGGGTCCTCCAGGCGATCGGCGCCGCCATGATCCTCGCGAACGGCACCGTGATCATCACCGACGCCTTCCCGCCCGACCGGCTCAGCCAGGGCATGGGCGTCTACATCGGCACGCTGTCGGTGGCCCAGCTGGCCGGGCCCACGCTGGGCGGGCTGATCGCGGAGACGGCCGGCTGGCAGTGGATCTTCTGGGTGAACGTGCCGGCCGGGCTGGTGGCGCTCGGCGTCGGAGCGGCGATCTTACGCAAGATGCCCAGGCAGCCGAAGGTGCCCGTGGACGCGCTGGGCAACGTGCTGGTGTTCGCGGCGCTGTCGGCGCTGCTGCTGGCGCTGTCGGAGGCGGGCACCGGCGGGTTGTCCAGCCCGGTGGTGCTGGCCGGGGCCGGCGTGTTCGCCGTGCTGCTGCCGGTGATCTTCCTGACCGCGCGGCGCTCCCCGAATCCGGTGCTGGACCTGCGGCTGTTCGGCGGGCGGCTGCTGACCTACGCGAACCTGGCCTCGTTCTGCAACGCGCTGGCCAGGTCGGCGCTGATCCTGGTCGTGGCGCTCTACTTCCAGGCGGCCAGGGGGGTGGACGCGTTCGAGGCGGGGCTGAGCGTGCTGCCCGTGCCGGTCGGGATCGGGCTGGCCTCGCCCGTCGTGGGCATGCTGGGGCGGAAGGTGTCGCCGTACGCGCTGTCCATCGGGGGCGCGCTGCTGAGCGCGGCCGGGCTGGGCACGCTGATGCTGACGGCCGATCCGGCGACGCCGTACTGGGTGATCGGGATCGGGCTGTTCGTGGCGGGCTGCGGCAGCGGGACGTTCCTCACGGGGAACACCACGCAGGTCATGCGGGCGCTGCCGAGCGGGAGCCTGGGGGTGGTCAACGGGTTCCGCGTCATGGTGATGAACGTCGGCATCGTGATCAGCGTCGGCCTGTCGCTGAGCGTCCTCACCGGCTCGGTGGGACCCGCGTTGCGGGAGCAGGTCTACGCGGGGACGCTGTCCACGTTGTCGCCCGTGGCGGTGGGGCAACTCATGGACGGCTTCCAGCGGGCGTACGCGGTGTTGTTCGCGGTCGCCCTGGCCGGAGCCGTCCTGGCGGCGCTGGCGCGCCCTCAGAAGGCGGTGGCGAGCCGGGACTCCACGTCCCGGTAGCGGGAGACCGGGACGAGGTGGACGCCGGCGAAGGCGCCGGTGTCGCGCAGGGCGAGGACCTGCTCGCAGGCCGCCTCCACCCCCGCCATCCGGTCCGCGGCCACCTTCTCGATCAGCTCCTCCGGCAGGGCGATGTCGGGGATGGCGGCGGCCAGGGTGCGGGCGTGGCGCTCGCTGGCCAGGACCATGACGCCGGCGTAGACGGGGACGTCGACCGGGTGCGCCTCGCGCCACGCGACCTGGGCCTCCACCGAGAAGCTGACCTGGGAGAACAGGAAGTCGGCGGTACGCTTCCAGGCCGGCAGCGGGCGTAGCGCGGCGGCCGCCCCCAGCCGGACGCCCGGCGTGAACTCCCGCGCCTCCTCGATCATCGACCGCACCGTCAGGTCACTCGTCCGGTTGCCGCTCGTCGGCTTGTCGCCGTAGACGAACAGGAACTGGTCGACCCCGTAGGCGGCCGCCGTCAGCAGGTCGCGCCGGAAGCCGAGCAGGTTGCGGTCGCGCGAGTTGAGACAGGCGATGCCGCGCCCGCCCATCGCCTCGACCTCGTGGGCCACGGCCACGCTGGACACGGTCGCGCGGCCGATGTGGTTGTCGGGGATGAGGAACGCGCTGGCGATCTTGCTCATGGTGCCGATCTGGTGCCTGACGTGCTTCAGATCGGGCTTGGTCGGGGGTTCGATCTCGCAGATCAGCTCGAAGGACATGATCACGACCCTATCGCCTGGCCGCGAGCGCCTCTATGCCGCCGAACGTCCCCCTGACGGCCGCCGTCCTCGGCGGCATGCCCAAGGACAGGTCGGGCGTGGCCTCGGGCATGCTCAACGTCTCGCGGGAGGTGTTCGGCCTGCTCGGCATCACGGTGCTGGGAGCCCTGCTGACCTCCAGGCAGGGCGCCGGGGACCTGCCGCCGCTGCCGGCCTTCCTCGACGCCTACCGGTTCACGCTGGTCGTCGCCGCGGTCATCGTCCTGGCGGGGATCCCGGTCGCGCTCTACTCGCTGCGCGACCGGGAGACGCCCCCCGAACCTCAGGCGGCCGCCCCGGTCACCGTGGGGTCCTCGAACTGAGTCCGGTACAGCTCCTCGTAGCGGCCGCCGGCGGCGAGCAGCTCGGCGTGGGTGCCGCGCTCGACCACGCGGCCGTCCTCGATCACGAGGATCACGTCGGCGGCCCGGATCGTGGAGAGCCGGTGCGCGATCACCACGGCGGTCCTGCCTTCGAGCGCCTCGCCCAGCGCCGCCTGCACGGCCGCCTCGGAGGTGGAGTCGAGGGCCGCGGTGGCCTCGTCCAGGATCACCACCCGCGGCCTGGCCAGCAGCAGGCGGGCGATGGTCAGCCGCTGGCGCTCCCCGCCCGACAGCCGGTAGCCGCGCTCGCCCACGACCGTGTCGAGGCCGTCGGGCAACGACTCGATGAGCGTGGCCAGCCGGGCCCGGGTGAGCGCGTCCCAGACCTCCTCCTCGCTCGCCTCCGGCCTGGCCAGCAGCAGGTTGGCCCGGATCGTCTCGTGGAAGAGGTGGCCGTCCTGGGTGACCATGCCGAGCGTGGCGCGGATGGAGTCGGCGCTCAGGTCGCGTACGTCCACCCCGCCGAGCCGTACGGCGCCGGAGTCGACGTCGTACAGCCGGGGAAGGAGCTGGGCGATCGTGGACTTGCCCGCCCCCGACGAGCCGACCAGCGCCACCATCTGCCCCGGCTCGGCCCGGAACGAGACGCCGTGCAGCACCTCGACCCCGCCGCGCGAGTCCAGCGTGGCGACCTCCTCCAGCGAGGCCAGCGAGACCTTGTCGGCCGAGGGGTAGGCGAAGCGCACGTCGTCGAACTCCACCGAGACGGGCCCCTCGGGCACCTCCCGGGCGTCGGGCTTGTCCTGGATGAGCGGCTTGAGGTCGAGCACCTCGAAGACGCGCTCGAAGCTGACGACCGCGCTCATCACGTCCACGCGGGCGCTGGCCAGGGCGGTCAGGGGCGCGTACAGGCGGGTGAGCAGCATGGCCATCGACACCAGCGCGCCGGGGGCGAGCTGGCCGCGCAGGGCGTAGAAGCCGCCCAGGCCGTACACCAGGGCCAGGGCCAGCGCCGACACCAGCGTCAGCGCGGTCACGAAGGCCGACTGGGTCATGGCCGAGCGCACCCCGATGTCGCGCACCCGCCGCGCCCGGCCGGCGAACTCCGCCGACTCGTGCGCCGGCCGGCCGAACAGCTTCACCAGCGTCGCGCCCGGCGCCGAGAAGCGCTCGGTCATCTGCGTGCCCATGGCCGCGTTGTGATCGGCCGCCTCGCGCCGCAGCCGGGCGATCCGGACGCCCATGCGCCGGGCCGGCAGCACGAACACCGGCAGGAGCAGCAGCGCCAGCAGCGTGATCTGCCAGGAGATGCCGATCATCGCGACGAGCGTCAGCATGAGCGTCACGACGTTGCCCGCCACGCCCGACAGCGTGTCGGTGAAGGCCCGCTGCGCCCCGATCACGTCGTTGTTCAGGCGGCTGACCAGCGCTCCCGTGCGGGTTCTGGTGAAGAAGGCGATCGGCATCCGCTGCACGTGGTCGAAGACGGCCGTACGCAGGTCGAGGATCAGGCTCTCCCCCAGCCCCGCCGACAACCACCGGTTCAGCAGCCCGAGCCCCGCCTCCGCGATCGCCAGGCCGGCGATCAGCAGCGCCACCACGACGACCACCTGGAGCGGCTCGCCGGTGAAGATGGCGTCCACCACCCGGCCGGCGAGCAGCGGCGCCCCCACCGCCAGGGTCGCCATCACCACGCTGAGCACCAGGAACAGCGTCAGCCTGCGGCGGTGCGGGCGCGCGAACCCGCCGATGCGCCGCAGCGTCGCCCTGGATACAGAGCGACGCTGCGGCTGGTTGTTCATCGAGTAAAGCTGGTGCCAGGCGGTCACTTCCATGCTCATGGCACGGACGCTATGCCCTCAAGTTAAGTTGAGGTCAAGCGCCGATCTTCTTGCCGGCACCGTGCCAGACCACGGCCACCGACGGGCGCGGCTGGCTGCCCTCGCCGTCGGGCCACCGGCTGCTGGGGCTCTCGGGGGTGGCGTCGTCGGTCTCGCCCGGGTGCTGCACCGCCACGAAGACGCTGCGCTGGTCCTCGGTGACGAGCGGGCCGCAGGTCTCGGCGCCGACCGGCACGGTGAGGAACTGGCGCAGGTGGCCGCGCTCCTTACCCTTGACCGGCATCACGAACAGGCCGTCGTTGGTGAGGAACGCGTTGCCGTCCGTGGAGATCCACAGGTTCCCGTCCTTGTCGAACGTGACGTTGTCCGGGCAGGAGATCCGGGAGACCTTGGTCTTGTCGTAGCCGGCGAAGTACGTGGCCGGGTCGCTCGGGTCGCCGCAGACCAGCGGGAGCGACCAGGCGAACGTCTTCTCGCCCGCGTCGTTGTGCCGCTCCACGATCTCCAGGACGTGGCCGTGCTTGTTAGACGGGCGCGGGTTGGCCTCGTCCACCTGGGCCGCGGTGCGGTTGCTGTTGTTGGTCAGGGCCACGTAGACGCCGCCGGTGACCGGGTTGCGCTCGACGTCCTCAGGGCGGTCCATCTTCGTCGCGCCGCCGTCCACCTTGTCGGCGGCCGTACGGGTGTAGACGAGCACCTCGGCGGCGGTCATGCCGTCCACGAACGACTTGTTGCCCGAGACCAGCGGGAGCCACTTGCCGGAGCCGTCGAACTCGCCGTCGGAGGGCAGCTTGCCGGAGCCGTCGATCTCGGTGGCCGGGCTGTCACCGGTGAACTTGGCCACGTACAGCGTGCCCTCGTCCAGCAGCGTCCTGTTGTGCCGGTCGAATCCGGGGATGTAGCGGTCCTTCGAGACGAACTTGTAGATGTACTCGAAGCGCGAGTCGTCACCCATGTAGACGACCAGGCGGCCGTCGCGGGCCAGCGTCGTGGTGGCGGCCTCGTGGGCGAAGCGGCCGAGCGCGGTGCGCTTGATCGGCGTCGAGTCGGGGTCGAACGGGTCGATCTCCACGATCCACCCGAACCTGTTGACCTCGTTCGGGTGCTTGGCCAGGTCGAAACGCTCCTCGATCCGGTCGAACCGGCGGTTGTCCGACGGGGTGCCGATCGTGATCGCGTAGCGGGTGATGTACGGCTTCTGCGCCTCAGGCACCTTGTCGCCGTTGACGAAGTACTGGTTGAAGTTCTCCTCGGCGGTCAGCACCGTACCCCACGGGGTGGTGCCGCCCGCGCAGTTGTTCAGCATGCCGAGGGGCGTGCGGCCCTTGGGGTCGGCGGCCGTCTTGAGCAGGTCGCTGCCGGCGGCGGGCCCGCTGAAGGTCATCCTGGTCTGGGCGGTGATGCGCCGGTTGTAGCGGCGGCGGCCCTTGGTGACGAGCTTCCACTCACCGCTGCCGCCGGAGCGCTCGATCTCCACGACCGAGCCGCCGTGCGCGGCCAGTCCGATCTTGAGCTGCTCCTCGGTGGCCGTCGCGCCACTGGTGTAGCCGCGGAACATCAGGCTCTCGTCGCTGTACTCGTGGTTGACCCACAGCAGCGCCCGGTCCCGGCCCATCGGGAACAACGTCACGTAGTCGCAGTTGTAGCCGAACTGCTTGCTCTGCGCGTCCGCGGTCTGGTTCTCGAAGTCGAACTTCGGCGCGCCGGGCAGCACCGGGTCACCCCAGCGCACGACCACGGAGGACTTGTAGCCCTCCGGGACGCGCAACGCGTCTTCCGTGTTCGGCGGCACGGGAGTGAAACGGAGGTCTCCGCTGCCGCCACCGTGCCATCCACCCTTCGCGGCGGCGGTCTCGGGCTCGTCGGCCAGGGCCGGCGCGGCCCCCGCCACGCCCACACCCGCCACAAGAGCGCCGAGCGCGCCGGCGCGCAGCACGCCACGCCGCGACAACGCCTCCTTCACCACATCGCCGAAGTAGGCGTTGCCGGTGGTGTTGGCCACGTCATGCGCGCACGCGTTGCCGCAGCGGAACTGACAGGTCAGCGCGGAACGGCCACCTTTGTGCGGGGTGGAGAGCAGCGGTAGCAGCCGTCCTCCCGCGTTGGGGTTCGCCACAGGTCCTCCATAAATGTGCGCGGTTGTACGGCGGGGAGGCTACGGTCGTCGTCGAAACCCGAGGTGAACGACGACCTCCGTCGCGATGAACGCTGCCCGGGAGACAATGGTGGGGTGCCGCCACGCAAGATGGACCCGGAAAAGCTGAGATCAGCGCTCGACGCCCAACTCGTCGCCCTCGACGAGCCTCCCTACGACGGCCCCGCGTCCGCCCTGCCCGGCGCGCTCGTGGCCGCCGTGCTGGCCGCCTACGACCGGGGGCTGCAGCCGGAGCGCGACGCGGCCAGGCAGGCCGTGCGCCATCTGCTGGAGCGGCTGGCGAGCGCCGCGCCCGGAAGGACGGTCGAGGTGCGCGTGCCGCCGTACGCCGCCGTACAGGCGATCGCCGGGCCCCGTCACACGCGCGGCACCCCGCCCAACGTCGTCGAGATGGACGGGCGCACCTGGATCGAGCTCGCGCTCGGCCGCCTGACGTGGGACGAGGCCCACGCCAAGGGCGCGATCTCCGCCAGCGGCTCCCGGGCCGACCTGTCAGCCCACCTGCCGCTCTAGCGGGTGCCGCTCATCCAGGGAAACCTCTCCTCGAAGCACCGGTCGGCGAGCTCGCCGGGCAGGTAGGCGCATTCCTGGACCACGTTCCAGAACCACACGGCCACGATCGCGAAGAGGATCAGCGACAGGACGCTGATCACGATTCCGGCGATGGCGCGGCCCTTGCCGACGTGCTTGGCCAGGGCCACGCAGCCGAAGACGATCGACAGGATGGCGGTGATCAGGCCGGTGAAGCAGACGAACACGAGGAAGGGGCTGGCCACGCCGAGGACGAGCGAGGCGGTGGCCAGGCCGCTGCCGAGCTGCTGCGGCCGGTACTGCGGGGTCGGGATCCCGTAGGGGGCTCCCGGAGGAGGTGGCGGCGGGTAGCCGGGCGGGCCGCCGTACGGGCTGGAGGGCGTGGTGCCCGGCACGGTCGGCTCCTGGTCCGGTCGCGGTGCGTAGGCGCCCGGCGTGCCCTGGTACGGCGGCGTGGGGCGCGGCTGCTCCCCCTGGTCGCCCTGCTCGTAGCGGGAGGGCGTCTGCCGGGGCGGCTGCTCCTCGTCCTCCCGCGGGGCGCCTCCCCAGCCGGGGTAGGACGGGGTGGCGCCGGGGATCGGGTACGCCTGGGTCGTCTCGGCGTCGCTCGGCCTCGGGGTCTCCGGCGAGGTCGGCAGGTCGGGATGGGTGGGCTCACCGGTCGGCCTGGGCTCGTGCGTCGGCGGCACGTCGGGCCGCGGCACCACGGGCGGCACGGGCGCGATCGGCTCCTCCTCACCCGGCTCCCTGCCACCCGGCCGCTCGCTGGGCCGCTCACCGGGCCGCTCACCGGGCCGCTCGCTGGGCCGCTCACCGGGCCGCTCACCGGGCCGCTCGCTGGGCCGCTCGCTGGGCCGCTCGCTGGGCCGCTCGCTGGGCCGCTCGCTGGGCCGCTCACCGGGCCGTTCGCCGGGCCCCTCACCGGGCTCCCCGTCGCCGGGCCGCTCGGACCGCTCGGGCGGACGCTCGTCCTCCTCCAGCGTCCCTTCGCTCCACCACTCGGGCTGGTGCTGCGGGGGTGCGGGACGGGGTTCGCCCTCCTCGGGGCGGCCTTCGCGCGGGTCCTGCCCCGGACGGGGCTCGTTCGGGTCCCCAGGTGTGGTCACGTCTGCGTCTCCCGACGGGTCAGCATGCCGGATACTTCACCCTTTCGCGGAAGCCATCCGCTAAACCGCGCGACACGGTAAGAGGGTGCTCATCCTTGGGTCACCATGCGCCAAAGCGGCAGGCGGAGGGCAAGATGAGTGCATGCTGGACGAGACCCTGACGTACGCGCTGATCAAGGTCATGAAGACGCACCGCAACCAGCTCGCCGCGGCGCTGGTCCCGCTCGGCCTGCACGTGGGCCAGGAGTTGCTGCTCAACCAGCTGTGGCGGGAGGACGGCCTGACGCAGGGCGAGCTGATCGCCAGGCTCGGCGTCGAGCCCCCGACCGTCACGAAGACCCTCCAGCGGCTGGAGCGCGCGGGCCTCGTCTACCGCGCCCCCGACCGCGAGCGGCCCCGGGTGGGCCGGGTGCACCTCACCGACGCGGGCAAGGCGCTGCGCCGGCCGGTGGAGGAGATCTGGAACCGGCTCGACCAGGACCTGCTGCGGGGCTTCACCGCCGAGGAGCGCGACCTGCTCACCCGTCTCATCCGTGCCATGCCTCACAGTCGCTTTCACTCCTAGCGAAACGCCCTTGCCGTCCGGGGCCGACTCCTATTAGCTGGCTAATTAGTCGGCTAATAGGAGACTTGAGATGCACGTATTGATAACCGGTGGATCGTCCGGCATCGGCGCCGCCACCGCGCTCGCGTACGCCAGGACCGGCGCGCGGGTCACGATCACCTACAACACGGGGGCCGACCGGGCGGCCGAGGTCGTCAAGCGGATCGAGGCGGAGGGCGGCCGGGGCGCGGCCGTACACCTGGACCTGGAGGACCACGCCACCATCGCCCCCGCCGTCGCCGAGACGGGCCCCGTGGACGCGCTCGTCGCCAACGCCGTGCGCTGGGGGAACGTCCTGCCGGGCAGCGTCCCCTTCGAGGGCGTCCCGGCCGCCGAGTGGTCGGCCATGATGCACGCCAACGTGGTCGGCAACGCGCTGCTGGTCCAGGCCGTGCTGCCCGAGATGCGGCGCAGGGGCTGGGGCCGGATCGTGTTCGTGTCGTCCGGCATCGGCGAGGAGGGGGTGCCGGGGCCGGGCGCGTACGGCACCGCGAAGATGGCCCTGCACGGCATGGCCCGCGCCCTGGCCTGGGAGGCCGGCAAGGACGGCATCCTGGTCAACGTGGCCGTCGCCGGCCTCACGATCACCGGCGTACGCCCGTTCCCGCAGGAGCTCCTCGACCGGCTCGCCGCCCGCACGCCCAGCCGCCGGCTCTCGACGGCCGACGACATGGCCGCGCTCATCCTCTTCCTCGGCTCCGAGGCCAACCGCAACCTGACGGGCGAAGTGCTCCGCGACGGATCGAATGCGGGCAGGTCAGCCCATGCCCTCTGATATCGCCCCCGGGTGTGCGAGCACAGAAGCCGTCAACCTAGACTGAGGCATGTGCTGAAGGGCGACGGCCGACTCGGCCATGACCTGGACCCCAACGACCGCGCACCTAAAGATGCCTGTGGCGTCTTCGGCGTCTGGGCTCCGGGCGAGGAAGTTTCCAAACTCACCTACTACGGGCTGTACGCGTTGCAGCACCGCGGTCAGGAGTCCGCGGGCATCGCGGTCAGCGAGGGCAGCCGCATCCTCGTCTACAAGGACATGGGCCTCGTCGCCCAGGTCTTCGACGAGTCGGTGCTCAGCACCCTGCGCGGCCACCTGGCCGTCGGTCACTGCCGCTACTCCACGACCGGATCCAGCGTGTGGGAGAACGCTCAGCCCACGCTGAGCTCCACCGACGTCGGCGGCCTGGCGCTCGCCCACAACGGCAACCTCATCAACACTCCCGAGCTGGCCCAGCGCCTGGCTCCGGGCTCCACCCGCGCCACCACCGACACCGAGGTCCTGACCACGCTGCTCGCGCAGGACCGCAGCCGCTCCATCGAAGACTCGGCCGCCGAGCTGCTCCCGCAGGTCAAGGGCGCCTACTCGCTGGTCTTCATGGACGAGAAGACCCTCTACGCCGCCCGCGACCCGCAGGGCATCCGCCCGATGGTCCTGGGCCGCCTGGAGCGCGGCTGGGTGGTGGCCTCCGAGACGGCGGCGCTCGACATCGTGGGCGCCACGTTCGTCCGCGAGATCGAGCCCGGCGAGCTGCTCACCATCGACGAGCGCGGCGTCAGGTCCCGCCGCTTCGCGCTGGCCGAGCCGAAGGGCTGCCTGTTCGAGTACGTCTACCTCGCCCGCCCCGACACCACCATCGCCGGGCGCGGCGTGCAGGTCACCCGGGTCGAGGTCGGCCGCGAGCTGGCCCGCGAGCACCCGGTGGAGGCCGATCTGGTCATCCCCACGCCGGAGTCCGGCACCCCCGCCGCCGTGGGCTACGCCCAGGAGAGCGGGATCCCCTACGGCCAGGGCCTGGTGAAGAACTCCTACGTGGGCCGCACGTTCATCCAGCCCTCGCAGACCATCCGCCAGCTCGGCATCCGGCTCAAGCTCAACCCGCTGCGCGAGGTCGTGGAGGGCAAGCGGCTGGTGGTCGTGGACGACTCGATCGTGCGCGGCAACACCCAGCGGGCGATCGTCAGGATGTTGCGCGAGGCGGGGGCGCGCGAGGTGCACGTACGCATCTCCTCCCCGCCCGTGGCCTGGCCGTGCTTCTACGGCATCGACTTCGCCACCAGGGCGGAGCTGATCGCGGGCTCGCTGACGGTCGAGGAGATCCGGGCCTCGCTCGGTGCCGACACGCTCGGCTACATCTCCCTGGAGGGCCTGACCAAGGCCACCACCATCCCCGCCGAGCGCCTCTGCCGGGCCTGCTTCGACGGCTCGTACCCGATCCCCATCGACCAGGACAACGTGGGCAAGTTCGTGTTGGAGAGCAAAGCGTGAGCACCTATGAGGCCGCCGGGGTCGACATCGAGGCCGGGGAGCGTGCCGTCGCCCTGATGAAGGACAAGGTGGCGCGCTCGCGGCGGCCCGAGGTGGTCGACGACGCCAGCGGCTTCGCGGGCCTGTTCGACGCCTCCGCCCTGCTGCGTTACCGGCGCCCGCTGCTGGCCTCCTCCACGGACGGCGTGGGCACCAAGGTCATGATCGCCCAGCGGTACGGCAAGCACGACACGATCGGCATCGACCTGGTCGGCATGGTCCTCGACGACCTCGTGGTCTGCGGGGCCGAGCCGCTGTTCATGACCGACTACATCGCCTGCGGGAAGCTGGTGCCCGAGCGCATCGCCGAGATCGTCGGCGGCGTGGCCGAGGGCTGCCGCCTGGCCGGGGCCGCGCTGGTGGGCGGCGAGACGGCCGAGCACCCTGGGGCGATGGGGCCGGACGAATACGACCTGGCGGGCGCCGGCACCGGCGTGGTGGAGGCCTCCGCCATGCTCGGCCCGTCGCGGGTGAGCGCCGGTGACGTGGTGCTGGGGATGGCGTCCTCCGGGGTGCACTCCAACGGCTACTCGCTGGTGCGCCACGTGCTGCGCGAGGCCTCGCTCTCCCTCGACACCGTGCTGCCCGAGCTGGGGCGGGCGCTCGGCGAGGAGCTGCTGGAGCCCACCCGGATCTACTCGCTCGACTGCCTGGAGCTGGCCAGGGCGGTCGACGTGCACGCCTACGCGCACATCACCGGCGGCGGCATCGAGAACAACCTCTCGCGCTCGCTGCCCGCGCACCTCGACGCGCTGCTGGACCGGGCCTCCTGGACGCCGCACGCGATCTTCGGGGTGCTGGCCGGCTACGGCCGGATCGCCCAGCGGGACATGGACCGGACGTTCAACCTCGGGGTCGGGATGGCCGCCGTGGTGGCCGCCGACTCGGCGGACGAGGCGATCAGGGTGCTGGCCGGCCGGGGCCTGGACGCCTGGGTGCTGGGCGAGATCGTCCCCGGCGAGGGCCGGGCCCGCTACCGCTGACCTCACGCGTCGGCACGCGCTGCCGCCGCCGGTCGCCCACGGGCGGATCACGTGGATTTGTGCCGCTGGTAATAGCGCGCCACGCGGACCCGGTTGCCGCACAGGTCCGGTGAGCACCAGCGGCGGCGCGGGTGGGCCGGCAGGAAGAGCATCCGGCAGTCCGGCGCCTCGCAGCCCCGCACCTTGCCCACGTTCGGGTCGGTGAGCAGGGCCAGCGCGGCCTCGGCCAGCTCCGTGAGCAGGCGGGTCACTGGCGTGCCGTCCCGCCGGCTGCCGCGCGCGAGCACGGCGCCCCGCGCCTCCATGCACGGGTACGCCGGCGCGCTCCGCAGAGCCTCGTTGAGCGCGGCCACCGACCCGGGCGGCGGCGGGGTCGCCTGCCGCACCGCCTCCAGCGTCGCCACCACATGTCCCCGCAGTTCACGCACCGCGGCCAGGTCCGGCGGCCCGAGACGGGCCTCGGGCACCGTGAGCCGGCCGGACTGCCGCTCCAGCCACGCGTGGAAGTCGTCCACCTCGTCCAGGGCGTCGTAGTCGGCCCCCGAGGGCAGGCGGGCACGCGTGTTCACCAGATCAAGCGCCAGCGGCTCACCTGTCAGCAACTCCATGCCCTAATGCTACATGCGGGGATTGACACATTAGGTGGGTCTCGCGCTATAACTAATGCCTCCTCACCGAGAAGAGGCATGTGGCATGGACATTCCGCAGGTCCGGCATGGGTTCGTGGACGTCGGCGACGTACAGGTCTTCTACCGGGAGGCCGGGCCCGCCGACGGCGAGCCGGTGTTGCTGCTGCACGGATTCCCGTCGGCGTCACACCAGTACCGGCGGCTCATGGACGCGCTGGGCGGCGGCCGGCACCGGCTGATCGCGCCCGACTACCCCGGGTCCGGGCACACGCGGGCACCCGAGGGCTTCTCCTACTCCTTCGAGCGGCTCGCCGACGTCATGGAGGGGTTCGTGGAGCGGGCCGGGCTCGCGCCTTTCGTGCTGTACGCCTTCGACTTCGGCGGGCCGGTCGGGTTCCGGCTGGCCACGCGGCACCCGGAGTGGATCTCGGCGCTGATCGTGCAGAACGCCAACGCCTACGAGGAGGGGCTGTCGGAGCTCGCCAGAAAGACGATCCACGCCCCGGCCAGGGACCTGGGCGGGCTGTTCACCCTGCCCGCCACGCGCGGCCAGTACGAGGACGGCACCACCGACCCCTCGCTGGTCTCACCCGACGGCTGGACGCTCGACCAGCACTTCCTGGACCTGCCCGGACGGAAGGAGGCACAGCTCGCCCTGGCGCTGGACTACCGGAGCAACGTGCGGCTCTATCCCGCCTGGCAGGCATGGCTGCGCCGGCACCGGCCGCCCACGCTGGTGCTGTGGGGCCGGGGCGATGCGATCTTCCTCGAGCCGGGCGCCCACGCCTACCGGCGGGACCTGCCCGAGGCGGAGGTGCGCGTGTTCGACACGGGACACTTCGCGCTGGAGGAGAAGCTGCCCGAGATCGCCCCTGTCATCGAGGCCTTCCTCAACCGCCCGACCACGTGACGAAAGCCCCACGGTTACCCGTGGGGCCCGACGAGCGTGAGCGAGGATCCGGCACCCTTCGCCGGGTCCTCGGCCACGTCAACCGAAACGGCTATCGGCGACCGGACGTACGGCCGTCGTCGTCGTCTCCGGTCCCATAGTCATCGGCGTAATCGGCATAGCGATCCGCCAGCTCATCATTGAGGTCGTCGGCGTCGTCATTGCGGCTGGAGTCTCCGACCCCGAGTTCGTCGCGAAGACGGTCAAGATCCGTGCCACCGCTGTTGTACTTCAGCTGGCGAGCAACCTTGACCTGCTTGGCCTTTGCTCGGCCGCGCCCCATTGGCTCGACCCCCTCGTGTGGGGTCGTCCCCGACCCCTCGTCGCTAACGCACCACACACTGACGCCGCCTGACTTTGGGCGTCAGCCTATCGTTCGCCTATTACCGTACCTGTTTTGTGCCCAGCTCGGTACGTCGTATGGGCGCGGGGCGTCAGTGGCCTAGCCAAATGCCCCGAATACGCCCGACTTCCGACATTCTGCGCTCGGCCAGCCTATCCGCTGCGACCGCGGGAGGAACGCCCTCGTCGGCCGCGATCCCGAAGATCTTCAGAGTCGTGTCATAGATCTGGGTCGCCTTCGACCTGGCACGATCCATGTCGAAGCCCTCGATCTCGTCCGCGACCTGGATCACGCCTCCGGAATTGACGACATAGTCGGGCGCGTACAGGATCCCCCGCTCGGCGAGTTGCTTCTCGACGCCGGGGTGGGCGAGCTGGTTGTTCGCCGCGCCGCAGACGATCTTCGCCCGGAGCTCGGCCACCGTGACGTCGTCGAGCGCGCCGCCGAGCGCGCAGGGCGCGAAGACGTCGATGTCGGACGTCATCAGGGCTCGCGCGTCGGCCACCACGTCGACCTCGGGACGGCGCAGCCGCACCCGCTCCACCGCCTTGGGGTTCACGTCGCAGATCACCACCTCGGCGCCGTCCTCGCGCAGGAGCTCGACCAGGCGGTGGCCCACCTTGCCGACCCCTTCGACGCCGACCCTCCTGCCGTGCAGCGACGGCGTGCCGTACACCCGCTCGGCCGAGGCCCGCATGCCCTGGAACACGCCGAACGCCGTGAGGATCGAGGAGTCACCCGCGCCGCCGTGGGCGAGCGAGCGGCCGGTCACGAAGCGCGACTCGCGGGCGATGACGTCCATGTCCTCGCTGTAGGTGCCCACGTCGCAGGCGGTGACGTAGCGCCCGCCGAGCGACTGGACGAATCTGCCGTAGGCGCGCAGCAGCGCCTCGCTCTTGTCGCGGGCCGGGTCGCCGATGATGACGGCCTTGCCCCCGCCGTGGTCGAGGCCGGCCAGCGCGTTCTTGTAGGCCATGCCCTTGGCCAGGTTGAGCACGTCGGCCAGGGCCGCCTGCTCGCTCTCGTACGGATAGAACCTCGTGCCTCCAAGGGCCGGGCCCAGCGCCGTGTTGTGGATGGCGATGATGGCTCGAAGGCCGCTCTGCTCGTCAGCGCAGAAAACGACCTGCTCGTGGGCGTCTTTGTGGGACGCTCCGAAGACGTCGGTCACGGTAGTGACTCCCTGTCCGGTCCGCCGCTCCGTCGCGGGCGGAGATCACCTCACAGAGTAGTAAGCCACAACGATGCACGCAGGTTCGCTTCGTGACACGATGCCTCCGTGCTGCCCTATGCCGCCTACCTCCGTGTCTATGAGCCACTGACCGCGTTCGCCGAGTCCGAGCGCAAGGTGTGGGCCGACTATGCCGACTCGCGTGACCGCCCTCGGCGCGCGAACGCGCTCAATGCGGAGCATGGCGAGTCCGTCATGCGCCTGCTCGGCATGCCCCCTCAACCCGTTCCCGCCCAGGAGAGCCCCAACGCCTATCTGCGGCGTGTTGAGGACCGCCTGTACGTGTGTCCTTGGCAGACCCGTTTGCGTTCGTGGCTGGCGTTCTCACGGCTTCGTGGCACCACACCTGTGAAACTGATGGACCACCTCGTGCCCAAGACGATCGCCGACCAGACGGCCGACGACTTCGACCGGTACAAGCGGAAGGCCGGTTCGGCCGCGTTGCGCACGCACATTCGCACCACGGCGTGGCATGTGCCGCCATCGTGGTTCGTGCCGTTTGATGGAAACGAGCGCTGGCTGGTGCTCGGCTCCGCGAACCCGGGACAGGACGTGACCACCACTACGGGGCGTAATCTGATCTACGTCACCTCCATGGCACAGGCCAGGAGGCGGGCGGCGCGCGCCCTCAACGTGCTGCGCCGCCACTTGGGCGACGTCTCGGCCAACTTCGACGTGGAGGACATCGCCAGGTGGCTGGAGGAGTTCCACCCGCACTCGCTGGTGGAGCTCGACTACGGCGGGCTCGTGCACCTCATGGACGACGACGCGCTGCAGGCCGACCAGTCCGTCGCCGAGCTCTCGGCGGCCCTGACGGGCCTGGACACGGGTCAAGAAGAACTTGCCTACGCCATGTACCAGAGGGTCATCCTGCGGTGGAAGTCAATGCAACTGCTGGAATCTGCCAACTGAACCCCAATACGGCCGTCTGACCTGCATGAGTAGGTCACGTCTCGCGGCTGCTCTCTTCTGCGAACTGAGTAGTTTGCCGTTTTCACTGCGATACCACGAACCGTGTCGCTAGAATCACCGAGCGTGACATCGCCACGGGGGCGGGCAGTTGGGTCAAAGAAGGGCTCGCCAATCGCTCTGCGTGGCGGTATGGTCACATCGGGTGATGCCGCATATGGCTCAGAAAAGCCGCACGCTCTGCGCCATAGGGGGACATCCGTGACACGCGCAAAGGCAGTCACAGGATCGCTAAGCCGGTCCACACGGAGGAGAGGCCGCACAAATGTCAGCTCGTACACCCGAGGCCGAGCCACTGCTCACGCCCGCTGAGGTCGCGACCATGTTCAGGGTCGACCCCAAGACCGTTACGCGGTGGGCCAAGGCGGGCAAGTTGACGTCGATTCGTACCCTCGGCGGTCATCGGCGTTACCGGGAGACCGAGGTTCGCGCACTGCTCGCGGGGATTCCGCAGCAGCGTTCCGAGTAGCTGGAGGGTCGTCACGGACCTCAGGGGGGTTTGAAGGGGTGGACCAGGCCGTCAGTGGGCAGGGTCCACCGCTGTGACGACTTGACGTCGCACGGGAAGTTGGCGCCGCCCGCCCGGCGCCACTCTTCCCACCGCTTCCGTCGCCGTGCCGGATCTTCCGGCGCTACGCCAGCTGATCGAGCAGCCTGGCGACGTCGCCGTCGTGGGCGGCGGCGACACCGAGCAGCGCGACCATGTGCTCGACCAGCAGCTTCTCGAGGGTCGGCCGCTCGATGTCGCGATGTTCCAGCCAGTCGAGGCCGGCGGTCTCGACGGAGGCGATCCACGACCGCAGAGTCGTGCGAAGCACCGGGCTCGGCTCTTCGACGCCCATTTGCTTCTGGATGAGGCGGAACAACCGTCGGCGCACGCCGTCGACGATCTCGCCCACCTCACCGGTCCTGTTGGCCGGGCCGCCGCGCAGGAGCGCGGCGAAGCCGGCGGCGTGCTCCTCGACGAAGTCGAAGTAGCGCTTGAGCCCGGAGGCCAGCTCGTCGAGCGGGCGGCCGCCCTCGTGCGGGCGCAGCCGGGACTCCAGCTGATCCGCCGCGCTCCTCAGCGCGGCCACGTAGAGCTCCTGCTTGCCGCCGAAGTAGTGATAGACCAGGGCCCGCGAAGCTCCCGCCGCCGAGGCCACGTCGTCGATCGAGACGTCTTCCGCGTCGCGGGTGCTGAACAGCTCCAGCGCCGCCGCCATGAGCTCTTCCCGACGCCGGTCCACGCTGAGCCTGCGCCGTGCCGGCCGTGCCGTCTCGGCTGACTTCCCGGGTGTCACACCTGCACATTATCCGACGCCGTACCCAATAGCTGACGTGCGACTGTGCAGTCAATATCCGCCTTTGGGGACGGAGGTTAAGCCAATCCGTAACGAAGGCCGTACCCTGCGGCTAACTCGATCGTTTGGTCAGACAGGTGCCCATATCCGCATCGCGGGGGAGACACATGTCAGGACCGCCCGTCAACACTTCAACCATCGCTGAGCTCAGAGAGGTAGACGCACTGCCTCGGCCCAGACCGACCATCCGTAACGTCGCCGAACGAGCCGGCGTGTCCAAATCGCTGGTCTCTCTCGTGCTGCGCGGATCCCCGCACGTGAGCGAGCACCGGCGCCAGGCCGTGCTGCAGGCCGCCCGCGAGCTCGGCTACCGGCCGAACGCGGTCGCGCGGAGCCTGGTGGAAGGCCGTACGCATCTGGTCGGCGCGCTCGTGGCCGACCTGCACAACCCGTTCTACGCCGAGTTCCTCGACGGTCTGCAGGAGAGCCTGCACGGCGACGGCCTGCGCATGCTGATCGGGAACAGCCAGTGGGACCCCGCGTTCGAGGACGAGGCCGTGGAGGCCTTCCTCGAGCTCAGGGTCGACGGGCTGGTCCTGCTCGGCATCGCGCCGACCAGCGAGACGCTGATCGAGGCCACCGCCTACACCCCGACCGTCGTCGTAGGGGAACGTGACATCGAGCTCGACGGCGTCGACATCGTGGTCGACGACGACCAGCTCGGCGCCCGCCTGGCCATCGACCACCTGGTCGAGCACGGCCACAAGCGGATCGCGCACATCGAGGGCCGGCGGTCGTCGCGCTGCGAGGGTTACCTCGTGGCGATGCGCAGGCACTCGCTGGCGCCCTACATCATGGTCGAGGCCGCGGACTCGACCGAGGACGGCGGCAGGGAGGCGGCGATCGCGCTGCTGAGCCGCGACCCCAGGCCCACGGCGATCTTCGCCGCCAATGACGTGGTCGCGCTCGGCGTGCTCTCCGCCGCGAGCGAGCTGGGCCTGCGCGTCCCCGAAGACCTCTCGGTGGTGGGCTACGACAACACGCACCTGTCGGCCTCCCGCCAGATCTCGCTCACCTCGGTCGACCAGCCTCGCCGGACCATGGGCAGGTCGGCGGCCGCGCTGCTGAGCGACCGGATCGGAGATCCGGCCAAGGGCGCGCGCCTGCGGGAGGTGCGTCCTGAGCTGATCGTGCGACGAAGCACGGGTCCGGTCTAAGAGCCGGTTAAAGCTGGGTCAAGCCGTGTGGAGGCGCGGCCGCACGGCGGTTTACTCGTCAGGGTCATGCTAATTGTGGCCGGATTCGGTCCGGTCACGATCTGATCCAGGGGGAACAGTCATGCGTGATCCGGAACTGGTGTCCTGCGCCCAGCGCGCGGCCGCCGAGCTCGAACGCGCCTGGGGACACTGGCGGGCGGGCAGGGGGCGGGGCACCGATGGCGGCGCGGAGTCGGTCGCCAGCTATGTCGCCCACTCGCTCGACCATCCGTGGGGCCGCCCCCGCGTCGTTCTCGGCCTCGACGCCGAGGACGCGCGGGAGCTGGCCGCCCTGCTCGAACGGCAGGAGGTCGGCGAACACGTCTGGTGAGGACGTACGGCTGGCGCCCTGCGCCACGCTTGGTATAAGACGGGCTTGAGCTCCTGGTTTGCCGTAAGTTGGACGGCATGCGTGCTCTACCAGCCACAGTCCTCGCCGTTTGCGGCCTGATCGCCTCCGCGTGTGGCGGCACCGGCTCCGGTGGCGCCGCGGCAGGTCAGGCCGCCCCCGCGACCGCGGCGGGGCAGGCTTCTCCCTCCTCCGCCACCGCGAAGGAGGCGCCGCCGGCGGCCAAGCCGCTCGACGGCAAGGTCATCGTCATCGATCCCGGCCACAACGGCGCCAACTACCGCAACCCGAAGGTGATCAACCGCCAGGTCGACGTGCTGACCCAGAAGAAGGCCTGCGACACGACCGGCACCTCCACGAACAGCGGCTACAGCGAGGCCGCCTTCACGTGGGACGTCTCGAACCGGATGGTCAGGATCCTCGAACGCCGGGGCGCCACGGTCAAGCTGACCAGGACCAGCAACAACGGCGTCGGCCCGTGCATCACGGAGCGGGCCGCGATCGGCAACGCGGCCAGGGCGGACGCGGCGATCTCCGTGCACGCCGACGGCTCCGCGCCGGGCAACCACGGCTTCCACGTCATCATGCCCAGGAAGATCAACGGGCCGGTGGACAAGGTGGTGGGCGCCTCCAGCGAGCTCGGGATCGCCGTGCGCGACGCGTACCGGAAGGGCACGGGGATCGCCTACTCCACCTACATCGGCCGCAAGGCGCTCGACTACCGCAACGACCTCGGCGGGCTCAACCTGTCCACGGTGCCGAAGGTCTTCATCGAGACCGGCAACATGCGCAACGCCGGTGACGCGGCCAAGCTGCAGAGCCCGGCGTTCCGGCAGAAGATCGCCCTGGCGCTGGCGAACGGATTGCAGCACTATCTCGAAGCATGATTCCTCGTCCAGAGCTGCTCGCTGATCTTTCCGCTTCCTACGTGCTGACCTCGGGCGCGACGGTGTCCGGCGACCTGGTCGACGCCGTACGCCTGGCGCTTCCCGGGCTCGACCTCCGTCCCGGCGACTCGGGCGAGATCGACGTCCGGCGGGATCCGGGGCTGGGCGAGGAGGCGTACCGGCTGGCTGTGGGGTCGCGGGGCGTGGAGATCGTGGCCGGCGGGCGGGCGGGGGCGTTCTACGCGGCGCAGTCGCTGCACCAGTTGCTGCCCGACGCCTCCTACCGGTTCTCCGAGGGCTCGTCGTGGCCCGTTCCGGGGGTGCGGATCGAGGACGCGCCGCGCTTCGCCTGGCGGGGGCTGCACCTGGACGTGGCGCGGCACTTCTTCCCCAAGCGGGAGATCCTCCGCCTGATCGACCTGATGGCGATGCACAAGCTCAACCGGCTGCACCTGCACCTGGTGGACGACCAGGGGTGGCGGGTGGAGAGCCGGGCCTACCCGCTGCTGCACGAGGTGTCCTCGCACCGGCCGCGGACGGCGACCAACTACTACCGCGAGCCGGACGCGTACGACGACGTCCCGCACGGCGGCTACTACACGCTGGACGACCTGGCCGAGATGGGCGCGTACGCCCGCTCCCGCTGCGTCACGATCGTCCCCGAGATCGACGTGCCGGGGCACGCGTCGGCGATCCTGGCGGCCTACCCGGCGTTCGGGGCCACCGGGGAGCGGCACGACGTGCTCGACCGCTGGGGCATCTCCCCCGCGATCCTGTCGCCGCTGCCGCCGACCGTGGAGTTCCTGACCACGATCTTCGACGAGCTGATCGGCGCCCTGGGCGAGGCCCCGTACGTGCACATCGGCGGCGACGAGGTCGTGCTCGACCACTGGGCGGCCTCGGCGGAGATCGGCGCCTACCGCGCGTCGCTCGGGCTGGAGACGGCCAACGACCTGCAGGCGTGGTTCCTGCGGCAGCTGGCGGACGCGCTGGCCGAGCGGGGCGCGCGCGCCGTGGTGTGGGACGAGGCGTTCGTCAGCGGCGGGCTGCGGCAGGACACGATCGTCATGCCGTGGCGCGGCATGGGCGTGGGCCGGCGGGCGGCCGCCGCCGGGCACGACGTGGTGGCGACGCCGGTGTTCCCGCTGTACTTCGACTACGCCGAGGCCTCCTCCCCCGACGAGCCGATGGCCATCGGGGACGCGATCACGGTGGCGGACGTGGCGGCGTTCGAGCCGGCGCCGGCCGACTGGACGGAGGAGGAGCGGGCGCGCGTCATGGGCGTGCAGGCGCAGCTCTGGACCGAGCGGGTACCGGACGCGCGTACGGTGGACTATCGCCTGTGGCCCCGGGCCTGCGCGCTGGCGGAGGTGGCCTGGGCGGGCCCCGGACCGTCGGGCTTCGACGAGCGGCTGGCGGAGCACCTCGGGCGGCTGGACGCCATCGGGGTCGAATATCGTCCCCAGGCGGGGCCGCACCCCTGGCAGCGGCGGCGGCCGCACCGGCCCAGCGGGGTACGGGTCGTGGACGTGATGGCCCGCATCGACGAGATGACGCACGACGCCGAGTCGACCCGGCCCAGCATGTGACGCCTAGAAGGCCGGGCGGTCGTTGAGTATGCGCTGGAACAGGTGGTGGTCCTGCCACCGGCCGTCGATCTCGAGGTAGTGCCGGGCGGTGCCGTACCGTTCGAAGCCGCACTTGAGCAGGACGCTCTGGGAGGCCAGGTTGTCGACCAGGGTGCTCGCCGCGATCCGGTGCAGGCCCAGCTCCTGGTCGGCCAGCCGGCACACCTCCTGCGTGCCCCTGGTGGCCAGGCCGCGGCCGGTGTAGCCGGCGTCCGTCCAGTAGCCGAGGTCGGCGCTGAGCCACGGGCCCCTGACGATGTTGCTGAGCGTCATGCGGCCCACGACGCGGTCGCCGTCGGCGAGCACCCACGCCACCGCCTGGCCCGCGGCCTGCTGCGCGAGCAGGCTCTTGAGGCGTTCGGCCTGGCCCGGCAGGGTGTAGAACTCCTCGGGCCGGCGGGGCTCCCAGCGCTTGAGGTGGTCGCGGTTGCGGAGGTAGGCGGCGAGCAGGGGCTCCGCGTCGTGCTCGGTCGCCGGGCGGAGTGTGACGTCGCCCGCGAGCACCACTTGTTCGATCATTCGTCCCACGATAGGAGATGCTTCGGGCGTCACGCCGTGCGGCCGATGGCCTCCGTGATGGACTTGAGGCCGTGGCGGCGTACGCGGCGCTGGAGTTGCCGGTGGATGCGCGCGGCCCAGAAGGGGCCGCCGTAGATCCAGCCCGTGTAGCCCTGGACCAGGGTCGCGCCCGCGAGGATGCGCTCCCAGACGTCGTCCACGTCCTCCACGCCGCCCGCCGACACCAGCGTGAGGCGGTCGCCGACCTTGGCGCGCAGGCGCCGCAGGACCTCCAGGGAGCGGCCCTTGAGCGGCCGGCCCGACAGGCCGCCGGTCTCGCCGCCGTGCCTGATCGTGGTGTTGGTCGCGATGATGCCGTCGAGGCCCAGCTCCATGGCCAGCTCGGCGACCGCGTCGACGTCCTCGTCGGCCAGGTCGGGGGCGATCTTGACCAGCAGCGGGGTGCGGCGGGGCGTGGCGTCGGCCACCTCCTTGACCGCGGTGAGCAGCGGGCGCAGCAGCGAGACCGCCTGCAGGTTGCGCAGCCCGGGCGTGTTGGGCGAGCTGACGTTGACCACCAGGTAGTCGGCCAGCGGGGCCAGGGCCTTGGCGCTGGCCACGTAGTCGGCCGCGGCCTCGGCCTCCGGGATCACCTTGGTCTTGCCGATGTTCACCCCGACCACGACCGGCACGCCGCGCGGGCGGCGCAGCCGGCGGGCGGCGGCGAGCGCGCCGGAGTTGTTGAAGCCCATCCGGTTGATCACCGCCCGCTCCCGTACCAGCCGGAACAGGCGGGGGCGCGGGTTGCCCGGCTGGCCGTGGGCGGTGATGGTGCCGACCTCGACGTGGCTGAAGCCGAGCGCGGCGACGGCCTCCGCGCAGGCGGCGTCCTTGTCGAAGCCGGCGGCCAGCCCGAGCGGGCCGGGGAAGTGCACGCCGAACGCGGTCACCCGCAGGGCCGGGTCGTGCGGCGCGAGCACCCGGTGCAGCAGCCGCTTGATCAGCGGCAGCCGGGCGAGGAGCGCCAGGGCGCTCACGGTGAGTTGGTGCACGGCCTCGGCGTCGAAACGCCGCAAGACCTGCGAGAACACGAGGTGATACATCACGGGTCAGGCTACCAAGCCGGCCTCGTGGGCGATGATCGCGGCCTGCACGCGGTTGCGTACGTCGAGGCGGGTGAGGATGGCGCTCACGTACGCCTTCACGGTGCCCTCCACGATGTGCAGCTCGCGGGCGATCTCCGCGTTGGACATCCCCGCGCCGACCAGGGCGAGGACCTCCCGCTCGCGCTCGGTGAGCGCCTCGATGCGGTCGCGGGCCACCGCGCCCCTGGCCATCCGGCCACCCGCCAGCCGGCTGATGACGCGCTGGGCGACCTTCGGCGACAGGTACGCCGCGCCGTCGGCCACCGCGTGGATCCCGGCGATGAGCTCGCGCGGGTCGCCCGACTTGAGCAGGAACCCGCTGGCCCCGACGTCGAGCGCCTTGGCGATGTAGTCGTCCTCGCCGAACGTGGTCAGCATCACCACGGCCGTGCCCGGCGCGACCCTGCGCATCTCGGCCGCGGCGGCCAGCCCGTCGAGCCTGGGCATGCGGATGTCCAGGAGCGCGACGTCGGGGCGGTGGCTGATGGCCAGGTCCACCGCCTGCCTGCCGTCGCCCGCCTCGGCCACGACGTCCAGCTCGGGGTCGGACTGGAGGATCGCCCGGACCCCCGCCCTGATCATGGCCTCGTCGTCGGCCAGGAGTATGCGGATCACGCCCTCTATATTGGCCGACCTAGTATTGGCCGGCATGGCTCAGGTGAAGGTTTACGGACGCAGGGACGTGTGGGCGGGGCGGCAGCGGGAGGTCTCCGACCTGCTCCAGTCGTGCCTGGTGAGCGCGTGGGGATTGCCCGAGGAGAAGCGGTTCCACCGGTTCCTGCTGCTGGAGGCCGACGACTTCGTCTGCCCGCAGCGGAGCGAGCGCTATCTGATCATCGAGGTGGTCTGCTTCACGGGCCGCAGCGACGACGCCAAGCGGGCGCTGATCCGGGAGATCTACGAGAAGTCGGGGTACGACCCCGAGGACGTGGAGATCACGATCATTGAGATGCCCAAGGTCAACTGGGGAATTCGCGGTGTTCCCGCTGATGAGCTCAGTCTGTCGTACAAGGTGGAGGTCTGAGTTCGGGGGCAGCCACGGCCGGACGGTATGGTCCGACTCATGAGCACTCACTATGACGTCGTCGTTCTCGGCGCGGGTCCAGGAGGATATACGGCCGCGGTCCGCGCCGCCCAGCTCGGACTGCGCACCGCGGTCGTCGAGGAGAAGTACTGGGGTGGCGTCTGCCTCAACGTGGGCTGCATCCCGTCCAAGGCGCTGCTGCGCAACGCGGAGCTCGCCCACATCTTCACCAGCGAGGCCAAGACCTTCGGCATCAGCGGCGAGGTCACCTTCGACTACGGCGCGGCCTTCCAGCGCAGCCGCAAGGTGGCCGACGGGCGGGTCAAGGGCGTTCACTACCTGATGAAGAAGAACGCCATCACCGAGTACGACGGCCGGGGCACGTTCCTGGACGCCAGCACCATCCAGGTGAACGGCGAGACGATCACGTTCTCCAACTGCATCATCGCCGCCGGGGCCAGCACCAGGCTGATCCCGGGCACGCAGTTGTCGGAGCGGGTCGTGACGTACGAGGAGCAGATCCTCACCGAGGAGCTGCCGGGCAGCATCATCATCGCGGGCGCCGGCGCCATCGGCGTGGAGTTCGCGTACGTGCTGCACAACTACGGCGTCAAGGTGACGATCGTGGAGTTCCTCGACCGGATCGTGCCGCTGGAGGACGAGGAGGTGTCGGCCGAGCTGGCCAAGCGTTACAAGCGGCTCGGCATCGAGGTGCTGACCTCGACCCGCGTGGACGGCATCGAGGACGCCGGCTCCTCCGTCAAGGTCACCGTCACCCGCGGCGACCAGACGCAGGTGCTCGAGGCGGACAAGGTGCTGCAGGCCATCGGGTTCCAGCCGCGCGTCGAGGGCTATGGGCTGGAGAAGACGGGCGTGGCGCTGACCGACCGGGGCGCGATCGCGGTGGACGGGCGGCTGCGTACGAACGTGCCGCACATCTTCGCCATCGGCGACGTCACCGCCAAGCTGATGCTGGCGCACGCCGCGGAGTCCATGGGCATCATCGCCGCCGAGACGATCGCCGGCGCGGAGACCATGGAGCTCGACTACGTGATGATCCCGCGGGCGACCTACTGCCAGCCGCAGGTGGCCAGCTTCGGCCACACCGAGGCGCAGGCCCGGGACCTGGGCTATGACGTGAAGGTGGCGAAGTTCCCCTTCACGGCCAACGGCAAGGCGCACGGGCTGGGCGACAGCGCCGGCTTCGTCAAGATCATCAGCGACAACACGCACGGCGAGCTGCTCGGGGCGCACCTCATCGGGCCCGAGGTGACCGAGCTGCTGCCGGAGCTGACCCTGGCGCAGCAGTGGGACCTGACCGTGCACGAGGTCGCGCGCAACGTGCACGCTCACCCGACGCTCGGCGAGGCGGTCAAGGAGGCCATCCACGGGCTGGCCGGCCACATGATCAACATGTGAGAGCTTTCTCCGGTTTCAGTGATCGGTACGGCTGGGCCGTACCGATCACATTTGCACTCTCTTATCCCATTGAGTAAGTGGGGGTGGGGGTGTTCACGGGGTTGACGTGGCAGTCTGGGCTGACATGGAGATGCCCGCGAGGCGCCTCGCGGCTTCCGAGAGGCGCAGGGACCAGATCGTGTCGGCCACGATCGCCGTGCTGGCGCGGCGCGGCTACGCGGGGACGACGTTCGAGGCCATCTGCGCGCACGCGGGGCTCAGCAGCAAGCGGTTGATCTCCTATCACTTCGCGGGCAAGGAGGAGCTGCTCGCGACGGTGGTGCGGGTGGTGCTGGCGGAGGCGGCGGCCTTTGTGCGTCCGGCCCTCGACGCGGCCGCGCGCCGTGAGGCCGGCGCGCAGGGGTGGGAGCGGGCGGGGCTGGCGGCGTACATCAGGGCGAGCCTCGACTTCGCCGCCGCCCGGCCCGAGCACGTACGGGCGCTGCGGCAGATCGCCTGCAACACCGGCGAGCAGGCGGCGGACGGGTGGCTGGCGGAGCTGTTCGAGGGCGGGCAGCGGGCGGGGGCGTTCCGGGAGTTCGACGCCGAGCTGATGAGCACGGTGCTGCGGGCCTCCATCGACGGGGTGGCCGAGCGGCTCGACCCCGAGGGTTGCGCGGACGAGCTCGTCGAGATCTTCGACCGGGCGACGCGGGACGGATCGTCGTAGGCGGGCCGTAGTAGGCGGGCCGGGGGATCAGGGCGGGGGCCGGGTGGCGCCCAGGGTCTGACCGGCGGCGATGGCTTCGCGCAGGGTCCTGGTCAGGGCGTCCGCCTGGGCGGTCAGGGCGCGCAGGCCGTCCGGGTCGCCGGTCTGGGCCAGGAGGTCGACGTACCTGTCGTTGCTCTTCTGCAGGTCGCTCGCCCGCAGCGCCGCGTCCGCCGCGCGCACGCGGGCCGCGTACGACTCCAGCTCCCACACCCGCTCCGTGACCGCCGCCACCGAGCGGCTCAGCGCCTCCCGCTGGGGCGCCAGGACCGCGGCGAGCTCGGGGGTCATCACCTCCTCCATCGCCTCCGCCTGCTCGGCCCGCAGGTCGGCCTGGACGCGTACGAGGCGGGCGACGTCCCAGAGGCGCTCCGGCAGCACGATGTCGTTGGCGATGACGTCGAGGAGGCCCCGGCGGTGCACGCGGGAGGCGGACACGTCCGCGATCGCCTTCCTGGCCCGGGCCACCAGGTCGAGGGCGGGGTCGTCCAGCTCGGCGGGGATGACGTAGCGGCCGGCGTACTGGCGGCGCAGCCGGCTGCCCAGGTTCGGGCGGGAGACGCCGACGAACAGGAGCGAGGTGAGGAAGACCATCATGGCGGCCAGGCCGGCGCTCTCGTGGCCGGTGTCGAACGCGACCGCGGCGAGCACGGCGCCGACCGCGGCGGCGCAGGCCGCGCCCACGGCGAACAGGCGGCGCGCCCATCGCGGCGGCTCGGGGTCGGGCCGCCCGAGCAGGAGCAACGGCGCGCCGGTCATGCGCCGGCGATCCCGCGGGGGAACGGCGGGATCCACGATCGGCTGGTCAATCCAATTCGCCACCAGCGGCACCCACCCTCATGCGGAATGTGTAGTAATCGACCTGCCAGCCGTCCCGCACGAGGCCCTTTCGCGCCACGACCTCGGCGGCGAAACCGACCTCGCGCGCCAATGTCCGCAGATATTCCAGGTCCCCGGAGGTGCCGAAGGACACCAGCATCCGGCCGCCCGGCGCGAGATGGCTCCGGACGTCCTGGAAGAACTCGGTAAGGGCCCGGTAGTTCTCGTCGGTGATGGCGGCCTCCGGCAAATCCCGGGGCGCGAACCAGCGGAACGGCGGGTCGAAAACGATCAGGTCGAATTCGCCTTCGACCGCGCTGAAGACATCGCTCTCCCGCACGGTCACGGAAACGCCGTTGCGCTCGGCGTTGGCCCGCGCCGTCTCGACGGCCAGCGGGTTGATGTCCACGGCCAGCACCTCGGCGGCCATGGAGGCGGCCAGGACGGCGTTGACCCCGCTGCCCGTGCCCATGTCGAGCACGCGATCACTGTCCTTGACCTCGGCCAGCACGGCCTCGCCGAGAAGGTGCGACATGCGGGTGATGGGCTGCACGCCGGGCGGCACCACGAGGGTCCGGCCCAAATAGCGGAAAGTCCGCTCCGCGGCGCCTTCCTCCTGGGCCGCGCGATAGGCGTTCTCGTGCCAGCGGCGAATCCGCTCGGCGTGCTCCGGAGAAACCAGCGGAATATGGCGGCTCTTTTCCGTCATGACGTCACTCTTCAGCACGCCCCCGGGAGCATGCCAGCGTATTTCGCACGGATGCCTCCTTGACGAGACGGTGTCGCTTCCGAGCACACCCCGTGCGGCCCGCCGGATCCACCAGGCCCGTGTGCGGATGTCGTGAAGATGTCGTGCAGCTATTCTTTCGGCCGTGTCCGAACTTCCTGAGTTGTACGTCGCCGTGGACGTCGAGGCAGACGGGCCCATTCCCGGGCCGTACAGCATGATCTCCCTCGGCATGGCCGTGGCCGGGCGGGAGCACCTCACGTTCTACACGGAGCTGCGGCCGATCTCCGACGACTTCGTGCCCGAGGCGCTGGCCGTCTCCGGGCTCGACCGCGACCGGCTGCTGCGGGAGGCGCCGCCCCCTGAGGTGGCGATGGCGGCGGCCGCCCGCTGGGTGAACGGCCTGCGCAAGATCGGGCGGCCGGTGTTCCTGGCCGCGCCCGCGGTGTGGGACGGCATGTTCGTGCACTGGTACTTCCTGCGGTTCACCGGGAAGAGCCCGTTCGGGGCGACCGGCTCAGGGGTGGACCTGCGGAGCTACTGGATGGGGCTGACCGGCTGCGAGTGGGTGGAGACGCACAAGGGGAAGATCAAGCGGCGGCTGGGCCTGGAGGGGGTGCCGCACACGCACCACGCGGGTGAGGACGCCGCCGAGCTGGCCCAGGTGTTCGACGCCGTGCTGAGGCGCGAGGCGACCTGAGTTCTCACCAGATCTTCAGAATTCGCTGAGAGTACTCTGAGGATGCGCGGAGACGTTGGAGGCGAAAGAGACCCTCGCACCGGACGGTGGTCCCGCACATGACCTCAACTCCCCCTCAGACCACCCAGCGGCCGACACGCCGGCTCGCCCCCGCCGGCACCGCGGCCCTGCGGCTCGGGCTCCTGGCGCTGGTCGCGATCGGTATCGTGGGCGCCGCCCTCGAGCTCGCCTTCGAACGCCACTGGCAGAGCCCCGTCCAGTTCATCCCCTGGGTGGCCCTGGCGCTGCTCGCGGTGGCGCTGGTGCTGCTCGCCCTGCGCGACTCCGGGCGCGCGCTCACCGCCGTACGCGTGCTCGCGGCGGTCGTCCTGGTGGCCTCGGCGTACGGCGTCTTCATGCACGTGTCCGTCAACCACGGCATGGGCGCGATGGACCCCGGCTGGGACTCGTTCTCGCCGCTCACCCAGTGGTGGTACGCGCTGACGAAGTCGGTCGGGACTGCCCCGCCGCTCGCGCCGGGCATGCTGGCACAGAGCTCCCTGCTCCTCCTGCTGGCGAGCCTGACCTCGAAGCGGAGGGGGAATTCCGTGAACACGAGCTGAACGCACCCGCACCATTTCGGAACCTTCTCCTCATTTTCCGCGTCACATCAGGGCAATAGCACTGCGACTGATGAGGCTGGTGAGGTTGGAGTGGCGTTACGACGGATATTCGTCGCGGCGGTCGTGATGGCGGCCACCGCGGCAAGCGCCGAAGGGGCGGCGGCCAGGGTCGCGCCCCGCCCGGCGGCCCAGACGGCCACCGTTGCCGAGTCGGCCCGACCGGCCTGGCTGGACGTGCCCGCGGTGGCGCCCACCACGAAGACCGCCGAGGCCGAGCCGGTGTGCGCCCGGCTCAAGGGCGCGGAGGCGTGCGTGGGCCCCGACGGCAGCGACCGGCCCGGCATCACGATCGAGGACACGAGCGACGACCGCCGCCACCCCGCGGTCGAGTACTACCTGAACGGCTACCTCGGCACCAAGTACGTCATCCACAACCTGGGCCGCGACGGCGAGGTACGCGGCAGCCGCGAGATCGGCAGGACCGTCACCTTCCGCGCCGCCCTCTACCAGGGCGACCGCCGGGTCAAGTACGGCCGCTGGAAGACGGTCCGCAACGTCGCGAAATATCCGGTTAATCGTGACACCCGCACGACCCCCGCCGCCGCCCGCGCCAAGTCCAGGGTGTGCACCTCGACGAAGGGCGCCGCGACCACCTGCTTCTCCGAGCGCAACACCCACGTCTACGCCTGCGACACCGCGGCCGACGAGTATCAGGCGCGCGCCGAGTACTTCGTCGCCGGCGACCCGACCGCCCGCTTCGAGATCCACCAGCTCGCCGGCGTCGGCACCTGCGGCAAGGCCGAGCACGGCGACCTGTCCATCAGCATGTACCGCGCCTCGGTGTTCGACCACGGCCGCCGCAAGTCCACGAGGCTCTACAAGTACAACTAGACGAGCGCGGCAGTAGGGCGGGACCAGAAGGGTGCGACTAGAAGGGCGCGACGGTCTCCCGCACGGCCTGCGCGCACTCCTTGGCGTTGTCGTCGTGGGCGATGCTGCTCAGCAGCTCCCGCAGGTGGAACACCCGCATGCGCTCCTGCCAGCCGCTCGGCAGGGGCGCCAGGGCCGCGTACACCTCGAAGAAGCGCTCGGAGGCCGGTGGGCGCGGCGAGCACCACAACATGCTGAGGTCGGCCTCCGCCCAGCTGTAGGAGACGGCCGGATCGATCAGCGCCGGGCCGCCCGCCCGCGCGGAGAGGATGTTCTCCAGCCACAGGTCGCCGTGCGTGAGCACCGGCGGGGCCGGCGGCAGCAGCTCGGGCAGGGCGGCGCAGAGGCGTTCGAGGGCACGGCGCTCCTCGCGGTCCAGCGCCGCCGCCACTTCCGGCTCGCTCAGCCAGCGCAGGATCCGGCGCTCGGCGAAGAAGGCGTGCCCGTCGTCGTCCCAGGTGTTGTCCTGCCGCAGGCGGCCCAGCCAGCCGTCCCGGTGCCAGCCGAACCGGTCGCCGGTCGTGGCGGTGTGCAGGGCGGCGACCGTACGCGCCAGGTCCTCCCAGAACCGCTCCCCGTCGCCGCGCGGCGGGAGCGGTTCGAGCACGAGCAGGTCCGGCGTCACCGCCAGCACCTCGGGGGTGGTCACGCCGCCCAGTTCGCGCAGCGCGCGCAGCCCTTCGGCCTCCACCTCGAAGAGGTCCGAGCCGGCCGTGCGCAGCGTCTTGGCGAACACCTCGGAGCCGTCGCGCAGCGTCACCAGCCCCGCCAGCGCCACCACGCCGCCGGGAGCCACGCGTACGGACTCCGCCTCGAACCCGGCGGCCCGCACGCGGGTCAGCAGCAGCTCCACGCTCACCGCCCGTACACGAGCAGGTAGCGCCAGAAGAGCAGCCTGCGGATGGTGGCACCGGGCAGCAGGTCGGCCGCCTCCCGCCGGATCTCCGCCAGCGACATCTCCGGCTGCTTGACCGGCGCCGGGCTCGGGGTGCCCCGGCCCGCCATCGCGAGCCTGGCGGCCGCGTTGACCGGGATGGCGGCCAGGGACCAGGCGTGGTCCGTCGCCGACACCTCCGAGTAGCAGCCGAGGACGGCCAGGACGCCGCCGGGGGCCAGGGCGTCCCGCAACCTGGCGACCGTGCCGAACGGCACGTGGTGGATGCTCGCCAGGCAGGAGATGTAGTCGTAGCGGCCCGCGGGCAGCTCCATCTCCGTGATGTCGGCGTGGTGGTAACGCACGCCCGGCGCGGGGCCGGCCGCCTCGATCACCTCCGCGGCCGGGTCGACCGCGTCCACCTCCAGCCCGCGGCCCGCGAGCCGGCGCGCGAACCCGCCGGTCCCGCAGCCGACGTCCAGCGCCGTCCTGGCGCCGCGCGGCACCAGGCGCAGGAGCCGTCCGTGGTAGTGGTCGTTGTGGCTGAAGGTCAATTCCGCACCGCCTCACGATCATCCGCTCAGTGAGCGGAGGCTAGCAGCCGGTCCGGCAGGTCGAACACGGATCCGAGCCGCCGCTCCTCCGGGACCGCCGCCCGCCGGTAGGGGTCGATGAGGTACGCCGCCATGCCGCAGCGCTCGGGCCCCGCGAAGTCCGGCCCGTAGGTGTCGCCCACGAAGACGGCGGAGGACGCCTCGATGCCCAGCACGTCGAGGGCGGTGGCGTAGATCTCCGGGTGCGGCTTGCGCCAGCCGACCTCGACCGAGGTGATCACGGCGTCGAACGACTCCAGCAGCCCCATCGCCGCCAGGTGCCCGGGCACGAGCGTCGCAAGGTGCGTGTTGGACACGACGGCGAGCCGGTGCCCGGCCGACAGCTCCTCGACGAGACCCGCGAGGCCGGGCAGGTAGTGGACGCCGGTGTTCCATTCCGCCACGTAAAGGGTGACGAACTCCTCGACCTCGGCCGGGGCCGGCTCGTGCGGCAGCACCCGGCCGAGGAACGCCGTGCCGGCCTCGGCCATCGAGAACTCGTGGTCGTCCAGGTCGCTGAGCCGGTCGAACTCGGCCGAGGTGCGCGACCAGCCGTCCAGGAACTCCTCGTACGGCAGGCTCGCCCCGAGCCGGCGCAGCAGCGCGTAGGTGGAGCGGTAGCCCTGCTCCGTCCGGCTGGGCGAGTACTCGACGAGCGTGCCGAAGAAGTCGAAGAGGATGTGTGTCCGACGCATGGAGCCTCGCCTCGCCCGCCCGAGTAACCGGTACGCCCTGCCGGACCGGCCGGTCCATCATGGCATCCGGTCCCCGGTCTGAAAGTTTCAGCCGTAATTGACGGGTGCCAGGCCACGCCCCATGATCATGATGCTTCGAGGCAATACCACTATCCATGCGTTTCATGGCGAGGTGCGCCGATGCCGAAAACCCCCTTACGAGCCGCGTTGGCCGTCCTGCTGACGCTGACCGCCCTGAGCACCCCCAGCGCGTACGCCGACGACCCCGCCCCCGTCGCGGTGACCGTCAACGCCCGCGCCGCGCTCGCCGCCGTCCCCGAGACGGGCCTGGGCACCAACCACGCGATCTGGGACTCGAACCTGGGCACCGACGCGACCGCCGACCTGCTCAAGGACGCGGGCATGAAGCTGCTGCGCTACCCCGGCGGCTCCTACTCCGACATCTACCACTGGGCCGACCACACCGCCCCCGGCGGGTACGTGGCGCCCGACACCGACTTCGACACGTTCATGCGCGGCGTGCGCCGTACCGGGGCGCAGCCGATGGTGACGGCCAACTACGGCACCGGCACCGCCGAGGAGGCCGCGGCCTGGGTCCGGCACGCCAACGTCACCAAGGGGTACGGGGTCAAGTACTGGGAGATCGGCAACGAGAACTACGGCAACGGCCACTACGGCGCCGCCTGGGAGGCCGACGACCACGCCGACAAGAGCCCGAACGAGTACGCCCGCCACGTCGTGGCCTACGCGGACGCGATGAAGGCGGTCGACCCCACCATCAAGATCGGCGCGGTCCTGACCACGCCCGCCAACTGGCCCGACGCCATCGTCGCCGAGGGCGACAGCGGCACCTGGAACAAGGTCGTCCTGTCCGCCGCCGGATCGAAGATCGACTTCGTCATCCTGCACTGGTACCCCGGCGCCCTGGACAGGACCGGCCACGTCCCCGACATGATCCAGCTCACCCGCGACCAGATCGCCAGATACGCCGGGCCCGGCTCGGAGCGGATCGGCATCGCGATGACCGAGTTCAACACCGGCAGCAGCAGCAACGGCACGAACACCCAGCCCGGCGCGCTGGCTGCCGCCGACGCCTACGCGACGCTGCTGGCCAACGGGGTGTTCACGGTCGACTGGTGGAACGTGCACAACGGCATCGGCGCCGTCACCGAGGTCGAGGGGCACACCGACTACGGCGACTTCGGCCTGCTGTCGAGCGGCGGGTGCACCTCCGACGGCAGCGTCTGCGAGCCGCCGCTCAACACGCCCTTCGCCCCGTACTACGCGCTGCAGATGATGAGCAAGTTCGCCCGCCCCGGCGACCGGTTCGTCCGCGCCGCGACCGACCAGCCGAAGGTCACCGCGCACGCCGCCCGCCGCCCCAACGGCGACCTGGCCGTCATGCTGATCAACACCTCGTCCGACACGTCGTACCCGGCCGCGATCGGCTACTCCGGCTTCACCCCCGCCTCCGGCGCGCCCACCGTGCTGACCCACACCAACGGCGCCCAGAGCATCACCACGTCCACCACCGGGAGCGCGACCGCCCAGACGCTGCCGCCGCTCTCCCTGACCACGATCGTCCTGCGCCCCACCACCCAGCAGGCCGGCCGCCCCGGCGCCCCGGGCCAGCCCACCGCCACCGGCGTGACGGACACATCCGCCACGATCACCTGGCCCGCCGCCGCCCCCGGCTCGCGCCCGATCGCCAAGTACGAGGTCCACCGCCAGAACGGCGCCGTCACCGAGCAACTCGGCGAGACCGCCGGCACCAGCCTCACCGTCCACAACCTCGAGCCCGGCACCCGGTACACCCTCAACGTGATCGCCCGCGACAGCGGCGGCACGCAGTCCTGGCCCTCGCCCCCGGTGACCTTCACCACCGGCACCCCCGCCACCAGCTCCTGCTCGGTCCGCCTCACCGTCCAGTCCGACTGGGCCAGCGGCTACGTCGGCGCCATCGACATCACCAACAACGGCGCCCCCGTCAACGGCTGGACCCTCACCTTCGGCTGGCCGAGAACGTGGCAGAGCCTGGGCAGCGGCTGGAGCGCCGTCTGGACGCAGGAGGGGTCGCAGGTCAAGGCTGTCAACGAGCCAGGGAACGGCGCACTCGCCACCGGCGCCTCGACCACGATCGGCTTCGTCGGCAACTACACCGGCCCGAACGTCCTCCCATCCGTCTTCACCCTGAACGGCACCGTCTGCACCACCCGCTGACAGCCCCCGGGGCCGCCTTCCGGCGGCCCGTCGGGCCAGCAGAAGCGCCGTCATGTCGGCGCTGTTCGACGCTGGTGGTCAGGGACAGGGTCGCACTGCCGAGCTCCCGCTTTTCAGGTGTCGCAATCTGCCTGCTCACTTGTCCGGCTACCGTGAGGTCCTCGTCGCTCTCCGTCGGCTAGACGAAGATGTCCTCAGCGTCGAGGCACACCCCAAGAACCTGATCATCCTCATCGATCAGAAGGAACTTCTGCTCGACGGAATCCATGCACTCCATCCTCACCCGCGATCAATGACGTCGCTGTCACTGTTGCTGTCAGAGGAGATCAAAAAGCCCCGAACGGGAATCCGTCCGGGGCATCTTGGCTGGTGAAGTGTGGTGGTCAGGGGCAGGGCCGAACTGCCGACCTTCCGCTTTTCAGGTGTAGCAATCAGCCTGTTGGCAGGCCGCGACCAAGAGGTTGGGGGCCGCCTGTGGTGCCTTCCGTGTAGGACCGGTGGCTGACGTTGCCGTCAGCGTTGCCGTCGACATTCAGCGGGGGACCACCTGAGCACGGACGCCTGGAAGATCATCGAATGCGGCCGAGGCGTCCATCGTGATCACTGTTCTCGCGGTGGCCGCGGCCGTCGCCGCAATCAGGAGATCGTACGCGCCACGAGACTTACCTTCTCGTCGAACATGCGCCATAAGACGAGCATGGACTCTGGCGACGTCTGTCGTGTATTCCTCGACTGGAATCAACGCCAGGACTTCATCCACGAAGGCCTGCCGATTGGGCCGGCGAGCCGCATCGGCCATTTCCACACCGACGAGCAGCTCCGCCACAGTGATCGCCGCGATCGCCACATCATCGGGGTCTTCGATCACCGCGTCCACGGACGCCTTGCCCCGCTCGGCCGCGATGAGCACACCCGTGTCCAGGATCAGGCGTCGGGCCACGTGCCCCTCATCTCGTCGTCGATTGCCTCGCGGGCCGCCGCGACATCAGCCTCGAAATCCGCGTCCAGCGTCCCCGCCCTTCTGGCGAGAAACGCCTTGACCATACGCCCTGGTGCAGTGGGCGCAGGGCCGATCACGGCGATTCGCTTCCCACCACGAGTCACCACAATGGTCTCCCCGTGCTCCGCCTCGTCTAGGACCGTGGCGAAGCTCCGAGACGCTTCAGTGGCAGTCATCACCTTCATAGAATCAGATTATCTGATGATGTCGGCTCCTGTTCAGTGAGTCGAAGCGTGCCCTTTCTCTCGTGAAGTCACTGACTTCAGCCAAGAAGGGATCAAGCCGTCACATGGCGATGCATAGGCGCGACAGCCGTAGCGATCTGCCAGCCGTTCATCCGGTGCTCACACCCCGACTGCAGATGACCGTCCGCTTCGTTTGTTGCCGTCAGCGGACACAAAAACGCCCCGGAGCGATCTTCGCTTCGGGGGATCTTGGCTGTTCAAGGCTGGTGGTCAGGGGCAGGGTCGAACTGCCGACCTTCCGCTTTTCAGGCGGAGCAATCACCCTGCTCGGCTGATCGAGACCGTGGTCAGGCGCGTGTGGACGGTGGCGCGGATGCGTCGGCGTGTGCGGACGTTGCTGTCAGCACTGCTGTCACCTCAGCCGTGCTTAACCGCCAGCGAGGCCGACGATCGCCCAAACCCCGGGGCGGTGAGTACCGAAGTGAGCGATCGTCACGGCCGCAGATGAATACTTCAATACGCGGGAAGCGAAGGATCTTGGACGAAGACTGGGGCCACCGTTTATCGTGTGACGCCGTACGGGAGCGTCAGGCTGCAAGCGGGGACGTTGCTTACCTGCCGCTGTATAGCAGACCACAGCAACCCGCGTACCCGGTGGCAAGCCGACCCGGAGCGCAGGGCCGCCAGGCCCGAGCACCGGAAGCCGTCCATGCGCGGCGGGAAAAGAACGGCAAGGTCCTGCCCTGCCACGCTCGTCGCGACGCCCCGACCTGCCCACACGGACGGGTCATGTCCTGCACCGACCGGCACAGCACCGACGACCCACGCCTCGGCGAACCGCTGTGCCCCGACTGTTACGACTACGACGGCTCAGTCCTGTTCAACGCCATCAGCCCCGAGCTATGGCGCCGCTTCACCCTCGCCCTACGCCGCCGCTTCGCCAGGCTCAACGGCCTGACCGTCAAGGCTCTACGTGAACACGTCAGCATCGCCTTCGCCAAGGTCGCCGAGTACCAGCGTCGCGGCGTCGTCCACTTCCACGCCGTCATCCGCCTCGACGGACCCGACGGCCCCAACTCGCCACCACCAACCTGGGCAACCACCGACGCCCTGACCCAAGCTGTCCGCCATGCCGCCACAGCCGTAACCGCCGAGGTCAAACCGCTGAGCCGCACTTTCCGCTGGGGCGCACAACTCGACGTCCGCCACATCACCCTGGACGGCGACCTCACCGAACAAGCCGTCGCCGCCTACATCGCCAAGTACGCGACCAAGGCCGCCGAATGCGTCGGCACCCTGGACCGCCGCATTCAGCCCCTGGACAACCTGGCCGCACTCCCGGTGCGCGAGCACGCCCGCCGTCTCATCGCCGCCTGCATGCGCCTGGGAAGCCATCCCGGCCTTGCCGACCTACGGCTCACCCACTGGGCTCACATGCTCGGCTTCCGCGGCCACTTCTCCACCAAGAGCCGCCACTACTCCACCACCCTCGCGAACTCCGCGCCGCGCGCGAGGAGCACATGCGCAACCAGGAGATCACCACGGGCCGTCTGCCTTTGTTCGACGAGGACACCGTCCTTGTGATCGCCCACTGGGCCTACGCCGGACAAGGGCTCTCCGCCGGCGACCAGCTTCTCGCCGCCGCCATCACCGGTACACCGCTCTCAGGTCCAGTTCGCTCGGAGGCCACCCATGAATGACCTCGTGCTCACCGTTGACGAGGCCGCTGCGCGGCTCCGCGTCAGCCGGTGGACCCTCTACACCCTGATCCGCTCAAACCAACTCCGAAGCTTCAAGGTCGGCCGCCGTCGCCTCATCGAGGTCGAGGCGCTGAACGAGTGCATCAAGACCCTGGCAGAGGTGGCCTGATGACGAAGACGACACTCGGCACGCCCGAGGAAGAGCCCAAGCGCCGGAACGGCCGCCGCATCCGTAAGCGCTCAAACGGCGAGGGCAGCATCTGGCCGCGCAAGGATGGCCGCTACGGCTACGCCGCCTTCGTTCAGACCACGGCGGGCACCGTCAAGCGCGTCCAGGGCTCCGCCCGTACCCAGGAGGACGCGAGGAAGAAGCTGACCGAGCTTCTCCGCCAGGCTGACGAGGGCATACCCGTCTCGTCCGAGAATTGGACGCTGGCCGACTTCCTGACGTACTGGCTCAAGCACATCGTCAGCCAGGAGCGGCGCCCCAAGACTTACCAGGGGTACGAGGGCGTCGTCCGGCTTCACCTCATCCCTGGTCTGGGCAAGAAGCGCCTCGGCAAGCTCAACGCCCAGGACGTCCGCCTCTTCATCAACCGCGTCCGCTCCGAATGCCAGTGCTGCCGAAACGGTTGGGACGCTTCCCGCGAGAAGCCGGTGTGCTGCGCCCTGAAGAGCGGGCAGTGCTGCGAGTCCCACCTGTCCACGCGCATGGTCCAGTCCATACATGCGGTCCTGCGGAACGCTCTGGAGTGCGCCGTACGCGAGGAGATCATCGCTCGCAACGTCGCCAAGCTCGTCAAGGTCCCGGTGCCCAGTACAAGGTCAATCGCGGCCTTACCGTCCCGCAGGCCCGCGCCGTCCTCAAGGCCGCTCGGGACCACCGCCTCTACGCGCTGTACGTCCTGGCGCTCTGCCTCGGCCTGCGCCGTGGGGAACTCCTCGGGCTCCGCTGGACGGACGTCGACCTTGAGGCCGGCAAGTTGGAAGTGGTCCAGAGCCTTCAGCGGGTCGCGGGCCGCCTCCAATTTGTCCGTCCCAAGACCTCCGACTCGGAGCGGACCGTCCCGCTGCCGCCCATCTGTGTGGAGGCCCTTCGAGAGCACCGAAGGAAGCTGTTCGCCGAACGCTCGGACCGCTGGGAGGAGTGGAAAGAACATGGCCTGGTCTTCCCATCGCGCTGCGGGACCCCGATGGAGCCGGACAATCTACGGAGGAGCTGGGGAGCGATCCGCAAAGCCGCCAGCCTCGGAGAGATGAGGTTCCACGACCTCCGCCACACCTGCGTGACGCTCCTGCTCAACCTCGGCGTTCCGCCCCAGGTCGTCCGCGAAATTGTCGGCCACAGCGACATCGAGGTGACCATGACGATCTATGCACATGCGTCTCTCGACGACAAACGCAGCGCTCTCAGCAAACTGGGAGAGGCCCTGAGATAGATACTTCGGCTATGACGCCCTGGACGACTTTGCCGTCCAGGGCGTTTCAGTAGTCCGGATCTTCTCCCCCACATGCCTCGATCAACCAGTAGAGCGACCCCTCGCCAAAAGGCAGACCAGTAGTCGCGACTTCAATCCATCCCTTGTGCGGCTCATCGCTGCCAGCGTTCCACCACCACCAGCTTCGATCATTCCCGAGACCTTCGATGGGATCGAAGTAGTAGAGCCAGTCCAAGAGCGTCCAAGGCCCTTCTGCCGCCTCGGCCTTCTCCGCTTCCGTCATCGCTTGCCACTGAAGCAGCCATTCGTCCGCCCGATCTCCCGGCTCGGGTTCGGACGCACACCGTTCAACGAACCACGACGGAAGTAGATCCGACCATGCGCGGTCCGAGGGCCACGACTGCACCTGCTCTAGGACTCGCGCCAGCACGTCACCAGCCCGATGGACGACACCCCAGGGATCGTCTGACGTGAAGGACACTCGCACGATGAAGGCTGGGGCCTCATCCCGCGGCCCGAACTGGATACGTCGAAGCTCGCCTGAAGAGATCTCGCGCTCATTCATCTGAGGAAGCTAGCACCGGCCCTTGTCGGTGGATTGATCCAAGATCAAGTAGACCGTTGCTGTCACTGGACATCAAAAGCCCCGAACGATGACCTGTTCGGGGCGTTTCTGCTGTTCAAACTGGTGGTCAGGGGCAGGGTCGAACTGCCGACCTTCCGCTTTTCAGGCGGACGCTCGTACCAACTGAGCTACCTGACCCAGAGCGGTCCTGACGGGACTTGAACCCGCGACCTCCACCTTGACAGGGTGGCGAGCACTCCAAACTGCTCTACAGGACCTTGCTTGTCTTGCGTTTCGTGCTGTTTGCGCTCGCTTAGCTTACCAGCTCTTCGGTGGTCTTGGACCAGCCGTTTTGCGGGTGCGCCAAGCGCTCGCAGTGCCCCCAACGGGATTCGAACCCGTGCCGCCGCCTTGAAAGGGCGGTGTCCTAGGCCGCTAGACGATGGGGGCTCAGGATTCCCTGTCGCCTTCCGTCGGAGACCTCTGAAGCATAGGGGACGATTGCCCTTGATGCCAAAGTGGCGGACCGGCGGCCGGCGATGGTGGTGTGCCGCCGATCGTTCCCGTTGGCGACGGGGCGCTCGTTGGCTCTGGGGAAATCATACGTTGTGGGTCGGGCTCCACGTGACGCTGGATGTACACCGACTGCTCCCCCAGCCCGCCCAGCGTGATGTCGTCCCAGGCCTGCAGGCGCTTGGTCTCCTTGTCGAAGTACAGGACGGACGCCTGGACGGGGGTGGGCTGGGCGTGTTCGAGGGCGCGCAGGCCGGCCCCGCCGGTCGAGCCCTGGATGAGCATGCGGGTGCCCGTCGGGAGCATGGTCGTCTTTCGCTCGTGCGTGTGGCCGGCGAGGATCATGGGAGCCGCGCCCGAGAAGCCGCGCCCGATGTCCGGGTCGTGTACGGCGATCAGGTCCGCCTTGCCGACCTTGGCCAGGTGGGAGCGGGCGAAGCGGCCGAGGGCCGCCGGGTCGGAGTCGACGGTGACGGATTTGTCCGGGGTGAAGCGCGGGTCGCCGAGGCCGTAGATGTTCAGGCCGGCCACCTTCTGGGCCCTGTTGTCCAGGACTATGGCGTTCTTCTGCTTCTCCACGGCCTTCTGGGTGGTCATCGAGTCGTGGTTGCCGCGGACGAACACGTACGGGATCTTGAGGGTGCTGATCTCGTCGACGAACTTGTTCTCGGCCTTGGTGCCATGGTCGGAAATGTCGCCCGTGTCGACGATCACGTCCACGGCGAACTGGTCCTTGAGCGAGCGGATGACGTTCCAGGCGATGGGATTGATGTGGATGTCGGAGATGTGCAGCACCCGGATGCTCTTGGGGTCGGCGTCGTAGAGAGGCAGGGTCGAGACCGTGTCGTACAGCTTCGAGACGTTCGTGACGAGTTTGGTGAGCTGAGACCGGTACGACTCGAACTTCGTGACGATCGACTCCGCGCTGCCGACAAGTGACGGCGCCGCGGCCACCAGCCCCGAATAGCGCGGCTCGACGAGCGAGCTCGGGCGGAAGGTGAGAGCGGCCAGGACTCCGGTGCCCGCGAGGGCCACAGAGGCCGCCAGGAGCCCCAGGAGAGCCACTCTCGGGCGCCTGAAGACCATCAGGACGGCGATCAGGGCCCCGGCCCCGGCACAGAGCAGCGAGCGGATGACGAGGGCGCGGACGCCGTCCAGGAGGTCGCTCTCGATCACGTCCGGCAGGCGGTCGGCCAGGCGCGGGTCCTCCAGGAGCGCTTTGGCGCGGTCCTGGTCGATGTTCTCCAGCGTGATGCGCAGCCTGAGCGGCGCGTCGTGGGTGCGGAAGGTGAGGGTGCCGAGCGGGCTGGCGTCCACCACGGTCTCGCCGTTCCAGGCCGGTCGGAGGGACATCCCGGTCTCCACCGGCCCCACCTGGGAACGTACGGTGCCGCTGAAGAAAATGCCCAGCCAGGCGCCCACCGCGGCCACGAGGAGCACAGCCGCGATCCTCGCACCGCGCGATCGAAGGATTGCCTTTGACCTGTGTACGAACTTCATACAGCTTCTTGCTTACCTGACTGAGGGGGCAGAATGGCAACTGTGATCGAGGTCTCGCGGGAGAAGTTCGAGGAACTCGTGGCCGAGGCGTTGGACACGATTCCTCCGGAGCTCACGCGCGCCATGAGTAACGTCGTCGTCACTGTCGTCGATGATCCGCCGGAGCCCCACCTGCTCGGCCTGTACACCGGTGTCCCCCTCACGGAACGCGGCGACTGGTACTCAGCAGTCCTGCCCGACCGCATCGAGATCTACCGCAATCCGATATGCCAAATTTGCGACACCGAGGACGACGTGGTCGACGAGGTACGCATCACGGTGGTCCATGAAGTCGGGCATCACTTCGGCATCGACGACGCCAGGCTTCACGAATTGGGCTGGTAACCCTTTGCTTTTGGTTGGCTGCTTTGGGTTGCGGCCCGCCCCGTCGGTCGGGCACCTTAGGTGACATAGCGAGCACCCTGAGTCAGGCACAGCGGAGTCCAATGGGGGCCATGCGGGCGCGACGGCCGCCGGGACGGCATCGCCGTGCCGGAGAAGCACCACAAGTCACATATCGCGAAGTCATCGCCGTCAGGGAGTTCCGGGCGCTCTGGTACGGCCAGGGCCTCTCGCTCCTCGGTGATCAGCTCGCGCAGGTGGCGCTCGCCGTGCTCGTCTACGACCGCACGCGTTCGCCCCTGGCCACGGCTGCGGTGTACGCGCTGACCTACCTCCCCTCCATCGTCGGCGGACCGCTGCTGGCCGGGCTGGCGGACCGGTTCGCGCGCAGGGGCGTCATGCTGACCTGCGACCTCCTCCGGGCCGTGCTGGTGGGCGCGATGGCGATGCCGGGCATGCCGTTCCCGGTGCTGTGCGCGCTGGTGTTCCTGGTGGTGCTGCTCAGCGCGCCGTTCTCGGCCGCCAGGGCCGCGTTGCTGCCGGAGGTGCTCGAAGGCGACGCGTACGTCATGGGCTCGGCTCTCCAGAACATGACGAACCAGGCCGTTCAGATGCTCGGTTTCGCGGCGGGCGGAGCGTTGATCGCCACCATGGGCCCGTACCGCGCCCTGGCTCTGGACGCCGCCACGTTCCTCGGATCGGCGCTGATCCTGATCTCCGGCGTGCGCCGCCGCCCCGCCGCCCACCGCGACGGCACCAGGCCGTCCATGTGGGCGATGACCAGGGGCGGGGCCCGGCTGGTCCTCCGGTCGCGGAAGTTGCGCACGCTGGTGCTCTTCGCGTGGCTCTGCGGCTTCTACATCCTGCCTGAGGGCATCGCCGCGCCCTACGCGGCCAAGCTGTACACGGGCGGGCTGCCGGTGCCGGTGATCACCGGGCTGCTGATGGCGGCGATGCCGGCCGGGACGGTGGTGGGGGCGTTCCTGTTCAGCAGGTTCGTGCCGCCGGCACGGCGGCTGCGGCTCATGGGGTGGATGGCCATGCTGAGCTGCGCGCCGCTGATCGTGACCGCGATCCGGCCGCCGCTGGCCGTGGTACTCGCGGCGTGGGTCCTGTCGGGGATCGGCGGGGCGTACCAGCTCGCGGCGAATGCCGCCTTCGTGCAGTGCGTACCGGCCGAACGTCGCGCCCAGGCGTTCGGCCTCGTGCAGTCAGGATTGATGGCCGTGCAGGGGATCGGCATCCTGGTGGGCGGTTTCGCGGCGGAGAGACTCGGCCCCGAGCCGGTGGTCGCGCTGGCGGGGATCGCCGGGGTGATCAGCGCGGCCGTGCTCGCCATGATCTGGACCGAGTCTCGCGACAAGCCCGCCCGGGTGCGTGCCCAGGCCGCCGCCTGATCACTGCTGCGGCTTCTGCTCGCCGCTCCAGTCCGTCGCCGCCTTGTTGGCCTGCTGCTTGTTGATCAGGTCCTGGACGATCGAGGTGTCGTGCTCCTCGTCGGGCATGAGGAGCCAGCCGATCGCGTAGATCCCGACGCCGACCCCGCCGAACAGCGTCGCGATCGCCAGCGCGATCCGCACCAGGTTGGCGTCGATGCCCACGTACTCGCCGACACCGGAGCAGACGCCCGCGATGATCCTGCCCTTGTGGGTCCGACGCAGCTTCTTGACGTTGTATTCGCTCATGCCTCAAGACTGCCCGCCGCCCCGGTGTTCGCACATCAGGATTGCCCCTGGTAGAACCCTGGTAGTCCCCTATATGAGGAGAGGACCCGCGATGGACGACCTGCTGCGCCTGGACGACCGGCTCAACCCCGACCAGCGGCTCATCCGCGACACGGTCCGGTCGTTCGTCACCGACCGCATCCTGCCGCACGTCGGGGACTGGTTCGAGGAGGCGGTCTTCCCGGCGCGCGAGCTGGCGCCCGCGCTCGGCTCGCTCGGGCTGCTGGGGATGCACCTGGAGGGGTACGGCTGCGCGGGGACGGACGCGATCTCGTACGGGGTGGCCTGCCGCGAGCTCGAGGCCGGCGACTCCGGCCTGCGCTCCTTCGTGTCGGTCCAGGGATCGCTGGCCATGTTCCCCATCTGGCGTTACGGCTCCGACGAGCAGAAGGACGAGTGGCTGCCCCGGATGGCCGCCGGCGAGGCGATCGGTTGCTTCGGCCTGACGGAGCCGGACCACGGTTCGGACCCGGCCAACATGCGGACTTATGCCAAGAAAGACGGATCCGACTGGATCCTCAACGGCTCCAAGATGTGGATCACCAACGGCTCCATCGCCGACGTCGCCGTGGTGTGGGCCCAGACCGACGAGGGCATCCGCGGCTTCGTCGTACCGACCGCCACGCCCGGCTTCTCCGCCCCTGAGATCCACAAGAAGCTGTCCCTTAGGGCCTCGATCACCTCGTCCCTCTACTTCGACGACGTACGCCTGCCCGCCTCCGCCGTCCTCCCCGGCGTCACCGGCCTGCGCGGCCCGCTCTCCTGCCTCTCGGAAGCCCGCTTCGGCATCATCTGGGGCGTCGTCGGCGCCGCCCGAGCCTGCCTGGAGGCGGCCGTCGACTACTCGAAGACCCGCGTCCAGTTCGACAAGCCGATCGGCGCCTTCCAGCTCACGCAGGAGAAGCTCGCCTGGATGTACGTCGGCACCGCCCAGGCCGGCCTGACCGCGCTGCACCTGGGAGAGCTCAAGGACGCCGGGCAACTGGATCCGAGGCAGATCAGCTTCGGGAAACTGGCCAACGTACGCGCGGCCCTGGACATCGCCCGCCAGGCTCGCACCATCTTGGGGGGTAACGGGATCACGCTGGAGTACCCTGTGATCAGGCACATGAACAACCTGGAGAGCGTGCTGACGTACGAAGGCACCCAGGAAGTCCATACGCTGGTGCTGGGGGAGGCGCTGACGGGCCTGGCGGCTTACCGGTGATGGAGGCGTCGCGGACAGGGCGGTAATCTCTGTACCCTTGCTGGTGCGAGGGGCGTTAGCTCAATTGGCAGAGCTGCGGACTTTTAATCCGTAGGTTCCGGGTTCGAGCCCCGGGCGCCCTACCACTCTCCACCTCGAATCCCGCTTCTGAGCTGGGGTTTCGCCTTGCGGTGGGCTGGGTGCCGGGTGCAGTCACAGGCCACCGGAAGCAGCCGTGTGCCACCCTTCGCGGAATATACGCGGAATCGATCTTGACGCGTTTCCCCTGGTCGGGATAGGCATTCGGATGAGTACTTCGGGGACTCCGCGACAACGACAAAGGACCCCGAGATGTCCCGGGGTCCTTCTGGCCAGAGGCCCTGTCACGCGGCATCGAGGGCAGTCAGGATGCGCTGGTTCGCGATCTCCCGTTGACCGTCGATGCACTTGGCGTAGACGCGCAGGAGGACGTCCACGCCGTGCCCTGCCCGTTCGGCCGCCTCAGGGGCGTGAACACCGGCATTGAGCCACAGCGACACGGCCGCGTGACGCAGGTCGTAGGGACGGGCCGCCAGCGGTGAGGCGACCTGGTCGGGTGTGAGCGCGTAGGTACGGGCCTCGCGCCAGACCTTCGACACCGTCGAGCCGGGGAACGGCTTACCCGTGCTGGTCCGGAACAGCCGACCATCCTTGGACACCCCGTGGTGTTCGATATGGCGACGAAGGATCTCCACCAGTTCAGGCGGGATCGCTATCGGGCGAGTCTCCTTGTCGCGATGCTTCAAGCCGCGTTCGTCGTGGCTCTCGCCCGAGTCGGTGTAGCGGCTGTTGCTCTCCGGCCGGGTCTTCTCCAGCGTGAGCAGGCCCCATCCCTTCTCGGGCAGGTAGCAGTCCTTCTTACGCAGGCCCGCAGCCTCACCGGGACGAAGGCCGCCGAAGTACATGCACGCGAACATCGCCGCCATCATCGGTCCCCGACTCTTGCCCACGTAGGTAACCGCGACCAGCAGCTCGCGGGCCTGATGCGGGTTGACCACCGAACGACGGTCCACTTCGCCATTGACCTTGGCCTTGCGGAACTTGACCTTGTGCAGCGGGTTGGCCGACAGCTCCTCCAGCTCTACGGCGTATTCCAGGACGTGATGGAAGACCGCCCGCTTGCGCCGGTAGGTCAAGCGGCGGCGCGGCGCGCCGCCGTACCTCCAGCCCTCCGCCCGCCCGCCGTCCGGGCGTGCGGCCTGGGGGCCGGTCCCGGACGGCGGCGGGACGCCGGGCCGGGCACCGCACGCCGGCCCCGCCGCACTTCCCGAACGCGCCGACCGGGGTTGCCACACCGCCGCACAGATGCAGCCCTACGATCGCCACTGCATGGCTGGACGCCGCACATGGTTGGGGGCGATCGACGATCCAGGGTTCGTTCCTCGGCCTGGCTCACCGAGGAACGTGGCTGATCACCGCGTGCAGTCGCCCGGCTCAGCCCGCTGGGCCACGCCCACGTGAATTTCCTGGGCCGCTATGCCATCGCTTCGTCCGGGCCTTCCGAGGGACTGCGCGAACTCGGCGAGATCCCGGATCTTCCCGAGATCAACAGCGGCGCGGTGCGAAGGGAGAGCTGACGGACAGCCTTCCCCGTGGGAGCCGATCAGCGAGTCAGGTCTGTGTCGCGTTCAACGAGGTAGACGTTCGTCAGCTCAGGCAGAACTCGTTGCCCTCGATGTCCTGCATCACGAGGCACGACTCGTTTTCTTCATCGGCGGGCAGGAGCCGCACGCGTTTCGCGCCGAGAGGGATCAATCGTGCGCATTCGGCCTCGAGGGCTGCCAGGCGCTCTGCACCGACGAGTCCGGTGCCGACCCGCACGTCAAGGTGCAGCCGATTCTTGACGACCTTGCTTTCGGGGACGCGCTGGAAGTACAGCCGCGGACCGACACCCGAGGGGTCGCTGCATGCGAACCATGAGTCCCGCTGCTCGGGCGGCAGCGTGCGATTGAAGTCGTCCCAACTGGCGAACCCCTCAGGCGGTGCCGGCGCGACGTACCCCAACACCTCGCACCAGAAGCGACCGACACGCTCAGGCGAAGCGCAATCGAAGGCGACTTGAATCTGCTTAACGGATACCATGGGAAAATCCTTCCATAGATCACTATGCATACCGTAATCGCCCACCGTGCACCCCGGCCGGATTGGCGAAGTCCTGAAAAGATCCACAGCGCCAGTCTGAACGCCTCGCCCGTCGAAGGGTTGCGAGATAACCTTCGTTATCTGGCAAGACCAAGATCGAATGGCCATGGTGAGCAGGGAATCATCCCTCGCCTTGCGCGATCCTGACGCCGACGACTCCGACGACGAGGATTGATGGGATGCCCCCGCGCCGGGTCCCGAACATCTCCGCGCCCAGGGGGTGCCCGTCAAGGACGAGGACGTATGGGCGGTTCCATCAGGGTCGGGTGCGCGCTGAAGGCGGTCGTCCAGGTAAGCAAGATCCGGAACATGTGCGGATTATGACCAGCAGTCGACCAGGACTACGGCGCGAAACCCAAGGTCATAGCCGCAGCGGCCCGAAGATGGACCTTCCACAGGCACAACGCTTGGCGGCGGGGGACGCGCCAGCGATCGTGAGCCCGCCCCTGAGTTACAGATGAGCCGGGTCGGCAACCGGAGTCGTCCCGCTTACGGGGACGGTCAGCGCGCCTCCGTGCGCCTGATCACGGCGTTCGGTACGGCCCGGCCTTCGGATTCGCCCGCTTCCTCCAAAGGGAGCCTGCCAACGGCATCATCCCGGGTCGGCTCAGTGCCGCACGCGTACCGCACACGCACGGCCGGCGGGCAGGCGTAGAAACCGCTGCGAGAAAGGCGTCTCGCAGGCGAAATTTCTCGCCCTCCAACGGCATGCTTGTCAGCGATTGGGAACCGGCGCTTGAGTCGACCCGAGCTATAAGGATATTGCCAGTAAGACATCGCCCGCGCGGCGTGAACAAGTCTCCGAACGTGAAACACGGATACGCGGGTGGATCTACGCGCAATAGCGCAGCAGGCCCTTTCGGTATGGCGGCAGAGCGAGGGTTTCCAGGGTGCCTTATCGGAGGTGTCGAGGGGCTATGCGGAGAGCAAGTTGCCCTCGTCGGTCGCAGGCCATCGCCATCGCAGCCGGCGGGAGGTCTTGCGTGCGGCCGCCAGCACCAGTTTCGCGCTCGCATCCGCCGCCGCCTCGCGGCACACCGTGGGCAGGACCGAGGTGTAGGTGCCGGCCGTGAGCACGATGCTGGAATGGCCCAGCATGCCCTGCACCATCTTCAGGTCGGTGTACGCGGCCGGGGACAGGCTGGCCGCACCGTGCCGTAGATCGTGCAACCGGATCGGTGGCAGGCCGCTGGCCACGACGAGAGCGTGGAACCGGGCCGTCAGGTAGACAGACAAGACGGTCCAGCGGCCGTTCATGACGCGAGCCCGGCCGATGGTCCAAGGCTGGGTGAATTATTCGAACTCAGGAAGCTATCCGGGCCAAGGCCCGGCCCAGCAGACGGCTAGGTATCCGAGGACAGGCACGCTTTCGCAGTCTTGTTCCCCTCGAATCCGGAAGCAGGGATCTTGGCTGACGGTTTTGGAAGAGGTGGTGTGGAAGCGGCCTGAGGTTTCTTACCGTCACTGAGATATCGGATTGGCGATGGCCCACGGATAGCAGATCAACACGGTTAAGTGGGTTCGCGAGTCTGGTCTTCTGTGTCGGGAGGACGGCCGTTGCGAACGCTGAGGTCTGTTGGGCGCGTCTTCGTGGGCGCGTCGCTGACGGTCGCTGCAGGGATAGCGATCAACCAGATCCTGGCCGACGGGACTCTGAGCTGGAGCTGGGGATATCTGGCTCTGGTGTTCACAGTCCTGGGCGCCCTGATCCAGGCGGGAGCAACTCCTGTAGCGTCCGGGGACGGCACTAGGGTACGGCGTGGAAGAGGGTCGCAGCGCGATTATCTGCGGCGGGTGCAGGCATCGGTTGACCAGATGGAGACGATCGGACTCCTTACCCAAGCGGAGTTCGTACTGCAGGCCCGGCAGGTCTACGTCGACGTGATGCTGCAGCCCCGAACCGTGGCCGATGCCGTGACTGACAGTGGTATCGGCCCCACCACTCCAGCGGACGGGGCTGCCGCCACAGCTCGGCGGGCGTCGCTGGAGTCGTTCCTGGTCAAGGGACGCGCACTGGCGGTGCTGGGCGCCGCCGGATCAGGGAAGACCACGCTAGCGCGCTATACCGCATTGGAGTTGACCGAACGACGGTGGCCGTGGCAGAGAGAGTTCTGGCGTCGTCGGCGGATCCCAGTCCTGCTGTACCTGCGTGACCATGCCGAGGCCGTCACGGACGGCCGGCCGCGGGACCTGGCTCAGGTGGCGGTCCGTGCCCGATGGCTGGATGGCGTGATCCCGGCCGAGTGGCTGGAACGGTATTTGTCGCGTGGGCGGTGCGTGGTGCTCCTGGACGGGCTAGATGAGGTTGTTGACGCCGGGGACCGAGGCCGCGTGACACAGTGGGTGGAGGCGCAGATCGGCCGCTATCCCGGCAACTCCTTCGTCATCACCTCTCGTCCGCTGGGATATGACACCAATCGGCTGGCCAGGGCCGATGTCTTGGCGGTGCAGCGGCTCACCAGTGACCAGATCCAGGGGTTCCTGCACGACTGGTATCGGTCCATCGAGCAGCGCGCTCGCCAGGGCGATCCGCACGAGATCGACCGGGTCGCTGTCCAGGCCGCCGACGACCTTTTGCGCCGCATCAGAGGCCTTCCCGCGCTCTACGATCTGGCCGCCAACCCACTGCTCCTCACCATGATCGCCAACGTGCACCGATATCGCGGCAGCCTGCCCAGCAGTCGCGCTGCCCTCTATGAGGAGATGTGCCAGGTCCTGCTCCACCGCCGCCAGGAAGCCAAGAACCTCACTGACGAACTCGCCAGCCTCGACGGTGACAAGAAGGAACGCATCGTCCAGGAACTCGCCTTGCACATGATGCGCCGAAAACTTCGTGACATCTCCATCGAAGACGCCCAGCGCGCGATTCGCCCCGTCCTGGAACGCACCGCTCCCACCCTCACCCCAGCGGCGTTCCTCACTCATGCCCGACGCAGCGGCCTGCTCCTGGAACGCCGGCACAAGCGCTACGGCTTCGTTCACCAAACGCTGCAGGAGTACTTGGCCGCCGCTCTGATTTCCGATCATCGCTCCCGCCGCAAGCTCCTGAGCGACAACGTCAGCGACCCCTGGTGGCGCGAAACCACGTTGCTGTGGGCCGCCCGCGCTGATGCCAGCCGCGTCGTCCAGGCATGCCTAGCCGCCCGCACCGTTCCCGCGCTGCACCTCGCCTACGCTTGCGCAGCCGAGGCCCGCGAACTCGACCCCACCCTGCGCGCCCAGCTCGACCAGTTACTAACCATCACGCCTACCGATCCCGAACAGATCCGACTCCTAGACGGTGTCGCTGCCGCCCGCGCCCTGCAGGACACCCACGTCCTCGACGACGGCACCCGCATCTGCGCCCATCCTGTCACCGCCGATCTATGGAACCGCTACGCCGCCCGTATCTCCACCAGATCTGCCGGCTCGACGACTGGACCCGCCGTCGGCCCATGGACCGCCGACATCACCGACTTTCTTACCTGGCTTCACACCCTGTTCACCGACGGCACCAATTATCGGCTGCCCACTACCGACGAAGCCCGACAGGCCATCAGCAGCGAGCTCTACTCACCGACAATCAGCCTGTGGGCCAAAGACACTGGGACCGATGACTACCCTCGCCTCATATCTCCCGCTGTAGATCTTCACCCCCATCGGCCCACCCCTCAGCAGATCAGCGCTTACCCCGATCTGATTCTCGATCACACTCATCTCTTCCTCCGCCTCTTGTTCCCACGCTCCGCTCTCACCTTCACCCAACTGGTCGCCTACAGCCGCTCTCGAGAGCTGACCCGCCCTCAACGCCAACTTCTCCACAAGCTCGATATCGAGATCGCCCTTGCCCTCGCCCGCGACCCTCCACTTAGCGCGGTCCGCGCCCTCGCCCAGGACTTCTACCGCGCGTCCGGCCTCGACTTCACCCATAACTTCGACCGCACCCGCGCTCGCACCCTCGCCCGTGATCGCACCAGCACTCTCGCCCTCGCCTTTACCCGTGACCGCGCCCTTGCTCTCGACCTGAACCTCGACCTAGACCCTGCCCTTGCCCGTGCCCTTGATCGTGACCTCGATCTCGACCTGGACCGTAGCCTTGATCGTGACCTCGGTCTCGACCTCGCTTTCGCTCGTGCGGCTGCCGCAAGCGATCTGGGATTCCTGGATGTAGGCACTGTTGTAGTCCTCGGCCGGGCATGCCTTCAATTGATTCGCAGCCGCACCACACACGCGGCCGCGACCGGCGCGAGAATGCGTAGGCGTAAGGCAGGAGGAGCATCCCTCACAGAGTTCCTCCGTAACGAATTAGGAGCGGTCTCTACTTGGTCTCCAGCCGATGACCCAGCTGCGGCCTTGAAGGACGCCTTGTCCGTCGCGACGAGGATCGGTGCGGCGGAAACGAGGGCTTTGGTCGAAAACGCGTTGCACCTTGCTAGTCCACTGTGGGATCGAAGTCGCCCAATTCGCCAGAGCGACATGGTCCTCGCGGCCACTTTGGTCCTGGCGGCCCTGACCAAGAGCGCGCAAACAGCGCCGGATTCACGGCTGCCCCGAAGCCTGCGTGGTGTGCTGTCCACGCTGATCGCGCTGACCCCAAACGCCGACCTTACGGACACGACAGTACGAGACAAGCTACTGGTCCTGGTACGAACCTGAAGGCCTCGGCAGGCACCCTCATCCTCACGCGGCGGTTGAGAAGTTCGCGGCGGTACGACTGCACCCACTTCCACGATCGATTTCACACCCGGCTCTCAGCTTGATGTGCAACCCTTCCTGTTCTGGTGCTCGGTGAGCGTTTCGGCGCGTTTGGTGGTCTTGCCCACGTCGTGGTGACGGGCTCGTATCCGGGCGCGCGGCACGCCCGAATTACTTAACCGAAGTCAGGGGAATTTCTTTTCTGCGGCGATCGTCTCGTACGCCCGGGTTGGTTCACCGACGTTGTCGTCGTCTCGAACTCATCGGGCGAACCAGCCACACGGGCCGCCTACTCTGAGAAGAGGACACAGCGAGGCGTGTCAGCGGGAGGCGATCCGCATGCCGAGCCAGAGGGACGAACTGGCCGAACGCCGCTTCGCCAAGCTCGTCGAACAGGTCAGGGTGATGATGTCCGCCCGCCTCAGACCGGAGTACCGCGGCTTCTACGGTCAGCTCGTTCTTGCCCGTGAGGCGGTGGCGGAGTTGGGCGAGCCGGCCGACGTACGGCGGGCGGCACGGGCGGCGGGACACCGGCTCGGCTGGAAGGTCCGCACCTATGTCGCGCACGAGGGGACGCTCGTCGTCATCGACGATCGCGACCCGCCGCAGGAGGTGCGCGAGCTGGCGTCCCGCCGTTCAGCCGAGGCGGTGTCGGCCGTCATCGCCGGCGCCCAAGCCGAGGTCCGCATGCTCCGCACCAGCGCGCCCGGCGATCCCTCCACCGGCCCGGGCGACCCGGGCGACGTGGGCGACCCGGGCGAGGGCCGCTGAACGACCGCCCGTTAAGGCCGGGCCGGGCCAGGCCGAGCCGGGCCGGGCCGGCAGTCGCCACGGGTTCGAGCTTCGGGTGCCCTACGGAGCGCCGAATCGGTCACGCATCGATGCCGGGTATCCGGAGTGTGGTGCGGGTGTTCGGCTACTGCGCACGTCGGCGGGCGGGGTGCAGCGCGGTCGGCCGTCACGCGCCGCAGCCGGTGCCTTCCAGGGGTTCTTCAGCGGGTCGACGTCGGTGGCTGCCTGGTCAGCGCAGCTTCCGGAAGGTTTCCCGGATGTCGCCGGTGAAGGCTTCGGGGTTCTCGTAGTGGACGAAGTGGCCGCCCTTCATGTGGGCGTTGACGTTGATCACGTTGAAGGCGTCGCGGGTGGGGCCGTGCTCGAAGGCGGCGATGCGCTCCTCGACGGTGTTGACGCCGGGCGGGTAGGCGTCGCCGAGGAGGAAGGTGAAGCCGGCCGGTGCCTCGACGGTGGGCCGGCGGTCGTGGGAGGGCACCCACGGGTAGCGCACCGCGTTGCGGTACATGCGGATGGAGGAGCCGATGGCCTGGTTCACCCAGAAGGTGGTGGCCTCGGTGAGGATGAAGTCACGGGGGAAGTTCGCCTCGAAGTCGCCGCGCTTGTCGCTCCACTTCTTCCACCGCCGCAGCAGCCAGGCGAGCATGCCGATGGGCGAGTCGTTCAGGCCGTGGGTGAGGGTGGAGGCGTCGAGCATGTGGACCGCGACGTGGGAGGCGTAGGTGTTGACGAAGTTCTCCAGGCCCGCGCGCAGCTCCGGTGTGGCGTCCTCGGGGATCTTGGCGCCGTCGGTCAGGTCCCAGAAGCGCTCGTTGGCGAACATGCCGGGCGGCAGGTCCTGGCCGTAGTGCAGGCCGATGATGCTGTCGGCGTACTTGTGGCCGAGCGCGCTGGTGACGAGGGCACCGTAGTCGGTGCCCGCCGCGGCGTACTTGTCGTAGCCGAGCACCTCGGTCATGAGCTTGTGCATGATGTCGGCGATCTTCCAGTAGTTCAGGTCGCCCCTGCCGACGGGGGTGGACCAGGCGAACCCGGGCAGGTCGGGGATGATGACGTCGAAGGAGTCGGCCGGGTCGCCGCCGTGGGCGGCGGGGTCCGTCAGCGGGCCGACGAGCGGGAGGCTGAACCCGCTGGACCACGGCCAGCCGGAATGAACGGCGAGCGGGATCGGGTTCGGGCCTTTGCCGCGCACGTGGTAGAAGTGCACGGGCGTGCCGTCGATCTCGACCTTGTACTGGTCGTAGGTGTTCAGCCGCTGCTCCTGCGCCCGCCAGTCGAAGCCGTCCGCCCAGTACTCCACGAGCGGCTTGAGGTAGGCGGTGCTGATCCCGTAGTACGCCTCCTCGTTGTCCAGGTCGTCGAAGAAGCGAGTTCTCCTCAGACGGTCCTCGAGGTCGTCCAGGACCTCCTGGGGGACGGCGATCTTGTACGGCTCCAGCGCGCTGGGCCTGTTGTTGTTGCTGCTCATGGCAAGGCTGCTTTCGCGTAGCGGTGGAAGTGAAGGTGCTGTCCGGCAGGCGGAGCACCTGCCGGCGTTCTGGTCGTGCCGTGGCCGGGTGCGACCGATGTGGGTGGCGTCAGCCGGTGAAGTCCAGGCGGACCCGGGTCTGCTTGAGCTCGGCGATGTACCAGGAGCCGTTCGTCCTGACGAAGCGCGCGTGGTAGTGGCCGAAGCCGTGCATGCCCCTGAAAGGGATGTCCTCCGACACGTCGGCGTCCTCGGGCCGGGTGATGATGTCCTCCATCGCCCATACGCCGTGGGCGGCGGTCGCCGAGTCGACGTCGATCTCGTCGGAGAACAGGTGGTGGACCAGGGTGACGCCGGGGCCGCCGCCGGCGCCTACCGTGGCGGCGATCCCTGCCCGGCCCTCCATGTGCAACCAGACCGACCCGTCCGGCTTGTGCGGGGTGAACGTGCCGTCCGGCGTGAACAGGTTCGCCAGGTCCTGCCAGCGCTGAAGATCCGCGTACCGGACGTAGCGCGCCATCAGACGACGAAGCTCCTCGGTGATGCTCAGACGCTCAATGGCATCCACAATCGATCATCCCATCGTTCGACTTCCGTTCTGGACCAAGTGGTCCACTCATCATCGGCAGCACAGAATGGACTGGCAAGTCCAGAAATCGAGGGCGGCACGGCCCTGCGTCATGCCTGCTCAGCCACCGATGCGGGACGATCACCGCACATCTGCTCATATGAGCAAAATCCGGCTCAAGTGTTGCACGGAGGTTAATACGCGACTTACGGTGCGTTACCTACGTCACATACGGAGGCCCCAATGCGCGCATTCCGGTCGCTCACAATTCCCGCTCTCCTCCTGATCACCGCCCTTTCCGCCTGCTCGGTGTCCACCAACCCGGGCGGCTCCACCGAGGGCCCGCAGCCGGACGGTCCGGTCACCATCGGCTTCAGCCAGGCCACCCAGCAGTCCCCCTTCTACGTCCAGCTCCGCGAAGGGGCCGAGGCAGCCGCCAAGAAGGCCGGCGCCACGCTCTACTTCGCCGACGCGGGCGGCGATGTCACCAAGCAGAACAACGACATCCAGGACCTCCTCACCCGCCAGGTCGACGTCCTGCTCATCAACCCCGTGGACCCGCAGGGCGTACAGCCGGGCATCGCCGCGGCCAAGGCGGCCGGCGTCTCGGTCGTGACCGTGGACCGGCCGGTGCCCGAGGGCGCGGTCGCGCATGTCGGGCGGGACAACAAGGCGATGGGCGCGCTCGTCGGCAAGCGGCTCAGCGAGCAGCTCGGGGCCAAGGGCGGCAAGGTCATCGAGATCCGCGGCGATGCCGGTGGCGCCGTGGCGCGCGACCGCAGCGCCGGGTTCCACGAGGCGGTGGCGGCCAACCCCAAGATCAAGATCGTCGAGGGCCCGTACTCGGACTACGTCCGCTCCAAGGCGGTCACCGCGATGCAGGACCTGCTCCAGGTTCACCCCGACGTGGCCGCCGTCTACGCGCACAACGACGACATGGCGCTCGGCGCGTTGCAGGTGCTCAAGGAGAACGGCAAGGACAAGGTCCTGGTCTCCGGGGTGGACGGGCTCATGGAGGCGGTCAAGCAGATCCCCTCCGGCCAGTACGTCGCCACCGCGCTCAACGACCCCATCTCGCTCGGCTCGAAGGCCGTGGAGACGGTGCTCAAGGTCCAGAAGAAGGAGCAGGTCGAGCCCTCCATCGACGCCGGCACCGCACTGATCGACACGGACAACGCGGCCCAGTACGCCGGGACCGGCGAATTCGCCGAGGCCTCCAAGTAATCCAAGGAGAGAGAAGGATGTCGGAAACCATGCAGGCCGCGGTGCTCCACTCCCCTGGCGACATCAGGGTCGAACAGGTACCCGTGCCCGAACCGGGCCCCGGCGAGGCGCTCGTCCGTGTGGCGGCCTGCGGGGTGTGCGGCTCTGACATTCCACGCATGCTGCGCGCGGGGGCCTACCACTTCCCGATCATCTGCGGCCACGAGTTCTCGGGGCACGTGGTCGCGCTCGGCGACCGCCTGGCCGCCACCGGCCGGGTCCGCGAGGGCGACCTGGTCACCGTGCCTCCGCTCATCCCCTGCCACGCCTGCGCCCCCTGCAGCCAGGGCCACTTCAGCCTGTGCAAGGACTACGGCTACTTCGGCAGCCGCAGGGACGGGGCGTACGCGCAGTACGTCACCGTGCCGGACGAGAACCTGATGGTGCTGCCCCCCGACCTCGACCCGCGCGCCGCGGCCATGCTCGACCCGGCCGCGATCGCGCTGCACGCCCTGTGGCGCACCCGGATGCGCGGCGGCCGGCGGGTGGCCGTGGTGGGCGCCGGCCCGATCGGGCTGTTCGCCGTGCAGTGGGCCAGGATCGCCGGGGCGTCCGAGGTGCTGGTCATCGAGCTGAACGAGCGGAAGGCCGCCATGGCCGCCGAGGCCGGCGCCACGCATACCGCGACCAGCGCGGAGGAGGCGGCCGAGCGGGCCGGCGACGGGTACGACGTGGTCATCGAGTCCGCGGGCGTGCCCGCCACGGTCGACCAGGCCGTGGCCCTGGCGGCCCGGCACGGCGAGGCGGTGTTCATCGGCATCCCGCACGACCCGGTGGTGCTGCCGAAGGCCACCTTCAGCTCCTTCCTCCGCCGCGAGGTCACCTTGCACGGCGCCTGGAACTCCTTCTCGGCGCCGTTCCCCGGGGAGGAGTGGCGGGTCGCCGCCAGGGCGCTGGCCTCGGGCGACCTCGCGTGGAAGTTCATGATCACGCATGAGCTGGGGCTGGACGCGCTGCCCGAGACGATGGTCAGCCTCGGTGACCGGTCGATCTTCAGCTCCAAGGTCCTCTTCCTGCCGAACGAGGAGTGACGATGACGGCTTTCCTCGCTCTCGATCTGGGGACCGAAGGCGCGCGGGCCGCGGTCTACAGCGTCGAGGGTTCGCCGATGGGGGCGGGCGACGCCTCGTACCCGACGAGTTTTCCGCGGCCCGGATGGGCCGAGCAGGACCCGGACGACTGGTGGCGGGCGAGCGTGCACGCCGCCCGCCAGGCGCTCGCCGAGGCGGGTCACCCGCCCATCGCCGGCGTCGCGGTGGCGACCACGGCCTCGACGGTGGCCGTCCTGGACCGGCAGGGTCGCCCCCTGCGGCCGGCTCTGCTGTGGATGGACGGCCGGGCGGGCGAGGAGTCGGCGCTGACCGCCGCGACCGGCCATCCGGTCCTGCGCTACTCCGGCGGCTGCGACGCGGTGGAGTGGCTGGTGCCCAAGGCCATGTGGCTGGCCCGCCACGAGCCCGGCACCTACCGCGCCGCCGCGCGCATCGCCGAGGCGGTGGACTACATGGTGTGGCGGCTGACCGGGCGGTGGGTGGCTTCGCGGATGAACGCCGTCTGCAAGAGCAACTACGACCCGCGCGGCGCGGGCTCCCCGCACGACCTGTACGCCTCGCTCGGCATCGGCGACCTGGCCGGCAAGCTGCCGGACGAGGTCGTGCCCGTCGGTGACCCGGTCGGGCCGCTCGGCGCGCCGGCCCGCGAGGAGCTCGGCGTCACCGGTCCCGCCGTCGTCGTGTCGGGCGGCATCGACGCGCACCTGTCGCTGCTGGCCATCGGCGGCGCCCCGGCCGGGCGGGTGTCGATCGTGTGCGGCACGTCCAACGCGTTCGTCACGGAGATCGACGAACCGGTCTTCCCGCCCACCGTCTGGGGGCCGTACCCGGACGCGCTGCACACGGGCCGCTGGCTCGTGGAGGGCGGCCAGGTGAGCGCGGGATCCGTGCTGGCCTGGGCGGGCGAACGGCTCATCGGGCGGCCGCGGGCCGAGCTCGGCGGGCTCATCAAGGCCGCGGCGGCGCTGCCGCCGGTCGAGCACGGGCTGATCGTCCTGGACTACTTCATGGGCAACCGCACGCCGCTGCGCGATCCCCGGCTCCGGGGCGCGGTGCTCGGGCTGACCCTGGCCAGCTCTCCCGAGCAGGTCTACCGGGCGGCCGTGGAAGGCGTCGCGTACGGCACCCGCCAGGTCATCGACTCCTTCACCGACGGGGGGATCGCCGTGGACGAGGTCTACCTGTCCGGCGGCATCCGGCACAACGAGCTGTGGCTCCAGACGACCGCCGACGTGCTCGGCCGGCCGGTCCACCTCGTCACCGGCGACAACCTGACGCTGCGCGCCTGCTCGGTGCTGGCCGCGGCCGGCACCGGCCGGCACGCCTCGCTGGCGGAGGCGGCGGCACAGTACGCGCCGCGCGTCCGCACGGTGGAGCCCGTCGCCGGACACGTGGCGGCCTACCGCGGCGGCTACGCCGACTACCGCGCGGCGACCGCCGCCACGACGGAGATCTCCCACCGGCTGAGCGAACCGGGAAGGGGGGCCGGCTCATGAGCGACGACGACCAGCTCTACCAGGTGGCCGTCCGCTACTACGAGAGCGGCGAGACCCAGGAGCAGATCGCCCACGCGATGCACCTCACCCGCTGGAAGGTGGGACGGATGCTGGCCGAGGCGCGCGAGGTCGGCATCGTGCGGATCGAGGTGCTGCATCCGCGCTCCCGGGTGGGCGCCCTGGAGCGGGCGCTGCGGGAGCGGTTCGGGCTGCGGGAGGCCATCGTGGTGGCGGGCGGCGGCAGCGACGACGACGAGCAGGTCCGTGACCGGGTGGCCGCGGCGGGCGCCGACCACCTGGCGGCGATGCGGCCCGTACCCCGGCTGATCGGTGTCTCCTGGGGACGGACGCTCGACCGGCTGGCCGGCGGGCTCACCCCCGGCTGGGCGACGGGCGTCAACATCGTGCAGATCAACGGCGCGCTCAGCCGGTCGCGGCGGCCCACCAGCGCCCAGAGCATGGCGAGCCTGATCGCTCACCACGGTGGCGGCACCGCGACGCTGCTGGCCGCGCCGGCGATCCTGGAGCAGCAGAGCACCCGGGAGGTGCTGGAGAGCGACCGATCCGTCTCGGACGTGCTCGCGCTGGCCGCCCGGGCGGACCTGTTCCTGTTCAGTCCGGGCGGCATGGGCAGCGACTCGGTGCTGGTGGACTCGGGTCAGGTCGACGCGGACGACCTGGCCAGGCTCGCCCGCGCCGGTGCGGTCGGCGACGTGCTGGGCCGTTTCATCGACGCCCGCGGCCGGATCGTCGATCCCGCCCTGGACGGGCGCACGCTCGGCCTGTCCCTGGACGTCCTGCGCTCGGCCGCCGCCTCGGTCGCGCTGGTCAGCGGCAGGGCGAAGCGGGCGGTGTGCCGGGCCGTCGTCACCAGCGGCCTGTGCGACGTGCTGGTGACCGACGACCAGAACGCGACCCATCTGCTGGAGGAGTCATGACAGAGCGGCTGCGCATGACCGGGATCGTCAAGCGTTTCCCCGGCACCGTCGCGCTGGACGGCGTGGAGCTGAGCGTCCGCCCCGGCGAGGTCCACTGCCTGCTGGGCGAGAACGGGGCCGGCAAGAGCACCCTCATGAAGATCCTGGCCGGCTCCTACCGGCCCGACGAGGGCACGATCCTGCTGGACGGGCAGCCCTTCAGCCCCGCCACCCCGCACGCGGGCCTGGCGGCCGGCATCGCGGTCATCTACCAGGAGCTGGACCTGCTGCCCGACCTCACCGTCGCGCAGAACCTGCTGCTGGGCCGCTCCCCGCGGCTGGGCCCGTTCGTACGCCGGGCACGGCGCGCGCGGCTGGCCCGCGAGGCGCTGGACCGGGTCGGCGCCTCCTTCCCGGTCACCACGCCGGTCAGGGCGCTGCCGATCGCCGCCCAGCAGCTCACCGCCATCGCCAAGGCGCTGACCGCCGACGCGCGGGTCATCGTCATGGACGAGCCGTCGGCCACGCTCGGCGAGAGCGAGCTGCTCGCGGTGTTCGAGGTCATCCGGTCCCTCACCGCGGAAGGACGCTCGGTGATCTTCATCTCGCACCGCATGGACGAGGTGACGGAGATCGGCGACCGCGCCACGGTGCTGCGCGACGGCCGCACGGCCGGGGTCTACGACCTGGCCTCCACCGGGCCGGACGAGCTCGTGGCCGCGATGATCGGTGAAGCGGGCGAGCTCGTGGGCGCCACGGACCGGCCCCTGCCCGAGGGCGAGCCGCTGCTGCGCGTCGAGCGGGCCCACGTGCCGGGACTCCTCGACGTACGCGGCGTCGAGGTGCGGCCCGGCGAGGTCGTCGGGCTCGCCGGGCTCGGCGGCGCGGGCCGGTCCACGCTGCTGCGCGCCCTGTTCGGCGATCTGAAGGCGCAGGTCACGGCCCATCTGGACGGCCGCCCGCTCAACGTCGCCAGCCCGGCCGCCGCCGTGCGCGCGGGCCTGGCGCTGGTGCCGGAGAGCAGGAAGGAGCAGGGCCTGATGCTCGGGCTGTCCGTCAGCCGCAACGCCGCGATCGGCGCGCTCGGCCGCCCGCCATGGCTGCTGCCGGGCCGGCTCGGGCGGCGTCTGACCCGTCCCGCGCTCACCGACCTCGGCGTCAAGGCGGCCGGGCCCGGCCAGCTCGTCGGCCAGCTCTCCGGCGGCAACCAGCAGAAGATCGTGCTGGCCAAGTGGATCACCCGGGGCGGGATCCGGGTGCTGCTGCTGGACGAGCCCACGCGCGGCCTGGACGTCGGCGCCAAGGCCGACCTCTACCGCCAGGTGCGCCACCTGGCCGACCAGGGCGTCGCGGTCCTGCTCGCCAGCAGCGAGCTCAACGAGCTGACCGCCAACGCCGACCGTATCCAGGTCCTGTACGAGGGCCGCAACGTCGCCGCCTTCGACCCCCGCGTCAGCCCGGAAAGCGTCATCGCGCACACCGTCATCACAGGAGCCACACCATGACCGCATCCCTCGGGTCCACGGTGACCTCGACCGCCGGGCCGGAACGCGGCGGCCGATCGCGCCGCGGCGCCGACCTGATCGTCAAGTCCAATCTGCTGCTGGTCTTCCTCGCCTTGTGCGTGGTGGCGTCGCTGCTGGCGCCGCAGTTCCTGACCGGCCGCAACATCGCCAACCTGCTGCAGCAGTCGTCGCTGACCGGGATCGTGGCCATCGGGATGACCATGGTGGTGCTGACGGCGGGCATCGACCTGTCGGTCGGGAGCGTCGCCGCGTTCGGCGGGATGACCATCGCCCTGCTCATGGCCGCGGGCGTGCCGGTGCTGCCGGCGATCCTGCTCAGCGTGGCGGTCGGCGCGGTGTTCGGGGCGACGATGGGCGGGCTGTCGGCCTACCTGTCGCTGCCGTCGTTCATGACCACGCTGGCCGGGCTCACGGCCATCCGCGGCCTCACCTACCTGCTGACGGACGGCAAGCCGGCGCAGGCCGGGGGCTCGGAGGCGTTCCAGCTCCTCGGGGGCGGGTTCATCGGTTACGTGCCGATCGTCGGGATCATCTTCGTGGTGGTCACCCTCCTCGCCGCCGCGGTGCTGCGCGGCACCACGTTCGGCGAGTACGTCTACGCCGTCGGCAGCAACAAGGAGGCCGCCCGGCTGTCCGGCCTGCCCGTGCGGGGCGTGATCACCGCGGTGTTCGCCGTGTCCGGCGCGCTGGCGGCGCTGGCCGGGGTGCTGCTGACCTCCCGCCTGACCGTGGGCCAGCCGACCGCCTTCAGCGGGCTGGAACTGGACGCGATCGCGGCCGTGGTGCTCGGCGGCACCAACCTGTTCGGCGGCCGGGGCGGCGTGTTCGGCACGTTCGTGGCGGTGCTGCTGCTGTCGGTGCTGCGCAACCTCTGCAACCTGCTCGGCCTGGGCTCCTTCTTCCAGATGGTGGTGACCGGCCTCATCCTGCTGGTCGCCCTGGTCCTCAACATGCTCATCGAAAGGCGGGGGGCTCGTGCCTGACTCCGTTCCCGGCTCGTTGCGGGCCTACCTGCACGGGCTGCCCGGCGTGGACGAGGTCGGCGTCCGGCGGCGGGCCGCCGACCTGGCCACCCGGTCGATCAAGACCACGGCCAAGCGGTACGCGATCGACCTGGCCATCAGGATGGTCGACCTGACCACCCTCGAAGGGGCGGACACCCCGGGCAAGGTACGCGCGCTGGCCGCCAAGGCCGTGCGGCCCGACCCGGCCGACGCCACCGCTCCCCCGGTCGCCGCGCTCTGCGTGTACCCCGACCTGGTCGCGGTGGCCGCCGAGGCCCTGCGGGGCAGCGGCGTCGGTCTCGCCTCGGTCGCCACGGGCTTCCCCGCCGGGCGCACGTCGCCGGAGGTGAAGCTGGCCGACACGGCCGCGGCGGTGGCCGCCGGAGCCACCGAGGTCGACATGGTCATCGACCGCGGAGCGTTCCTGGCGGGCGACTACCGCAAGGTCTTCGACGAGATCGCGGCCGTCAAAGAGCGGTGCGGCCCGGCCCACCTGAAGGTCATCCTGGAGACCGGCGAGCTGGTCACCTACGACAACGTGCGCCGGGCGTCCTGGCTGGCGCTGCACGCCGGGGCCGACTTCATCAAGACCTCCACCGGCAAGGTCGCGCCCGCCGCCACCCTGCCGGTCACGCTGATCATGCTGGAGGCCGTCAGGGACTACCGGGCCGCCACCGGGCGGCAGGCCGGGGTCAAACCGGCCGGCGGCATCCGTACCACCAAGGACGCCCTCCGCTACCTGGTGCTGGTCAAGGAGATCGCCGGAGGCGACTGGCTGGACCCCGCGTGGTTCCGGCTCGGCGCCTCGACGCTGCTGAACGACCTGCTCATGCAGCGCACCAAACTCGCCACCGGCCACTACGGCGGGCCCGACTACTACACCATCGACTAGGGAGAGGCGTGGAGACCTTCGAGTACGCGCCGGCGCCGGAATCACGATCCGTCGTGGCCATCCGGCCGTCGTACGACCTGTTCATCGACGGCGACTTCGTGGCGGCCAAGAGCGGCGAGCGCATCGTCACCGTCAACCCGGCCGACGAGGAGCCGCTGGCCGAGGTGGCCGCCGCCGGCGACGCCGACGTGGAGCGCGCCTTCGCCGCGGCGCGGCGGGCCTTCGAGCGGGTGTGGTCGCCCCTGCCGGGCGCCGAGCGCGGCAAGTACCTGTTCAGGATCGCGCGCATCATCCAGGAACGCGCCCGCGAGCTGGCGGTGCTGGAGTCGCTGGACAACGGCAAGCCGATCAAGGAGACCAGGGACGTCGACCTGCCGCTGGTCGCCGCCCACTTCTTCTACTACGCCGGCTGGGCCGACAAGCTGGCGCACGCGGGGCTCGGCACCCGGCCCCTGGGCGTGGCCGCGCAGGTCATCCCGTGGAACTTCCCGCTGCTGATGCTCGCGTGGAAGGTCGCGCCGGCGCTGGCCACCGGGAACACCGTCGTGCTCAAACCCGCCGAGACCACCCCGCTGACCGCCCTCGCCTTCGCCGAGATCTGCCAGGAGGCCGAGCTGCCGCCGGGCGTGGTGAACATCGTCACCGGGGCCGGCGACACCGGCCGGGCCGTGGTCGCCCACCCCGGTGCCGACAAGGTGGCCTTCACCGGCTCCACCGAGGTCGGCAAGGAGATCGCCCGCGCCGTCGCCGGCACGGGCAAGCGGCTCACCCTGGAGCTGGGCGGCAAGGGCGCCAACATCGTCTACGACGACGCGGCGATCGACCAGGCCGTCGAGGGCGTCGTCAGCGGGATCTTCTTCAACCAGGGCCACGTGTGCTGCGCGGGCTCGCGGCTGCTGGTCCAGGAGTCGATCGCGGACGAGCTGCTGGCCCGGCTGCGCGCCCGCATCGAACGGCTGCGCCTGGGCGACCCGCTGGACAAGAACACCGACATCGGCGCCATCAACTCCGCGGCACAGCTCGCCAGGATCCGCGAGCTGGCCGCCGCCGGGGAGGCGGAGGGCGCCACGGGCTGGTCACCGCCGTGCCCGCTGCCGGAGCGCGGCTACTGGTTCCCGCCCACCGTGTTCACCGGCGTCACGCAGGCGCACCGGATCGCCCGCGAGGAGATCTTCGGTCCCGTGCTGTCGGTGCTCACCTTCCGCACCCCGGAGGAGGCCGTGGCCAAGGCCAACAACACGCCGTACGGGCTGTCCGCGGGGGTGTGGACGGAGAAGGGCTCCCTGATGCTCTGGACCGCGAGCCGGCTGCGCGCCGGCGTGGTGTGGTCCAACACCTTCAACGTGTTCGATCCCGCCAGCCCGTTCGGCGGCTACAAGGAGTCCGGGTACGGCCGCGAGGGCGGGCTGCTCGGGTTGGAGGCGTATCTCGATGTCTGAGCGGATCACGGTGACGCTGGAGGCGTACCTTGGCTGACATTTCCCCGCGCGTCGCTGTGCGCAGGACGTACAAGCTCTATGTCGGCGGCGCGTTCCCGCGCTCGGAATCAGGCAGGTCCTATCCCGTGACGTCCCCGGCAGGAGACCATCTCGCCAACGCCGCCCTCGCCTCGCGCAAGGACGTGCGCGACGCCGTGGTGGCGGCGCGCAAGGCCTTCCCCGGCTGGTCGGGCCGCACCGCCTACAACCGCGGCCAGATCCTCTACCGGATCGCCGAGATGATGGAGGGGCGGCGGGACCAGTTCGCCGACGAGGTCGCCGCGGCGGACGGGCTGGGCCGGGGCCGGGCGCAGGCCGTGGTCTCGGCGGCCGTCGACCGCTGGGTCTACTACGCCGGGTGGGCCGACAAGATCGGTCAGGTGCTGGGCGGGGCCAACGCCGTGTCGGGGCCGTACTTCAACCTTTCCGAGCCCGAGCCGACGGGCGTCGTGGGCGTTCTCGCCCCGGCCGGCTCCTCGCTGCTCGGGCTGGTCTCGGTGCTCGCGCCCGTGATCGCCGCCGGCAACACGGCGGTGCTGGTGGCGAGCGAACGCGCCCCGCTGCCCGCGGTCACGCTGGCCGAGGCGCTGGCCACCTCGGACCTGCCGGCGGGTGTGGCGAACGTCCTGACCGGTCGCCTGTCGGAGCTCGCCCCGCCGCTGGCCGGGCACGCCGACGTGAACGCCCTGGACCTGGCGGGCGCGGGAGAGCTCGCGGCCGAGCTGGAGGCCCTGGCGGCGACCACGCTCAAGCGGGTCCTGCGGCCCACCGGCGACGACTGGACCGACCCCGATCCCGGCCTGTCCCGCATCAGGCCGTTCCTGGAGGTCAAGACGGTCTGGCACCCCATCGGCCGGTGAGCCGCGGGAACGTCGAGAGCCGGCCGGAAGCAGGAGACGCACCCTAGGACAGCAGCCCGCGCAGGCCCTTGGCGAGGAACAGCATGCCGAAGATCAGGATCAGGAGCAGCGTGAGGGCGCCGTTGTGCTGGATCAGCCAGCCGCGCATGCGCTGGAGTCGCTGTTCGCCGCCGCCGCTGAGCGCGGTGGCATAGGGGGCGAGCACGCCGATGCTGCCGATGGCGACGAACACGGCGGCCAGGACCAGTTGCCGGCCGAGGGGCAGGGGCTCGTGGGCGGCGGCGATGGCGCCGCCGGCCAGGGAGGCCAGGTTGACCGGGTTGGCCACGATGAGCAGCGCCGCCACGCCGATGATCTTGGGGGTGGTCATGGTGTCCATGGCGGCGATCCAGCGGGGCACCTCGGGGGCCTTGCCCTCCTTGCGGCGGGCGGTCCTGCGGATGCCGGCGATGGCCAGCATGAGCAGGAGTACGCCGACGATCAGGGCGAGCCAGGCGACCCAGGTGGGCCTGGCGTGTCCCGTGGCGCCGGCGGCGCCCAGCAGGGCGATGAGGACGAGCAGCACGACCCAGCTGATGACCAGCCAGGTGGCCTCGAACAGCAGGGCCTTGGCGCGGCCGTTCGCACTGATCAGCAGGGCGATGACGGCCACGACCGGGAACGGTGAGACGATCAGGCCCAGGGTGTAGGGCAACATGTCGGCGAACGCCTTACCCATGGTCACTCTCCCGGTAGGCGGCGGCTGCCGCCTCGTTGGAGTCGTAGTAGGTGAGCTCGGTCAGGCCGTAGTGGGTCAGCAGGTGGCGCAGGGGGGTGGTGGCGCGGGCGACGGCGAAGGTGACGCCGCGTTCGCGGAGCACGTCGGCGGTTTCGCGGAGGGCCTGGGCGCCGGTGGTGTCGACGTCGGCGATGGCCTCGGCGTCCAGGACGATCCATCGGGCTCCGTGGTCGGCCAGGCGGGCGACCTCGGCCTTGAAGGTGCCGGCGTTGGCGAAGAAGAGCTGGCTCTCGAAGCGGTAGACGGCGAGCGGGCCTTCGGCCGGGCCTGTGACGTAGCGGCCGTGTTCGCCCGGTCGCAGGGTGGCGGTGCTGGGGCGGGAGGCCCGCCGTACGACGTCCACCGCCGACAGCAGGAAGGCGATGACGACGGCGGTGAGCGAGCCGAGCACGGGCACGCCGAGCAGGCACACCACGGCGATCCAGAACTCCGAGCGGCGCAACCGCCACAGCTCGGCCAGCTTGCGCACGTCGATGAGCCGGATGACGGCGACCGCGACGATGCCGGCCAGGGCCGTGTTCGGCAGGTAGGCCAGCACTCCGGAGAAGAACGCGACCAGGACGGCGACCACGATCGCGCAGACGGCGCTGGGGATCTGCGAGCGGGAGCCGGCGGCGTCCATGGCCGCGGTACGCGAAGCGCTGGAGCCGATGGTCATCGACTGGGTGAGCCCGGCGGCGATGTTGGCCAGGCCGAAGGCGCGCAGCTCCTGATTGGCGTCGAGGGCGTACCCGTGCTGTTCGGCGTAGCGGCGGGCGGTGAGCAGGCCGTCGGCCAGGGTGACGGCGCAGATGGCGATGGCACCGGGGATGAGCGCGGCCCACTGGCCGAGCGTGATCGACGGCCAGTGCGGGACCGGCAGCCCGGAGGGGACGTGGCCGAGCACCGACACGCCGCGCTGGTCGAGCCCGGCCCAGGCGACGACCGCGGTGGCGGCGACGAGCGCGATCAGCGGGCCCGGTAGCGCGGGGGCGAGCCTGCGCAGCGCGACGATCACCAGCATGGTCGCGACGCCGACGACGATGCTCCACAGGTGTGCGTGCGGGATCTTGGTGATGATCTCCCACAGTTCCGGGAAGAACCGGTCGGCGGTGGCGTGGATGCCGAGGATCTTCTCGACCTGGCTGGTGAGGATCTCGACGGCCAGTCCGGCGATGAAGCCGACCAGGACGGGCTCGGACAGGAAGTCGGCCAGGAAGCCCAGCTTGAAGGCGTAGAACAGCAGGAACACGACCGCGCAGACGAGCGCTTGGGCGTAGGCCAGCTCGACGTACTGCGGGCTGCCGGGGCGGGTGCCGATCGCCACCAGCAGGGAGGCGATGAGCGCGGCGATGGGCGCGTCCGGGCTGGCGACGAGCTGGCGGGAGGAACAGAGCAGTGCGAACACCAGCATCGGCACGATGGAGGTGTACAGGCCGACGATCGGCGGCAGCCCGGCGATCTGCGCGTAACCGATGTTGAGCGGGATCGCCAGCGCCGCCAGCGTGACGCCCGCCGTGATCTCCCGGGGCCGGCTCAGCGGGCCTCGCATGCCCGCGGCGAACCAGGTCACGGCACCACTCCCCCCGTTGAGACCGGCTTACCCCCTTTGAGCAGGGATGATGCTCGGCACCGGCGAGCGGAGGTCAGGCGTGTACATGCGGATAGAGTGATGCCGGCTTCCCCTCGCTCTGGAGTAGTTCGATGCACAAGATCGTTCATGTGCGCCCCGTTGACGACAGCGTGAGGCATGAGGAATCCCCTCAGTGCGCATGCGGCCCGGCGGGGCAGGAGGTCCACCTCAGGGCGAGCGGGCAGGTCATCGGGATCATGTACCGCCACCACCCCCTCGTGGCCTGCCGCGAATGGGAAGCGTCCACGTCATAGCCTCACGCCCGACATGTGATTTCTTGAGGCTTTCGTTGCCCTTGCTGAAGGCTGCTACGGGCACGACCGTCCTATGGCAGACCTTCCCTTTCACGATCGGGCCGACTTCGACAACGCCGAGCGCGGCTTCATCGCGAAATTGACACCCGCGGTGATCAAGGCGGCCGACGGCAGGGTCGTGTGGGACAACGATTCCTACGATTTCCTCCAGGGCGACTGCCCGGAGACCGCGCACCCGAGCCTGTGGCGCCAGGCGCAGCTCTGCGCCAAGCAGGGGTTGTTCGAGGTGACGGACGGCATCTACCAGGTACGCGGCCTCGACCTGTCCAACATGACCCTCGTCGAAGGCGAACGCGGCGTCATCGTCATCGACCCGCTCATCTCCACCGAGTGCGCCGCCGCCGCGCTGCGGCTCTACCGCGACCACCGGGGAGACCGCCCGGTCACCGGCCTGATCTACACCCACTCCCACGCCGACCACTTCGGCGGCGCCCGAGGCGTCACCGACGGGACGGACATCCCGATCATCGCCCCGGCCCACTTCATGGAGCACGCCGTCTCCGAGAACGTCTACGCCGGCACCGCCATGAACCGCCGGGCCCTGTACATGTACGGCCAGCTCCTGCCCCACTCCCCCGAAGGCCAGCTCGGCTGCGGCCTGGGCATGGGCACCTCGGCCGGGACCGCCTCCCTCATCCCGCCCACCGTCGACATCACCCGGACCGGCCAGGAGGAGACGGTCGACGGCGTACGCATCGTCTTCCAGCTCACTCCCGGCACCGAGGCGCCGGCGGAGATGAACTTCCTCTTCCCCGACCACCGCGCCCTGTGCATGGCCGAGAACGCCACCCACAACCTGCACAACGTGCTCACCCTGCGCGGCGCGCTGGTCCGCGACACGCGCGTCTGGGCCCGCTACCTCACCGAGGCCATCGCGCTGTTCGCCGACCGCGCGGACGTGGCCTTCGCCTCCCACCACTGGCCCACCTGGGGCACCGGCGACATCGTCACCTTCCTGACCCAGCAGCGCGACATGTACGCCTACCTGCACGACCAGACCGTACGCATGCTGAACCGCGGCATGACCGGCAACGAGATCGCCGAAGCCATGCAGATGCCGCCCGCCCTGGAACAGGCGTGGCACACCCACGGCTACTACGGCTCGGTCAGCCACAACGTCAAGGCCGTCTACCAGCGCTACCTCGGCTGGTTCGACGGCAACCCCGCCCACCTGTGGGAGCATCCGCCCGTCCAGCAGGCGCGCCGCTACGTCGAATGCCTCGGCGGCACGTCCGCCGTGGTCGCGCTGGCCGACCGCTACGTCAAGGAAGGCGACCTGCGCTTCGCGGCCACCCTGCTCAACCACGCGGTCTTCGCCGACGAGGGCGACTCCATGGCCCGCAGGCTCCTGGCCCAGGTCTACACGCGGATGGGCCACGGTGCCGAGAACGCCACCTGGCGCAACTTCTACCTCACCGCCGCCACCGAGCTGACCGGCCGGCCCTCACCCGGCACGACCAGCACCACCTCTCCCGACGTGCTCAGCGCGCTCACCGCGGAGCAGATCTTCGACTCCCTCGCCATCCGCGTCCACGGACCGGACGCCTGGAACGAGCGGTTCGCCATCGACTGGCACCTCACCGACCTGGACGAACACCACCGCACCACCATGTCCAACGGCGTTCTGATCCACCAGAGCACGCCACCCGGCGACGGCGCCGACCTGACGCTACGGCTGACCAAACAGCGCCTGCTCGGCCTGGTCGACGGAGCCGGCGCCGACGGCATCGACCACGACGGCGACATGGACGTCCTGCGACGGCTGACCGCCGTCCTGGAGGAGCCCACGCCGGACTTCCCCATCGTCACACCCTGACCGCACCGCAAGGAGGCACCGTCCATGAGTCACCTGATCGCCATCGCCTACCCCGACGTCCGTACGGCCATGTCCGTACGCGACCGCCTGGCACAGATGCAGAAGGAGAACCTCATCACGCTGGAGGACGCCGCCGTCGTCGAACGCGAGCAGGCCGGCAAGATCAAGCTGCACCAGTCGACCAGCATGGTGGGCATGGGCGCGGCCGGCGGGGCGCTGTCCGACGCCGGCGTGGACGACGACTTCATGCGCCAGTTGGCCACGAAGCTCGAACCCGGCACCGCCGCCCTGTTCCTGCTGGTCGTGCAGAGCACCCCGGACAAGGTCATCCCGCAGATCGCCGAGTACGGCGGCCACATCATCCAGACCACACTCAGCCACGAGGAGGAAGAGCAGCTACGCGCCACCGCCCAGGCCGCCACCAGGACCCGCACATCTTGAAGGCTCTGCCAGGAAGCAGTCGCATGCATGGCTCCCAGTCAGATACGCAGGAGCACGTCATCGAGACGGCTACTCGTCTGTTCGCCTCTCTCGGGTATGACGCGACCCCGTTCCACATGATCGCCGACGCGGCCGGGCTCGACGTCGGCACCGTCACCGATCTCGTGGGTGACAAGCGCGACATCTACCTCGCGGTGATGGAGCGGACATACCTGAGCTTGAAGGCCTGTCACGATACGGCGTTCGCCGAGTTCACCCACGACCGGGCAGGCGTCCACCTGCTCGCGGATCACCAGCTGAACTTCTGCCTGGATCACCCCGAGGTCCCCGAGCTGTGGATACACCGATGGTTGTCGGACGCCGCCGACGTCACCGGGGTGGAGGCCCTCTACCTCAAGCCGCTGATCGACCGCGTCATCGACGAGCTTCAGGACCTCGTCGACCCCCACGTCGACCTCGACGGGGCATTGTGGACCCTGGTCTGGTGCATCCGCGGCTTCGTCGTCGGCGGCGTGCTCGCCCGGAACGGGCGGGTCGAGGGCCCGCGCAACGCCGCGGCGCTGCGGCGGTTCCGTGCACACCTGCACCTGCTCGTGGACCGGATGTTCGAGCCGAACGGCTGACAGCGGGTGGTCCGGCGCCCCTACCCGGCGGGCTCTCGCAGCTTCGCGGGACCCGCCTCCACGGACGAGGGTCGGTCCCGGCGCAGGATCGCCTCTTCGACATCAGCCGCCGGCGGTGCCGCCCCAGAGAGACGGCCGCCGCCCAGCGCGGCGCGCTCATCCGCGACGGGAACGTTCGAGCGGCGGCGAGCACGCTCCGCACGGTGACGGTGTCGAGGCGGTTGGCGGGCCGGTTGTCAGGGGTCCAGGCCATGGTCAGCATGCCGCCCAGCAGGCCCAGGATCATGCCGATCAGGAAGCCGCCCAGGTTGGAGTAGATGAAGGAGGCCATGGACAGCAGCACGGCGATCAGTCCGAGGAACACCCGCTGACCGGGCTGGAGCCAGACGAGCACCCCCGCGATCACCATGACCAGGGCGATCAGGTAGCTCGCTCCGACCGTGCCGAACATGACGGCCACGGGCAGTGCGTTGACGGCGAGCGGGACGGAGAGCAGCTCCAGCCCCGCCGCCACGATGAACAGCCCGCCCCAGAACGGCCGGGAACGCCGCCACGACTTCATGATCTTGCGCCCTTTCGTCTCGCACCGTGCCCGCCCGCTCTCCGCCGGGCCGGGGCCGGCTCCGCCTCAGTAGCACTCGTGCTCGCCGCGCGACAGCTTGAGGCCGAGGTCCGGCAGGCTGAACGTGGCGGCCGTGACAGCCCTGGCGCCCAGCCTGACGTTGCGCAGGGTGACCACTCTGGCCTGGCCGCCGAAGGTGCCGGCCGGCCCCCTGCCGTCGGGAACCTCGTCCAGGGTGCTGGCGTCCCGGCCCAGCTCGAGGTCGCGGATGGAGGCCGCGGTCTGTCCTATCGACACATCGATCACCAGATCGTCGATGGTGACCTCGTTGCCGCCCTGGCCGCCGGTCAGCCGGAGCGTCACCGTGCCCACCGGTGTCTTCACCAGCGCGCTCGAACACAACTCGCTGACCGAGGCCCGCCGCACGCCGGCCACGATGACGGGGATCAGCCGGCCCTTCCTGGTCCGGTCCACGTCGGTGGCCAAGGTGAAGCCCTGACCGCGCAGCTCACCGGCGAACAATTTGAAGCCGTTGGCGGAGACCACGAACGTGGCGCCGATGACCCCCTGGGCCGTGGCGCCGACCAGCAGCGACGTCATCGCCGCGACAGGGGCGAGGATCAAGGCGAAGCGCTTCCATCGCACGCGTCCCTGCTCGGCCATGATTCCGCTCCACATCACGTTGTTCAGGATCAACCCGGCGTTCTGCTACGGAGAGTGACATGCCGGGCTGTTGCGAGCATGCGTGACGTCTACCGAGTTTGTCGACGTACGCGCCGGGCGTCGCACCACTTATGGCTCGCGGCTGGACAATCTTGCCGAAGACCAGAAAGACCGCCTGTGGGCGCCGGATACTGCACCTGCGCCTCGATGAACGACACCCCGGCTGGTGGCGGTGCCGAGTGCTTCCCGGCGTACGGTGAAGGCTACGTGTCCTTCGGACGCGGGGCGGGCGGTCATGGCAGGTGGACGATGAACATGTGCTGCGCGTCTGGGCGTTGATCGGAACAGCGGCGGCGGCCCAGCAGGAGCCGGTCTCGGTCGGCGACGTGTGCGTGGCGTGCGCCGATTCGCTGGAGGTGAGCGGGGCCGGGCTGTCGGTGGTCAGTGGCGTTCCCGGGATGCGGCTGGCACCGGTGCACGCGGTCGGCCGGTTGGGGCGTGACCTGCTGGAGGCGGAGCTGACCAGCGGGGACGGGCCTTGCGTGGACGCGGTCAACGATCGCGAGCCGGTGCTGGTGGCCGATCTGCGCACACAGGAGGCGCAGGCGCACTGGCCGCTGTTCACCGCGCTGACCCAGACGGCGCGGGTGCGGGCGGTGTTCGCCTTCCCGCTGCTGGCCGGCCCGGACAGCGTGGGCGTGCTGGTGCTGTGCCAGGACCGGCCGCGGATGCTGGAGGAGGCCGAGCAGCGGACGGCCCGGCACTTCGCCGACGCGGCGCTGCTGCTGTTGCTGAACCTGGTCACGGTCAATGCGGCAGGCGAGTCACTGCCGGCGCGGACGCTGGCCCTGGGGCCGGAGATCCACCAGGCCAGCGGGGTCGTGGCGGTGCAGGCCGACTGCACGGTGGAGGAGGCGCTGGTCCGGCTGCGCGCCTACGCGCTGGCCGCCGACGAGCCGCTGACCCGGGTGGCACGGCAGGTGCTCGCGCACACGCTGCGGTTCTCCGGGCAAGAAGGCTGACTCCGGCCGGCCGGCGCTCTCGCCCCAGAGCCCTGACCGGCCATCCCACGCGGCCCTGACCCGGCACTATGGCTGAGCCCTGCCCACGGGCGACGAGCGGGCGTAGGCTGCCGAAGGTGGACACTCCCCCGTCCCGCGAGCCGGAACGCCGGCTGGCCGAGGCGTTCGTAGCGCTGGCTGACACGCTGGTGACCGGGTTCGACCTCATCGACTTCATGCACGGCCTGACCGAGCAGTGCGTCGAGCTGCTCGGGGTGGACGCCGCCGGCCTGCTGATCACCGACCAGCACGGCAGCCTGCAACTGGTGGGCGCCTCCAGCGAGCAGACCCGGCTGCTGGAGCTGTTCCAGCTGCAAAGCGACCGAGGGCCCTGCCTGGACTGCTTCCGCTCCGGCCGGCCGGTGCACTGTCCAGACCTGAGCGGCACCCCGGCCACCTCCTCGTGGCCGCGGTTCGCCCAGCAGGCTCACGAGGCGGGCTTTCACGCGGTCAGCGCGCTGCCGATGCGGCTGCGCGATCAGGTCATCGGCGCGATGAACCTGTTCCGCTCCGAACCCGGCGAGCTGGACGGCGTCACGGCCGCGCTGGCCCAGGCGATGGCCGACATCGCCACCATCGGGCTGCTCCAGGAACGCGCCCTTCGCGAGAGCCAGGTACTCGTCGAGCAACTGCAGCACGCGCTGAGCAGCCGGGTGGTCATCGAGCAGGCCAAGGGCATGCTCGGCGAACGGCATGCCCTGCCCGTCGAGGAGGCTTTCGGCCTGCTGCGCCGGCACGCCCGCAGCCAGAACCAGAACCTCACCGAGTTGGCCCGCGAGGTGGTGGCACGCACCAGCGACGTCCCGCCGGAGCGGCCGGGCCCCGGGCCCGCCACACCCTCGACCGGTGGCTGATCCCGCCCGGACCCGGTGCGGGCGGGATCAGCCCGGCAGACGGAAGGCGATCGACAACATGGTGCCGTCCGTGCCGCTGGTGAAGGTGACCTCGTCGGACAGCTGGCGGATCAGCCACAGCCCACGCCCGCCGATGCCGTTCAGCCGGGGCAGCGCGGCCCCGTTCAGCCTGCCCGGTACGGCCCCCGGCCCGTCGTCGCTGATCTGGCAGCACAACATCGTCCCGCTCCGCCACAGCCGCAGCTCGCCCGCGCCGCCCCCATGGTCGACCGCGTTGACCGCCGCCTCGTGCACCGCCAGGACGAAATCGTCCCAGCGCATACCGGTCAGTCCGGCCCGGGCCGCCTGAGTGGCCACCGCGTGCCGCAGCCGGGGCAACTCGGCGTGGCCGAACTGACACGCCAGCAACGGGCGCCGGTCACCGTTCAGGAAGCCGGTCATCGGCCCGGCCCTCCGCTCGCGGCCAGGAGGTCGCCGGTGATCAGCCGCGGGCCGGTCCGTGCCGACACGGCCACCCGGATGCGCCACATGCGCGCAGGCCGACCGATCGGTTCGCCTTCGGGCGTGGTGTTCGCTCGCCCGGATGCGGTGCCCGCGGACAGGAGCGATGGGTGTCTTCCGACCGCCGTGCCGCGGTCAGTCTCCAGGGCTGTCTCAGCCGCTGAACCCCTGAACGGTCGTCGGCCGGCCACCGCTATCACGGTCCTTCGCAACGGAACGGAACCGCCGGGGTCTGGGGCAGCCAGTGCTTGCCCTTCACCATGCCCCTGGCCGGGGTCGTCAACCCACCGCCAACGCTGGTTTGCTGGGCCGGGGAGAAAGACGGAGCTGTCCTGCCGTTGCCTGCACGGCGCGGGCGCGGGCCGGTGCGTGCCGCCCGCCGCGATGCGGCGGGCGGCTGCCGCGGACGTCAGGGCCGGGCGTGCCGTCCCACATGGGCCAGCAGCCGGACGAACAACGAGGCCGTGGGCAGGACGGGGATCGCCTCGGCGAACTGGCCGGCGCGCCGGTGGGCGTCGCCGACACCGGTTTCGGCGTACTGCCACGCTGCCCGCACAACGTCGTCATCGGCGGCGTAGGGGAGGTGGGCACCGGTGGCGATGTCCCAGCCGTGGATCAGCGATTCGTACAGGCTGATCGAGGCCAGCACGGCGCCGGGCACGGTGGTGCCCATGAAGGCGTACCGGCGTTCCAGAGTGCCGGGCGCGGCGAAGGCCGCCACCGACCGGTCGGCGATCGCGCGGAACGAGGCGGCGGGATCGGTGCCGAGGTGGTCGGTGTCGGCCTGACGCTGGGCGTCGAGTTCCTGGGGCTCCACCTGCTCGCCCTCGGCGAAGCGGGCGAGCAGCAGCAGGGCGCCCGCCAGGTGGTTGGCGGTCTGGCGGACGGTCCATTTCTCGCACGTACCGCCGCCGTCCAGCCCGACGCGCTGATCCGGCCGAGCACCTGAGTGACCTGGGCGTGGCTGCGTTCCAGCAGGTCAGTGATGCCGGGCGGCTGGGCGGCGGTCATCGCGCGGCGCAGGTCTTCGGCGTCGTGGATCAGCTCGCCGGAGACGATCTCGCCGTCGCGGACACGCAGCAGTTCGGCGGCGGTCAGGGTGCCGGGCAGCGGGTCCATCTCCCAGTCGATGATGGAGCAGACCAGGTCGCCGTCGGTGAACTGGTGACGCACGCGGAAGTCGCGGACCGCGGCGCCGGCCTGGAGGGCCATGGCGCGATAGCCGGCACTGCCGGCGAAACTCGCGACGGGTCCGGTGAAGGCGAAGTCGTCGGCCAGCGGCACCTGGCTCATGTCGCCGGCCCGGTCTTGCCAGGCGCGGTAATAGGGCTCGACGGTGGTGCGAGGATCCATGGGTTTCTCCTGATGCGTGGTCGCGGCGCGACCGTTCACCCCGACAGATCCGGCCCGTCACGCCGACTCATCGGATACGGCGGGATTTCCACTTCGGGCGGGCACGACGCAGGAGGCGGGGTACAGCGTTGCCGGCCGGGATGCGGATGCCGGAGCCGTACGGCATCGTGACGGATATGAGCCACCCCAGCATCGAAGAGATACGCGAGCGCAAGCGATGGGTCTTGTCCGTGATGGCGACACAGGGCGGAACCTTCCTCCGGCTGCCGCCACGCGATCAGCCGTACACGTGTCCGTGCTGATTCCACCCCACCCTTCGGTACCGCGGCGGTTTCGGGTACTGCGAGGAATGCGATTGGGAGGACGACGGACAGGATGATCACAACGCCGATGTCGTCCTGGGCGGCCCCAACGGGTCGGATAGCTTGACGGCAGCACGGCGACGCTACCGCGATTTGCGGGGACTACCGCCGCTGGAGCTGTGACGGCAAGCGGTCACGAACGGAGGCTGGTCACCCCAGACGTCGGAACCGGCGTTCTACGTTACGGAAGCCGTACGACCTGCCCGTACTTCCGACGGCAGGACCTGAAGGTGGGTGCCGTACGGCTTCGGGTTCCGGAGCCATCGCCGAGGGGCACCTGAGCGGGATCACCGAAGTCGCACAGCGCATCACCGCCGCCCAGGAAATCATCGACAACCTTCTCCATGGCATCGGAGCGTGGCCGGCACGACGCGGGACGTCGGAGAGCGGGGGCGCGGGGGCTGCATCCCCCGGGTTCCGGTGAGGGCGGTATGCGGAGGGTATGTCGAGGCGGGGTTCGCGGCACCGATTCCTTGACGGGTGAGCGGGCGGCTGGCGGAATGGGCGTCCGCAGCTTTGGAAGGAAGTCCGTGCGTCTCGCTCGCCCTCTCACCGCCACCATGCTCGTGGCCGCCGCCCTGTCCGTACCGCAGGCCGCGCAGGCCGCTCAGCCCGCGAAGGCCGCGCAGGCCGCCGGGTTCAAGCATCCTGGCGTCCTGGTCAGCCGGGCTCAGCTTGACTTCGTCAGGGTCAACCTCGGCAACGAGCCGTGGAAGTCGGCCTGGAACTCCATGCGGAGCAGTTCCTACGCCTCCCTGTCCTACGTGGCCAAGCCCCGCTCCGTCGTCGAGTGCGGCCCGGTGTCGAATCCCGACCACGGCTGCTCGGACGAGCGCAAGGACGCCATGGCGGCCTACACGCATGCCCTGCAGTGGTACCTCACCAAGGACGCCCGCTACGCGGAGAAGGCGATCCAGATCATGGACGCCTGGTCGGCCGTGATCACCAAGCACACCGGGGACAACGCGCCGCTGCAGACCGGATGGGCGGGCGCCAACTTCTCGCGCGCCGCCGAGCTCATCAAGCACACCTACACCGGCTGGGCGGGGGCCGGCCGGTTCGCCGGCAAGCTGCGTACGGTGTACCTCCCGACCGTGATCGCCGGGCGGCCGAACAACAACGGCAACTGGGAACTGATCATGACCGATGCCGCCATCGGCATCGCCGTGCACCTGGACGACCGCGCCTCGTTCGACCGGGCGGTCGCGATCTGGCGCGGCAGGCTGCCCGCCTACATCTACCTCGCGACGGACGGCGCGGTGCCCAAGGCGCCTCCGGGCAGCAAGTACGACACCAGAGCCGAGATCGTCGACTACTGGCACGGGCAGACGAAGTTCGTGGACGGCCTGACCCAGGAGACGTGCCGTGACTTCTGGCACACCGGATGGGGCCTGGCGGCCATCTCCCACGTCGCCGAGACGGCCGGTCACCAGGGCGTGGACCTGTACGCCACGGCCAAGCACCGGCTGCGCTTCGCGATGGACCTGCACGCCCGCCTGCAACTGGGCGGGACGGTGCCGTCGTGGCTGTGCGGCGGCAAGGTCACCCTCGACCTCGGGAAGCACTTCGAGGTCGGCTTCAACGCGCTGCACCACCGGCTCGGGTACGACGACGTCCCGTACGCCGAGAAGTGGGTCGAGCAGAGCCGCCCCGTCGGGGTGTCGCACTTCCTGGGCTGGGAGACCCTCACCCACGCGCAGAACCCGCAGTACGCCGGGATGGGCACGTCCGCCATGCCGGACTTCGACGCCGACGGCGTGGGCGACCTCTTCTCGACCGCCACCGGAACGCTGACCATCTGGAACGGCGAAGGCGGCAACAAGTTCGGCCCCGGCACCGCGGTCGACTCCGGCTGGAGCGCCTTCAGCCGGCCGGTCGCCGGCGACTTCAACGGTGACGGGCTCACCGACCTGATGGCGGCCGGGAAGGACAGCGGCACGTTGCACGTGTGGAACGGCAAGGGCGCCAACAACTTCACCGCTCCCGTCGAGCTCGGGCCCGGCTGGACGCCGTACGCGGGCACGCTGATGTCGCTCGGCGACATCAACCAGGACGGCAGCACCGACATCGGCGCCGTGCACAGCGAGACCGGCGTCTTCTCCTACTGGAACGGCAGGGGCGGCAACAAGTTCGGCCCCGGCACCGCGGTCGGGGGCGGCTGGGCCGCCTTCAGCCGGCCGGTCGCCGGCGACTTCAACGGTGACGGCATCGGCGACCTGCTGGCGGTCAGGAAGGACGGCAACACGCTGCACGTGTGGAACGGCAGGGGCGCCAACAACTTCACCGGCGCCGCCGAGCTCGGCCCCGGCTGGGCGCCGTACGCGGGCACGCTGATGTCGCTCGGCGACGTCAACCAGGACGGCAACACCGACATCGGCGCCGTGCACAGCGAGACCGGCACCCTGTACGTCTGGAACGGCAAGGGCGGCAACAGGTTCGGCTCCGCCATCGCGGTCGGGCCCGGCTGGAAATCCTCCTTCTGAGGGGTCAGGTGCTGGTGGGAGCGGGCTCGGGCATGTGACGGGCGGCCTGCTCGCGGGCGTAGAGGCGGATCAGGTCGTGCATCCGGTAGCGGCCGGGGCCGGTGGCTTCGAGCAGGCGGACGTCCAGGAGCTGGTTGAGCGCCGCTTCCGCGCGGCGTTCCGGCCAGCCGGCGAGCGCGGACAGGGCGGCCGCCGTGTGGACCGGGGTTTCCTGGAGGCCGAGCAGGAAGAACGCGTGGGCGGCGTCGTGGCCCGCGGGCTCCTCGGGAAGGTGCTGGAGGCCGACCGCGATGGTGTCCCGCATCGACAGGTCGGCGTGTTCGAGGGCATCGAGGCGGCGGCTGGGGTCGGCGAGCTGGTCGGCCAGACGGGACAGCGTACGGCCGGGCCGTGCGGCCAGGTGTGCCGCCGCGATGCGGAGCGCCAGGGGAAGGCCGCCACACCGCCGGACGATCCGGTGCGCCGCTTCCGGCTCGGCGCGGAGGCGGCCCGGATCCGCGAGGCGGGCGAACAGCGCGGCCGCCTCGGCGTGGCCGAGGCCGCCCAGGTGCAGGTGGCTCGGCAGGTCGGGTGCGGCCATGATGCGGCGGCTGGTGACGATGACCGCGCACTCGGGTCCGGCGGGGATGAGCGGCCGGACCTGGCCCGGGTCCAGCGCGTCGTCGAGGATGACCAGCAGGTTGCGCGCCGAGGTGAGGGAGCGGTAGCGGGCGGCGGCCTCGTCCAGGGTGGACGGTAGGGCGGTGGCGTCGAGCCCGAGCGAGCGCAGCAGCCGGCGCAGGGCCTCGACCGGCGACAGCGGCCGGCGGCCGGCGGTGGCGGCGCGCAGATCGACGTGCAGGACGCCGTCGGCGAAGTCGCCGGCCACGGCGTGCGCGGCGTGGACGGCCAGCGCGGACTTGCCGACCCCGCCGGCGCCGTGGATCGCGGCGATGGCCGGCGATCCGCGTACGGTGTCGGTGAGCGCCCTGCGCACCCAGGCGACTTCGGCGGTGCGCGCGGTGAACGCCCGGATGCCGGCGGGGAGCTCGGCCGGGATGACGGGCCTGGTGAGCGTCGTTCGCTGGGCCGGGGAGGGGAGATCGAGCACGGGGTCCCGGCGGAGCACCGCCTGCTGCAGCCGGCGTAACCCCGTTCCCGGTTCGATGCCCAGTTCGTCGACCATGGTGCGGCGCGTCTCCTGGTACACCGCGAGGGCTTCGGACGACCGGGAGGCCCGGTACAGCGCCAGCATCAGCTGCGCGCGGGGGCGTTCGCGCAGCGGGTGGGCCTCGGCGTGCGCCGTGAGCACCGGCACCACCGCGTGATGGTCGCCGGCCGACAGGCGGAGGTCGACATGGTCCTCCAGCACGGCCAGCCGCTCCTCGTCCAGGCGCGCGGCCTCGACCTGGGCCCATGAGGCGGTCAGGTCGGCCAGCGCCCTGCCCCGCCACAGGGCCAGCGCCCGCTGGAAGAGCGCGTCCGCCCGCGTGATCTCGCCCTGGGCCCGGGCGGCACGCGCCTGGTGGGCCAGGAGCGTGAACAGGTGGGCGTCGATGCGCTCGCACGCGAGATTCAGCTGGTAGCCGCCGGAAACGGTCGCGATGATGTCGTCGTCCTGGTGCGGCGAGAGCAGGCTGCGCAGCTTCGACACCACGATGTGCAGTTGTTTGTCGGCCGTCGTCGCTGTGCTCTGGCTCCATACCTGGGTGAGGAGTTCCTCGTTGAGAACGGGCTGCCCGGCGCTCAACGCCAGCCTGGTCAGGACCCCGAGCCGCCGCTCACCGGCCACCTTCACCGGCTCGCCGTTCGCCGTGGCCTCCCATGGCCCCAGGAATTTGATCTCCAGTCCCATCAGGCTCTTTCTGTCCTCTCGGATGACCGACGCGAACGGAAGGAGACAGCCGCTGGTAGACGCAGGAACAACCGGTCCGTGCCGTCGGCTCTCCTGCCCGGTGACCCCGACGCAGGGCACGAACGATCCCGGCACCCCCGCCGGAGCATGGCCCCGGCCCTCGATGACGCCGCCCCCGACCTCTGGTCGTCACCTTACGAGGGTGCGGGGCGCGCCGGTGTCGGGTGAACGCCCTACAACGGGGCGCTTCCGGTCCGCGCTTCCGGTCCGCGCTTCCCGCCTGACCGGTCAGTACGAACCAGGAGAAGTCAGTCGAGCCAGATCACGATCCCGGTCAGGCCGTGGAGCACGGCCGAGACCCCGGCCCGGACGGCCCGCCCGGCGCGCTCGGGGGTGAAGGTGGCCGGATCGTACGCCGAGGACATGCCCAGCCCCTCGCCGCGGAACGACGCGCCGGTCCAGTCGGCGGCGGTGACGTTCGCCGTGGGCTCGGCCAGTTCGGCGCCGATCACGAGGAACTGCTGGTCGAGGTGGTTGGCGGAGACCAGCGCCAGGGGGTCGACGAGGTCGTTGCCGGCGCTGATGACGAGGTCGGGCGCCAGGTCGATGGCGTCGCTGATGCGCGCGACGTACTCCGCCGGCGCCGCGGCCGTGACCGTCTTGAGGCTGACGTCCTCCGCCCGCGCCCACTCCGTCACGGCGGTCACCAGCGTCCTGGTCTGGGCGTCCTTCCCGGCGGTGAGCAGCACCACGCGGTAACCCTCCGACGGGTGGACCCCGTCCCACGAGCGGGGCCGTGGCGTGATCGTGGCCTCCGGCGAGGGCGGGGTGGCGGGGTCGTGGAACCCGGGGCCGAGGGTGCCGACGGCCGTGGGCTTGTCGTGCGGCCGGGACCAGTCGTCACCCGGGGAGCATCCGCTGACCAGGACGGCCGTCGCGACTGCCACGGCCAGCGGGCCGGCGGGCAGAAGCCGAAAGCGCATGGGGGATCGTTCCTCCGAGGTGACGGGAAAGTGCGTCTATTTCCTACCTCATTGCGACCTATGTTCAGAGATGGGAGTTATTTTCGCCCGACGTGGTTCATCGATGATTCGCGCACGAGTTGACGTTCGTTCATCTGGGCCGAGCAGATTGCGGTCGTTAACCGTAGAGGAGTCACATGTTCCACGCCGCTCGGCGTCGTGTCTGTGCCGTCGTCGCCGCCGTCGCCGTGGCCGTCCTGCTCAGTGCCGTCCCCGCCCTTGCCCACGGGTTCACCTCGACCGTGTACGTGGACCTCACCTCGGCCCGGACCGGGCACGTCCGCTCCGCGCTCGGGCTGGAGTACGACCTGCTCGTCGTCTCGGCCGCGGACGCCCGGAAGGACGATCCGCTCTTCCGGGCGGGCACCGCGGCGTTCGAGTCCGGCGACGCGGCGGAGCAGGCGGCGGCGCTCGACGCCCACGCCGACTCGGTCGTCGCGTACGTGACCGAGCGCTTCGCCGTCACGGCCGAGGGCCGGGCGTGCACCCCGGTCCGGGAGGGCGGGTTCACGATCGAGCAACGCGACGGCGTGCCGTACGCGCTGCTGGTCCTCGACCAGCGGTGCCCGGACTCCGCCGAGGCGCACGAGGTACGCAGCGGGCTGTTCCCGGACTCCGAGGAATACGTGCGCGACACCAAGACGGTGGTCACCTACGATCTCGACCTGACCTCCGGCAGCGCCGCCCTCGACGCCGAGCGGCCGTCGTTCTCCACGCAACAGTCGTGGGCCGAGCGGTTCTGGGAGTTCTTCCGGCTCGGGGCCGAGCACCTGCTCACCGGGCTCGACCACATCCTGTTCCTGCTGGCGCTCATCGCGGGATCACGCCGGCTGCGCGAGATCGTGCTGGCGGCGACGACCTTCACGCTGGCCCACTCGGTGACCTTCATCCTCGCCGCCCTCGGCCTCGTGCACGTTCCCGCGTCGTTCGTGGAGCCGGTCATCGCCCTGTCGATCGCGGTCGTCGCGGGCTGGCATCTGTGGCGGCTCCGGCGGCGGCGATCGCACGCCACGGACCTGGGGCAGACCGGCCTGGATCGCGCGGGCCGGGCGCGGCTCGCGGTGGTCTTCTGCTTCGGCCTCGTGCACGGTCTCGGCTTCGCCGCGGCCCTGGGGATCGACCAGCCCCTGTCGTGGACGCTGCTGTGGTCGCTGCTGGTGTTCAACGTAGGCATCGAGGCCGTCCAGCTGGCGATCATCGTCGTCGTCTTCCCGCTGCTCGCCGTGCTGCGCCACCGGCGGCCGGTCGCGGGCCTGTGGACGACCGGGGCGATCGCGGCGGGAGTGACCGTGATGGGCCTCGTGTGGTTCGTGCAGCGGATCTTCGGCGGCTGAATGCATCACATCTTCCGTCAAGCGCAACGACGTGCCCGTCCAGGGTTCACCTCCAGGACATCCACCCCAGAAACCGTGACAAAGCTCTTTAACACCCCTTAATGGACGGAACCCCGATGAAGTTCGAAAATCGGACACAGGGCCTCGGGCCGGTCCGGCGCCGGGTGGCCGTGGGCGCCACCGCCGCTGCCATGGGCATCACCGCGATGCTCGGCAGCGGCCTGGCGACCGCGGCCCACGCTACCGACACCGCCAAGCTCACCGGCATCGTTCTCGGTGTGGGCGCCGGCGAGTCGCAGCGTGCCGTGTCCTGGTACTCCTCGACCGACACACCCCAGATGGTCCAGGTCGTACCGACCGCCAAGCTGAAGCACGGCGAGTTCGACAAGCACGCCGCCACCTTCCCGGCCACCATCACCGCGAACAAGGTCAACGGCGGCTACAACGCCCACGTCACCATCGACGGCCTGAAGAAGAAGACCAAGTACTCCTACCGCGTCGGCTTCGAGGGCAACTGGTCCCCGACGTACTCCTTCGAGACGCAGGACTTCAAGGGCGACTTCGACTTCCTGTTCTTCGGCGACCCGCAGATCGGCGCCTCCGGCAACGTGGCCAAGGACGCCGCCGGATGGGCGGACACCCTGAACGTCGCCCTCGCCGCCAACCCGAAGACCGCGCTCCTGGTCTCGGGCGGCGACCAGGTCGAGACCGCCAACACCGAGACGCAGTGGGACGCGTTCCTCGCGCCCGACAAGCTGCGCCAGTACCCGTGGGCCGCCACCATCGGCAACCACGACGTCGGCGGCAAGGCCTACGAGCAGCACTTCTGGACCCCGAACACCGACCGTTCCGCGCCCTACTACAACGGCGACGCGACGACCCGGTCGGGCGGTGACTACTGGTACGAGTACAACGACGTCCTGTTCATCGACCTGAACAGCAACGCCTACGCCAACGGCGCCGACGCCGCGCACATCCAGTACGTCACCGACGTCGTCAAGGAGCACGGCGACGACGCCAAGTACACGGTGCTCGTCTACCACCACTCGATCTACTCGCCGGCCAGCCACGCCAACGACGGCGACAACCAGCAGCGCCGCAAGGACTTCCCGACCGCCTTCTCGAACCTCGGCGTCGACCTGGTCCTGCAGGGTCACGACCACGCCTACACCCGCAGCTACGAGATCAAGAACGGCCAGAAGGCGAACCCGAAGGAGCAGCCCGGCGCCGCCGAGGTGGTCCAGGGGCCGGGCGGCGTCATCTACGTGACGGCGAACTCCGCGTCCGGTTCCAAGTACTACAACCTGACCGCCCCGGACACGACCAAGGACCCGAACTACGGCCCCGACCCGCTGAACCCCAAGAGCCACTGGGCCAACTCGGTCGAGAACCAGGAGCACGTCCGTACGTACGTGAAGGTGCAGGTCCGCGACGACAAGCTGGTCGTCGAGAACCTGCGCAGCGGCACCTGCGCCGCCCCCAACGCCGCGGTCGAGCTGGGCCAGGAGGACTGGTGCGGCCCTGACAGCGGTGCCACCGCCGCTCAGCCGGTCGGCTCCACCGTCGACAAGGTGGTCATCCACCCGTACGACGGCAAGGGCGACCACGGCAAGTCCGACGAGCACAAGCCGGCCGCGGACGAGTCCGCCTGGCTCCAGTAGATGAACCGGGTGGCGCCGGAGCCCCCTTCCGGCGTCACCCCTCACCACTTCCAGAGGATCACCCGATGCGTACGACCATGATCTGCCGGGCCGCCGCCGTGGCGCTGCTCGCCGCGCTCGGTCTCGCGGGCGCGCAGGCCGGACCCGCCGCGGCGGACACCTCCTGGACGGTGCGTACGGCGGCCAACGACTTCGGCTCCGACCGGCAGAACTACGGCTACACCATCGACCCGGGCGGGCAGGTCACGGACGGTCTCGTGGTCGACAACCCCGGCACCGCGCCGCTCCGCCTCGCGGTGTACGCCGCCGACGCCTTCACCGCCGGGAACGGCCGGCTCGACCTGGTCGCCAGGGAAACGAAGCCGGCGGCCGTGGGCGCGTGGGTCCACCCGGCCCGGCCCGAGGTGACGGTCCCGCCGGGCGGGTCGGCCGAGGTGCCGTTCACGGTGACGCTGCCGCAGGACGCCGCGCCCGGCGAGTACATGGGCGGCATCGTCACCTCGCTCGCCGGGGCCGGCGAGGCGGACGGGACCGGCGCGGGCGGGCGGCTCGGCATCCGGATCCGGCTGCGGGTGGGCGGCGCGCTGAAGCCCGGCCTGTCGGTGGAGGACCCGCGGGTGCGCTACTCGGGCAGTCCGCTGGGCAAGGGTGACGCCACCGTCACGTACACGATCCGCAACACCGGCAACGCCATCCTCGCCGCCCGGCAGACGGTGTCCGTGTCGGGCCCGTTCGGGGGCTCGGGCGTACCCGCCGGGCGGATCGGCGACTCGCCCCAGCTCCTCCCCGGCGACACCTGGAAGGTCTCCGTGCCGGTGCACGGCGTGGCTCCCCTGCTGCGCCTGACGGGGACGATCAACCTCGTCCCGCTGCTCACGGACGCGTCGAACTCGGTCGCCCCGCTCGCCGCCGTCGAGACCACGGCGGACACCTGGACCGCCCCCTGGGCACTGCCGCTCCTCCTCGCCGCCCTCTGCGTGGTCGCGGCCCTGGTCCTCCGCCGCCGGCGGCGTCACTCGTAGCGGGCCCGGCGGGCGATCACCTCGAATCCGAGGCCGCGGAAGAGGGCGGCCGAGGCCGGGTTGTCGACGTTGACGTCCAGGAAGACCTCCGTCGCGCCGCGCGTGCGCATGCGGTCGAGCGCGGCGGCCGCGAGCGCCCGCGCCAGGCCGCGCCGCCGCCACCCGGGCACGGCGCCGACCTGGATCAGGAACCCTTCCGCGCACGCCACGAAGCCGGCGGCCCGGCCCGCCTCCCGCGCCACCAGCGAGCAGCCGGGCAGGAACTCGTCGTCGACCAGCCAGTCCACCCACTCCTCCGGCGACCAGCCGGGGAAGCCGGGGCGGTCGGCGAAGGAGGCGGAGTAGGCCTCGTAGAAGGCGGCTTCGGTGCCCTCCGACCACTCCTCGATCTCCAGCTCCGGCGGGAGGGGGACGGCCGGGAGCGGCCGGGTCAGGTCGCGGCGGTAGACGTCCTCGGCGAACGTCTGCCGGAAGCCACGCGAGCGGAAGAGCGCGTCGGCCTCCGGGGTCAGCGACTCGGTCTCCAGCCGAACCGGCCCCGCCCGCTCGACCAGCTGGTCCAGGAGGCTCGACCCCAATCCCCCTCCCCGGTGGCCCGGGTCGACCAGGCCGGTCGCCGCCGACGCGGCGCCCACCGGGCGCACGCCGCCGCAGGCGACCAGGCGGCCGTCGACGAACGCGCCCAGCGCCGTCCCAGCGCCGTACCTGCGCTCCAGGAAGGGCGGGGACGCGGTCGCGGGGAGCCCGCCGTCGCGGGCCACGCACCGCCGGGCGAGCTCGGCGATCGCCGGGATGTCCGCGGGGGACAGCGCGACCCATTCGACGGTCACTGTCGGCTCCTTGCTCCTGATGCGCGAAGGCCGGCGATCACCGGCCTTCCCGCCCCAGGATAAGGAGGCGTTGCGGTCTCTGTGCCGGGGTGAAGTTACGTCGGTCGGGCCTCCCGCCCGTGGACGATGAGCGCGTACAGCACGAGCACGTCGATCGCGATGACGGCGAGCGACCACCAGGGATTCACCGCGATCCAGGTCAGCTGGGTCAGGGCGTTCAGCATCACCAGCACGACGCCGACGATCCTGGCCCAGTCCAGCCCCATGGTGACGCCGATACCCGTGGCCAGGACGAGGACGCCCAGGATGAAGTGGAGCCAGCCCCACGTGGTGATGTCGAAGAGCAGGAGGCGGGCGGGGGTCTGTACGTAGACGCGGTTGGCGAAGACGGCGGCCAGGCCGGTGATGATGTTGAACAGCCCGGCCATGACCATCATTGCGCCGCCGAACCAGACCCAGCCGACCCAACCGGTTACCCGAGGTGTGTGATGGTAGATCATCGGAGATTTCCCTCCCCTATGTCGTCCTGCGCTCCATGGCCTGCCCCGGCAGACATCACAAAAAGCGACATTCATCCATAAATGGGGATAAGGTGGCGGCGGATTTCCCCCGTCTTGGCGAAAGGCGGCGCGCACGAGACTGTATGGCGCGCACGAGCCGTACAGTCCCGGCCGGCGACCCGCTGACCGAAGCCGCCGGCCGGTAGGACCCCGGTCAGAGCCGGGCCCCGCCGTCGACCCTGAGGACCGCGCCGGTGACGAAGGAGGCACGGTCGCTGAGCAGCCACGCGGCCGCCTGGGCGATCTCGCCGGGGTCGGCCGAGCGGCCCAGCGGGGTGTGCGCCTTGAGCCGATCGACGAGGCCGGGCGAATCTTGCTCCCACGTACGGATCATCTCGGTCAGGGTGCCGCCGGGGGCGATGGCGTTGACGCGGATGCCCTCGGGGCCGTACGTGACGGCGGCCGACTCGGTGAGGCTGTTGACCGCCCGCTTCATCGCCCCGTAGGCCGGCAACTCGGGGTTGGCCCCCAGGCTGCCGACGCTGGAGTTGTTGACGATGGCCCCCGTGCCGGCGGTCGCCCGAATGGCGGCGACCTCGGCGACCATGGCCAGCCACGGGCCCCTGAGGTTCACGGCGTAGACGTGGTCGAAGTCGTCCTGCGCCACCTGGTCCATCGGGCCGGGCGGCACGAACGCCGCGCCGTTGTTGAAGGCCACGTCGAGCCGACCGTACAGGTCCACGGCGCGCTCGACGGCGGCCCGCACGCCGGCCGCGTCGGCCAGGTCGCACACCACGTGGTCGGCGGTGCCGCCCGCCGCCCTGACCTCCTCGGTCACGGCCTTCAGCTGGGCCTCGGTCCGGGCCGCGAGCAGCAGCCGGGCGCCCTCCCGGGCGAACAGCCGCGCCGCGGCGGCGCCGATGCCGCGCCCGGCGCCGGTGATGAAGGCGACCTTGCCGGCCAGCAGGCCCAAGCCGGCGGAGGTGTTCGGTGTCGTGTTCATGGTTACGAGCTTGCGCGGGTCCGCCGAGCCCATCCAGGTACCGCCGGTACCTGCATGAACGGCCCGGACCGGCACACACTGGAGGTATGGACAGACGAGAACTGGCGGCCTTCCTGCGCAGCAGGCGTGAGCGGATCACGCCCTCCGACGTGGGTCTGCCGGCCGGGCCGCGGCGCCGTACGCCCGGGGTTGCGCCGTGAGGAGGCGGCGCAGCTGGCGTACATCTCGACCGAGTACTACACGCGGCTGGAGCAGGCCCGTGGCCCGCGCCCGTCGCGGGAGGTGCTGGCCGGGCTGGCCCGGGCGCTGCGCCTGTCGGACGCCGAGCGCGTCCACCTCCACCACCTCGCCGGCGCCCCGCCCGGCCCCCCGCCGGGGCCCTCGCGCGAGGTGCGGCAGAGCATCCTCGACCTGCTGCGGCGGCTGCCGCTGGCCGCCGCGACCGTGACGTCCGCGACGCACGAGGTGATCGCCTGGAACGACCTGGCGGCCGCCCTCATGGAGGACTTCTCCGCCGTGCCGCGACGCGACCGCAACCTCCTGCGCCGCGCCTTCCTCGGACCGCACCCGGACGGGCGGCGGTTGTACGGGGTGTCGGACGCCGACGAGTTCGGCCGCCGCGCGACCCAGAACCTGCGCGCCGCCGCCGCCCGCTACCCGGACGATCCGGAAGTGGCCGAGCTGGTGCGCGATCTCCTGGCCGGGAGCGAGGAGTTCGCGCGCCTGTGGGCCTCCCACGACGTGAGCTCCGAGCCCACCTTGCGCAAGACCTTCCAGCACCCGCTGGTCGGCCCGGTCACCGTCAACTGCGACGTCCTCGACATCGCCGACCGGGACCAGCGGGTCGTGATCTACACCGCCACGCCCGGCTCGCCGTCGGAGGAGGCGCTGCGGCTGCTGTCGGTCATCGGCACGCAGCGCATGGACGTGCCCCGGTGAGCTCCACCCTCAGGCCCGGCTCCGGCTGCCCCGGCCAGTCGAGCCGGACCGCCGCGGCCCGTGCCCGCTCCTCCAGCTCGTACGTACGCACCGAGGAGGAGGGGCGGCGCCGCGTGTTCGCCCGCCGGTCCCGGGGGAGGTCGCCGGAGCCCCAGCCCTCTGGACAACCTCCGCGACGCAGCCGATCCTCAATCCAGTGATTCGCCCTCTTGGAGGAGGAACGTTGGTCAGGATCGGTTTCCTGCTGCTGCTCGTCGGGTTCGGCTGGGTGACCGCAGACCTGACCGGCCTGTCCCGGCTGGAGCACTCCGGCGGCTACCTGCTGCTCAGCAGTCTGCTGCTCGCGGTGGGCCTGTACGGCAGCACGCACGGCATCGACCGGACCGAGGCGCGCCGGCACACCCGGCTGATCCTGCTCGCGGTGACCGTCGGGGTGCTGCTGAAGGCGGCCTTCATCGCCGGCGTGGTCTATCTGGTGTCCGGGGACCCGCGGGCGATGATCCTGGCGGTGACCGTCGCCCAGATCGACCCGCTGTCGGTGGCCTCGACCATGGGCGGCAACCGCCTGTCGGACCGGGCCCGGACCATCCTCGGCGCGTGGTCGTCCTTCGACGATCCGGTGACCGTGATCCTGGCGTTCTACGCCGTGTCGTTCACCAAGCCGGGCCAGGACGGCCTGTCGGCGGCGTACCTGGCGGATCTGGGGCTGAACGCGCTGTTCGTCGCGGTCGCGTACGGGGTGTGGCGGCTGATCAGGAACGCGCCGCCGGTGCTGAGCTACCTCGCGGCGATCAGCGCGGTCCTGTCCGCGGCGTGGAGCTCGCTCATGCTCGGCGTGGCGGCCGCCGGGCTCTACCTGCGGCTGCCGGACCCGCGATGGCTGGCGCGGGCGGTGAGCGTAGCGTTCGCCCTGTCGGCGTTCCTGATGGGGCTGTTGCTGGTCGGCGGGGCGAACCTGATGATGGGCGTCCTGCTGGGGCTGGCGGCGTTCGCCGCGCAGATGCTCGCGGCACTCGTCCTCACGCGTGGGCTGCCCGCCGCCGACCGGGTGCACCTCGGGCTGGCCCAGCAGAACGGCATCACCGCGGTGATCCTGGCCCTGGCCTTCGAGCGCGACTTCCCGGGCTTCGTGGCGGTGATCGCCCCCGCGATCCTGACCGTCAACCTGGTCTACGTCGCCGCCAACCGCATCGCCGACGCCTGCCGCGTCCGCCGCGACCTGTCCGCTCAGCAGGAGTAGCGGAGGATCAGCGCAGGGTCAGTGACGCAGCAGGGTCAGGTCCGCGTCCGTGCCGGTGACGGTGAGCCGGGCCTGGCCGCCGATCGGGAAGGTGGCCAGCGGATAGGTGTGGCCGACGTCGATGTTGGCCAGGACGGGGAGGCCCGCCAGCGCCGGCTGGGTGGCGACGATCTGCTCCAGCAGCGGGCGGGACATGCGGCTGGCCTGCTGGAACCGGCCGATCGCCAGCCCACGGACCCGCGCGCCGTCGGGAAGCTGCAGCAGGGAGGTCAGGTCGCGGGCGAAGGTCGCCGGGTGCGACTCCAGGTCGTCCTCGAGGATCAGGATCGCGCCGTCGAGTGAGGGCATGTACGGGGTGCCCTGCAGCAGGTTCAGCGTGGCCAGGTTGCCGCCGACGAGGTGCCCCTCCGCGGCGCCCGGCCGGATCCGCCACCACCCGTCGTTGGGGATGAGCTCGCGCTTGTCCTGGTCGAGGAACCAGAGGTCGTCGCTCCAGTGCGCCGCCGGCGACAGGGCGACGGGGGCGGTGCCGAACATGACCGAGGTGAACCAGCCGAGCGTCTGCTCGAAGTGATCCCGCATCCCGAACGTCGACCAGTGCGGCCCCGAGTAGGTGACCAGCCCGGCGCGGGCGAGGATGGCGTTCTGCAGGGCGGAGATGTCGGAGTAGCCGCACAGGATCTTCGGGTTGGCCCGGATCAGCTCCCAGTCCAGGAACGGCAGGAGCTCGTTGCAGTTGTAGCCGCCGATGACCGTCAGGATCGCCGCCACCGACGGGTCCGCGAAGGCTTCGTGCAGGTCGGCGACCCGTGAGGCGACGCCGGCGGAGTCGAACGCGTCCCGCTCGTCGACGTGGTCGCCGTACGAGAGCGTCAGGCCGAGCTCGGCGAACCGGGAGTCGATGAGGCCGGTGTGGTCGTGCTCCATCACCATCGCGCGGGACCTGGCCGGCGCCACCACGCGCACGCCGTCGCCTGCCTTCAGCTTGGGCGGGAACATCACATCCATCACCCCGGAAGCCTATCGGCACCGCCGCCCTCCCTTAAGGACGAAGGACATCCGCAGCTCAGCGAAGCGGGACCCGCGCGCCGGAATGGCGGTTGAAACGAAATCGCAACGGCTCCTGTGACCCTGGGCAAAGGGACGACGGATTCGCTCGTGAATTCGTGTCCCCGGGTGCATGAAAGGAGGTGGACAACGATGAAGGTTCAGATCCGGCGCCTCGAGAAGATCGAGACGACTGCTGCCTGTAACGCTTGCTGCTGCTGCGGCGACTGCTGATGCCCTATTACCCGGCCCCGGCATCGGCAGCGGTGCGGGGCCGGGCCCCGGGCCGCCTTGTCCGATGAGGAACACGCCGAGGAACACGGAGAAAAGAAGATATGCAACGCCCACGGATGAAATTAGTCTTCCCGCCGATTCCCATCGGTGCCGGACGCATCCGGATCGCCAGCATGGACCTGGGCATCGCCTCCGAACTGGAGGACGACGAGCAGGGCAACACCTGGCGGCTGATGGAGCTCATGGACGGCACGCGTACCGTGCCGGAGCTGCTCGCCGGCATGCGGGGCGAGAACCGTGACGTCACCCTGACCGACGTCGAGGACGCGGTCGCCGCGCTCGGAGACGCCGGCTTCGCGGAGGACGCCGCGATCCCGCCGCCGGACAGCCTCTCCCCCGCCGAGCTGGAGCGTTACCGGCGCAACCTCGAGTTCTTCTCCTACTTCCACCGCCCGCCGGCCACGTCGTACGACTTCCAGCGCCGGCTGCAGGGAGCGAGGGTCACCCTGCTCGGGCTCGGCGGGCTCGGCTCGTTCGTCGCGATGAGCCTGGCCGCGATCGGCGTGGGCGACATCCTGCTGGTGGACTACGACCGGGTCGAGCTGATGAATCTCAACCGCCAGATCCTCTACACCGACCGCGACATAGGCCGGTTGAAGACCGACGCCTCGGCCGACCGGCTGAGCCTGATCAACCCGCACGTCACCATCACCACCCTGAACACGATGGTGGACGGCGTGGACGCGGCGCGGGCCATCATGGCGGGCCGCGATCTCATCATCTGCGCCGCGGATCGGCCGCGAATCCAGCTTTACCAGTGGCTCAACGAGGCGGCGCTGGCCGAGGGAATCGCGTGGGTGCGGGGCTCGCAGAGCGGGCTCACGGTGAATCTCATGATGCATATTCCGCAGGAAAGCGCCTGTTTCCAGTGCGCGGAGCAGGACGCGCTCGCCAAATTCCCCTGGTACGGCCCGTCACAACGTTATTTCATGGACGTCATCGGGGACCGCACGGTCAATCCCTGCATGGCCCCGCTCGCCGGGATGATCGGCAATCTGGCCGCTCTGGAGGCGGTGAAATATCTCACCGGAATGGCGGAGCCGGTCATTCGCGGCCGCATGCTCTTCATCGACCTGCTGCGCATGAACACCGAGTTCGCCGAGCCCGGCCGGCTCGCTGATTGCACGGCCTGTGGATCAGCGGTCGCCCCCGCGGTGAGCGCATGAACGACGACAGCGTCGTCACCCTGCACGAGCTGCACTTCGGCGTCGAGGAGGACGGCGAGTGGGAGGTCGGCAGGCCGGAGACCGGGCAGTTCGTGCGGTTGCCGGTCGAGGGAGTCGCGTTGCTGGAGTCGCTCGCGCTCGGGCTGCGGCTCGCGGAGGTGCGCGAGCGCTTCGCCGACCGGTTCGGCGCCGAGCCCGAGCTCGACGAGTTCCTCGAGGGAATCGGTGAGTGCGGCTTCGTCGCGTCCGTGGACGGCCAGGTGCTCGACGACCCGCTCGGCCCCGCCGCGCCGCGCAGGGGGCTGACCCTGCTGGCGAACGTCCGGCAGGAGCGGGTCGCCTGGCTGGTCACCCGGCCGATGCTCGCCCTCTACCTGGCCGTCTGGGTCGCCGTGCCGGTGCTGCTGCTGGCCTACCCGCAGCTGCTGCCCCGGCCGTCGGACGCGCTGCCGTTCGACGGGGCCCTCGTCAACGCCGTCACGCTGGGCTTCGTCGGCTGGGGACTCGTCCTGCTGCACGAGTGCGCGCACGCCATCATCGCGCGGGCCCTCGGCTGCACCGGCTCGCTCTCGCTGAGCCGCCGGCTGTACTTCCTGGTCGCGCAGACCGACGTGAGCGGGGTGCGGTCCGCCCCCCGCCGCCGCCGGTACGCCGTCTTCCTCGCCGGGATGACCTGGGACCTGGCCGTCATGCTCGGTTGCCTCGCCGGTCAGCTCCTCGGCCTGAGCGGTCCCGCCGGGCAGCTGGCCCGCGCGGTCGCGTACGCGCTGGCCCTTTCGGTGATCTTCCAGTTCCAGGTGTTCATGCGTACGGACATGTACTACGTGCTCGTCAACTGGCTGCGGCTCGGCAACTTGATGGAGGACACCCGGCACTGGCTCGCCGATGCCGTGCGGTCGCTGGTCAACCGGCCGCCGCGGCACGACATGAGCCTGGTGCCCGCGCGCGAGCTGCGCATCGTCCGCTGGTACGCGCCCTTCTACCTGCTCGGCTCGGCCGCGGCGTTCGCCGTGCTGGGCCTGCTGACGGTCCCCGCGCTGAGTCAGATGGTCGACCTCGCGCTGCGGGGTATCGGCGGCGGCCCGTCCTCCTCCCACTTCTGGGACGGCCTCGGCTTCCTGCTGCTGGTCGCGTTCCAGCTCGCCGCGCTCGCCTGGGTGCTCGTCGTCGAACGACGGGACCGCCGGGGCGGCGAGTTATCCGTCGGCTCTCCTTAGGTTGCAGATGAAGAAATCGACACGCGGCGCCCTGGCCCTGGCCTTGACCGGCACGGCGCTGAGCACACTGATACTGCCCGCGGATCCCGCCGCGGCGCGGGCAGGCGGCACGATCGAGGTGGTGGCCGAAGGGCTGGACACCCCGCGCGGGCTCATCTATGACGCGGGCAACCGCCGGGTGCTGGTCGCCGAGGCCGGCGAGGGCGGGCCGTCGGGACCCGACGGCGGCACCTGCGGGCAGACCGGTCTCGGCGCGGTCTGGTGCTACGGGCCGACCGGGGCGATCTTCCAGTACTCCGAGCGCCGCCGGTCCGGGCGCCGGATCGTCACCGGCCTGCCCTCCACCGGGATCTACGACGACAGCGGGGCCCAGCGGTTCAGCGTGCTCGGCGTGCACGACCTGAGCCTGAGCCCGGCCGGCCACCTGCGCGCCGTCTTCGGGCTCGCCGGCGAACGGCCGTTCCGCGACCAGCTCGGCCCGGGGGCGGTGCCGCTCGGGCAGCTCGCCCGGGTCACCGGTCACTCGGGCGGCCTCGTTCCCGAGGCCGACCTCGCCACGTACGAGCAGCGGCACGACCCGCATCCGGGCGACACCGAGTCCAACCTCTACGGCCTGGATTCCGGCCCGTACGGGACCGTCGTCGTGGACGCGTCCGGCAACGACGTGCTGCTGGTCCGGCCGGACGGCGGCATCAAGGTGCTCGCCGTGCTCCCGGCCAGGGCCCCGGCCGCCGATCCGGGCGGGCTCGTCGAATCCGTGCCGACGGCGGTGGTCCGGGGCCCCGGCGGCGCGTTCTACGTCGGCGAGCTCAGCGGTTTCCCGTACCACAAGGGCGAGGCCAAGGTCTGGCGGCTGGTCCCCGGCCGGGCCCCCACGGTGTACGCCGACGGCTTCACCAACATCGCCGACCTCACCTTCGACGAGCGCGGCCGGCTGATCGTGCTGGAGATGGCGAAGGACGGCCTCTTCGACGGCAATCCCGGGCACGGCGGGGACACCGTGACCGGCCGGCTGGTGCGGGTGAACGCCGACGGGTCACGGACCGACCTGGCCACCACCGGCCTGGAGAACCCGGGCGGGGTGGCGTACGCCGGGGACGGCGTGTTCTACGTGACCAACCGCAGCACGGGCGCCGGCGACACGGGGCAGCTCCTGCGCGTCAAGGTGCCCCGCGGCTGACGCCCCCGCGGCTCAGTAGCCGGGGAAGACCCGGCGCAGCAGGTCGAGCTCGGCGGCGCCGGTGGTGACGACGTCGCCGGGGGTGTGGCGCGGCGCCAGCCGGCCGGCCACCAGCCGCAACCAGGCTTCGGCGGGCAGTTCGAGCGTGCCGTCGGGCTTGTCGGGGAGGTCGAAGTCCACGCTGATCCGTTCGCCCAGGCGCAGGGCGAACTCCGACGCGGGCTCGGTCGTGGTGACCTGGACGACCGCCTGCCGGCCCTCGAGCTGCTCGGGCTTGCCGGTCCAGCCGATGAGGTCGGGCGAGCCGTGCAGGAGCTGGTGGGTGGCGGCCGGGGTGAGCACGGCGTGCTCGTCGAAGGCGACGCGTACGTCCCACGAGTGCAGGGCCAGCTCGCTGAGCCGCATCCGCGCCGCCGTGGCCAGGTCCACCGGGGCGGGCAGGAAGCCCAGATCGATGCGCAGGTTGGTCCGGGTGGGCGCGTCGAGGGATTCGTACAGCGCGGTCAGGCTCTCGTTCGCCTGGAGGAAGCCGTCGGCGCGCTGGCGGCGCGTCATGGCGTTCCACCGGTCCCAGACGCTGTGCATGAAGTCCTGGCCCGGAGCCGGCTCTCCGTCCAGAGCGGCCCGGAGGGTGGCCCGCGTGATCTCGGCGCCGCTGCCGAGATGGCTCAGCACCTCCGAGACATCCCATTCGGCCGCGCCCGAGGGCCCGGCCAGGTCGTCCTCGCCGAATGAGGACACTGCTTCGGTGAGCACGCCGTATTCGGTACGGAGTGCGGCGATCACCGCGTCGGAGCCTGTCATACGTTCTCCCGAGGTGTGTCGGCGGCTGCGAGGGCGGGCGTCGTCGCCCGCCCTCACAGCGAACGTATCGTGGCCGTCAGACACCGAAGGCGGGCAGGGTTCCGGACGTCTGAGGCAGGCGGGCGGTGGCGGAGTTGTTCCGGATGAAGCCGATCCTGAGCCGCTGCCCCGGCGAGAGGCCGAGGCTGGTCAGGGGGACGGCCGCCTCGACGACACCGTCGTTGCGGGCGAAGGTGGCCTGGCCGCGCGGGGTCCACGACCAGCCGCTGCCGCCGTGGCGGTAGAGGTTCGCGTTCTCCAGCATCAACTCGGCGCCCGACGGGTTCGTCCAGCCGGCCGCCGCGTAACCGGTCGCGGGATTGTTGTCGGTGTCGAGGAAGAACTGCTCCAGGACGTTGAGGCCGGTGCCGCGGGCGAGCAGGTACAGGTGGACGCCGTCGCTGGCCGCCGAGATCGACTGCACGTCACCGGTGCCGGTCATCAGCGGCACCGTCCCGGCCCAGTCGGACGCCGACCCGTCGATGGTGAAGCCCTGCCCGGGGGTGGGGGTGGGGG
>NZ_JBGNUW010000030.1:0-132393 GCF_041950495.1 Nonomuraea sp. MTCD27 | reverse complement strand
GCCTCCGACCAGCAAGAACCCAGCACACAGGCGTGGACACACGACTCGCAGGCTCTCCCACGCCCGTTGTCCCAGGTCAAACACCCAATTCAGCGCTCTCGTCTGCCCACTAACTGCGAAACTCGGGAGCATGGACGGGCTCGTGGTGCTCTTCCCGCCCACGTCACCCGCTACTGGGCACGGCCGGACATCGCCTACCTGCTGGTCACCGATCTGGAGCCTTTGCCGTACGCGCTGGTGCGGCGGAGGGAGGCGGAGAGCGAGCCCATCCGGGCCCTGGCCGGGATCGTCCGTGACCTGGGCCCTCTCCCGTGGCCTCTCCCGGTTCTTGATGTCGTCCGTCACCCTCGGGTGGGATCTGATGCCAAGCGGGCCGGGTGTTGCCTGGTTGTACGCCAGTTCGCGCTGTCCCCGATGGGCAGGTGAGTGGCGGCGTCGCAGCCGTAGGAGCCGACCCGGACAATTACGAGAGATCGAAGGGGGCGGGGGAGTGGCCTTCCCAGATCTGGCGGGATGCCTGTTCGGGGTAGGGCAGAGTCTTCGATTCGGTGTCCAGGACGCGGGTGAGGTGCCCGCCGGGCCGGTGGGCGGCCCAGCCCGCGTCGCCGGTGGTGACGAAGCGGACCCATGCCTGCTGGAGTTCGCGGGAGAGCGCGACGGCCTCGGGAATGGGCTTCTCGCCGATGAGCTGGGTGCCGACGGGGCTGTCCAGCGTGCCGAACGCCAGGGGCACGTCGAGGCTGTGGCAGGCGCCCAGGATGCCGCCGAGGGCCGGGGCGACCCAGCACAGTTCGAACAGGTACGAGGTGCCGCCGGCTGCGGCGTTCGCCTCGGCCAGCTTCTGTGATGGCATGCGGAAGAGGGCGTCGGAGTACACCGTCTCCACCAGCTCCTCCGGGCCTGCCTGCGGGAACGCGGCACGGTAGGCTCGCGCGCCGTCCGGCTGCGGGGCGTGCAGTTCCAGGGCTGCGTGGGCGTCCTGCTCGGTGAAGGTGCCGTACCGTCCGCTCATGACGCTGAAGTACCGGAATTCGTCCCGGGTGTGGCCGACGAGCAGTTCGGTGCCGCTCGCGCGCGCGCCGGTCAGCGCGGGCCAGGGCGTTTCCGGGAGGACCTCGCCGTCGACGACGGGGCACAGCGCGGTGCCGGTCTCCGTGAGGCGTCCCCAGCTCTCCCGGTGCGCGTGGAGGCCGGCGTTGAAGGAGGTGAGCTCGGCGGCCAGGTGCCAGGGGTCGATGTCGCGCAGGGCCTCGGCGGTGGGGGCCGCAGCGCCGAGCCGGTCCGCGAACGCGGCGGTGACCTGCCGTGCCAGCGCGGGGGTGCTGTGCAGCCCCGGCACCGAATGGGCGATGGCCCGCCGGAACAGGCCGCGCGCCGGCTTCATCGTCAGCAGGGCGGCGACCGACCCCGCCCCGGCAGACACCCCGGCCACGGTGACCTGGCCGGGGTCGCCTCCGAAGGCGGCGATGTTGCGCTGCACCCACTCCAGCGCCGCGATCTGGTCGAGGAATCCGCGGTTGGGCGGCGCGTCGTCGAGGAACGCGAATCCCTCCGCGCCCACGCGGCAGTTGATGGTCACCACGACGAGTCCCGCCTCGGCCAGCGCTGCCGGGTCGAACATCGGGTCGCTCGACGCCGCCGAGAGGTAGCCGCCCACGGGGATCCACACCAGCACCGGCAGTCCCGCCGCGCCGGGATCCGGAGTGCCGACGTTGAGCGTCAGCCAGTCGGTGCCCTGCGGGGGCACGTCGATCGGCAGGGACAGCGGCACCACGGGGCCGAACTCGACCGCCTGCCTCGTCCCCTCCCAGCGGTGCGGCGGCGCGGGCGCGGCGAAGCGGAGCGCTCCGACCGGGGGCTGGGCGTAGGGGATGCCGCGGAACACCGCGTGCCCCTGCCGCCGGCGCCCCTGCACGACGCCTTCCGTGGTCCGTACCTTCGGCTGTTCGGACATGACGATTCCTTCCCTCGAGTGGACCCCAGGATTATGGGTCAGGTGTATTATGTCAATCGTATTGGAACAGTTCCGGGGTACGAGGGAGGGGCCGGCGATGCCGAAACAGGTGGATCACCGCGAACGCCGCGAAGCGATCGCCCGCGCACTGTGGCGGGTGGTGGAGCAGCGCGGCGTCACACAGCTGACGATGCGCGTGGTGGCGCAGGAGGCGGGCATGTCACTCGGGCAGCTGCAGCACTACTTCGCCTCCCGGACCGCCATGCTCTCCTTCGCCATGGACTTCGCGTCCGAGCAGACCTCGGTGCGCGTACACCAGGGGCTCGAAAAGCTCGGTGACCGTCCGCACCCCCGTGACGTGCTGCGACTGACGCTCGCGGAAATGCTCCCCCTGCATGCCGACGCCCGCGCGACCAGCCGGATGAGCGCCGCCTACGTCCTGGAGGCGCTGCACGACGAGGCCGTGCACGAGCAGGCGCGCCGCGGCCTCGTCCAAGGGCGGGCCCTCGTCGAGCAGCTGGTCCGCCAGGCGATCGCCGACGGGCACATCGACTCCGGCCGCGACCCGGCGACCGAGACCAACCTGCTCCTCGCCCTCACCGGCTTCACCTCCCTGATCGAACTCGACGTGATCGAGCCCCAGGACGCGCTCGCCGCGATCGACGTGCAGCTGGACCGGCTGTTCAGGAGTACGTGACCTGCCCCCGGACACCGGGGGCAGGTGGGGACAAGGTCAGCTCTAGTCCGGCCGCTCCCCGGCCTGGTGCCATCTGACCGGCCACCTCTACCTCGGCACCGCGCCCGGCGACGACCGTCCCATCTACGTCCTGAGCGTCCGCGCCGACGCCGCCGTACCGAGCCCCATGCACCGTGGCGGTCAACCACCGACTGACCCTCACCCGGCTCCATGTTCGCGCGGCCTCCTGATCAGTTCCCTGAACCGACGCTCAGCTGCTCTCGTGGGCGCCGTCGTGGAAGGGGCGCAAAGCCCCGGCCACGTCAGCTCGGGAGAAGGCGTAGCGGCCCAGGAAGTCAGATGTGGTCGTACTGGATCGGCGACAGCCGCGCGCACATCTCATCGGTGACCGGGCCCGCCGATCCGCCGCAATGTCGCATCCGGGCAGGCCACGATGGTCGGCAGCGTCTTGTCCCAGACCGGGATCAGCACCTGGAACCGTGACCAGGTGTCGGCGTACACCTCCATGTGCAAAGGCGCGTACGGATAGACGCGCGAAGCATGATGGTGTTGTGGTGCCTGCGCCAGGACCGGCGAGGCGAAACTCGACGGTGAGGCTTTTGATCTGCGAGGGATTCAGCGGCGAGGGATGGCGCTGGGGTTGGGAGCCCTCGTGAAGCTCATGTCCATCCAGTGCCGCCAGTTCGAGCCGTTGTCCGTGCGCTCCCATTCGGCCGTCATGGAGTCGCCGTCTTCGGCGATCACCAGCGTCGCCCGCTCCGTCTCGCCGGCGAACGTCCAGACACCCCCGTCGTCGACGCTTGCCCGCATGGTGACGAAGTTGCCTTGATTGTCGAAGGAGCGCATGGGATAGGTCCGGCTCGCTGGATCGTAGGGCCCGATCATCTCGATGACCTCGACGTGTTCCTCATCCATGCGCACGTCCACACGGTGAATGAGGAAGTGCTCGCCCGCCAGCCACTCGTAGGTGTCCGACCCGGCGACGCGGATCGCCGGGTCGGTCGCGGTGGCCGCGATACGCCCCTGCGAACGCCAACGGCCGACCAGCGCATGCAGGCGCTGGTTCTCCGATCGCGGGGCGCGTGTGCTGTCGTCTCCTGACATGGCGGATCCTCGTCATCGATAGAGTGTAAGATGTTGCTTAAACACTTACATACTGTCCCGGTAGTGCGCAAACGAAGGCGGTGGCCCATGGACGACGCGCTTCGCGCTGTGGCGGACCCGACCCGCCGCGCCATCCTCGTCCTGGTGCGGGATCGCGAAGTATCGGCAGGCGAGATCGCCGAGCGCTTTCCCGAGATCAGTCGCCCTGCGGTATCCCAGCATCTGCGAACGCTGACAGCGGCCGGCCTCGTCGACGTCCGCCGTGCAGGCAATCGCCGCTTCTATCGGCTGCGTCCGGAGGGGCTGGCCGAGGCGGTGACGTTCCTGGAGACAATGTGGTCCACCTCGCTCAGCCGCCTCCAGTACGAAGCCGAGCAAGAAGAACGCGCGCACACTGGTGCCCAGGACGTGAAGGGATCGTTGTGAGCAGGACGATTGAGCAGACGTTGCACATCCGTGCGCGTCCCGAGACGGTCTGGCGGTTCTTCACCGACCCGGCACGCCTGGCGCGATGGTGGGGAACGGCCGAGCTGGACGCCCGTCCCGGCGGCAGCTTGCAGGTTGCGATGCACGAGGGCCCACGCCCAGTGATGCGCGGACGGTTCGTGGAGTTCGTGCCGTACGAACGTCTCGTTTTCACCTTCGGCTGGGAGGCCACACCGGGAGCGCCCGACATGGCACCAGAGACATCCCGAGTCGAAGTCACTTTGACCCCGGACGGTGACGGCACCGAGCTCACCCTGCGCCACAGCGGTCTGCCGGCCGTACTCGAAGAGGAGACCAGCGACGGCTGGGCGCACCTGCTCCATCGTCTGGGCGAAACGGCAGAACGCCAGGAACTGCGAAGAGGCGTTGGAGAAGCCGGAAGTTGCCGGTGGTGATGCGGTGGACGGCGGCGATGGCTTCGGCGTCGGTGAAGTCGTCGGCCGACAGCGGTAGTCCGAGGGCGGCTCGGTGGCGCTGCAGGACGAAGGTGAGCCGGAGGCGGACACCGGCCGGTATTCGTGGACGAATTCGATACGGCTGTAGAGCTGGGGTCGCGGGCCAGGCGTTTCGCGATGCCGGGCATGCCGAGGCGGCTGCGGTCGTAATGGTCACGCAGTTGTTCCAGGCCCGCGGTCTTGAGCCGGTCGGCCTCATCGACTTCACCGACCGCAGGAGTCTACGGAAGATCAAGAGGGCAGTGGTTCGTTGATCCTCAGGTGCTCATCGAGGACAGTGATGAGACTGTCGGTCAGGCCGGGGGCGATGTTGGTGGCCCATCGCTGAACGAGCTCGAGGAATCCGCTGAGCTGCTGTTGCGCTGAGATGAGCAGTCTCTGCAACTCGCCGAAGGCGAATTCGATGGCGTGGACCGGGGTATCGTCTTGGTGGCCTTGCCGGAGCCGGATGGTCTGGCCCTGGTGTTCAAGCTGGGTTGTCGGGGCGTGTCCGAGCCAGGTTTCCTGGCCGAGGGGCACGTCCCACCAGTCGCGCCAGTTCTCCAGTCCGAAGCAGCAGCCGGGCGCGACCTCGACGCCCGTGCCGGTGTCACGGAAACGAAGTCCGCCTGGAGCGATCAGGGCTTCGGCTTCGGCGAGGTGCTGTTCCAGGTGGGCCTGGGTCAGGCTGGCGACAGGTTCGACAGGGAGGCGGTTGTAGCTGAAGATGACGGCCATCGCGGTCCCGACTTCAGCCGGGGACATCTGGCCGGAGAGCGCGAGAAGCCGATCGCTGGACGGCTCGGCGATTGGCCAGGCCGTGAAGTCAACCGCGTCGTAGGTTTCCAGGACGACATCGACAATGACCATGTCCGCCATTATCGGGCTGCCCGCCGGCTCCTGTGGTGAGTGGGCCGCAGGGGTCTGTACACCGTAATGGTCTCGACGTCAACAAGTCGGGCAGCCACTGGCAAGCCGGGGTCGGGTCTCAGGTCGCCGTGCCGGGGTCGGCGAGCTGCGCTTCAAGGTCGGCGAGGCGACGGTCCTGGAACCGCAGGTCGCCCGTGCGGCCTTCAACCGCTCGTCCAGGGTCCGGTTGTCGGTGGTGAGTTGCCGTACTCGCTGCTTGAGGGTGGTGTACTCGGTGGTGATGCGCCGGATGGCGTCTTGCGTCCACTCAGCCTCAAGATCTCGGATCCGGCCCAGGAGTTCGCCGATGCGGCCCCGCTGCTGGACGATCTTGGCGTGGGCTGCCTTCAACGCGTCCTCGGCGTTGAGGGCGCGCTCCCGCCATGTTGCTTCCTGCTTTGCCGCTACCAAGATCACGCTACCAAGGTCGGTTGCAGTTGAACGTGCCGGTGTTCGCGTGTTGTTGCCGGTGCTCGTGTCGGTGTTCAGGTTGAGTTGTCCCTCGGACGGGAGGTTCGAGGTCCGGTACGTCGCCGTGGGCGGCAGGCTGTGTCGCTGCTCGCCCACCGCTTCCGTTCGAGATCAGGTCCGGGCAGTATGAGCGGCGTGCAGGACTGGATGCTGGATTTCGCGGAGTACGTCCGGGAGCTGTTACCCGAGGAGCTCGCCGAGCCGTTCCTCGCCCTGGCCCGTCCGGCCATCCGGCTGTCGATCGCCGAGAAGGGCGCGACCACGGTCGGCCGGCTGGGCGGCCTGCCCCGGCTCCCTGAAGGGATGCCGTGGCCGCGCGCCGGCGACGGTGGTCCCGCGATGCAGTTCCTCGCCGAACTGGACTGCGTGGCACTCGCGGCCTACGAGTCGGACATCGACCTGCCCGCCGAGGGAACGCTGTTGTTCTTCGCCACCTGGGACTGCACGGCCGCGCAGGTGGTCCCGCTGCCTCCCGGGGCCGTACGCGTCCCCGAGCGCGAGGTGCCCCTCCGCGGGGAGGCGCGGGTGTTCCCCGAGGTGCCGCTCGCCGCAGTCACCGAGCCGAGCTGGCCAGATCTTGGCCACCCTGCTGTGCTGGACGCCTTCGGGAGTCTGGATGCGGCCAGGGAACTGGTGTGGGACCGCATGGTGTACGCCGACGCCGAGAACCTCGACGACGAGGATCCCGACATCGGGGACGGTGGCGAGACCTTCGCCTGGGAGCTTGAGCTATACGACCAACGGCGTAAGAGGCCTGGGCCGCAGCATCAGGTCGGCGGCTACTCTGACGCCCTGCAGTCGCCGGTCGAAACCGCGGCCGCGTCCGCGGCCGGGCTGAGGCCGGATGATCCCGGCTTCGCGGCGGAGGCCTCCCAGTGGGTCAATCTTCTCCAGCTTGACGAGGACAACGGGATGATCTTCGGAGACGGAGGCATCCTGATCTTCGGCATCCGCCGGGACCGGCTGGCCGCCCGCGACTTCAGCCAGGTTTTCCCCTATGTCCAAGGGCACTGACATCTACTAGCCGGACGTTTGAGTTCCTCTCAGCACGGAGCGACCTGAACAAGTCCGCTCCGAAACCGTCCGAGCCAGGGTGTCGTGCCGCAGATCAGAGCCTGTCCCGGCCGCTAACTCATCAGTACGATCTCCAACCTGTGCAAGGGCGGATCACCCAGGCGCCGTGCTCCCACCGCCGCCGCGCGCCGCCGGTCACGTACGGCACTGACCGCACTGCTTGCGGCACGTCGCGTAGGCGGTCTAGGTGCCGGCGCGTCGGGGTCGGCCGGTGCTCGCCGGCGTTGTAGACGACGGCGTAGAGGCGGGCGGGGGGAACAGGACGTGCCAGACCGCTATGGCCTGGTCAGCAGTCCGCCGCAGCCACCGCGAGATTCCCGCTGAACGGTGAGAAGTCAAAGGGCGTCCCCTTCAGCGCTCCGGTGGCGCGGGCCTCGACGCGCCACACGCCTCGCTCACATGTCACCGTGACCGCATCGCAGTTCGTCCGGCGCGATAACTACTACAGGTAATGAACTAGTTACTTTACATAGTTGAGCGGCCCATCGAGTCGGGATCGAAGAAGTCCCTGACCTCATCCCATCGGAGATCCGTCATGCCGTCATGCGGCCTGGTCGCGCGGCCTCGCCAAATGGGATTTTAGAGCCGGTCGTCAGACCAGCGAGGCCAGCGCCACGCACACCACGAACGGGACGGGGATGAGCACGGCAGAGCCAAGCCACGCCGCCAGCCGTCGTCCATGCCGGAGTGGGAGGAATACGTCGATCACGATCACCTGTGTCAAGGTGAGTAGACCGGTTGCCACCAGTAAAATGCTGAAGAAAGACCCGTTCTCGAGGGTCTCGTAGTTGCAGTTGGTGGACTCGGCAAGGCCGCAGTCCATCGGCATGTACTCGGTCAGCAGCCACCACGCCAGATAGAACGGCACCATGGCGGGCACGCCAAGTCCGAGGTTCGCCAGAGCGGGACCCCATAGGCCGCTTCTTGCTCGCCCCTTGCGCCCGGCATGCGCATCAGTCATGGTCACGCTCTCACCTCGTGTCCCCGTCCGGCGGATCTGCACCGGCTTGATTGCTCCTTAACCCTGCCACGGACGGCAGCGGACGTCTGGGGATCTTGATACACGTAGTCGTCAATCAGGGACGAGGGCAAGGACCCACTCCCGGTGCCGGATCTTCCAAGTGGGCAGTAACGTCGGCGTCCGCACCGCCTCGGCACGTCCGAACGATTACTTCCCCAGCCCATGGCGCGGCCCGCATGGCGGTGCCCGGCGGCGTTCATTCACGAGATCAGGTGGTGCGTCTGGGCTTGGTCCCCTTCTTGTGATGGGCGGGGCGTTGGTGTGCCTCGCCGGTGGCCAGGATGCGTCCGACGTCGTGACGGGGTGCGCGGTGTTGGTTCGGTGAGCCTGGCAGGCGTCCCGGGCCCGGTGGGCGAGTTGCCGACGCCCCCCGATCGCCGCGTTCAGGCGGCGGCGATGACTCTGGCGAGTGCGTCGGCTATGGCCTCGGCTCCCGCGTCGTTGGGATGGATGTGATCGCCAGAATCGTAGGCGGGCCGCAGGACGGTCGGCGCGGCTGGGTCGTGCAGCGATCCCACCGACCGGCAGCACCGGCGCTATCGGCCGCGTGGTCTCCCTCAGGACGATGATTGGTTTCCAGACGGGCAGCGCCAGTTCCGCATCGACGAGGCGGGGGAGCGCACCGTCCAGTTGAGCGGTGATCGTACCCGCACCAACGTCCCATACTGCTCTGGGCCCGCCGACCATGTTTGGCCCGAGCCGCGCAAGCCGCTGCGGCCCCGATGGGATCCGTTCTGTCGGACCTGCCTGTCAAGATCGCTCGTATGAGCACGCAACCCCCCGCGTCCGCGAGAGCGGACGTGCACGTGAGCCACCATCAGATGCTGGTGAACGATACGACGGAGCAGCGTGATCAAGGCTTGGAAATCCCGGCCGCGAGTGGCGGCCGGGAAGGCATCGACGATCTCCCGCCGGCGGGTCGGATCGACGGGCCCCCGCGTGCCAGGGGCAGCATGCTGCTGCTCATCACTGTGATCAATACGGGGTGACCAGACCTGTCTCGTAGGCAAGGATGACGAGGTGAATCCGGTCGCGGACATCGAGCTTGGTGAGCAGCCGTGACACGTGTGCCTTGGCGGTGGCCACGCTGATGTAGAGGTGGGCAGCGATCTCGCTGTTGGACATACCCCGTCCGACGAGGGTCAGGACCTCGCGTTCTCGCTCGGTGATGCCCTCGATGGGACGCGGCCGCGATGGAGCTCGCCTCGCCTGAAGCCCTCCCCGGGTCTCCGGGCGGGCGGCGAACTCCGCGATGAGACGCCTTGTGACGCTGGGCGCGATCAGCGCCTCGCCGGCGGCGATCACGCGGATCCCCATGAGGATGTCGTCCAGAGCCATGTCCTTGACGAGGAATCCGCTGGCGCCGGAGCGGAGCGCGGCGTACACGTAGTCGTCATCGTCAAAGGTCGTGAGGACGAGGACACGCGGCGCGGTGGGGCTTGTCGCGATCACCCGGGTGGCCTCGATGCCGTCCATTCCGGGCATACGGATGTCCATCACGATCACGTCGATCGGGATGTCTCGGGCCAGCTGGACTGCTTCGGCACCTGTCCCGGCCTCTGCCACGACATCAATGTCCGGCGTGTCGGCCATCAGGACACGTAGGCCGGCACGGACGAGCGGCTGGTCGTCGACGAGGACGACGCGAACCGTCATAGGGTCTGCACTCCTTCGGACAGGGGGAGCCGGGCGGTTACGCGGAAGCCGCCCTCAGGATGTCAGGAGTTCATGACGGAATTCATATACCGAGCTCCGACTGCCTGAGCACATCACGCTGGCTAGCGTCTTCCAAGAAAGCAATAAGCCGCCAGGGCAACTGCCCTACTATGGCGAACCAGATCCGAACCCAACAAGATGAACCCAGGCCGCTAGGCCGGCTAGGAGAAGTCCAGTCACTAGGCCGGACAGTGCTCCAACAGCCCCATCCAATTGAGGGCCAATCAGCAGTCCAGCCTCGCAGACGGTAGTGCATCGGACGACGCCCTCTAGCGTCAAGCGACAAGCGCACCCTGTTTGAGCTGGCCCAGGTGCCCAAAATGGAAGCTTCAGCGCTCCCGGGCCGGCTCGACGTGAACCATCTTCTCAATCGATTTATCGAGGAGTAGTATCAGGCATCATGTACGACCTTGCGGCAATCAACCACTACCTACCCTTGCTGCGTTCCAGCTCTGTTCAGTGGCTATCCGATCGAATGTGGTGGGTCTCTGTCACGCCAAAAGCTCATCACTCGATTGAGATAGACGATATCCACGAGGTTCTCGCAGGTGGGACTCCGCCAGAGGTTCGACAAGAAGACGTATACGAACTTCCAATAACGCTGCACTGTCCGATAGCGGCATTCTTTGTCCATCGATCCGCAGGAGATGGGACGGTATCGATCCTCAACCTATCCTCTCAATCCACCTCGCTGAGAGACTATTGCCGCGCTCTGAGCAGTGGTGCGTCGGTGCTGGGAATCGAGTGGGGCGGCAAAACTTGGGAGGCCCTTACGTATGCCGAGGACGGGGATATCGTCGCGTATTTCCCCGAAGGTTTCTCGCGTGAGCTCGCTGGCGGAACCAATCCGGAAGCGCTTAGCCAAGAGCTGCAATTCATCCACCAATTTTCCGAGGACAGCCCTGCTGGCGTTGTCGCGCAAAAGGCGGCGGCGCTGGCGATCCTGGAAGCTCGGTCAGGACTTCGCATAACCGAAGAGTGGCTAAATTCAACCCACGAAGTCGTCTACGTCGACGTTCCGATCGGCGACGGCGATTCGGTACACAGTGGTGCCATCGCTGCACAACCAACTATTCCGAATTCTCCGGATGCGTGGCCGCACAGCAAGAAGTCCGGAATTCTCTTCTGGATTATTGACCTGCTTGTCGCGAAATTCGGCTTTGAATGGCCGGAAATTTCAGAGGCTCGTAGCGCTTACGGCTCAGGGCATGTCCCCGAGGCGGCGCTCCACACAGAGGTCATGGACCGCACACTTCGCCTCGGCCGAGATTGGCTGGAGGCTACCAATGAATATGAATCCTCCGCTGCGGACTCTGAGTTCATGAGGTTGCGATGGAGGGCTGGGATTGCCATCCGAGTTGCGCTTAGAGAGATCGAACAGAGCAACCCAAAATTGTCTTCGCTTCAGATTGCCGATGAAGCTCTTGGGATGGACTGGCCGACCGTCCAGCAGCATATCCTCAACCTCTGACCTACTCTCGGTGGGCGTTTGATTTGTGTTGATTACGACTTATGCCGGCTCTCCGACTTGATCGAGGTTTGATGTCCCGCGGGGCACGGCGCCTCGGTCACCAAAGCCCGCCCGTACCCTCAAAATCGGCCGCTCTACCGCCTGCGCAGCACTCGCGCGCCGCTGACCAGCAACTACCCCACCCGAATCCCGTACTCTACCCGGCCGCGCCCGTTAGCAAGATCGTTCTCATCGATAACGGCTGTCCGCCGGTTCCTCGCCCCCCGTATCACACCGCGACATCCCAGCGCCGATCTCGTTATCTAGGGTGCCGAGAAGGCGTCAGGCATGTTCGTCACATGCGCGAAGGGCGGCGCAGCAGCGGCTCAGCCTTCGGTGGGCGGCCGTGACGGAGCCGGATCAGCCCGAGGCCATGCAGCGCGTAGGCCTGCAGACGAGGGGCGTGGTGCTGGTCGGCGCCTACGTCGCCGGGCGACGGCGGGAGATCCGTCTGGAAGAGGGCTGCGGGCTTCCGAGACCGGACCTGTGCGGCCTGCTGGCGTGGCGGTCCACAAGCCGAAGGCCCGTCCTCACCAGCACCCATCCGAGCCGCTCGGCGAAGGCGCTGATGACCGACGCGCGGCCGACCTGGCGCGCTTTGCGCTGCCGGTCGGCCTCCTCCCGCAGCTCACGGGCTCGGACGCGTTCGACCCACAGGTATAAGTCTGGATGCATGGTGGTCTCCTGGATGGTCGTCACGGTCGGAATGGCGAGCCGTACGTGTGCACGGCGACGTGCTTGAGACGCTGGTACGCCAGCGGTCGACGCCCTCACCTGCGCCATGTGTGCTGACCGATCCGGCGTTCGCTCGTTTCGGTGTGCATTGACGATGCTGGCAAGCCGGGCTCACCAAGAACTGACCGGGTTCTCACCAGGTGGTGGAGCGGTCGCTCTGCTGCAGCAGGGACTGGGCCTGGAGCCGTTCGGCCGCCGCGGCCTCGACATCGCCCATCTCCTCGTGCAGGTCCGCGAAGTCGTTGAGCACACGCATCTCCCACAGCAGTGCCCGCATGCTCCGGCTCACTGCCAGGGCCTCGGTGAAGCAGTGGGCGGCCCGGTCGACGTCGCCGCGGCGGCGATGGAGCTTGCCCAGAGCCCGCAGAACGCGCACCTGGGGCACCCGCTCGCCGATGTCCACGGACAAGGTGAGGGCGCGGCTCAGCAGCGGCTCGGCCTCTGGCAGGCGCTCGCGAAGCAGCCGAATCAGCCCGAGGCCGTGCAGCACGGACACCAGTAAATGGGGAGTGCCCGCCTGTTCGGACTGCCGGCGGGCCTCGGTCAGGACGTCCTCGGCACGGTCGAGGTCACCCATCGCCAGCCGGGCCTCCCCGACGAACCACAGCGACCTGGCACGCATGTGCGGGCCGAACACGGGGGTGGTGTGGGCCAGTTCGAAGGCCTGCTCCAAGACGGTCAGGGCCAGATCCGGGCGACCCTGGATGATGTGCAGCTCGCCGATGTCACCCAGCGACAGAAACTGACCTCCGCGGTCCTCCGTCTCCCGCATGTGGGCCAGGGTCTGCTCATACCGGGCCAGGACGCCCTCGAAACGGCCCCGCATCACATCGATCCGGGCATCCATCGAGTTCGCCAGAGCCCAGCCGCCTCGGTTCCCGGTCCGCTCGCACAGCTTCATGGCCGTGGCCAGCTTCGCGCGGGCACGCTCATAGTCGCCCCGGTAGCTGTCCAGCAGTGCCTCGTTCGCGCTCATCAGTGCCGCGCCCCGGTCATCACCCGCGTGCAGCGCCGCCGCCAGAGCGACGGCGTGCGTCTGCCGCCACTCATCGTGATGCGAACGGGCCTCGAACAAGGGCACAGCCGAACCGGCCAGATCCCAGCACAGCTCGACGGCTCCGATACGGGCGGCCTGCCCGACCGCCGCAACGATGTTGGCCCGCTCGCTGTCGTACCAGCTCAGCGGGTCGGCCACCAGGTGCTCGACGCCCTCCCGCGCCCACCACCGGGCGGCCTGTCCATGCAGCGAGATGTAGTCGCCACCCCACAGTGCGTCGTAGGCGGCCTCGGTCAGCGCCAGCCAGCCGCCCAGGGCGCGCAGCAGTGCGGCTTCTCGGCTCACCGGCGCCTCTTCGGCCTCGGCGCGTTCCCGGGCGAACGCGCGAACCAGATCGTGCAGGCGGTAGCGGATCTGCTCGCCCCCCGGGGACCGTACCGCCTCCAGTAACTGCGCGTCCGCCAGACGTTCCAGTGATTCCTCGGCCTCGGCCAGCGGTCCGTCCAGGAGCGCGGCGGCGACCCAGGCCGCGACATCAGGCGCCTCCAACAGGCCGAGCAGCCGCAACAGGCGGCGCTGGGGCGCATCGAGCGCGCGGTAGCCGACGGCCAGGACGGCGCGCACCTCCATCGCGCCCAGGGCCAGGTGATCGAGTGGACGATGGGCCCGCGCAAGCTGGTCGGCCAGGCGCGCCACAGTCCAGTGCGGGCGGGCCGCCAGCCGCGCTCCGGCGATCCGCAACGCCAACGGCAGCCGGCCGCACCCTTCGATGAGCCGCCGCGCCGGATCGGGCTCGGCCTCCATACGGGCGCCGCCGATCAGACGCCCCAGCAGCGCGGCCGCCTCGGGTGGCGGCATCACGGGCAACTTGATGCGGGTCATGCCGTACAGCGCCGCCAGATCGGACCGGCTGGTCAGCAGGGCCGCGCAGGAGGGCCCGGTGGGCAGCAACGGCTGGATCTGTCCGGCATCGGTGACGTTGTCCAGCACGACCAGCACCCGCCGGCCGGCCAGCCGCGCACGCAGCAGCTCGGCCCGCTCGGCCTGGCCGTCGGGGATGGCGTGCGGCTGCTCGCCCAGCACCCGCAGCCAGCGGCCCACCACCTGGTCCACGTCGACCGGGCAGCCGTCGGGCCCGTTCAGATCGGCGAACAGCTGTCCGTCCGGGAACCGGCTGCAGAGCCGGTGGCTGGCCCGCAGGGCCAGGGCGGTCTTGCCGACTCCCGGCATGCCGCAGATTGCCACCATGGACGGGGTGGACGAGGTGCCGGGCTCGGCCGACAACACCGTGGTGATGCGCTCCAGCTCTGCCTGGCGGCCGGTGAAGTCGGGCAGGTCGCCCGGTAGCAGGCAGACCGGCGATGGTGGCGGGCCAGGCGCCAGCAGATCGTCGCCAAGCAGGGCCAGATGCGCCCGACGCAGCCCCGGGCCCGGATCCACCCCGAGGTCGTCGGCCAAGTGACGCCGGATCAGCTCATAACGGCGCAGCCCTTCTGCACGCCGGTCAGCGTGCCGGAGCAGCGTGATCAGCTGGGTGTGGACGGCCTCGTCGTACGGCAGCGCCTCGACAAGACGCTGCAGAGGTTCGACGGCATCGGCGGCGCGCCCACAAGGGACGGCGGCCTCCGCCAGCTCCCGCGCACTGTCGATCCTGGCCTGCTGCAGTTCCGCGACGGCGGGCAGGGCGTGGGGCCACTCCAGATCCTCGGCCAGCACCAGCCCGCGCCACAAATTCAACGCCGCCAGCAGCAGATCCGTCCGGCGGCTCGGATCCGGCTCCGCCCGGGCGCCGGCGACGGCGATCCGGAAACGGGAGGCGTCCACTTGCTCTGGCGGCACCTCGATGCGGTAGCCGTCGCCTTCGCGCACTATCTCGATGTCGGTCGGTCTCAGCCAGTCCCGCAGCCGGTACACCGCGCTGTGCAGCGCCGCCGGCTCACACCCCGCCGGCCCCCACACGAACGCAACCAACCGCGCCCGATCCACCAGCCGGCCCGGTGTGAGCAGCAAAGCGCCGAGCAGCCGACGTACGGCCGGCCGCGACACCGCACGCTCCCGGCCGTCCACCCACACCCGCAACGAGCCGAGCACCTCGAAGGCGGGCAAACCCTCGACACTGGCCACATCACCAAGAATTACCGTAGTGCCCTTCTGAATACACTGCAGTGGATGGATCAGTGTCGACATGCCTCACGTGCCTGAAAAGATCATCTGTGCTCACCTGCGAGAAGAGGCCAAGAACCTCAGATAAGTGCGGCGGATGTGACGAAGCACCCATAGGTGACGAGCACTCAGGCGGCGCATGAAGCTGATCAGCCACTGGAGATCACAGTCAGTCACAGCCGCGCCCCTCAGCATCGAGAACCCGTGGAAGTGGCATTTGGGCTTACCTTGGCTGCATCCCCCGGAAACCGCCCTGGCCCCGACGAAGGAGGCCACCAGCATCCTAGGTCAGACAACATCCCAGGTCAGAGTAGATATGGCGGCTGGTGACACGTTCGTTGACGGCACCCCGACAAGTACAACACCGCCCGCCCGTTCTTGAAGCTGCTGGGCGCGTGGAAGGCGCTGGGCGCGGCGGCCGGTGGCCGCATGGTCCTGGCCGCGGTGCGCGCTCTGCCGGAGCTGACGCGCCGGCACGTGTCCCGCAAGCCCCTCCTCCCGGAGGAGATCGACGGGTCGCTGGTGACGGCGGCCTGGAAGCGGCCGGTGTTCGCCAGCCCCGGCCTGCCCAAGGGCTCGGTGGACCGCGACGCGTATGTGGTCTGTGTCCTGGAGGGGTTGTTTCGGGCGCTTCAGGTGCGAGACGTGTTCGCCGCGCCGTCGCTGCGGTGGGCCGGCCCGCGCGCGCGTCTGCTGGACGGCAAGGCGTGGGAGGCGATCAGTGAGGATGTGCTCGCCTCTCTGTCGCTCACCGACCCCGTTGAGGCCCATCTGGACGCCAAGCTGCTGGCGCTGGACGCGGCGTGGCGGCAGATGGCCGGCCGACTCGAAGAAGCCGGCGACGACGCTCTGGTCCGGGTGGTCACCCCAGCCGATGGGCACGCTCGCTTGTCGGTGGAAGCTCGGCGCGCTGGGCGAGAGCCCGTCGCTGAAGTGGCTGCGTGCGGCCTGCCAGGCGATGCTGCCGCGCATCGGTCTGCCCGAGCTGTTGCTGGAGGTGCACTCCTGGACGGGGTTCCTGGACGCCTATGTGCACCTGGCCGACACCTCCACGCGCATGCACGACCTGCCCCGCTCGCTGGTCGCGCTGCTGATCAGCGAGGCCTGCAACGTCGGTCTCACCCCGGTGATCAAGGACGGGGACGAGGCGCTGACCCGTGGCCGGCTCTCGCACGTCGACCAGAACTACGTGCGGGCCGAGACGCACGCCGCGGCGAACGCGATCCTGATCGAGGCCAGCGTGGCGTGCCAATCGTGGCGCTGTGGGGCGGCGGGCTGCTGGCCTCGGTCGATGGGGCTGCGGTTCGTCGTTTCGGTCCAGACGATCAACGCTGCCCCGTCGCCGAAGTGCTTTGGGTACAAGCGCGGTCTGACGCTCTTGAACGCAGTAAATGATCAGGTGATGGGGATCGGGCAGATGGTCGTGCCCCGCACGCCGCGCGACTCTCTGTACATCCTGGACACCCTGATCAACATTGACGCCGGCCCGCAGCCCGAGTTCGTCACGACCGACCAGGCGTCCGATTCGGACATGGTGTTCGGTATCTTCTCCATGCTCGGCTACCGGTTCGCGCCCCGCTTCGCCGATCTGGGCGACCAGCGGTTCCGGCGCTCGGAGGTTCCCGGCAGGGACACCTCGAGCGACTACGGGCCGTTGGAGGCGATCGCCCGCAACAGGATCAACCGGCAGAAGATCCACACCCAGTGGTCCGATACGACCCGGGTCGCCGGGTCGCTGGTGACCAACCAGGTCCGCGCCTACGACCTGCTGCGCATGTTCGCCCGTAACGGGCGGCCCACCCCGCTCGGGCAGGCGTTCGCCGAGTACGGGCGGATCGACAAGACCCTCCACCTGCTCAGCATCTTGGACCCGATCGACGACTCCTATGCCAGTGGTCCCGGTGGTCCTCGCGGATCTACATTGAACGCGCTGCCTCCACGCGAGAGGGGAGGCTCGACCGGTGCAACCCTCCTAGCCCGACCCTCGGTGAGGTCATGACGCGCATCGAAGACCACACGCCCCCGTTTCCCCGCCACCCCGTCCGAACCGACAAGATTGCCCGCGTCGGTGCGTCCTGGCGCCACCGGATCTCGGCTCCCTTGATCGTCACCGCAATCTTGGGTATGGCCGCCCTTGCCTGTGCCATCTTGCTGCCTCGTCACCTGCTGGCCTGGGACTTGGGATCGGCGCAACCGCCGGCCGACTACGCGGCCGCCGTGAACAACATCCGTACAGCCCTACTCCAGGGAGTCGGCGGCCTGGTCCTTCTGATGGGTGCCTACCTCACCTGGCGTCAGCTTCAGCTCGGCCGCCACGGTCAGGCCACCGAATCGTTCGCCGCTGGGATCGCCCACCTGGGCGATCCCAGCGTGGATGTCCGGCTCGGCGGCATCTACGCCCTGGAACGCATCGCACGCTTTTCCACAGCCGACCGCCGCGCCATCGGCGAGATTCTCACCGCGTTCATCGGTACCCGCACCCGCCACCCTCAGAGAAGCGCCCAAGACGCCCAGCGTACGGCCGCGACCCCCGACGAGTTGGTCAACCTCTCCCTCCGGGCTCCGGACCTCCACGCGGCGCTCACTGTCCTGGGCCGCCGCCCATCGGTAAGAGGCCAGGTGCTCGCTCTCGATCGGGTGGTCCTGCCTAAGACCAACCTTGCCTCCGCTCGCCTCCACGATGTCGATCTCCATTTCAGCGATCTAACCGAATCCTCTCTCGTCGGAGTCGATCTGACCCGTGCGGATCTGAGCGGAGCACGGCTGGCCGGCGCTATCCTCCCGGACGCGATCCTCTACCAGGCCGATTTACGAGACGCCGTCCTGACCGGCATCATCGCCGAGGGCATCGACCTACGCGCCACCGATCTCAGCCAGGCCGATCTGCGTAACGCCAACCTTCGTGGCGCCCGCCTCGATTACAGCGATCTCCGCGGAGCCACTCTGAGCGGAGCCGTACTAACCGGCGCCTCCCTGAAGCGGGTGGTTTTCGACGAGAGCACCGTCTGGCCCGATGGTTTCGAACCATCCTTGATCGAACCCGCACGGCCACGATCGCTGCCTCCCATCCGTCCCCGGACCTACGACGAATTCGCAGTCAGGGACGAGCCAGCTGAGTGAAGGCGCGAGTCCACCAGGCTGGTCCACGCCCGCTCACCGTTGACATCAGTTCCGCACGAGGCGATGGTTATCTAGGGTTGTCGGACCCTTCCAGCAGGTCAGAGGATGATGATCTCTTCTTTCACGTAGGCCAAGTTGACCGAACTCAGATCCGGATGGGTCTGAATGCGCCGATGACGATCTCCGCTGACGACCGACCCTGACGGGCACCACGGTGAAGACGGTGCGCTACTACCACCAGGTCGGGCTGCTCGACGAGCCCGACCGCGAGCCCAACGGCTACAAGCGCTACGAGGTGCACCACCTGACGCGGCTCCTGCAGATCAAGCGCCTGACCGGGGCTCGGTGTGCCGCTCGCGCGGGTGGCCGAGATGGGCACGAGCGGCGAAGGGCAGGCCTCCGTCTTCCGGACCGTCGACGCCGAGCTCGAGGCGACGGTCCGCTCTACAACCCCGCGCAGGTCGACGTGCTCCGTCGAGCGCACCTGCTCCACGAGGCCGACGACGACGGTGCCGACACCGGTGACGACGCCCCGTGACCCCCCTCGATGATGTAGACCGATGGTTATCTTGGGTTATTGGCCTCTTCCCGCAGGTCAGAGTCGGATGATCTCGTCAGGCACGTAAGGCGTGTTCCCTGGCTCTGAAAGACCGCAGCGCGGTGCTGGGATTCAGATCCGTGCCCGGGATCCGGCTTGTTCACGCCACCACATGTACGTTGCCGTGGTGGGCGAAGACGGCCATGTGCTGGTGCGGGAGGCCGAGCCGCGGGTCTGGGATCTCTACGGGCCGCCCGCGGGAGACGACCATCGGGCGGTGTGAGCGCCGGACAAGTCCGCGGCACCGTGGAGATCCAGTTGCAGCAGCCATCACGGGCAGGACGTCGCCGCGATGCTCGCCGGCTGTGTCCGCGATGACCTGCGGGACGCCGGTATTACCCGCGCCATTGGCCGGCTTCCCGAGAAAGTCGTCATCCGTACGGTGGCCACTTCCTGCGTACGCTCGGTGAGATTCACAAACGCTCTGGCGGGTGCGACGCCCCTGTTGATTTGATAACCGCATTCCCGGTGCCGAGAAGCCAACCGGCAGAGGCGATCAGGAAATCGTGCCCTGTCGGTGGGCGGCGCTAAGATCGCGTCCCATGCTTCCGGGTGGGTTATGGCGGATTGTCAGGACCGTAATAGTCGGTCTGATTGTCGTGGCGGCGGTCACGGGCCTGGTGCTTGGTGACGCCTGGCTCTGGGTGGCCGCCACGTGGACACCGCCGAATTATGCGGGGTTCGCCGAACACGACAGGTTCGACATTGTGACGACTGTCGCGATGTTCGTGTCCGCTCTGGTGAAGGCCGCGCTCCTGTGGCTGATCCTGCGCGCGCCCGTGCCGGGACCGATGAACCGCCAGGCGACGGCGTTGCGTTGGCTGCTTTATCTGGCGGTGGCGTATACCCTCTTCCTCTGGTATCCGATCGCGCTGTTCCCCGATGGGGTTGACCTGGCGTTCGAGCTTGTGCTGTTCGCCGCGATCGACGTCCTCTACCTGTTCGTCATTCGATGGCGGTCCGGCTTGTTGCGCGCGGCGGCCGGCGTGCTGTTCGCGATCGAGCTGGCCGGGGTGGCCAACGATCTGCTCGACCAGCTGGACCTTCTGGAGCTTCCACTGAGCGGCGGCGTCGGGCTGTTCCTGATGCTGAGCGGGCCGGCGGCGACCGTCATCACGGTCATGGGGCAGTGGCGTGACGGCCGGTGGAGCCGCGGCACGCTGACCGCCGGATGGTTGTCGGTGGGCGTGCTCGCGCTGGCGCTGCCGCTCAACATTCTCCTTGAGAGCATCTCCGGCGGCCACACGGTGGTGTGGGTCGTGATGGACGCGGTACAACTCGTCAGCCTCGTGTGGATGGCGGCGACCGCCCGTGAACTGCCCACTGAGGAGCGCTTGACCGACCTCCGGCCCGGGCGGCAGCGTGCGCTCCGGGTCGCGGTGGCGACCGTGGCCGTGCTGCCGGTCATCACACAGATCCACCCGGAGCAGTCCGCGCACCTCTCCTACTCCGGCTGGTCGACGGAGTGTTATGACCGGCCCAGTTTCGGCGACCTGAAGCCCGAGGAACGCGACGCCATGTTCCTGTGCCTGGCTCGGAACACGGCTGACGGGGTGCCCCCCATGTTCCCGGACAGCCTGTCGGACCAGGGGGTTCTCGCGTACGGACGGTCGCTGTGCCGGGCGAAGGACCGCGAGGAGCAGGAGGCGATTCTGAAGCGGGCCGGAAGCGAGCGGCCCGCCTGGGGCGCGAACCCGTGGGAACTCGTCTACGTCTGCCCGGAGATCATCGGAGCGACCCGTCCCGAGCTGTTGCGGTCGACCGCGGAGAAGGAGGCGGCGAACGACTCCTACATCGCCGAGGCGAACGCGAAGTGCCGCGACCCGTGGCCCCGGCGGAAGGGTGTCGTGCAGGCCACGGCCAACTACTTCCTGTTCGTCGACGGTGATCACGGCTATGTGATCCACGACCCCGAGGACGAAGCGGCCGAAGGCGCGATGGACCAGGCGGTGGACGAGCTCTACGACGACGACGGCTCCCCCATCGGGGTGGCCGGCAGCACGGTGCTCGTCGGACACGTCGAGGACGTGTCCGATCTGTGTCTCACCGTGAAGGCCTTCCGTACGGCACCGCCACTGCGGACGGCCGGGTGGGAGCTGGTCAACGAGGTGCCGATCGTCAGCCGCAGCGGCCGGCTCAGCGTGCCGGAGATGGGCGATGGCGAGGTGGGCGCGGGCGCCCCGATGCCGAACCTGGCGATCGCGGGCAAGGGCCGCTACCGGCTCCGGGTCTACGTGCGGCTCGGCGAGACAGGGGAGGAGCACCTGGTCGTCGTGTTCCCGGGCGCGTCGAAGAAGAGGCTCAAGGTGAAGCCGTGAGCGGCGGAAGGGCGAACCGGACGCTGGTCAGGCGTTCGGACACCTCCCACAGTCGGCGGCAGGTCTCGGGGTCGGTGGCGGTCGGGGCCGGCTGGACCTGCTTGGGGGCGCCGCGTAGTTCGGCCGTTCAGCCTTCTTACCGGCGGAATGAGCGTTTCTCCCCTTGCCGCGTGCTGGAGGAAGCGTGGCTGCTGGGCGGCGCGCTCCTGGCCGCGTGCCTGGCCGACGACTCTCCCACCGGCGCGCGCGACGCCGCGCTCATCGCCGTGCTTGACAGCTGCGGCCTGCGACGCAAGCTTCGCGGCCGTGTCTTCAAGGGCCGCAAGGTCACCGGTGACGAGGCCGAATGGGTTGTCTTGGAACCGGTCCACCGCGCCGTCGAAGTGCTGCTGGAGTTCAACGATGATCCCGGGCACCTGTTCGGTCACTACGGCGGGAAGAAGGCCGGCCGCCGCAAGGCACCGCACCAACCGATCCACGAACCAGGAGCGACACCATGAGATGGGACAAGCACCGCGTCGTCATCACGGCCGCCGGCCGCGACTTCGGGCGAACCCTGGCCATCCGCCTCGCGGACCTCGGCGCCGAGATCTTCCTCTCGGCACGTGAACTCGCCGCCGCTCAACGAGTCCGCGACGAGATTCGCAACCGCGGCCATCAGCGGGTGCACGCCTTTGCCTGCGACCTGACGGACCCGTCCTCGATCCGCGACTTCGCTTCCAGCGTCGCGGAACACACAAACCGCGTCGACGTACTCATCAACAACGGTTCTCGCTACCTCGCAGGGCCGGACCTGCTGTCCGCAACCGACGCCGACATTGTCGACACCATCGCCTCTGGCGCCACTGGCACGGTCCTGATCACGAAGAGCTTTCTCCCTCTCCTGCTCAACTCGGAGATACCGGATGTCGTGACGATGGTCTCCGCCTGCGGAACACCGGGCCACCACCGGTCGGACGCGCACGACGCCTTTTACGCGGCCAAGAGCGCCCAGGCGGGGTTCGCCGAGATCCTCTCCAAGCGCCTGCGTCCTCAAGGGGTCCGGGTGATCTCGCTCTACCCGCCCGACTTCGACAACGCCGACCCGCTCTCCGAGGAGTGGAAGACCACCCCGCGCGAGGCCAAGGACGCCCTCACCGCGCACTCGCTCGTGGAGTGCATCCTCTTCGCCGTCGCCCAGCCCCGCGACTGCTTCATCAAAGCGTTCCACTTCGAACAGGTCTGACCAATGCCTCGCACGTCGACGCACGACGGCTGATGCCAGGTCCGGCAAGCCACCGCCGCTCAGGACCACAGGCATTCAGGTGGTTCCAATACCCGGCTCCACCATTATCCCGAGGCCGCGGCGGCATCCACGAGCTGCTAGATCTGGAAACCGTCCGCGCGGTTGCCGACACGGTCGCGGACCTGCGCGACGGGCTGGAGGCCGGCGGCGAGCGAAGACATCATGCTCTATGAGAACCCGAACGCGTTCCTGCTCTGCCGCTACCGCCGCAAGCAGGCCCTATGCCACCGCGAAGGCACTTCGGACTGGCCCAACCTGGACCGGTGCGTCCCGTCCTGCGGCAACGTCGTGCGCACCGACGAGCATGCAAAGCAACTGCGCGCCCGTGCCAGCCGTCAGGGTGCCGGACGCGGCGGGTTCCACGGTGATGGTGATCGTCCGGCGCCGAGGATCAGCAGGGCCTGCTGGCCGGGGTTGAGTCGCCGCCAGAGCGACCTCATCGACTTACGGTGGCGCCGGATCATCCCGGCGACGTAGTTCAGGGTCTGATGCGACAAATCGACGGCGGCACGATGCTTCTATGGTTTGTCAAGCGAGGGCGGACGATTCGGTTACCGGCGCCTGGGGGCGGGTGATGATCTTGTAAAGCTGGCGGGCGACGTATCGTTTCAGACAGCGGATGATCTCTCTCCTGGACAGCCCGTCGGTGGTCCTGCGCTCAACGTAGGCGCGGGTGGATGGATCGCAGGACATGCGAGACAGCACGACGACGTACAGGGCCCGGTTGGCCTGCCGGTCGCCACCATGGTTAAGCCGGTGACGTCGTGTTCTGCCGCTGGAAGCAGGGACGGGCGACACCCCGCATAGGGCCGCGAACGATCCCTCGGAGCGCAGCCGATCGGGGTTGTCGCCGCAGGTGGCCAGGAGTTGCGCGGCGGTCTCAACACCCACGCCTTGGGTGGTGAGCAGCTCGGGCCGGGTCTGCTCGATCAACGCCTTCAACTGGTTGTAGGCGGCGTCGATCTCGGAGCTGAGGGCGCGGTAACGAGCAGCGAGGTGCCGCAGCGCCACCTTGACGCTTTGGGCTGGGTCGGCCAGATCAGCGGAGGGCCTCAACCGGGAGCAGGCCTCGGCCAGCCGAGCCTTCTTCAGGCCGGCCAACTGCTCGCGGAGCTCGCCGGGGCGGTGACGAGCACCGCCTGCAGCTCGTTGAGGCAGGCGGTGCGAGCCTTCACCGCGCCGGCGCGGACCAGATGCAGCACGCGGATCGACTCGGCCACCCCGTTTCCGCTCTTCGGGACGGCGAGCGGGCCTGTCCGTTCGTCGGGTTCACGTAAATGAGGAAGCCGAGCACGGCCACCACCAGCGGCCCGGCGATCAGCCACCGCGTCCAACGGCCGACGGCCACGCCCAGCGTCGCGGCGAGGACTGTGGCGGCCACCGCCGTCAGTGGCTCCCACACGTCCAGCTGCCCTCCGGCGGGGCCGCTCAGCAGCCGGATCGCCAGGTAACCGCCTACGGCCACAGCCGCTGCGAGCGCCGCGACCAGCGGTGTGGCCAACAGCAGGGCCCGCGTGCGGTGCTCGGCCCGCCCGGGCAGGCCGGCGAGGCTTTCCGGCATGCCGTGCCGCCCGTCGCGTGAGGCGGCCAGGCTCGCCGTGATCAGGACCGCCGAGGCCAGGCAGGTGGCCAGCCCGGTGGCGTTGATCGGGTCCATCGTGAGGTCGGGCTGCTGGCCCCGGCTGAGGAAGGTCTGCAGCGCCAGCACCAGGACGGTCGCGCCCCACACGAGCGGGTGCCGCACCAGCCTGCGCGTCTCGAACAGGAACAGCCGCCGCGTCACGCCGCCTCCCCGAGCAGCATGAGGTAGCCGTCCTCGACACCGGGCACCGCCGCGTCGGCGGCCGGCGGTCGCGGGCCGAGCGTGCGGTAGCGGCCGTCGGCCGTCCGCCAGAACAGCTCCGACGTGGCGGGCGCTGTGTCCGACAGCCACACCCGGCCGTCCGCGACGGCCGCGAGCCCGCCGGGGGTGCCGTCGAAGACCGCACGGCCGTCCCGCATGACCACCACCCGCTCGCACAGCGCGGCGACATCCTCGGTCTGGTGGGTGGACAACACGACGGTACGGCTCTCGCCGAGCCGTGAGACCAGCGCGCGGAACATCATCCGCTGTTCCGGGTCGAGGCCCACGGTCGGCTCGTCGAGAATGAGCAGATGCGGCTCGCCCAGCAGCGCCTGGGCCAGCGCGAGCCGCTGGCGCATGCCGCCCGACAGTTTGCGCACCTTCGTCCTGGCCTGGTCGGTGAGGTCCACCTCGGCCAGCACCCGGCGTACCTCGGCGTGCCGGTGCTTCCGGTCGGTTAGCTCCTTGAGGATCGCCACGTAGTCCACGAGGTCGAAGGCGGTGAAATGCGGGTAGGAGCCGGGGTTCTGCGGCAGGTAGCCGAGTCTGCGCCGCAGCGCGGTCCGCTGCGCGCGGTCGGCCGGGTCCAGGCCGAAGGCGTCCACCGCGCCGCCGTCCGGGGCGAGGGTGGTGGCCAGGCAGCGCAGCAGGGTGGTCTTGCCGGCGCCGTTCGGGCCGAGCAGACCGGTCACGCCGGTGCCGAGCGTCAGGTCGAGGCCGTCGAGCGCCCGTTTGGCGCCGTATGTCTTGGTCAGTTCCCTGATCTGGATCATCTGGTGCTCACTTTGTAGAAGCGGTATGTCAGGAGGAGGGCGGCCACGCCGTACCCGATCTGCGGGGCGGGACCGAAGACGGCCAGCCAACTGCCGATGAAGCGGCCCGTGCCGACGATGGCCAGCCACACCCCGCCCACGGTGAGTGCGGCGATCGGCACCGGCAGCCGGTTCGACAGGGCCAGGCAGCCCGAGGCGGCGGCCAGCGCGGGCAGCAGCCAGGCGGCGGCCAGACCGGGAGGTGCGGCCAGCAGCGGTGAGGCGAGCCCGGCCAGCACGACCGACACCGCCAGCACGGCCGTGGCCCTGGTCAGCAGCAGTCGCGGGCCGGACATCGGGGTGGCGGCGACCAGTTCGTGGGCGGGATCGACGCGGGGCCCGTAGGCGAGCGCGATGCCCGCCAGCGGCAGCATCGGCGCGACGATGAGGAAAGCGGGCAGCAGTTCGGTCTGCGCGCGCGCGGCAAGGACCGCGAACGCCAGTACCGCCACCACGGCGGCCAGCCAGGCCTGGCTCAGCGTCGGTGTCGCCGTCAGCAGCCTGGCCAGGTGGTCGGGCACCCCTCTGTGCCGCAGGAAACGCTCGGCCAGGCCCGGGCGCGGCGTGATCAGCTCGGCCTCCAGCCTCGCCCAGGACGCTTCGAGCCAGTCCTTGTCGTACGGCACCGCCGCCCGGCAATCAGCGCAACGACCGAGATGTGCGTCCACGGACATGGCCAGAGCCGGTTCGAGCGTGCCTTCGAGGTAGCGCTCGCGCAGGTCATCGGGAATGTGCCAGCTATTCATGACAGCTCCTCGCGCAACCGGGCCCTGGCCCGCATGGCGCGGGTCTTGATCGTGCCTTCCGGAATGCCCAGGAGACCGGCGGCCTCCTTGGTGGTGAGGCCGTCGAAGACGGTCGCCTCGATGACGGCGCGCAACTCTGGAGAGAGCCTGTTCAAGGCGGCGCCGAGGTCACCGTGCTCCACGCTCAGCAGGACCACGTCCTGGGCCGAGGCGACCGGCGAGCTGTCGTTCGGTTCGATGCCGGAGCCGACCCAGCGCGAGCCGCGGCCACGCAGAGCGGAGATCAGACGGCGGACGGCGATCGTCCACAACCAGCCGGCCGGGTTATCGCCGCGGAAGCCACCCGCCGAGCGCCACACGGCCAGAAAAGTCTCCTGCAGCGCGTCGTCGATGGCGTCCGCGTCGGCGCAGCGGCGGGCCAGGCGGGCGCGCAGCCAGGGGGCGTGGCGCTGGTGGAGGATGCGCAGGGCGACGGTGCTCCGCGCGGCGACAGCGGTGATGAGGTCGGCGTCATTGCTTTCCGCAGTGACGTCCGGGGCCGCGCGCCGACGCAAGGGAAACGGTCTCACGGTATATCTATCGCACGACCTGTATGAGCCGGTTCTCCCAAGTCAGCCGGTTTCGTGATTTGGCCCGTGGATCCTCGTGCCCTTGTTCACCGCGGAGCATCACAGATGGCGGCTGGTGGCGCCGGCCTTACCGACAGGCCCACCCCCGGCGGGAGCGCATGGCATCTACGGCCCCGGGAAGGAAGCCCTCGGCGTACTGGCCATCGAGATCGAACTCCTCCAGCCCGCCACCGCCTGCTGAACGGGACAAGCGAAGGCCGGGCGGTGGAGGGGCAGACGGAGCGTGCAACGTAGGTGTGGCATGCCTGGTCCGCGTCCGAGCTGCTCGAGTGGATCACCGTAGGGTGGCGAGCATGGGCGGCGGTGTTCTCCCACATGGCCGCCAGGCCTGTGGTCGTCAGCCGAGCAGGAACGTGCGGGCCTGGTCCGCGACCGGCTCAGGGGCCATCCAGAAGGCGGAGTGATCCTGGTCGGCGAGCGTCAGCACGGTCACGTTCGGCAGGATCGCAGCCAGCGCCTGTGCACCGGCGCGTATGAAGGCCTCGCCGTTGCCACCGACGGCCACCGCGACCGGGGCCTTGATCGACCAGCGGTCGGTGGGCAGTGGCTTGCCGTCCTGGAGCCCGCGCATGATCTGGCCGTCGTAGGCGTAGGTGTGGGCGTACTTGACCATGGCCTCCCAGGAGGGGTCCTGCTTCATCGCCGGGATGTACTCGGCCGGGACACCGATCATCTCGGTCATGAAGTATTCGACGGCTTCGCTGCGCTTACCCGCCGCGACCAGGGCGTTCTGGTGTTCGACGTAGTCGGCGGGCGCCGGGGGCTTGGAGTCGTCGACGATGAACGGCGGCTCGTACAGGTAGAGTCCCGTGACCTTGTCACCCAGCGCGCTCGCCGCGTCCAAGGTCAGCCCGCACCCACCGGAACCGCTGGTCAGGGCCGCGGAGCCGCCCGCGACCTCGATGAGCGCGGCGATGTCTTCGATCTCGCGCGCCGGGTCGTAGGGCTGCGGATCGCCGCTGGCCCCACGGCCGCGCCGGTCGAAGCTGATCACGGTGAAGTCCTTGGACAACGCCTCGGCCACGCCCGCGACGCCGGTGTGGTCTTCGGCGACATTGCTGATCACGATGATGGCCGGGCCGGACCCGGTCTTCTTGTACGCGATCGTGGTGCCGTCGGCGGAGGTGATGGTGGAAAGTTCGGACATGATCGTTTCTCCTTGGCTGGTTGACGGGCCGTCCAGCAGGCCGCCAAGCCGGTCGAGCGCTTCGGCGTAGCCGTCGGCCATCTGGAGTTCGACGGCCCGTTGCAGTGCTTGGCTGTCGGGGAAGCTCGCGGCGACGGAGACGATGCAGCCGTTGCCGGTGGAGGTGAAGGTCACCGAAGTCGGGAAGGTTCCCGTGCCGTCGGGCCGCCACGCCGCGTCGGCGAACACGTCGTCGTAGGCGAGCTCGCAACGATCGACGACGGTGGTGTAGGTGGCGATGCTGCGCACCGGAGCGGCCGAGCCGTCCACTGGCGCGATCTCGAAGCGCCAGCGTCCTCCCGGCCGCACGTCCATCTCGTACACGGTCGCGGCCCACCCCTGCGGCCCCCACCAGCAAGTGATCGCCTCGGCGTCCGTCCAGGCCCACCACACACGCTCGAGCTCGGCCGCGTAGGTGCGGCTGATGTGCAGGGTGTTGGCCGACCTATCGACCACGATCCCGTCTGCGGTGTCTGGGGACATGCTCAAGCTCCTCATTGATCGGCCGTGTCGTCGAGAAAGGCACCGAGGCGATCCATCCGCTCCGACCACAGAACGGCGAACCCCTGCACCCAGTCACTCAGCTCACGCATCGCGCCCGGGTGCAGCCGGTAGATCCGCTGCTGTGCCCGCTTGGTCACCTCGACCACTCCCGCCTCGGACAGCAGTCGCAGATGCCGGGACACCTGCGGTTGGCCCAGGCTCAGCGCCTCGACGATGTCACCCACCGACCGCGGGCCGTCCCTGAGCAACTCGACGATCCGGAACCGGTTCGGCTCCGAGATCGCCGTCATTCGCAGTTGCACGCTGTTGACCACACCTCGAACATACATGACGGTGTATATATGTTCAAGTGTATATATCGCGCCAGGGTGTCGGTCGTCTGCGGGCGTGTGCGATCCAGGATTTGACTTCCCGCGTCCTACCTCATGAGCCCTTCGGCCTCTGCGCGAAGGACCTGGGCGCCGTGACCGGCCTAAAGGTGCAGGTGGACGACATCAACGGCGACCAGGTCAACGTCGAGGACGGCTGGCCGCTGCGCCGCGCCGCCGAACGCTTCCAGGTCGCCGCCACCCCCGCCCGGCGCTACCGCCAGCTCGGCGAGGCCGGCATGCGCGACCGCTCCCAGCCGGCCGCACCGCAGCCCGCGCCGCACACCGACCCGCACGGAGCGGCGCATCATCAAGATCCGCCTGCCGCGCCGGTGGGGACCGGCCCACATCGCCTACCTGCTCGGCCTGCACCCCTCAACCGTGCACCGTGTGCCAACCCGCTACCGGCTCGCCCGCCTGGCTCACCTCGGCCGTCCCAACCTCGGCTACGGCTACCTGCACAACGCCATCGACGACCACTCCCGCCTGGCCTACACCGAGATCCTGCCGGGCGAGACCGAGCAGACCGCCGCCGCCTTCTGGCAACGCGCCCAGGCTTACTTCACCAGCTGCGGCATCACCGTACGCCGCGTGCTCACCGACAACGGCTGCTGCTACCGCTCCCACCTGTGGCGACCGCCAAGCGCGTACCCAACCTCGCAGGACAGAACAGCTAGCCGTCGCGCACGCGGCCGTACGCCTGGGTGATGGCCGCCGTCACGCTGACGTGCCTGGTCGCCGCCGCCTCGCTGGTCGGCTACCACCGCCTATCATTTAGACAAGCATCGAACCACCGGCCGGTCCGGAGGCTCCCGCATGACCGCCGCCACCCTGCCCCTCGCCGCGAGCAGCAAGGACGCGGTGTGCTGCGCGCCGATCGCCCGCCAGCCGCTCTGCGAAGGCGAGGCGGCCGAGCTCGTCGTGCTGCTCAAGGTGGTGGCCGATCCGGTCCGGCTGCGGCTGCTGTGGATGATCGGCTCCCACGCCAGAGGAGAAGCCTGCGTGTGCGACCGAGGTCGCCGGAGCATTCCGGGCCAGCGTGACCAGCCACTCCAGCCGGGTCATCCCCAACCCCGCATCCACCAGCAGCATCCGCTCCAGATCGGAGCCCAACCTCCACCGTCAGCAGGTGCGCCACCAGCTGCGACGTCAGATCAGAGGCCGCCTTACGCGCGCTGGCGACCACCTTGGCCGCCATCAGATGCTCGCGCGCCAGATTGAACAGCAGCATCGGCGAGTCATGCTCCATCGCCCGATCCAGCGGGAACTGCTCCGGCTCCTTCATCGCCTGCCTGCCGGGGCGGTCGTCCACTCCAGATACTTGGCCTGCGCCAGATGGTTCGAGCGGGCCTGGGTCCGGATGGCCGTATAACGACGCCGCCGCGGGCGGCACACCCAGCCGATCCGCGACCTGGGCCACGGCCGCGAACAGAGCTGGACCAGCATGCCCAACTGGTCCACGGAGCGCCGCCCACGACCTGGATCGACGAACACCACGTCAGCCGACGTCGGCGTGAAACACCGGATCAACTCATCAGCGCTGATCTCCGGGAACGAGCGCAGTCGCTTCCAACTGCTCCTCGGACAACATCTTCTCTGACAACGCACCCCGCCCACCCGCTCCTCGAAGAATCGGACGCCAGCGAACACCGGTCGTTCCGGAAGTCGTTCCCCAACCATCGTTCCGAAACGGCGGTACGGAGCTGATTTTCACTACGATCGGAGGATGGGCAACGGCAGCGATCACCCCATGGGCGGGATGGACCTCGGATACGCGCGTGTCTCCACCACGAGGCAGTCCCTCGACCGGCAGCTCGACGCCTTGGCCGCGGCCGGAATCGGCGACGAGCGGATCTACGTCGACAACAAGACCGGCACCACCGTCGACCGCGATGGCCTGACCCAGCTACTGGCCTGCGCCCGCCGCGGCGACACCATCGTGGTGCACACACTGGATCGAACCGGACGTAACCTGCGCGAGGTGCTCAACCTCGTCCACGACCTCGCCGAGAAGGGCATCGGCCTACGGTCGCTGGCCGACCCGCTGCCGATCAACACCGCCGACGAAGGCATGCGCCGCGTCGCCTTCCTGCTTCTGGCCCTGTTCGCCGAGATGGAACGCACCTTCACCGCCGAACGCGCCGCCCGCGTCCGCGCAGTCGCCGAAGCCAGCGGCCGCCAGATCGGCCGCCCCGTCGCCCATGCGGAAGGCAAGATCGAACACGCCCGGCTCCTCGAAGCCGAGGGCAACTCCCTCGGCGTCATCGCCGCTAAGACCGGCATTCCCAAGACCTCGCTGCACCGCTACCTCGCCACCGACTCCGCCGGCGAGCAGGCATGAGATCCGACGTGTTCTTGGCCGACTGCCCGGCCCGTACCACCTTGAATCTGGTGGCCGATGCCTGGTCTGTCGTCGTGGTGTTCGGGCTCGGGCGTGGTCCGCTGCGGTACACCGAGCTGCGCGGCCGGATCGGCGGGATCAGCAACAAGATGCTGACCCAGACGCTGCGCAAGCTGGAGCGCGGCAACCTGGTGGAGCGGCGGACCCTGCCTACCGCGCCTGCGGGTGTTGAGTACCGGCTGACTGCCCTGGGGGAGAGCCTGCTGGGGCCGGTGTCGGTGCTCGCCCGGTGGGCCGAGGAACACGCCGACGAACTCGCAGACGCCGACGGCGGTTGACCCCCCAGGGAACCAGATGGTTCCCTGCGGACGGTTAGCGTTGCCGCCATGAAGATCGGAAACAGTGATCTGGAGGTGTCACCGCTGTGCCTGGGCGGCAATCCCTTCGGCTGGACGGCGGACGAGGAGACCTCGTTCGCCGTGCTGGATGCCTTCGCCCAGGCCGGTGGCAACTTCATTGACACCGCGGACAGGTACACCTTCCACGTGCCCGGCAACAGCGGTGGTGAATCCGAGACGATCATCGGTCGCTGGCTGAAGGCCCGCGGCAACCGAGACCAGATGGTGATCGCCACGAAGGTGGGTGCGCTCCCGGGGCTGAACAACTTGAGGCCGGAGACGATCCGGCGCGCCGCCGAGGACTCACTGCGGCGGCTTGGGCTTGATCACATCGACCTGTACTACGCGCACGTGGACGACCCCGGCACCGCACTGGCCGAGACCCTCGGGGCGTTCGACGAGCTGGTCCGGTCCGGCAAGGTACGGCACATCGCGGCGTCCAACTACACCGCGGCGCGGCTGTCGGCGGCACTGGAGACCTCGGCCCGGGAAGGGCTCGCCGCGTACGTCGCCTTGCAGGCCGAATACAACCTGGTGCAGCGCGAGAACTACGAACGGGACCTCGCGCCTGCCGTCACCCGGACCGGACTGGTCTGCCTGCCCTACGTCGCGCTGGCACGTGGTTTCCTCACCGGCAAGTACCGCCCCGACGGCCCCGGGGTGGACAGCCCCCGCGCCGACCAGGCCCGCGCTCACCTGGACGGCAACGGCCCGGCCGTACTGGCCGCCCTGGACGAGGTCGCCGCAGCGCATCACACCACGATGGCCGCGGTCGCGCTGGCCTGGCTCGCCGTCCAGCCCACCGTCGCCACCCCCCTTGCCGGAGCCCGCAACCCGGCCCAGCTCGCCGACCTGCTGCCCTACCTGACCCTGCGGCTCGCCGACGACGAGATCGCCCTGCTGGACCAGGTCAGCGCTTGGAAACAGTGAGAACTCAGGAAGAGGCTCCTATGCGCTCCACAACTCGACGACGCCTTCTTGCTCTCGCAGCAATCGCCGTACCGTTGCTTGCCGACGGCACCGCGCAGGCGGCCGAGCGGTCTGCGCCCTCACAGGTCTCCGTGGCGTATGAGCTGCCCGGTGACCGGGTCTATCCCGAAGGCATCGCCGCCGACCCGCACACCGGCGATCTCTACACTGGATCGGGCGAGGACGGCACGATCTTCACAATGAGGCCGGGGCATCGTGTCGCGGAGGTGTTCCTGCCCGCGGGAGCGGACGGACGCACAGTCGCACTCGGGCTGGAGGTCGACCGGGCCAGACGCCTGTGGGCCATAGACCGCAGTACCGGAGTCGCGGTCTACGACATCCCCAGCCGCCGTCTACTGGCTCGCTTCACCCCGCCCGCCAAAGGCAAGAGCGAACCCCTCGTCAACGATCTGGCCATCGCCCCGGACGGCACCGCGTACATCACCGACAGCTTCCGGACGGTGGTCTACCGGGTCACTCCCTGGCAGCTCGCACGAGCCCGCGAACGGGGCCGTGAAACGCCGCTGACTCCCGCCTTCGACTTGGCCGGTGTCGTGGATCCGTACGAACCCGGTAAGACGGTCACGCTCAACGGGATCGTCGCGGAGCCGTCGGGGCGCTACCTGTTGACGGCCGACATGAGAGGTGCCCTTTACCGCATCGACCTGCACTCTGGCGTGATCCGCAAGGTCACGCTACGTGGCGGCGACATGTCCCTGGCCGACGGCATGGAACTGCGGAACGGCAAGTTGTGGGTGGCGCATCCCATTATCAAGGCCAACGCGATCAGCCGCTGGCGCGTCACGGCGGATGGGCGGGCAGCCACGGAGGAGGGGCGGATCACCGATCAAGCGTTGCAGCTCCCGACGCATCTGCTGCACCGGCAGGGGAGGCTGTACGTGGTCCGTTCACAGCTCGATAAGGGCAGCATCGTAGATCCGGACGGTGGCCCCCCGCGGATCCCCTTCACCATCGCCTCCGTCCGCGGCATCTGAAGGTCTGACTTGCCTTCACGCGCGCTCCGATCAGCCCACGGCGCGCCGATCGTCACAACTCCGGATCGTCGGCGGCGGGGTCGTGCAGATCCCGCAACCGGCCGGAACTGCCCGGCCGGTTGAACGGGTACGTCCCATGGAAGGTGATGTGTTCCCACTGCAGCGGCGACAAGTGAGCCCGGATCTCCGGGCCGATCTTCCGGTGCAGGGCCATGGACAGCATGTTCTTGTCGGCGGACGGGTCCCTGGCCCCCGTAGCAAACGGCGGAAATCCAGCGGATTGGCCGAACGATTTGCCCAGGCCCCTGGCCTCAAGCATTGCTGTCCTCCTTCATCCGCACGAGCGCGGTCTCGATCAGCGCAGGTCGGCGTCAAGGTGCTGCAGCGCGTAGTCGGCCGCCAGCACCTGGGCGGGCGCGCCGGATGCCTTCTCGGCGGTCAGCTCCCGCATGCGGGCCAGGTGCGCCTCGCGTTGCCGCAGGAGATAGCTGTCGGCGGCCTTCCCCGCGACGGCAACTCGGGCGAACAGCGGGCTGGCGACGTATGGCGCCGACGGCTCGACGGTGTTCAGCCACTGCTCCAGCTCCGCCTGGCCGCTGTCGGTGATCGCGTACAGGGTGCGCTCGGGTCCGCCCTCCTGCTGCGTCTCGGCGACCTCTGCCAGGCCGTCGCGTTCCAGGCGTTCCAGGCGTTGCAGCGTGGCATAGACCTGTCCGTACGCCAGTGGCCTGGCGCCGGCGAGACGGTGATCGTGCTCCTTCTTGAGCTCGTAACCGTGCTTCGGGCGCTCGGCGAGGAAGCCGAGTAGCACATGACCGGTTGACAGGATCGCGACTATGCATTCAATATCGTCTTCCAGTTCGGTGAGCTGGTGCCCGAGCTGACCGCGGTGGAGAACGTCGCGTTGCCGATGCTGTTCAACCGGCACGGCAGGCAGGAGGCGATGACCGCCGCGGCGCAGTGGCTGGCCCGGCTGGAGGTGCCCGACCGCGCCGAGCAGCGCACCGGTGAGCTGTCCGGGGGGCAGCGGCAGCGGGTGGCCGTCGCGCGGGCGCTGGTGACCGGTCCGCGCGTGGTCTTCGCCGACGAACTCACCGGAGCGCTGGACACGCTCGGCGGCGAGTTAGGTGATGAGCGCCCTGCTCGGCGCGGCGCGCGCCGGCCGTACCGCCGTCGTCCTGGTCACCCACGACAACCGAGTGGCTGCCTACGCCGGCTGGGAGATCGCTCTGCGCGACGGAGCGGTGCTGACAGGGGTGGACCGGTGATCGCCGTATTGCGGATGTTGAACAGGGGACGCTCGCGGGCCGAGCGGGTGTGCCCGCCGTGCGCCGCGTCGTACCGGGCTGATGCCTAGCACGTGTTCGCGGGCCGGTGTCACCGTGGCGACGGGTGACGGGCACGGCGGGCCTGAGAACAGGGTAGGCAATCCGCTGGTGCTGGCCACGTTCACCGCGCCGAGTTTCGGCCGGGAGAGCGCGGGGACCCCATGCCGGGCTGGCCTGGGCGACGTACGGCGGGTGGCTGCTGACGCGCCGGGCTCCGCTGTTCGCCACCGATCGGGTGATCGCCGCCTGGATCGGCCCTGGCCGCCTCGCTGGCCACCACGGCGATCGTGACCGTTGTGGCCGTGCGGCGCGGCACCGGGGCGGGGCCTGCCCTGGCGGTCGGGGGGGGGGTGTTCGTCGCTGTGGCCCTGGCGCTGGCGGTGCGCGCCCATGCCCGCCGCGCAGCGCTGCTGCGCCGCATGCACGAGCTGACCGGCCGGGAGGAGCGGTGAACGCACTGGAGACCAGTGGCCTGGGCAAGCGTTACCGGCAGCGGTGGGCGCTGCGCGAGGCCACCATCGCGGTGCCCGCCGGGGTCAGGACCGCGTTGGTCGGGCCGAACGGGGCAGGCGAGTCCACGCTGCTGAACTGGTATCAGGCCTGCTGACGCACACCACGGGACGTGCGGAGGTCTTCGGCCGGCCGCTGGAGAGGGCCGCGGTCGCGTTCGTCGCCCAGGACAAGCCGCTGTATCACCGGTGGAGCGTCGCCGACCTGCTGCGCTTCGGCGCCGCGACCAACCCCCGATGGGGTCGCGCGGCTGCGCAGCACCTCTTGAACGGCGCGGCGACCTCCAAACCCGTATGCCTCATCGGCCATGGAGGCACGGGTAGGATCCAAATCGCTCCGGGGTATGCATACTGCTACAAAACGTTCACGACGTCATCTGGTGGATTCGGGCACAGGAGCCGGCCCTGATCGGTTCCGCCTTCGCCCCCTCGCCGAACAGCTGGACCTGTCAGACGTGGGGGTCCAGCACGTCTTCGATACGCTGCGCCGAAACGAAGAATCGACTCGCTACCTCCTGGTCTTTGACAACGCCGAACACCCGCAGACACTGCAGGACTTCCTGCCGCCGGGCGGCGGGCACGTGGTTCTCACCACCCGGGATGCTCGCCGGGAACAGGTCGGGACCGCACGCCGCGTCGAGTCGTTCGTCCGAAACGACAGCATCACACTCATCACCGGCCGGTTCTCGCAGCTCACCCGGCAAAAGGCGAATTCGATAGCCGAACACCTGCGAGACCTGCCACTGGCCCTTGCCCTGGCGCTCGCATACATCCGCTCATCCGGCATGTTGCTGTTTGTCGTTCATCCCTGGGAGGGTTCGTCGAGCAGCGTGCGGGCGGTTGCGACGTCGGTGATCAGGACGTTGACCCAGCCGCCGCTGATCGCCGCGCGGATGGCCGCGTGCTTGCGCTCGCCGCCGGCCATGCCGATGCGGCGCGGGATCGTGCGCAGGACCTCCGGGTCGATGCCGACGACGCGGCTGTTCAGGTCGCTGTGGATCAGCTCGCCTGCGCTGTCGAAGTACCGCTGGCAGACATCGCCGACCGCGTGGGCGGCGATGAGCTGGTCCTGGTCGGCGGGGGCGATGGCGTTGCCGCTGTCGCGCAGCAGTGGCGAGGGCTGCACGCTGCCGATGCCGACCAGAGCCATGGTCAGGCTCTGCCACTCCTTGGTGATCGACTGCATGGCCGTGTCCGTGACCAGGCTCCGGCGGGTCTCGGCGGTGCTGACCAGGCCGGGAGCCTGGACGTAGATCGGTTCGGCGCCGACCAGTTCGGCGAGATGGCTCAGCAGGCGGTTGGCCTTGGCCTGGACGGCGCCTTCGCCGACACCGCCGGCGAGTTGGACGACGCGGTCGGCGCCGGCCACGCGGAGCGGGTGCAGCCGATCGGCGACCGACAGCAGCGTCTGGCTCCACGGCGAGATGCCGATTCGCTCCCCGCCTGCCAGGGTCGATTCGAGGTAGGCCGCTCCGGCAGAGCCGATGCCGGCGATGATCTCTGACTCGTCACCGTCGACGTCGACGACGACGGCCTCCTGTAAGCCGTACCGGCTCTCCAGGCCCTGCTCCAGGGCCAGGTGTACGCCTTGGGAGACGACGACCACCGTCCGCACGATCCCGATCTCGCCGGCCCGCTTCAGCAACCGGGACACCTTTGTCTGGGAGATGTGCAGGGCGTCGGCGATGTCGGCCTGGCGGATGCCCTGTTCGTGGTACATGTGCGCGACCTTGGTGATCAGCCGCACCCGCCCGTCGGAGGCGGATCGGCCGGCGCCGCTCGCCTGGACAGCCATCAGGATCCGTCCCCTTCGTCGTCGCGGAGTGCCATCGCCCAACATTGTCCATCCGCGAGGTCACTCGTCGTGCACGCAGGGGCCAGGTTCTTGCTGCCTGATCCGCTCCGTTCTGCGCGCCGTCCTGCGCGCCAGGCAGGCCGGGGCTGCGTGTTTCGGCGAGAACACGCGGTTCGCACTGTGGAAGGTTGCTCAGAGTTATTGACAGACATGCGCGGATCAGCCAATCTACGGACACGGAATATTATGCGCTATCGCATAATTATGCACTACTTGGAGACTGCGATGCGCCAACGCAGGGTGATCATCAACACCGACGCCAAGAACGAAGCCGATGACCAGTTCGCCATCGTCCATGGGCTGTTGTCACCCACGTTCGACGTCAGGGGACTGATCCCGGCCCACTTCGGCACCCGGCGATCACAGCGGAGTATGGAGGAGTCCCGCGAGGAGATCGACCTTCTGCTCGACCTGCTCCACCTGACCGGCTCCGTCACGGTGGCCGACGGCGCGGCGACCGCCCTGCCGGACGAGCGCACCCCGGTGGACTCGCCCGGCGCGCAGTTGATCATCGAGGAATCGAAGCTCGCGACACAGGATGATCCGCTCTATGTGGCCTTTCTTGGTCCGCTGACCGACATGGCCTCCGCGATCCTGCTGGACCCAGGGCTGGTGCGGCGCCCGGTGGTCGTGATCTGGATCGGCGGCCCTGGCTACCGCGGCTACGACGAGGGCCTGGGAATCGAGTTCAACCTCTCCAACGACATCCACGCCGCCAACGTGGTCTTCGGCTCCGGCATCACCGTGTGGCAGGTGCCGCGCGACGTCTACACCAAGGTGTCGGTGAGCTACGCCGAACTGGAGGAGAAGATCGGTGGCGGCGGCACGCTGGGCCGCTACCTCATCAAGCAACTGCACGAGTGGAACGCCGTCTATCACCCCGAGCCGATCGAGTCCCGCTCCTTGGGCGATTCGCCCGCCATCGCGCTGATGCTCTTCCCGATGAGTGGAAACGTTCGCACGAGACCCGCTCCCCGCTTCAGCGCCGACGGCTCCTGCCTGCCCGGCTCCGGCCACCTGATCGGGGTCGTCGAGGAGATCGACGTGCGCTTTCTGCTGGCGGACATGTTCGCCAAGATCCGGGCTTTCGGGCGCGAGCACGCCTAGCACACCTACCCAACTGACGCACCAGGCCATCACGGGATGACTGACGAGGAGTGATCAACATGACGGATATGCCGACTTTTGGCGCTGGTATCTGGCATTTCGCCACCTACAAGGACCGTTACGCCACCGACGGGTACGGGCCGCCGGTCGGCCTGCTGGAGCAGATCGACCGCGCCGGAGCCGTGGGCGAGCTGTCGGTGGTGGACCTGAACTGGCCGTTCGTGGGCTTCGACGGCACGCTGGACGACGTCAAGGCCGCGCTGGCCAAGAACGATTTGACGGCCATCGCGGTCACCCCCGAGATCTACACGCGGGACTTCGTGAAGGGCTCGTTCACCAACCCCGATCCGGCGGTTCGCAAGCATGCGCTGGCGTTGATGCACGACGCCACCGAGGTGGCGCTGGAATTGGGCTGTTCGTACGTGAAGCTGTGGCCGGGCCAGGACGGCTGGGACTACCCGTTCCAGGTGAACTACCACGACGTGTGGAAGCTTGCGCTCGACGGACTGAAGGAGTTGTGCTCGGCGCACCCGGAGATCAACTATGTGATCGAGTACAAGCCGCGCGAACCACGTGTGAAGATCATCTTCCCGAGCGTGGCCCGGACCCTGCTAGGCATCGAACGCATCGGCCTGCCCAACCTGGGCATCCTGCTCGACTTCGGCCACTCGCTGTACGGGCAGGAGACCCCGGCCGACGCCGCGCAGCTCGCCATCGACTACGGACGGCTGTTCGCGATCGACGTCAACGACAACATGCGCGGCTGGGACGACGACATGGTCGTCGGCTCGGTGCACCTGGTGGAAACGTTCGAGTTCTTCCACACCCTGCGCAAGAACAATTGGGATGGCGTGTGGCAGCTCGACCAGTTCCCCTTTAGAGAGGACAGCGTCCAAGCCGCCAAGCAGGCCATCCGCTTCCTCAAGGCGATCCACCGCGCGTTGGACGTTCTGGACGACGACGCGCTCGCCCGGGCCCAGGCCGCGCACGACGCGTTGGCCGCCCAGCGGCTGGTTCAGAACGCGCTGCTGACCTCGATGACCGGGCTGGAGGACGCATGACCGAGCTCGCTGAGGCCGTCCAGAGCCATGTCACCCTGCCGGTGTTCGGCAGGCTGGACCGGCATGCGAGCCGCGCGGAGCAGGTCGCGCACCTCGCCGAGGCCGCGCGGCAGATCCGCATCCAGGACCTCAAGCTCATCCACCACGCACGGGCCGGGCACATCGGCGGCGACTTCTCCGCCATCGACGTCCTCGCCACTCTCTACGGGGCGGTGCTGGACATCAGCCCCGACCGGGTCACCGACCCCGAGCGGGACCGCTTCATCCTGAGCAAGGGCCACGTCGCGGGTGCGCTCTATACGACCCTCGCCGCGTTCGGCTTCCTGGCGGTTGCCGAGCTGGCGACCTTTCTGCAGCCGCTGTCGGCGCTGAATGGTCATCCCAACCGGACGAAGGTGGCGGGCGTGGAGGCCAACACCGGGCCGCTCGGGCACGGCCTGCCGGTGGCGGTCGGGCACGCGTTGTCGGCCAAGCTGGATGTGTCGCTGCGGCGTACGTACGTGCTGGTGGGCGACGGCGAGCTGCAGGAGGGCAGCAACTGGGAGGCGATGATGGCCGCCTCCCAGCACCAGCTCGACCGGCTGACCGTGATCGTCGACCGCAACCGCCTCCAGCAGGGCGCCACCGTCAAGGAGACCAACGACCTCGACCCGCTCGCGGACAAGGCCGCCGCCTTCGGCTTCGCCGTGGTCGAGGTCAACGGGCACGACCACGGCGAGCTGCTGGACGTGCTGTCATCGGTGCCGTTCCGGCCCGGCAAGCCCACCTTCGTCATCGCCCACACGCACAAGGGACATCCGATCTCGTTCATGAGCAACAACGTCGCCTGGCACCACAAGGTGCCGAACGAATCCGAATACCAGCAGGCGCTGACCGAACTGGAGAAGGAGCGTTGATGCCGCGAGCCTCGGTCGCCGATCTGCCCCGCTTCGACTGCCGGGACGCCTATGTGGCGACCCTGTCGGAGCTGGCGCACGAGGACCACCGGATCGTCGGCGTGGTCAACGACTCGGTCGGCTCCAGCAAGCTGACCAGCTTCCGCAGGTCCTTCCCTGACCGGCTGATCAACGTCGGCATCGCCGAGCAGGACATGGTCGGCGTGGCCGCCGGGCTGGCCAATGGCGGGCGGATCCCGTTCGTGTCGGCGGCCTCCTGCTTCCTGACCGCCCGGGCACTGGAGCAGATCAAGGCCGACGTGGCCTACTCCAACCACAACGTCAAGCTGTGCGGCATGAGCCCGGGCGTCGCTTACGGCGAGCTGGGCGCCACCCACCATTCGATCGAGGACATCGCCTGGCTGCGGGCCATCGACAACCTGACCGTCATCGTCCCGGCCGACCCCGTCGAGACGAGCGCCGCGCTGCGCTGGGCCGCGCGGGTGGAGGGGCCGGTGTTCGTGCGGGTCAGTCGCATGAGCGTGCCGCAGGTGAACGCGGACGACTACGCGTTCGTGCCCGGCAGGGCGGTGACGTTGCGCGACGGCGGTGACGTGACGCTGATCGCCAACGGCACCGTGCTGTGGCGGGCGCTGGTCGCCGCCGAGCAGCTGGAAGCTGAAGGCATCTCGGCGCGTGTGCTGTCCATGCCGACGGTCAAGCCGCTCGATGCGGAGGCGGTCGTGGCGGCGGCGCGGGAGACCGCGGGTATCGTCACCGTCGAGGAGTCGACCATCGCCGGCGGCCTCGGAGGCGCCGTCGCCGAGACCGTCGTCCAGCACCATCCGGCCCGCGTCACCATTCTCGGCATCCCCGAGTTCGCCCCGACCGGATCGGCGGCGTTCCTGCTCGACCGCTACGGCATGTCCCCCGAGGGCATCGCCGCCTCCGCACGAGACCTGCTGCGCCATGGCTAGCCCGCTCATCCTGGCCATCGACCAGGGCACCAGCTCCACCAAGGCCCTCCTCGTGGACGACACAGGCCGCGTGGTCTCCCGCGCGTCCGCCCCGCTCGCCGAGACCCAGCCCCGGCCCGGCTGGGTGGAGCAGGACCCGGGAGAGCTGTGGCAGAGCGTGCGGCTGGCGGTCGCCGGCTGTGTCACCCCCGAGCACGCCGCACGGGTCGCCGGCGTGGGCATCAGCACCCAGCGCGAGTCCCTTGTCCTGTGGGATCGCCGCACCGGCGAACCCCTCGGGCCGCTGCTGAGCTGGCAGGACCAGCGCACCGCCGCCCGCTGCCACGAGCTGGCCGATCAGGCCGAGCTCGTGCGGGCGGTCAGTGGCATGCCCCTGGACCCCATGTTCTCCGCGCTCAAGGCCCGCTGGCTGCTCGACACCCACGATCCGGAGCGTAGCCGGGCAGGGGAGCTGTGCCTGGGCACCGTTGACTCCTGGTTGCTCAGCCGCTTCGGTGGCGAGCACCTCATCGAGGTCGGCAACGCCTCCCGCACCCAGCTCCTCGGCGTTCAGGCCGGGGCATGGGATTCACGGCTGCTGGAGCTGTTCGGGGTGCCGGCCGAGGTGCTGCCGCGGGTGGTGCCCTCGTGCGGGCCGTTCCCCGCGGTCCGGGGGCTGGCGCCGCTGCCCGACGGGGTTCCGGTGCTGGCGGTGATGGGTGACTCGCACGCGGCGATGTTCGCCCACGCCGGCTGGCGGCCTGGCGTGGTCAAGGCCACCTACGGGACGGGCTCGTCGGTGATGGCCATCGGCGGCGGACGATCGGAGGGGCTGTGCCGCAGCATCGCCTGGGACATCGGGAACGGTCCGGTACCGGCGGTCGAGGGCAACATCCGCGCGGCCGGCCGCACCATCACCTGGCTGTCGGAGCTGCTGGACGTGCCCGCCGAGACCCTGCTGGCCGAGGCGGAGGACACCGACCCGGGCGAGGTGTACTTCGTGCCCGCGTTCGGCGGGCTCGGCGCTCCCTGGTGGGACCCGGACGCCACCCCCGTCGTCACCGGCCTCACCCTGGGCACCCGGCGCGCCCAGCTCGCCGCCGCCGCCCTGGAGGCCGTGGCCTTCCAGGTCGAGGACGTCGTGGCCGCCATCGAGCAGGCGGTCGGGCAGGTAGGCGTTCTCATGGCGGACGGCGGGCTCACCCGCAGCGCCCGGCTCATGCAGACACAGGCCGACCTCAGCGGGCGGACCGTCGCGCGTTCCGGCGAGCACGATCTGTCCGCGCTCGGCGTGGCCGACGCCGCCGGGCTCGCCGCCAAGCTCTGGACGACCGAGCAACTGCAGCGCCGTCCACGGCCGGTTGAGGAGTTCCGGCCGGCGGCGGACGACCCCTACCGCCGGGCGCGGCAGGCCGCCTGGCGGCAGGCGGTCCGCCGGGCCCGGCCCGACGAGGAAAGGAGCATCACATGACCGCGAGGGTGCCGGCCCGCTGGATCGCCGCCGCGGCCGTCGCCGCGCTGGTCGTGCTCATGGCGGTGGACACGGAGTACCGCACCGCCGAGACGGCCGCCGCGGCGGCGCCCGCGAAGTTCGACCCGGCCGCGTTCGGCGCGCAGAACTACGAGGCCAAGGTCGTACCGGCCATCAAGCAGTCGGCCGTGGACCTGCCCGTCCTGCTCAAGGCGCTGGCCGGCGACAAGGACGCGGCCGGGCAGAAGTACGGCAGGCGCCAGGGCACCGGCCCGTACACCTTCGCGGTCAAGGGCAGGGGCGAGGCCGGCAAGTCCCGCTCGGGCCTGCTGCCGGTCACCGTCGAGGGCGTGCCGGACGGCACGCGGGTGTCGCTGCAGATCGGCCCGGCCATCAACGGCACCGCGCTGCGCGACGCTGCCGGGTTCATCACGTTCGGCCAGTTCACCAACCAGGTCGAGTACGCCGACGCGGCCACCGCGCTGAACAACGAGCTGCGCGCCAAGCTGCTCAACGGCCTGGACGTGGCGGCGCTGGACGGCAAGGAGATCACCTTCACCGGCGCGTTCACCCTGCTCACCCCGCAGACGGTGACCATCACCCCAGTGGAGATCTCATGATGCTGCGGGCCCGCGAGGTCACCAAGGTCTATGGCGGGACGCACGCGCTCAAGGGCGTGGACTTCGCCGTCGCGCCCGGCCGCGTCACCGCCTTGTTCGGGGAGAACGGCGCCGGCAAGTCCACGTTGATGAAGATCCTGGCCGGGATCGAGCAGCCCACCACCGGCCACGTCGAGCTGGATGGCAGGCCGGTGCGGCTGGCCTCCTCGCGGGACGCCGCCGACCTGGGCATTGCCATCATCCATCAGGAGCTGAGTCTGTGCCCGAACCTCAGCATCACCGACAATCTGTTCCTGGCCCGTGAGCTGCGCACCCCGTTCGGCGCGGTGGACCGCAGGGCGCAGCGCGAGCGGGCGCTCGCCGTGCTGCGCACCCTGGAGGAGGACCTCGACCCGGACACGCTGGTGGCCGACCTGCGGCTCGGCCAGCAGCAGATCGTGGAGATCGCGCGGGCCCTGCTCCAGGACACCCGAGTGCTGATCATGGACGAGCCCACCTCCGCGCTCACCGCGCCCGAGGTGGAGGTGCTGTTCAAGGTCATCCGTGACCTCACGGCGCGTGGGGTCGCCGTGGTCTACATTTCCCACCACCTGGACGAGGCTCTCGACATCGCGGACGACGTGGTGGTGTTGCGTGACGGCACGCTGGTGGCCACCGCCGAGGCGGCCGAGGTGGACCTGCGCTGGATCGTCGAGCAGATGGTCGGCCGCGATCAGGACACCCTGTTCCCCGACCGGGAGTCACAGGCGGGGGAGCCGGTCCTTGACCTGCGCGATCTGGTCGTGACCGATCCCGGCAACCCCGACCGGCTCGCCGTCGGCGGCGTGACCCTGACCCTGCGCGCCGGGGAGATCGTCGGCGTCTACGGGCTCATGGGGTCCGGCCGCACGGAGCTGCTCGAAGCACTCGCCGGGCGCCTTTCGCCCGCGTCCGGCCAGATCGTCCTGGCGGGCGAGCCGCTGACGCGGGCGGGCATCCGCGACCGCATCCAGCGCGGCCTCGTGCTCGTCCCCGAGGACCGGCAGCGCGACGGGCTCGTGCAGACCATGACCGTCGGCGAGAACCTGTCGCTGGCCGGGCTCTACCAGTACGTGCGGCGGCTGTTCGTCTCGGCCGCCCGCGAGGGCGAGGCCGTGCGGCGCGTCATCACCGACATCACCGTCAAGACCAGCGGCGCCAAGGCGGCCATCGGCTCGCTCAGCGGCGGCAACCAGCAGAAGGTCGTCATCGGCAAGGCGCTGCTGACCGGGCCCCGTGTGCTGCTGCTGGACGAGCCGTCCCGCGGCGTGGACGTCGGCGCCAAGGCCGACATCTTCCAGCTCATGGCCGCTCAGGCCCGCCGCGGGCTGGCCGTGTTGTTCACCACCTCCGAGGCCGAGGAAGCACTGCACATCCCCGACCGGCTGCTCGTGCTCGCCCGCGGCGCCGTCGTCGGCGAGTACCGGCGCGGAGAGATCGATCGGGAGGAACTCATGCGCGTATCCGACGGCGCCACGAACGGAGGTGCGCTCCGATGACCTCGACAGCGTCCAGGCCGGCGGCCGAGACAGCCCGCCCGGACCGGGCCGCCGCCACGGCACGCCGGCTGTCCGTGCTCAACGTGGCCTTCGAGCTGCGCGCGTTCATCGCGCTCGCCGTGCTCATCGTGGTGTTCAGCGTGCTGTCCGACGCGTTCCTGACCGTGCCGAACCTGATCACCATGACCAAGCACGTGGCGATCAACGCCGTGATCGCGCTGGGCATGCTGCTGGTCATCCTCAAGGGCGGCATCGACCTGTCGGTGGGCTCGATCGTGGGCCTGTCCGGGGTCGTGGCTGGTGAGCTGCTGGGCGGCCTGCACGTCGGCGGCGTGATCGCCTACCCGCCGGTGTGGGTGGTGATCGTGCTGTGCGTGACGGTCGGCATGGCCGTCGGCGCGGTCAACGGGCTGCTCGTCACCCGCTTCAACGTGGCGCCGTTCATCGCCACCCTCGGCATGCTGTACGTGGCCCGCGGCGCGGCGATGCTCATCTCCGACGGCGCCACCTACCCCAACCTGGCCGGCCACCCCGCCCTCGGCAACACCGGCTTCGGCCTGCTCGGCAGCGGCCGCCCGCTCGGCCTGCCGACCTCGATCTGGATCATGATCGCGCTGGCGGCGCTGGCCACCCTGCTGCTGGCCAAGTCCCCGTTCGGCCGCTGGCTGTACGCCACCGGCGGCAACGAGCGGGCCGCCGACCTGTCCGGGGTGCCGATCCGGCGGGTCAAGACCATCGTGTACGTGATCTCCGGCGCGTGCGCCGCCGTCGCCGGGCTCATCATCGCCTCAGAGCTCACCTCAGCCGCGCCGCAGGCGGGGGAGACCTACGAGCTGAACGCCATCGCCGCGGTCGTCATCGGTGGCGCGGCGCTCAGCGGCGGCCGGGGCACCGTGCGCGGCACCCTGGTCGGCGCGTTCGTCATCGGCTTCCTCGCCGACGGCCTGGTGATCCTGGGCGTGTCGACGTTCTGGCAGATCCTCATCAAGGGCGCCGTGATCATCCTCGCCGTCATGCTCGACCAGGGCCAGCAGCGCTTCAAACGTCGGGGAGCCGCCGCCGCGGCGGTCGCCGCGACCAAGCACCACGACTAAGTAGCACCACCCCCCGCAAGGAGAACCACCATGCGCCGTGTCCTGACCATGGCCCTGTCCCTGACCATCGGCTGCGCCGCTCTGACCGCCTGCGGCGGCGGCGCCGAGCAGCCCTCGACCAGCGCGTCCGCGAGCAGCGGCAGCGGCACCGGCGCGGCCGGCGGGCTGATCGCCATCATCACCCCGTCCCACGACAACCCGTTTTTCAAGGCCGAGGCCGACGCGGCCAAGGCGCAGGCGGAGAAGCTCGGCTACCAGACGTCCGTGGCCTCCCACGACGACGACCCCAACAAGCAGAGCGAGCTGATCGACGCCGCGATCTCCCGCCAGGCCAAGGCGATCGTCCTGGACAACGCCGGCGCCGACGCCTCCATCGGCCCGGTGCGCAAGGCCACCGAGGGCGGCGTCCCCGTCTTCCTGATCGACCGGGAGATCAACGCCACCGGCATCGCCAAGGCGCAGATCGTCTCCAACAACTCCCAGGGCGCCCAGCTCGCCGCGCAGTCGTTCGTCGAGGCGATGAAGAGCAAGGGCAACTACGTCGAGCTGGTCGGCAAGGAGTCCGACACCAACGCCAGCGTGCGCTCCAAGGGCTTCGCCGACGTGATCTCCCAGTACCCCGACATGAAGCAGGTCGCCAAGGAGAGCGCCAACTGGGACCAGCAGGAGGCGTTCACCAAGATGGAGACCATCATCCAGAAGAGCCGCGACATCCAGGGCGTCATCGCCGGCAACGACACCATGGCCCTGGGCGCGGTCGCCGCGCTGAAGGCAGCGAACCTGCTGGACAAGGTCACGGTGGTCGGCTTCGACGGCAGCCCCGACGCGATCGCCGCCATCAAGGCCGGCGAGATGCACGCCACCGCGCTACAGCCGGCCGCGCTCGGCGCCACCAGCGCCGTGGACCAGGCCGACCAGTTCATCAAGACCGGCAAGACCGGCAAGGAGGAGAAGCAGTCCATCGACTGCGAGCTCGTCACCAAGGACAACGCCGACGACTTCGGCGTCTTCGCCAGGAAGTAATACCCGAGCCCGAGGAGCGGAGAATCCGATGAGACCGACCGCGACATTACTGGGCCGCCTGCTGACCTGCGCGCTGGCCGTCATCGTCACCTGCGGCGCGGCGCCGCCCGCCGGAGCCGACGCCGCACATCACGGGGGAGGGGACCGCAGGCCGCGCGTCATCCTGATGCACGACCCCGAGCTGGACGACCAGAACACGCTGATCCGCTACCTGCTCTACAGCAACGAGTTCGACACCGAAGGGCTGCTGTACGCCAGCAGCGGCGTGCACTGGGCGGGCGACGGCAAGGGCACCACGTGGTTCGTCCCCGGCCGCGAGTACGACAGGCCAGGGCTGAACCTCTGCCCGTGCACGTCCTGGCGGTGGAAGCCCGGCGAGCGCTTCATCCACGAGGCCGTCGACCTGTACGCGCACGCGTACCCCAACCTGCGGGCGCACGCCAAGGGCTACCCGAGCCCGCAGGAGCTGAAGTCGAAGATCCTCGACGGCAACATCGAGTTCGACGGAGACATCTCCAAGGACTCTCCCGGCTCCGGCCTCATCAAGCGCAAACTCCTCGACGACGAGCCCGGCCCTCTGTACCTGCTCACCGGGGCGGGTCAGAGCACGATCGCCCGCGCCCTGAAGTCCATCAAGGACCAGTACGAGCACACGCCCTCCTGGCCCGCGATCTACCGCAAGGTGTCGCAGAAGGCCATCATCCAGTCGTTCGGCGACCAGGACGACACCTACGCCAAGTACATCGGACCCACCTGGCCGGACGTCGAGTTTCGCCAGATGGCCACCACCATCTGGGGCTACGGCGCCCGCCGGGCCGTCCTGCCGCAGGACGCCGAGCTGCTGTCCGCCGCCTGGACCAAGGCGAACGTGTCCGATGTCGGCCCGTTGGGGTCGTTCTACCGGGTGTGGGGCGATGGCAAGCAGATGGTGCCCGACGACATCTTCGACTTCTTCGGACTCTCCGGCCTGACCGCCGAGCAACTCCGGGAGAAGGGCTACATCGTGTGGACCTCCCTCCAGGAGAAGGGATCGTGGATCTCCGAAGGAGACACCTCCATCTTCATGAACCTCCTCGACAACGGCCTGCGCGCCGGCACCGACGCGAGCTGGGGCGGCTGGGGCGGGCGCGCCGGGACCGACGTCGCCCCCGACGGCACCGCGTCCGCCGACTACGCCTCCACCCGCTGGTTCCGCGCCGCGCAGCACGACTTCGCCACCCGGCTGAAGTGGACCACCACCCGCAGTCACGCCGCCGTCAATCACGCGCCGGACGTCACCGTCTCCGGACGGCTGGACCGCGACATCCGCCCCGGCCGGACGGTGACGCTGAACGGGCGTATCACCGACTCCGACGGGAACGCCGTCACCGCCACGTGGTGGCAGTACACCGACGCCGGCACCTACCCCGGCACGGTCTCGCTGACCCAGCGCGACGGCGCCGCCCGGGTGCGCATCCCGCGTGACGCGCAGCCTGGCCAGACCATCCACCTCATCCTGCAAGGCACGGACGCCGGCACCCCGGCCCTCACCTCGTACCAGCGGGTGGTGCTGACCGTGCGGTCCTGAGCAGATGAGCGGGGCCCGGCGCCCCCTACCCTGAAGCGGACGTCCGACTCTGCGGAGAAGGGCGGTGCGGTGGTCCGGGGGCGCGAGGTCACCACCTGCGGCTCCTTGCCCGCGTCGCCCGCATGTACCACGAGCAGGGCATCCGCCAGCCGGAGATCGCCGCCGCACTAGACCTCTCCCTGCCCCGCGTGTCCCGCCTGCTCAAGGAGGCGGTCACGCGGGGCCTGGTCCGCACCGTGGTCACCCTTCCCGCCCTTGTGTTCGCCAGCGTCAACTCTGATTGCGCTGGCCTGCGCCCCACTTGCAAGCTCACGCCGGCCCGGCGCCGGCCGCAGCAGTGGTTCCGCCGATTGATCGTCGGTTCGGCGTGCCGCGCGGGTTGGCAGATCAGGGGGTGGTGATCGGGCTGGGACGCGGCTGCCAGCGGTCGCCGTCAAGGTTTAGGCCAGTGCCGGTCGTTGGTAAGTGGTCGCAGCTGTCTGCCGGCCTCCTGGCGCAGAGCGCGTTGTTCCTGCCGGTTTCCGGCGTGCCTCCTGATGTCGGTACGTTAAGAATGGGGCCGCAGGCAGCCGGACTTTCTGATCAAGCGCAGGGCCGGGCAGGCGAAGTTCAGCGACGCGATCTTCGTCAAGTCCACCCAGAAGCTCACCGACGTCGTGGCCAAGGGGTACGTGGACAAGGCCGAGGTCAGCCGCGAGCACCCCTCCACCGAGGAGGCCGCCTTCCTCGATGGCAACGGCTCGAAGCTGGTCGTGAGGTCGATGCCGGTCGGCAGTCCTCCGACATCGCCTGCGTTACGCGCAGACCTCGAGCCGGCCGTCGCTGAGCACGTCGAGCGTGGTCAGCATCCGGGCCAGGTGCGGCGGCTCGTAGGAGAAGGTGCAGAGCGTGCTGGCATTCAGCCGCACCCGGCTGGTCGCCGTCGCGGCGACGGTCCACAGCAGCACCGGGTCGAGGTAACGCTTTCATCTACGGCGGGTACGGCTGCTCTTTGCCCGGATAGATGCCATGCATATCGACCGGCTGGATCAGGTGATCGCCGGCCCACAGCGTGCCGTAGCCAAGGTCCTCGATCTCGCGGCAGAACCCGCTCAGGCCGGCGGCGCTGCTGGTAACCCGACTACGGGAAGTGTGAAACCAAGTTTCATTGGTGAGTCCTTTCGGTGATCCGTCAACCGTTTGCTCAGACGGGAAGTTCGGTGATGCTGAGGGCGAAGTCCGAGTTCCCCACCCCGTGGTTGGCGAGGCCCACCGTGACCACGCCGGCTCCTTCCAGCCAGTGCGCCATTTTCAGGCCTCCGACGTCCAGCGGGCGCAGCCCGAGGCTCTCGATGAACGCCTCCACACGTGCCTTGGCCTGCGCATTATCGCCAGCGATGAAGACGTCGGGCCGACCCTTCTCAAGGACATGACGGAAGATGGTGTTGAACGCCTTCACCACGCTGGCGCTGGCCGGGGCCGCCTTGGCGACCTCCTGCGCGATCGAGGTCTTCTCGCGGTGGGCCAGTCCGTCGAACGTGGAATTGAAGGGATTGCTGATGTCGACGATGACCTTGCCCGCGAGAGCGTCTCCGTACTGGGCGACGACCGGTACGACGCCGTCGTACAACAGGGCCATGATGACGATGTCCCCGGCCGGGGTGGTGCCCCATTCTCCCGTCGTGGCGCCGCCGCCGAGAGCCTTGGCCAGGTCGGCGGCCTTGGACTGATCGCGGCCCATGACCTCGACGGTGTTGCCGCCCGCTACCGCCCGCGCGCCGATGGTGCGGGCCATGTTCCCGGTGCCGATGATGCTGATGTTGCTCATGAGATGTCCTGCCCTGGTGGTGTTGTTCGGTTCAGATGGCGGTGGTTCCGCCGTCGGCGACGAGTTCCATGCCGTTGACGTAGCTGGAGTCGTCGGAGGCGAGGAAGAGGGCGGCGGTGGCGATCTCGTCGGGGCGGCCCATCTGGCCGCGGGGGATGAGGGACTCGAACTGGCGCTTGGTGGCCTCGTCGAAGAGTTCTTCCTGCTTGGCGGTGGCGACCTGGCCGGGGGTCAGGACGTTGACGCGGATGCGGCGGTCCTTGAGCTCGTTGAGCCAGACGCGGGCCCAGGCCTGCTGGACGGCCTTGCTGCCGGCGTAGACGCTCCAGCCGGGGAAGGCGCCGAGGGAGGCGTTGGAGCCGGTCATGAGGATGGAGCCGCCGTCGTTGAAGAGCGGGAGGGCCTTCTGGACGGTGAACAGGGTGCCGCGGGCGTTGAGCCCGAACCAGGTGTCGAACTGGGCCTCGGTGATCTCGCCGAGCGGGGCGGGCTCGCCCCCGCCTGCGCTGGCCCACAGCACGTCGAGGCTGCCCTTCTCCCGCTTGACGGTGTCGTACAGGCGGTCCAGGTCGTCCAGGTCGGCGGCGTCGCCCTGGACGCCGGTGACGTTGCGGCCGATCTGCTTCACGGCCTCGTCCAGGGCGTCCTGGCGGCGGCCGGTGATGAAGACGTGCGCTCCCTCGTCGACGAACAGCTTCGCGCCGGCCAGCGCCATGCCGGTGGTGCCGCCGGTGATGACCGCTACCTTGCCGTCAAGCTTTCCCATAGTCGCTCCTTTGGGTCGGTGGTGCCGTGTGCACCTGGGATGACGGAGTTATGTACACCGATCTGTGTGCTTACGGTACGGGGCGCCCGGCCGGGACGCAAACTATGTACACCGATCGTTACCAAGCTCGGGTACCATGGACCCATGTCGGAGTTGGAGAAGGGTCCCCAGGGCCGCCGCCGCGGCCGGGGCGCCCGCGAGCGCATCCTCAGCGCGTCCCAGCAGCTGTTCCGCGAGCAGGGCATCAACCGCACCGGCATGGACCAGCTTTGCGCGGCGGCCCAGGTGTCCAAGCGCACGGCCTACCAGCACTTCACCGGCAAGGACGAACTCGTCGCCGAGTACCTGCGCCGGTTCGACCCCTCCGTTCTGTCCGGCGTGTTCGACCGCACCGACCTCACGCCCCGCGAACGGCTCCTCGCCGCCTTCGACGTCCCTCCCACCACCCCCCTGTGCCCCTACATCGGCGCCGCCGTCGAACTCCACGACCCCCAGCACCCCGCATCCCAGTACGCGCGCGACTACAAGAAAGCCGTCGCCGCGCGGCTCGCCGACACCGCCCGCGAAGCCGGCGCCGCCGACCCTGAACAGCTCGGCGAGCAGCTCGCGCTGCTCATCGACGGCGCCGCGGCCCGCACCCGGGTCCTCAACGCCGACGCCTTCCCCGCCGCCGCCGCCATCGCCGCGGTCCTCATCGACAACGCCATCCCCGCCACAGCCGGCGATGACCGGCGACGGGAAGAAGCGTCAAGTTAACCTGGCACTTCGCGGCCGGGCCGGTCGCGCTGCGCGCCGGCCACTCGGCCACGCGCCCCTCCAACGCTGTGCCCCCGCCCGGCCAGCCGGCCAGGAAACGGTCGGGCACGTGGATAGGCGTGATGAGCGGATCGGCGATGGCTGTATCACCTGCCGGAGTAGCCGCCAGAGCAGTGCCCCTTAGCTCGCTGGCTTCGCACAGGCCGGCAAGGGCACGCAGAGGCTGCCGATGCGGTTCTGTCCGGCCGCGCTCGCGCGCTGCCCAAAGGCGGCGACGGGATTGTGGAGTCGATCCGCGCCGTGCACCTGGCACGCTCCGGTGCGGTGAAGGCCCGCACTGCTTGCGTCAACGAGCTCGGGGCCTGTCGGCCGAGATGCTCGCCACCACGTGCGCACGACTTCGTCCAGCAGCAAGCCCTGACCTCTGAGATCGAAGACCTCGACGTTCATCTCAAGGCCTTGGTCCGCCAAGCCCGTCCAGACCTGCTCGGGGTGCACGGAGTCGGGCCTGAGACCGCGGCCCAACTGCTGATCACCTGTGGCGACAACCCCGACAGGCTAACCTTCCCAGCGGCCTTCGCCGCCCTGTGCGGAGCCGCCCCGATCCCCGCCTCCAGCGGCAAAACCGTTCGCTACCGGCTATCGCGCGGAGGTGATCGGCAAGTCAACCGCGCCCTCTATCTCATCGCGCTCGCCCGCATGGTCTGGTGCCCGCGTACCCGCGCATACGCCACCCGCCGCACCACTGAAGGCAAGTCCAAGAAAGAGATCATCCGTTGTACGAACAACGATCTCCCAGCACCCACTTGACAACCATAGGAGCATCGGGGCGATTCACTCGCCTGCGGAGCGGCTGACTGGTCAGGACGTGGGGCCGGACGGCGCCGCAGGACCATGGATGATTTGTTCCAGGCAGTCGCGGAAGAGATCGTCGACGGTGCGGCCATCCTGGAAGTACTCTGTCACGCCGGCCATCACGGTGGGGTACGCCGTGGCGTACGCGGCCATGTCGAAGCCGTCCAGGGCGTCCGCGTCGGGGCGGCCGGCCTGTTCCTCCAGGACGTAGCCGACGGTGAAGCGCAACACTGTCAACACGATCAGGCGAGCCTGCCGCAGGGGAATGTCCCGCCCGACCAGTGTGCTCATCGCCAGTTCGGAGATGGCGGCCATCTTGAGGGACAGCTGGGAGGCCGCGATGATCCGGGCTCCGTCCGGGTGGGCCAGCAACGCGTTCCGCAGCCGCCCGGCCAGGCCGATCAGCCAGTCCTGCCAGCGTTCCTCCGGCGCGGGCGACGCCAGTTCGGGGAACTGCTGCTCAAGAATCGCCTCGGCGATCGCGGTGACCAGCGCTGCCTTGTTCGGGATGTGCCAGTAAAGGGTCGGCGACTGTACGCCGAGCCGGGCGGCCAGTTTGCGCGTGGTCACGCCGTCGAGACCTTCGGCGTCCAGTAGCGCGACGGCCTCGGTGACGATCCGCTGTTTGTCCAGAGCCAATTCCGGCACCTCCTTTCCGGACTCTATCAGTGATAGAGTCCTCTATCGGTGATAGAGAATTACGTGCCGGAGGAGGAAACGATGAGACACCAGCACTCGCTTCGCGACCTGCTGCACTGGGCGGCCCATCACATTCCGGGGGTTCCCGCGCACACCGAGCGGCCGGCCGGGCACCAGGGCCAGGCCCGCCACGGCCATGGGTGGCGCCGCCACGGCCGTGGGTGGCGCCGCCACGGCCGTGGGTGGCGGCACCCGCTCACGCACCATCGTTGGCACCACCACGGGTTCAACCACTCTGCGGCCCGTCCGCCTCGCGTGCTGGCGGCGTGGCAGACGCGGATCGCCCGTTTGTTCGGTCAGGAGCTGGGATGAAGGCAGCGGTGCTCCACGAGGTCGGCGGCATCCCGCGCTATGAGGACTTCCCCGATCCGGTGGCCGACGACGGCGAGATGATCATCGATGTCAAGGCGGTCGCCGTCGAGAACGTCGACAAGGCGATCGCATCCGGTGCGCACTACGCCAGTGAGAAGTACATCGGCCGGCTTCCGGTGATCCCTGCCTTCGACGGCATCGGCGCCCTCCCGGACGGCACGCTCGTCGGGTTCGGCAACATCCGCCTGCCCTACGGCGCGCTCGCCGAGAAGGCCGTGGTGCCCCAGGGCTCCTACATGCCGATCCCCGATGGCATCGACCCGGCCGTGGTAGCGGTGATGGCCTCGGCCGTCACCGCGATGTCGATGAAGACGGCCGCGGGGTTCGTTCCCGGCCAGACGGTGCTGGTGCAGGGCGCCACCGGGGTCGCCGGGCGGCTCGCGGTCAAGGTGGCCCGGCTGCTGGGCGCCGGCCGGATCGTGGCCACCGGCCGCGACGACAACCAGTTGCGCGCGGTGCGGGCCATCGGAGCCGACACGCTGATCAACACCGCGGTCTCCGACGAGGCGCTGGCACAGGCGTACCTCGACGCCAGGGGGGACGGCTACGACGTCGTCGTGGACTACCTGTGGGGCAGGCCCAGCGAGATCCTGCTGCGCGCCCTGGTGCCGCGGTCGTTCGCGTTCGGCAAGCCGACCCGGGTGGTCCAGGTCGGCGAGTCAGCCGGCACCGAGCTTGCGCTCGCCGCATCGAGCCTGCGCACCTCCGGCGTGGAGATCTACGGCGCGGCCAAGGGCCTCGACCCGCAGACCATGGACGAGGTGTACCAGCAGGTCGTGACGTGGACGCGGTCCGGCGAGCTCGCCTTCGACGTGGAGAAGGTCCCGCTGAGCGACATCGAGACCGCCTGGCAGCGAACCGACCTCAAAGGCAGGCGGCTTGTCGTGGTGCCATGACCGGCCCGCGCCCACGACACACCAGCATGATCACCGGTCGGCGTTCCGTCGCCGTCCCCACCCACGACGTCGACGGAACCGTCTCGAGCGGCGGAGCCATCCCCAGCGGCCCGCAGGCCACGATCCGGGCCCCACGAGGCGATCACATTGCGACCCCCAGCATGTCCCAGCGGCTGGTGACAGCCAGCGGCTCGACTGCCGCAACAGCGATGAGGCCCGCGGATCGCCGCGACGGTCCATTCTGCCCCGTCGGCGCGGGCCAGATACAGCTTGAGCGGTGCGACGTAGCCGCGGTCGTCCAGTAGTACGGTGCGCACGCTGCTGCCCTTGCCGCAGATCCGCGTGTGTTCGTCGTCCAGGCGCAGATCCAGGTCCTCGACGTACAGGCCGCAGACCTCGGGGGAGCGGGCGCCGCACACGTAGGCGGTCTCGAACAGCACCCGGTCGCGCAGCCGGTCCAGCGGCGCCTCCTCGCGCGGCCTCCGCGAGCAGATCACCACCAGTACCTTGGCGACGTTGGCGGCCTCGGCCGGGCCCGCACGGCGCCTCGTAATCTCGGAAGTGAATCCGGACGCCTATGAGAGTTCGGAGCGCATAATCTCGAAACTCACATCTGTGAGTGTATTTCCGAGATTGCACTAATCTCGAAAGCGCGAGGATAACGGCCAGGCGGTCGGACGATCAGCGCTCTGTCGCGTGCGACCGTAGCGGCATCGAGCGGCTGTCCGTCCAGGGTGGCACCCGTCCCGGGTCAGGTGGAGGCCGGCCACTAACCTGTCGGGGTGGGATGGGATCTGGGCGAGCTTGTCGCGAAGTATGACGTACCGGGCGCACAGGTCGCCGTGCTGGCCAACGGGGAGATCCGGGACGAGGCTGCGGGCGTGCTGAGTCTGCGCACCCGGGTCGAGGCCACGACCGACTCGGTGTTCAAGATCGGCTCGATCACCAAGATCTGGACAGCCACGCTGATCCAGCAACTGGTCGACGACGGTGTGCTGGATCTCGACCGTCCTGTCCGCGACTACCTGCCCGGCTTTCGGCTGAGCGACCCAGCCGCCACCGACTTCCTGACCGCCCGCCACCTGCTCACCCACACCGGCGGTATCGACGGCAACCACTTCACCGACACCGGTCGCAACGACGACGCGATCGAGAAGTTCGTCGCCACCCTCGCCGAGGCGGACCAGTTCCTCCCGCCGGGCACCGTCTTCTCCTACTCCAACAGCGGATACGTGGTGCTCGGCAGGCTGGTGGAGGTGTTACGCGGCAAGCCCTTCCACGACGTGCTCCGCGAACGCCTGGTGATACCACTGGGCCTGCACACCGCCGTTACCGACACCTACGAGGCGATCCTGCACCGTGCCGCGGTCGGCCACATCGAGACCGGCGGAGAGGTCGTTCCGGCGAAGGAGTGGGCGGTCCGCTACTACTGCGCGCCCAGCGGCTCGCACCTCGCGATCAGCGCACGCGACCTGCTGGAGTTCGTCCGCCTGCACCTCACCGACCCTGCGCTGGCGGCACTGCGCGAACCCCAGGTCGAATCCGTCCCGGACTTCGGTGGCGGCGTCATCGGCTGGGGACTTGGCTGGATGCTCTACCAGGACGGCGTCGTCGGCCACACCGGTGTCTCCAAGGGGCAGAAGGCATGGCTTCGCGTCGTGCCATCGGCGGGTGTGGCGGTGGCCGTGCTGACCAACAGTACGGGTGGTGCGCCATTGGCCTACGAGATCTTCGGTGCGGCGCTCAGGGACCTTGCCGGCGTCGAGACGGCGCCACTACCCGTACCGCCCTTGAACCCGACAGGGATCGACGCGGACCGCATGTGCGGCACCTACCGCTCCACCCTGTACGACATCACCCTCACCAGCGAGCACGACCGCGCGATCCTCACCTACCGCCCACGCAACGAGATCGCCGAGTCCTTGCTCGGCGGGTCCGAGAACCGGGTCGAGGTGGTCCGTCTCAACGACAGCTCGGTCATCACCGTCGAACCGAAGTCCGGCGGCCACCAGGTCCTGTCCCTGGTCGGCTCCGACGGGCATGGCCGCGCCCGCTTCCTGCACAACGGTGCCGCCGCCTACCGGATCGCCTGATGGTCACGGGCCCCGAACTCCAAGGCCACGGTGAATCCGGCGAGTGAAGTCTCTCTTGGCCGTGAAGGTTTTCAACGCGCTGCCCAGTCGCGGTCGCGGGCGGGCGGCGCGGATCTCGGCATCGGCGACCTTGTCGTCCAGCAGCGCGTACAGTTGCGTCGTCTCAGCAGAAGCGTGGCCGAGACGGCGGCGTCGTAGGACAGCGGCCCGCACCGGCCGTTGATCGAGGCGCGAAACAGCGGCCCGGCGGTGTAGCCGGCGCGGGCCAGGTAGAGCTTGAGCAGGGCGACGTAGCCGCGGTCGTCCAGCAGAACGGTGCGCACGCTGCCGCCCTTGCCGTGGATGCGGACGTGTTCATCGTCCAGGTGCAGGTCGAGGTCCTTGACGGCCTTGACGGTGTCGATCCGGTCCATCGGGTTGGTGGCCAGCAGTTCGTGGCGGACGCCCCACTTGGCGAAGGAGGCGACGGCGGCGCGCTTGCGCTTGCGGCTGGCCGGCGACAGCTCGGTGAGCTCGGCCAGGAACGCCCGGATCGGGGGCGCGGTCAGCTCGGCGATGTCCTCCCGTGGTGGGCGGCGAAGGCAATCAGGTTGCCGCGGTAGGCGCGCCGGGTGTGGGCGGAGGCGCCGGCGTTGGCCAGATCGGTGAGGAAGTCGTCGAGATGGCGGGCGAGCGGGTGGGCGCGGCCGAGTTGCTCGGCGATGACTGGATCCATTCGGTACGCCCCATCATCCGCCGAGTTGCCAGATAACCCGGAAACACGTGCCGCTGCGGCGCCGATCGTGGTGGCGAGGACCCAGCCCGCGACCGTGAGCACCAGTGTGGCGATCTTCGCCGGCCCGACAGGGTCAACAAGCAGTGTCATGTCCCAGACTCATCAGCGGGATGAGCAGGTCCAGGCAGTATATGAAGGGGTCCCAGGCCGGATGCCCGTCGGCCTTGATCGGGCACAGGCCCGCTGTGGGTCCGCAGGTGGCGTGGGTGAACAGGAGGGTGCCGGCCAGAAGCAGGGCCAGCACGCCGGCGACGGCCCGGCCGGGCTGGTAGCCGTACCCGACGGTGATGTCCTGCAGCAAGCCCCACGCCCGCCAGATCCGTCCGCGTGCGCGTGCGGTGCGCCGGAGCTTCTCCCGTGGCAGCCCGTCCCGCCGCAGCGATCCCGCGCGATGACCCCGGCGTTCCTGCTGCATCACCAGTACCTGCCCGGCGTGTGCGTGCTCGCGCTGGCCGGCGAGCTTGACCGCACCAACAGCGGCGAGCTGACCGCCTACCTGAAACAGGTCCGCCGCCCCGGCGATCACGTGGTCGCCGACCTGGCCGAACTGTCCTTCATGGACAGCTCCGGCCTGCACATCCTGCTGGACTGCCATCGAACCTGCCTCGCCGAGGGCGCGAGCCGGCATCTCGCCGCGGCCTATGGCGTCCCCGCCCGCGTGCTCGAGGTAGGAGACAAGAGAATCTTCTCCGCTGCAGCCGGGTTCGCCTGATCTGGAATGCTGGCAGGCGTGCTTGGTGACCGTGTAATGAACGTGGTGGCGGCGGCCGTCACCCATCAGGGGCGCTTGCTCGTCGTAAGCAAGAAAGCGGCGCCGGAGGTGTTTTACCTACCCGGAGGAAAGCCTGAAGCCGGGGAGAGCCCGCGGGAGACCCTGGTTCGGGAACTGAACGAGGAACTCGGGGTCGCGCCGCGCGATATGGACCTGCTCGGCCAGGTCGAGGACATGGCAGCGATTGAGGGCGTGCCGATGCGCATGACGGTCTTCACGGCCAGACTGGCCGGACGTCCGAAGGCCGCCGCGGAGCTTGCCGCTCTGGGATGGACCGATGGGCGTGACAGTTATGGACCTCGCTTGGCCCCAGCGGTTCGTAACCAGGTGCTTCCCCTGCTCATCCAGACGGGAGCCCTCGTTCTTGACGAGCCAAAATGTTGACCCACCCAATCACCTTCCAACATGAACGCCCCGTGATCACGTAGGCGATCACGGGGTCGCCTCTGTTTGATCTACTTCGCCAACAGTGTCTCCACCCGGGTGGAGGGGCCCCTGCCCCTCCACCCGCCCCCTTGGCTGTCGCGGCAGGATCGGTCGCAGGCCAGCGACGACCTCGTGGATCGCGGCGCGGCGGGCCGCCCCCTCGACGCGCTCCATGTCGTCGAGGGCGATGTTCTCCCTGGCCGTGAGGTCGTAGCTGGTGGCGTCCTGGAAGACGGCGCGGATCCGGTGCCGCAGCTCGTTCGGGCTCCCGCAGGTCGACGCCGTCCCACAGGTTCGCCTCCCGCGTCGGGTCGTAGAACCGGCAGAGCAGTTTGACCAGGGGGTCGTCTTGCCCGCGCCGTTGAGCCCAACCAGCGCGGTGGGGCGCCCGACCGGCAGCACGATGTTCGCGCCGCGCAGGTTCCACGGCTGGTCGTCGCCGTAGCGGAACCACACGTCCCGGAACTCCACCCCCTTCCGCAACGGGGGCGTCGGCGCTGGCAGAGGAGGCAGCGGCAGGTCAGGGGCGGCGCCGACCACGGCCAGGTAGTGCTCGAAGAGCAGCAGCGCCTGGTGCGCGGCCACGACGTGCGAGACGATCGTGGCCAGCGAGCCCTGCACCGCCCCGATGGCGGCGACCACCAGCGCGACGTCGCCGACGCTCAGCAGGCCCGACGCGGCAGAGCGCGCCGCCCACAGAAGCAGGCCGCCGGCCACGACGGCGCCGAGGACCGCGAGCCCGCCCTGGACGGCCCCTCCCGCCGGTTGATGCGACGGCTCGCCGTCTGGATCGTACGGATCTCGCCGGCCATCCACCGCCACAGGTACGGCCCGGCGCCGTACAGGCGCAGTTCCTTGACCACCTGGCCGTTGGTCAGCAGGTCGGAGTAGAAGACCTCCCACCTGGTCGCCTGCCCGGTCCGCGTCACCATCTCCGCCCGCCGCCGGCTGAACGCGAGTTCGGCGAGCAGCGCAGGCACCGCGGCGAGCAGCACGGTCACTGCCATCCATGGACCGAGGAGCACCAGCGTGCCGGCGAAGCCGGCTACCGTGAACGCCGCCTGGACGATGCCCAGGCCGCTGTCCACGACGGCCCCGGGACCGCTTGCTCCGCTCGACCGGGCGTGCTGGATGCGGTCGAGAAAGCGGGGGTCCTCGGAACGCGGCAGCCCGACGAAGCGGTCACCGGCGGCGTACAGGCTAGGCGTAGTGCCGCGTCAGGCAACGTTTGCGACGTTCGTCGTTGACCCTGAGCCGACGGTAGGTGACGTGGCACCGTGCGTCGAAGTCGAGCGTTATGGGCGCCGTCCCGTTGCGAATCTGAACGCCCCGAGCGCCGAATTGGTCGCGCGCTCGGTCTGCGGTCTGGTTCGCATCACGACGGTGTTGAGTAGGTGGGATCGGGCGCCGATGAGAAATGGCGCCGACAGTCGTCTAAGTAGACGTCCGGTGAAAACGCGCTGCGCGCATCAAGGGAGAGCAACGAGATGAGACCACTTCGATACTCGATCAACGTCACGATCGACGGCTGCTGCCATCACGAGGCAGGGCTCCCCCCGGACGAGGAGTCGATGCGCTACTGGACCGCTGAGCTGGAGCGAGCCGATGCCCTGCTATTCGGCCGGGTGACCTACGAGATGATGGAGTCGGCGTGGCGGAAGCCGGCCACGGACACGTGGCCTGACTGGATGGATGAGTGGCAGATCCCGTTCGCCGAGACCATCGACCGGGCGAAGAAGTACGTCGTGTCGAGCACGCTGAGCGGGGTCGATTGGAATGCCGAGCTGCTGCGAGGCGACTTGGGGCAAGCGATTCAGCGGCTCAAGCAGGAGTCAGGCGAGGGCCTGTGGGTGGGTGGCGTGACGCTCCCCCTGGCGTTGGCAGATCTGGGACTGATCGACGAGTACGAGTTCCTTGTGCAGCCGGTCCTTGCCGGACACGGGCCGACGTTGCTCGCCGGTCTGCGCGAGCGCATCCAGCTCGAGCCCGTGGACCGCCGTGAGTTCCGGTCGGGGGCGGTCGCCCTGCGATACCGGCCCACGCGAGTTACGGCTTGACGTGATTTATCCTGGCACGTTGGCCGCTCCCTCGCGACGGAACGACGGCTCGGGGTCGCGTTGGCCGCGCTGGCCGTGCCCCCGAACGCGCGGACATATCGACGGGGGACATCGCCCCGAGGTGCCGGTAGCGGACAGGGCAAACGTTGCCTGACGTGGCAGTAGCGTTGAGGTACACCCTCCGCTCGGTCTCCGCCCGCAGGTAGCGGGCCGCGTGCGGCAGGAACGAGGCGACGCCGACGGCAGCAAGGGCCGCGGCCGGCGTCAACGACTTGGACCAGCCGGTGACACCGGAGGCGAGCAGGTCGATCACCAGCTTGGTCAGCCACACGATCGCCACCGGGGCGAGAGCGCCCAGGACGGAGAGCAGGAGGTAGGCGGTTATGGGGCCGGGCGCGGCTCGCCAGACGAACGCCAGCGCCTGTCCCCCCGTACGTATCGACACGACCGCGAGATCAGCGGGCGGCCGGGAAGCCTGTCACCGCGAACGCGTGCTGGAGCGGTCCGTGGTCGGGCTCGACCACGACGGAGGCCACCTGCCGGAGCGGCTCGGCCAACTCGCCCGTCTCGTCGGCGGTACCAGCCAGCACCGCCAGCACGGAGCCGCTGCCTTCCTGGCGGCCAGCGGCATACTGCAAGAAGTCGGGCAGGCGCTCCTTGCGAAGACCGCAGGGCGGGGAGAAGAAGCCCACCAGGGCGTGGTCACCCAGCTCCGCGAGAGTGATCGACTGACCCTCCGTCGTGGTCGCCTCGAACGCCGCGATGGGCGAGCCGGCGGTGAGCGCGATCTCGCCGCCGAGTACGTTCGCCCCTTGTGCCTTGGCGCGCAGGTCGGCCAGCACGGCGGTGTGCTTGCTCATCCGGCGTACGACACCGAACGTGAGCACACGAGCAGCCCGACCAAAGGGTGATCATGTTTCCCATCGGTTCTCCTGTGCGGGTTGCGCGCTGCGGGCGAACAGCGCGAGGAGGTCGTCCATCCTGGTCACCAGGAGGCTGACGGCGGCCCCGGCCAGCAGTTCGACGAGCTGATCCACTGGTGCCGACGGAACCGGTGGCGCAGCGAATCGCCCGGTCGATGTCGTCCTGGTCGAGCCGCTGGACGAGCCCGGCAGGATGCTGGCCGATGCGGACGCCGCGGGTCGGGTTGCGGAAGATGCTGCGCCGTTTGCGGCAGAACGCGAGCAGCGATCGGGCCGCAACCAGGAAGTACGTATCGGCGTCGGCCGGTTCCATCTCCCACAGCGGCCGGCCGAACCAGGCCCGCACCTGCTCCAGATGCACCATGTCGGAGGAGATCGTCCCGTCCGACAGCCCTGCCGCCGCCCGGGCCAGCACGAACCCGGCCAGCACGTCGGTCTCCAGCGCCTCCAGGTCCTCCACAGTGGCCAGGGCACGCGCCACACGCACATCCTTCACCACGGCCACCGCCAACTCCGGCCGCCTCGCCTTCACCCTCATAGGAAGACGAACGACCAGGGACGACAGATCCTCAGAATCCCCGAAATCTCATCAACGTCTGCAGAAGCCGGAGCTTCAACCAAAAACGCCCAGGTCCTGGGGCTAGAGAGGCCGAAAAAGCCCAATGGAACTCAAGGGTTATCAGGTAATCCGCGCACCGATCGGCGCGGACCGTCCCGCGCCGCCGGAGCCCTGGCGGCTAGCAGGTAGTGGCGGCTTACCGCTGGCCGCATCCCCGGACGGGCGCTGGCCGCGATGCCCGCCGGCCCGTTCGCGGCGAGGCTGGAAGCACGAGAACAGAGGATAGGGGCGATTCTGATGACGCGGGTGTCCGAGATGCTCGGAGCCTCGGTACGGCGGGCCGCGCTGACCGCTGCCGCGGGCGGGCTCCTGGCCGTGGCTATGGCCGCGGCGGTGGTGCCGTTGCCGTACGTGCCGTTGATCGGCTGGGATGCGGCGGCCGTGGTGTTCCTGGCGGTCACCTGGGCGCGGATCGCCTGGCTCGACGGCCCGCAGACGGCCGCCGACGTGGACCGGGAGGATCCCACGCGCGCGGGTGCGGACGTGGCCGTGGTCGTCGCGGCGGTGGCCAGCCTGGCGGCGGTGGGCTACATGATCATGATCGCCGGAACCGGGGAAGCCTTGGTCGTGGGCCTTGGCGTCGCCAGCGTCGTGGCGTCGTGGGCGGTCGTGCACACGATCTTCACGCTGCGGTACGCGCTGATGTACTACTCCTCGGGCGGCGAGGGCATCGACTTCCACACCGGCGACCCCAGCGGGGCCCAGCCGCGCTTCACCGACTTCGCCTATCTGGCCTTCACCGTCGGGATGACGTTCCAGGTCTCCGACACCGAGTTGCGCACCTCCGCGTTCCGCTCGACGGTGCTGCGCCAGGCCCTGCTGTCGTACCTGTTCGGGACGGTCATCGTGGCCCTGACCATCAACCTCGTCGCGGGCCTGGGCCGATGACCGCGCCGGCGGTACGCACGAGAGGGTTCCAGCTAGCGGGAATGCCCCGCGCCCTGCCGGGGTGGGAGCCTGGGGAGGTGGAGTTGCGCTGCCTGATCGTCGATGACAGCCGACGGTTCGTGGAGGCCGCGAGCCGGCTGCTGGAGTTGCAGGGCGTCCGGGTCGTCGGGACGGCCGAGACCGGAGGCCAGGCGTTGGAGCTGGCCTCGGCGCTGCGGCCCGACGTCGCGCTGGTCGACGTCGGGCTGGGCGAGGAGAGCGGCTTCGACGTGGCCGGCCGCCTGGAAGCCGTCCCGGTCATCATGATCTCGACCCAGGACGCCGACGACTTCGCCCAGCTGGTGGAGGCGAGCCAGGCGGTCGGGTTCCTGCCGAAGGCGCGGCTGTCGGGGCCGGCGATCCGCGAGCTGCTCAGCGGGCATCGAGGAAGGTGAGCACGGCCAGCACCCGGCGGTGGTCGTCGTCGGCCTCGGTCAGGCCGAGCTTGGTGAGAATGCTGCGTACGTGCTTCTCCACCGTGCCCTCGGTCACCCACAACCGGCGGGCGATGCCGGCGTTCGAGCGGCCCTCGGCCATCAGGGACAACACCTCGCGCTCGCGCGTGCTGAGCGCGTCCAGCGGGTCGTTGCGGCGGCGCGCCGACACCAGCTCCTGGACCAGTGCGGGGTCGACGACCGAGCCGCCCCTGGCGATGCGCAGCGCCGTGTCGACGAAGTCCTCCACGTCGGTCACCCGGCTCTTGAGCAGGTAGCCGATCCCGCCGCCGCTGGCCAGCAGCTGCATGGCGTGCTCGGCCTCGGCGTGTGCCGACAGCACCAGGATGCCCACCTCGGGGTGCCGCTCGCGGATCTCCGCGGCGGCCCGCAGCCCCTCGACCGTGTTGGTGGGCGGCATCCGGATGTCCACGATGGCCAGCTGCGGCCGCCGTTCGCGGACCAGGTCCAGCAGCTGGACGGCGTCGCCGGCCTGCCCGACCACGTCCAGGCCGGAGCGCGCGAGAAGGCTGGCGAGCCCTTCGCGCAGCAGCACGTCGTCGTCAGCGAGAACCACCTGCGTATCGGCCATGTCGGCATTATGGGACCTTGTCCGCGATCGGTACACTCCGGGCATGCTCGATGGCCGGTCAGGCGCAGCCAGGAACGATCCAGGCCGCGGTCTCACCCTCCGCACCGTGACGGCCGGCGCCGTGCTGGCGCTGATCGTGGGCGCGGCCTTCGCGGTCCTGCTGGTCTCGATCGGCGACCTGCGTGATGCCTGGCGTCGCGAGCAGCGCTCCGCACAGGTCCTGACGATGGCCAACCGGCTGGAACGTCTGATCATCGACATGGAGACGAGCCAGCGCGGGTTCGCCCTCACCGGCCAGGAGAGCTTCCTGCAGCCGTGGCAGGCGGCCGTCGCGGCCTTCCCCGGGCAGGCGATCGAACTGGAGCGGCTGGTGGCCGACGACCCCGCCCACCACGTGCTCGCCCGGAGGATCGAGGCGGAGGGCACGTCGTACATCGACGCCTACTCCGTCCCGCTGGTGCGGGCCATGCGCAGTGACCGGGCCGTGGCGCGGGCGGCCGAGACCGCGGAGGGCAAGCGCCGCGTGGACACGATGCGCAGGGAGTTCGACGCGCTGGTGGCGGGCGCCCTTTCCATGGCCCGGACCGAGCAGCGCCAGTCCGACACGGCGGCCCTGCGCGCGATCGCCATCGGCGTGGCCGGGCTGATCGCGTCGGTCGCCCTGATCGGCGCCTACTCCCACTACCTGGCCCGCGCGGTGGTCACCCCGGTACGGCGGCTCGCCGGGGCCACGCGGCAGCTGGCCGGCGGCGACCTGCGGGCCCGGGTGCCCGAGCGCGGGGTCGGCGAGATCCGCGTCCTGGAGCGCGGCTTCAACACGATGGCGGCCACGCTGGACAGGCAGCGGGAAGAGCTGGCCGCATCCCGCTCGCGCATCGTCACCTCCGCCGACCAGGTCCGCCGCCGCATCGAACGCGACCTGCACGACGGCATCCAGCAGCGGCTGGTCTCGCTCGTGCTGGACGTGCGCACCACTCAGGCCACGCTGCCGCCGGACCGCCCCGACCTCGCCGAACCCCTCGACCGGCTCGCCGACGGGCTCGGTGGGGCCGTCGACGAGCTGCGCGAGATCTCCCGCGGCATCCACCCGGCGATCCTGAGCGAGGCCGGGCTCGGCCCGGCGTTGAAGACCCTCGCGCGCCGCAGCGCGGTGCCGGTCGAGCTGGACGTGAACGTGCCGGGCCGGCTGCCGGAACCCGTCGAGGTGGCCGCCTACTACGTGGTCTCCGAAGCGCTCACCAACACCGCCAAACACGCCCAGGCCGCGGTCGTGACCGTGCGGGCGTGCCTGGAGCAGGGGACGTTGCGACTGCGGGTGAGCGACGACGGCGTCGGCGGCGCCACGTCCGGCACGGGCTCGGGACTGCTCGGGCTCGCCGACCGCGTCGAGGCGCTGGGCGGCACGTTCACCGTCGACAGCCCGCCCGCCCAGGGCACCACCCTGCACGCCGATCTGCCGGTCACCGGAGGCTGACCGGAATCCCGGGATTCCAGCCAGCCGGTAGCCGGGATGGCCGCTGGCCGGGGCGACACCGCGGCGGGGCCCGCGGATCCTGAAGGGGAAGCCTTGAGCACTCCCCGGAAGGAGCCCGCGGTGAAGTCACACCCGGCAGTTTTCCCTGATGTCGCATTCGTCAACGAGCCCAGAGCGCGGCGCTCCGGCCCGAGCTGGGTCCGGATCCTCCTCGGAGGGCTGGCGCTGTGGGTGGCGACCGTGGTGGTCACGTTCGTCACCGGCAACGTCAACCTGGTGCCGACGATCATCCTGGTGGGCAGTTTCCTGGTCCCCGTCACGTTCGTCGCGTTCGCGTTCCGGCGCGCCGACGCGGTGATCACCACCCAGCGCATCTTCTCCGCGTTCGTGTACGGCGGCGTGCTCGGCGTCCTGGGCGCCTCGATCCTGGAGTCGGCGCTGCTGACGAACATGTCGAGCTGGGGCTACCTGGCGATCGGGGCGATCGAGGAAGGCGTCAAGCTGGCCGCGCTCTGGCTGCTCGCCCGCCGGCTGCCCTTCTACACCCCGCGCGACGGCATGGTGCTCGGCGCGGCCGTGGGCTTCGGCTTCGCCGCGTTCGAGAGCGCCGGGTACGCCTTCAACGCGCTGTTCACCTCCAGCGGCCTGTCGCTGCTCAATCTCGTCGAGACCGAGGCCCTGCGTGCGGTGCTCGCCCCGGTCGGGCACGGGTTGTGGACCGCGCTGCTCGGCGGCGTGCTGTTCGCGGCCGCGGCGCGCAGCCGCAGCGCCCGGCCCCGGCCGAACCTCCCGCTCCTCGGCTGGTACGCCGTCGTGGTCCTGCTGCACGCCCTGTGGGACGCCGCGCAGACCATCGCGGTGTGGCTGACCCTGCTCGTGACCGGCACCCCGGCCCAGTGGCTGGCGATCATCCGGCTCGGGCAACTGCCCGGCGTCACCCAGACCCAGGTCCACCTGTTCACGATGCTGAACTGGGGGCTGCTGACGGTCGACGGGCTGATCGGGATGGCCCTGCTCCTCGTGCGCTGGGTCCGGCCGAGATAACGATCATGGGACTCCCTCCAAGACAGCTCACAGTGAAGCGCCGATGGCTAGCCAGAGGCCACTCGTTTCCTCCTACTGAGGATTCGGCGCCGGCCTCCGACAGTTGATGGCGTGGGCCGGCGTGCGCCTCGGGCGTGCGCGAAACTGCGGGCTCCCCGCGGGGGGGAGGGGGGCTCGCGGTTGTCGCGGCACTATTGCTCGCCCGCGTGCCCCCTCATAGTCGGGGCGGCGACCGACCGACGCCACCGTGGCCACTGGTACCAGATCTCGCGTAGAACCAGGCTGTTGATGGCCGCCGGGTCGGGCATCAACATGGTCGTGGTCGGGTAGTCCCGGTCGCAGTTTCAGGGCCGGTGGGGCGGGCACGGGGGAGCGGCACCGGATAGGCACCAGCCCGGGCCGCGGCGTCTGCTGCCGGGCGATCAGATCCCATGTTCACCGACGCACACCCCGACGCCACCGTGAAACTGTTCCAGGTCAGCTGGGAGGACTCGTCGCGCTGTGGGCCTCTCGGACGCCTCCAGCGGTTTCGCCTTGGTGTAGCTGCCCCTGCTTGACCCCGGCCGCTACACCTGCGTGGTGGTGGCCGAGAAACCACGCCTGGTCGCCCTGTGACCTGCGCCGAGCCGGCGACGCCGGCGCCGACATGGTGCGAGTGGCCACACTGCACCGAGGCCGACGTCTCGCCGCAGCACTTCGGTGCGGCCCGTGACCTCGGCGTGGAGACGGTCGGCTTTCTCATGATGGCCCACCGCACGTCGCCCGAGGAACTGGCCAAGCAGGCCCGCATCATGGTGGAGGCAGGCTGCCAGTGCGTGTACGTGACCGACTCGCCGGGCGTGCTGCTCATGCACGAGGCCAAGGCCCGCTTCGAGGCCTTGGTTGCCGAGGTGGGGGAGAGGCGTGGGTTGGCTATCACGGCCACCAGCACTTGGGCCGGGCATCGCCAACTCGGTCATCGCCTACGAGCGCGGCGTTCGCTCGATCGACGGGTCGCTGTGCGCGCTGTGGGCGGGCGCGGGCAACTCGTCGACCGAGATGCTGGCCGCCGTTTTCGACCGGCTTGGCGTCGACACGGGCCTGGATGTGGCGGCGCTGATGGACGCGGCGAGGAGGTGGTGCAGGGCTAGGTGAGGACTCGTTGTTTCTGCTGTACGCGGAGCGGTGGTACGGCGCGCCCACACACGCGAGCGGAGAGTTGGGCTACGTCGACGGTCAGAGTGGGCCTGCAGTGAAAGGGAAGTAAATCTACATTGTAAAGGGCGAGGCATAAGACATGAAAATTATTTACCTAACATAACCCCCAGCACCTGGGGACATCGCAGGTCCGATCGTGGCGCTCGCCCTCGTTGCCGAGCTGGCCAACGAACTACGGAGGGACGCTATCGTCCGCTGCCCGCGCGGTGGGTGCTGATCCCAAAGCCGGGCGTGCGGGAGGAGTTGCGCCCGTTATCAATTCCCGCGGTTCGTGATCGCGTTGTGCAGGCCGCCGTGAAGATCGTGTTCGAACCCGGTCTTCGAGGCGGACATGCTGGACTGCTCGTTCGGGTTCCGCCCGAAACGCTCAGCGCACGACGCCCTGCAGGTGCTCATGGACGGGCCCGGGCGGGGACGCCGATGGGTGGTCGAGGCGGACATCGTCGACTGCTTCTCGGCGATTGGCGTCGGCAGGAACAGCACCGCAGTGGTGCTGGGGGTGGCCGGGACTACAGCACGGCCAGGAGCAGCCCCCGGCAAGACGCGTTCCGAATGCCGGTCGATAGCATGCCGCGGTGCCTTCAGCAACCTTGATCGTGGCGGTCGCCCAGATTTCCCCCGTGCCAGGGGATGTGCGGGCGAATGCCCGTTCGGCGGCGGCTTTGATGGCCGGAGCCGCTGAGGCTGGTGCGAAACTGCTCATGTTCCCGGAGCTGTCACTTGTGGGCTACGACCTGGAGCTTTTCGCCGACCCGTCGGTTTGGGTGACTGAGGACGACCCGAGGCTCGACGTCATCCGCCAGGCCAGTGCGGGGTGCGGCGTGGCCGCGGTGGTCGGGGCCGGGTACCGCGGACCGGACAACACGGCCTGGATCGCCTCGCTGGCGATCCGACCCGACGGTGAGATCCAGGTCTACGGCAAGCAGAACCTGCACGGCGTGGAGCGCGACCTGTTCCAGCCCGGCAACAAGATCCAGTTCCTTGACATCGACGGTTGGCAGGTCGCGCTCGCCATCTGTTACGACGCCGCGGTGCCGGCGCACGCGGAGCAAGCGGCTTGCCGGGGTGCCGAGATCTACGCTGTGTCCGCCCTGTACACGCAAGAGCAGGCGCGACGCATCGATGTCCACGCCGCAGCCCGGGCCATGGACAACCGCATGTACTCGGTCGTCGCGAACCTCGCCGGCCGGGGACCGGGGTGGGAATCGTGCGGCGGCAGCGGCACGTGGCACCCGGACGGCAGGCGGCTGAGCCGGGCAGGGACCGAGCCGGGTGTGTTCACCATGGCCTTGTCGCGCAGTGAGTTGCAGGCGTTGCGCGACAAGGATACCCGGGCCGGATACCCGCGGACCGCACTCAGCGCAGAGACGTGGACGTGACGGCGCCCGCCCGGGCTGAGCCGCACGGCTGCTCCCTCACGGGACAGGTGCTGATCTTCGACGCCGATGACACGCTGTGGGAGAACAATGTGCTCTTCGAGCGCGCCGTCGACGACTTCGTGCGCTGGCTGGACCATCCGACCCTCGACGGGGCCGAGATCCGCGCCGTCCTCAACAGCATCCAGGCGGCGAACGTGGCCGCACACGGATACGGCGGCAAGATGTTCTTGCGCAGCCTGAAGAAGTGCCTGGAGCGGCTCCGCGAGCGTCCGGCGAGCGCAGCAGAGTTGCGCCATGTCGCCGGGTTGGCGGCCGCCGTCCTGGAAGGACGCGTGGAGCCCGTCCCGGGTGTCGTCGAGACCCTCACCGTTCTCGGCGGCCGGCACGAGTTGCACCTGCTCACCAAGGGCGATACCGAAGAGCAGCAGCGCAAACTGGATCTGTCCGGGCTCGCGCACCACTTTCGCGGCATCCATATCGTGGCCGAGAAAGACGTCGGCACCTACCGGCGGCTCACTCGCGACCTCGACCTGGCGCCGGCCGCGACCTGGATGATCGGCAACTCACCGAAGTCGGACATCCTGCCCGCCCGGCAGGCGGGCATGAACGCCGTCTTCATTCCGAACGACAACACCTGGGTGCTCGAGCACAGTGACCTCGATGACGACGATGAAGGAGTGCTGCGGCTACGGGCGTTCTCCGAGCTACAGCATCACTTCTGAAAACGAAAGGAACCTGCCGTTGAGCAACGACCCGACCCCGAACGTCCTCGCCGGGCCGCCCCGGCCGACCGAGCAGGTGCGCAGGACGCCCAGCGTCTCATGCGTGTTCATCTGCCACGACGGCGACGGCCGGGTGCTGCTGGCCCGACGCGGCGTCGGTGCACGTGACGAGCCCGGTACCTGGGACTGTGGCGCCGGAGCGCTGGAGTACGGGGAGTCGTTCGAGACGGCTGTCGCCCGGGAGGTCGCTGAGGAATACGCGACCGGGCCACTAACGATCGAGACCATCGGCGTGCGCAACGTCCTGCGGGAGGAGCAGGCCTCTCACTGGGTCGCGGTGATCTTCGCGGTCCGGGTCGATCCCGCCGAAGCCGCTATCGGCGAGCCTCACAAGTTCGACGAGTTGGGCTGGTTCTCCCTGGAGGGGGACGGCCGGAATACGACGGAAACACACCGCGGCCTGACGAGTGATCGTTAGGGTGGGCTTCGTCATGTTGATGATGGTCTGGGAGGTTGCTGGTGACCTCGATCGACCGGACCGCCTATCCACGCTTCGCCCGAGTGGTCTCGGGTCGGGAGCTGGTGGAGAGCTTCTCGCCGACCGACGCCGAGATGGCCTGGGCGCGCGGCCACACCCAGGATGAGCATCATCTGTTGATGTTGGTGGTGTGGCTGAAGTCCTATCAGCGGCTGGGGTACTTCCCGAAGATCGCTGAGGTGCCGTCGGCCGTGGCCGCGCATGTACGCGGGGCGCTAAGGCTGGCCGATGAGGTGGAGTTGCGGCAGGCGGCGCCGATGACGGCGAGCCGCCACCGGGCGTTCGTCCGGCAGCGGATGGGCGTGTCGTATGAGGCGGCCCGGGTCCGGCGGGTTGCCGAGGAGGCCATCCGGAAGGCCGTGCAGTCCAAGGGACAACCCGGCCGACCTGATCAACGTGGCGCTGGAGGAACTGGTCCGGGCTCGCTGTGAGTTGCCCGGCTACACCACGTTGGACGCAATGACCGCGGCGATCCGCGCCGAGGTCAACACGGGGTTCTTCCAGACGGTGGCGGGGCGGCTGGATGCGGCCGCGCGGGCGCGGCTGGCCCGTCTGCTGGTGGTGGATCCGGTCAGCCGGCGCAGCGAGTTCGACCGGTTGAAGGACGTGGCCCAGGCGGCGTCGCTGGGCAAGTTCAGGGAGCGGCTGGCGCTGCTGGGCGATATCGACGCGATCGGGCCGTCCGGGGCATGGCTGGTAGGTGTGCCGCCGGGGAAGGTCGCGCATTTCGCCGGGGAGGCGCGAGTCACCGACGCGGCCGACATGCGCAAGGTGAGCGAGGACAAGCGGTTCACGCTGCTGGTGAGCTTCGTCCACACGGTCGCCACAGGAGTCCGCGATGACGTGGTGACCATGTTCTGCAAGCGCATGGCGGCCATCCACAAGAAGGGCCGCGATCACCTGGAGGCGCTGCGCGAAGCCCACCGGGCCGAGTCCGAGCGCCTGCTCGGGGTGTTCGGCGAGGTGCTGTCGGCGGTGCGCGATGCCATGGTCCCGAGGGAAGGCGGCGATCTGGTGGCCGGCGAAGGGTCGCCGCCGTCGTCCACGGCGACGGCGGCGCACGAGACGGCGGAGCGGGCCGGGCATCTGGTGCTGAAGACGTTGGAGCGGGCCGGCGGTGTGGAGGCCCTGACCGGCGCGCATGAGGCGATCTCGACGCACCATGGCAACAACTACCTGCCGCTGCTGGAGCAGTACCACCGCTCCCACCGGGCGGCGTTGTTCACCTTGCTGGATGCGATCGACCTGGAGGCCACCACGGCCGAGCGCAGCGTGCTGGAGGCGGTGGAGTTCCTACGCGCCCTGCGCGGCGCCAAGGCCGTGTTCGTCCCCCGCGAGCTCACGGTGGAGCGGCCCGGCCCTGCAGGTGACCCGGTCGCGGTGACAGCGTCGATCAACGTGGACGTCTTCGCGGCGGGGCAGTGGCGCAAGGTCCTGCGGGACCCCAAGCGGCCCGGGATGCTGGTGCGCCGCCATCTGGAGGTGTGCGTGTTCTTCTACCTGGCGGCTGAACTGCGCAGCGGCGACATCGCGGTGGCCGGATCGGGCTCCTTCGCCAACCTGCACGATCAGCTCATGACCCGGGAGGAGTGCCGGCCACTGGTACCGGCGTTCTGCGCCCAGGCGGGTATCCCGGCCGAGGCGAACGCGTTGACGGCGCACTACCGCGACAAGCTGGCCGCCGTCGCCGCCGCGGTGGACGCGGGCTACCCGGGCAATACCGATCTGCTGCTGGAGGGCGGCCGGCCGGTACTGCGCCGCCGTAAGGGCGCCGATCGGCGGCCCGAGGCGCTGGAGCTGGAGGCCGCCATCCATGACCGGCTGCCCCAGCGCGCGCTGCTGGACATCCTCACCCGCACTGCCTACCTGCTGGGCTGGCACCGCCACTTCGGGCCTGCCTCCGGCTCCAACCCGAAGATCCGCAACGCCATGGCCCGGTACGTGCTGACCGCGTTCGCGCACGGCACGCTGCTGGGCCCCTCCCAGGTCGCGGCGCACATGCGCGGCACGGTGAGCGTGCACGAGCTGTCGCTGGCGGGTAACAAGCACACCACCGCCACCAAGATCGACAAGGCGTCGGTGGACGTCATCAACGCCTTCGCCAAGCTGGACGTGGCGAGCGTGTGGGGCGACGGTAAGACGGTCGCGGCCGACGGCTCGCAGATCGACACCTGGGAGAACAACCTGCTGGCCGAGACTTCGATCCGGTACGGCGGGTACGGCGGCATCGCCTACCGGCACGTCTCCAACACCTACATCGCGCTGTTCAGCCGCTTCATCCCGTGCGGGGTATGGGAGGCGGTCTACATCATCGAGGGCCTGCTGCGAAACGAATCGAACATCCAGCCCGACACCATCCATGCCGGCACCCAAGGTCAAGCGCTGCCGGTCTTCGGCCTCGGCGCGCTGCTGGGATTCGACCTGCTGCCCCGCATCCGCAACTGGCACGACCTGTTCTTCTACCGGCCGCGGGAGGACATCCGCTACGCCCACATCGACTCGCTGTTCGGCGAGCAGGCAGTGGACTGGGGCCTGATCGAGACGCACTGGAGCGACCTGCTGCGCACCGCGATCTCGATCCGGGAGAACCGGCTGTCGTCGGTGACGCTGCTGCGCCGGTTGGGCAACCACTCCCGCAAGAACCGCCTGTATCGCGCCTTCCGCGAGCTCGGCCGCGCGATCCGCACCATCACGCTGTTGCGCTACCTGTCCGAACCCCAGCTCCGGGAACAGATCACCCAGGTCACCAACCGCAACGAAGCCTTCCACGGCTTCGCCGACTGGCTGATGTTCGGCGGCAAGCTGATCGGCCACAACGACCCCGACCACCAGGAGAAGGTGGTGAAGTTCAACGAGCTGATCGCCAACTGCGTCATCTACTCCACCGCCTGCGACATCACCGACGCTGCCAACGACATCGCTGCCGAAGGCCGGCCTGTCGACCTCGACGACCTGGCCACCGTCTCGCCCGACATCACCCACACCGTGAGGCGGTTCGGCAACTGGACCCTGGATCTGACGCCGCCGCAGCAGAGCCCGGTCACCCGGCTCGACCTCGAACCCCGCGTGCTGTTCGCGACCTGACCGCAGCCCCCCGGCTGATTGACGCCACAGGCCCGTTCATGCCGCCGAACAGGAGTTCAGCGAAATTCGGAACGAAATTCGGCAACCCGGCACCCCATGTTGCTGAAGGCGTCGATGTCGGTCTGCGACAGGGTGAAGCGCGGCCTTGGCATCGGGGCAGCACCCAGGCGGGGCCACACCGTACGCTCGACCATCCCCAGCGCCGCCGCCGTCGCGGCGACCTCAGCGCTCAGTGAGACGCCCTGCTCAGCCAGCCGCGATGGTTATCTTGGGTTCTTGGCTCTTCGCGCAGGTCAGAGCAATATGATCTTGTCAGGCACGTAAGGCACGTTGCATTGACGGCATGCCGGGGTGCTCGGATTTCGGCGAAGGCAGGCGATGGCGCGGTCGACGGCTGAGGCGTAGGCGTGGAGGGTGTTGGCGCTGGCTGTGCGCGGCGTGGCCAGGAAGGCGGCCGCTGTGAGGGTGACCTGCCGCTGGGCAACGCGGCGATCTTCGGTGCCACGCTCATGCCGGTCGCCTGGCGTGAACAGCGCCCGGGCGCGATGTACCGGATAACGTGCGGGAGTCGCGCGGTGGCCGGGAGAGCGGATCGCCTGCTCAGCACGCCGTCGTGATCGCTCATGTACGTGATAACCGGCCATTATCACGTACATCGCGGGAGGGCCAGTTCATGCCCGGCGAGTTGACCTTCCGTCACCGGTCAGTTTTACGGACTACCCCATGCAAGACCGGTAGGGGGCGGCGGGGCCAACCGATCGCCACTTCAGAGGCGCCGACTGCCTTCGTCCGCTGGATAAAGCAAGCCCTTGCTCAAGTAAGGCCTATTGCGGCCACAAGGATTTTCGCCTCGCGCACGCCGTGTTCCACTGGCGCATCCGATGCAGACCCCGGCCGTGGTGGAGGCGCTGGTCTGTGAGCTGCGCCGGGCGCATCCGCGGTGGGGGCCGCGCGACGCCGCCGGGCTGCCCCGGCTGACCGCGCACGACTTCCGCCGCACCTTCATCGGCGACCTGCTCGACTCCGGCGCCGACCTGGCCGCCACCCAGGCCCTGGTGGGGCACGCCAGCCCGGCCATCATCGCCCGGCCCTTGCCGGTGTGCTCACGCGCAGCACGCCGTCCGTGCCGTCCGGCTGTCCCAGATCGCGCCATACGGCATCCGCCCTCTCCGGGCGATGATGGCGCAGCAAGGGGGACCACGCCGACATCTGCCACAGCCGTGGTGGCCCGCGCCACCCTGTTGGCCTGCGCCGGCCGGAGGGGGACAGCGCAGGCCGAGGAGTTGTCACGCGTGGGCGTGAAGCTGGGCGCGGATGGTTTCGGCTTGTTCGACGATGGTGGCCAGGACCGGTGGCAGCGGAGCGCCGTTGTCGCGCCCCGTGATGCACCGGCCATCTCTCCTCCTGCGTGAGGATCCGCCCGTGTAGACGGCAGAGTCCGGCGCGGGTCTGTCAGGGTGTGGGCGGTCCGCCATCTCCGTTGTGATCAGGTGTGGCCGCCGTGCGGGCCCGGGCCTGCCGGGCGAGGTCGCCGAACAGTTGCGCCGGCGCCACGATCTGGCCCTCCTTGCCGATCGGTGAGGGTGCCAGCGGCACCAGCAGATCGGCTGCCGGCGAATGCAGCCACAGCGCCATCAGGTACAGCGCGGGGATGCGCAGCAGCCGCAGCTCGAACGGGCCCTTCTCCACCTGCGGCAGCGCCCGTACGGACCGCACGGCGTTGTCGGTGGCGGCCACGAACCGGCCCTCGGTGAACTCCGCCGCCTGCGGGGTGCCGTCCGCGTCCTGCGTGGTCTCGGCGCTGGCGATCACCTCGCTGCCGGCGGTGACCAGGTAACGCCAGCTCACCGGGCGTGCCGCGTCCAGGCCGGCGCCGGATTCGATGTCGTCGAGCCCGATCGTGAAGACCTGGTGCGGGGTGGACACCTCCAGGTCGTCCTGTCGTGCCAGGCGCAACGCGGGGGTGGAGAAGCGGGAGTCGCCGGCCAGGGCGTGGAGCTTGGACCGGACCGTCTCGGGGACGCCGGACGGAGGGGCGGGCATGTGCAAAGGCATGAGCTTTCTCCCTTAGGGCTTGGTCCGGTAGGTGTGGGTCCAGGTGCCCGAGCCTCGGTAGTTGTTGCGGAAGGTGTCGTAAGGCACGTCGGTGTCGCCGTCCCAGGGATCGCAGACGCTGACGTACTCGACGCCTGCGGCGTCGCTGTAGCGTCCGCGGACGACCACGGCGTGGCCGCCGCCGCCGGCCCATCCGATGCGTAGGGCGATCGGGCTGCTTGCCAGCAGGTCGGCGCGGATCTGGTCGAGGGTCAGGGCGGCCGCCACGGTCTCGCGCAGATGCCCGGCCCGGGTGAGCGCCTGGGCGGTGAACCAGGGCTGGTTGCAGCTTCCGGCATCAGAGGCGGCCGGGCCGCAGCAGGTGGCCAGGCCGCGTTCGGCGTTGACCATCGAGCACTGGGTCCACGCGGTGGCCGGGTTGAAGAAGGCCGCGACGCTGACCGTGGTGGCCGACCAGCACCATTGGGTCTGCTGCTGGTGCTGCATCACGAAGGAGGCAGTGTCCGCGGTCACGGTGAAGATGACCGGTTCGCCCAGGCGGGTATAGCCGTCGTTGTAGAGGTACCAGGCCGCGTAACGGCCCGGCCCGGGCACCGCGCTGGTGTCCAGGGTGACGCTGCCCGAGGCGTTGGGCGCGTACTTCCAGGTGAAGGAGTTCTTCACCCCTATGGTCGCGCCGTTGTCATCGGGGTAGATGCCGATCCAGTTCGTGCTGCTGACGTGGTCCGGCGTGGTGGAGTAGCGCACCGTGAGGGGCGTGCCCTGGGTGAGCGTGCCGGTGCCTTCGTTGGTGAGGGTGCTGGCGGGAAGAGCAGTTGATGGCATGGCAGATCCTTTCGGCCTGGTCGTGGAGCTGGGTACGGGAGGTTTCGGCTTGTGCGGCGATGGTGGTCAGGACCGGGCGGCGGGACGTTCGTGCCGCGGAAGGTTTCGAGCAGTTGGTCCGGGATGGCGTCGGCCTGGTTGAGGTCGCCGGCGCGAGCTCAGGTCCCGGGCTCAGTCACGGTGAAGATGACCGGTTCGCCCCGCCCTTGACCACGGTGGGGCCGTCCATCCGCAGGCCTGCCCGCTTGGCCGTGGGCATGGCCGTCGCGCCCGCGATCCCGTCGCCGGCCTCGGCTAACTCACGCGGGAACGGCAGTTCGGCGGGGTTGCCGACCGCACGCCGCGTCCAGTTCGCCCTTGGCGGCGTCCTGTTCGGCCAGATCCAGAACGTTGTCGCCGATCCGACGGGCCGAGTCCATCGCGAACGCCCCCGTGGCGCCCTGATGGCCAACCATCGTCGTATGCGTGTACGCGCCGTCACTGTAGATCCTGAACAGGGCATCTTGAGCCGCCATGAAAGCCCCCTTGGGCACCTGAGCTGCTCTCACGTTCTCCCGCCCGTTGGAGCGCGTCAACAAGCACCGCATGTCCACAACCGGCCACCTACATCCGCTTCACGCCGATAGGTCCAGCCGATCAGATGCGCGCAGGCGGCTCGCGCTCGTCTACCTGTACGAACGCGACACTTTCTACCCGTTCGCCGCTGCCGGGGCAGAGGCGCGACAACGCTGGCGCGGTGCAGGCTGTAAGTTCCGGCGACAAATGGCCGGGAATCTCCGGCACTACGTGGCCAGACATGAGCCCTTGATGGCAAACGTGCGGCCCCGCCGTGCGGCGGGGCCGGAGGTTGTCGATGTGGTGGGTCGCGGGTTCGAGGCGGGAGTCTCACATGACTCCGATGATCAGGTTCTCGCGGGCGGCTTCGACGACCTCCTTGGTCACGGTGGTGAGCTGGTTGATCTCCAGGACGCGTTCGATCTGGTCGACGAGGCGGGTGATGGGGCGGAAATTGCCGCTGGTGATGGCGGCGATGGCCTCGGTGGTGGCGAAATCGTCGCTCGCGCCGAGGCCCAGGTGGGGCCACTTGCGGTCCAGGACGTGAGCCTGTTCGTCGAGGGACAGGGGCTTGTAGCGGTGGATGAAGCCGACCCGGGAGTAGAGCCGGGGGTAGCGGGCGAGGCGCTTTTCGATGCCGGGCATGCCGATGAGGATCACGTCGATGCCGCTGGGTCGTGGTGGTCGCGGGGTCGTTCGCGTTTTGAGCCGGTCGGCTTCATCCACGATCAGGAGCTCACGAACAACAAGATCCACCGCTACGTCACGGCTTCACCCCTGCTCTGCTGGGCGCACGGAAAACCCTCAGTGAGCCAGGGCCCTCCCCGCCCACCTGCGGCTATATGTGCACGGCCGCGGAGAGATGCTCGGCGTATCTCCAGCCCTGGCCGCAGAATCTCCGTAGCCGAGGAAGGCGCACGGCCTTGAGAACGCGGCGGGTCATCTGGTTCCGGCGGCGCCCGCCGCAACGAGTCCCAGGAGGTTGTCGTGAATCTCGGTGAACCGGGCCCGCACCGCTTCCGCGGCCTTGGCGACATCGTGCGCGGCGGGGTCGCGAGGTCGTTCGAGCAGCAGGTGGACGGTGTCGGCGAGGGCGGTTTCGGGATCGTCGATGCGGAGCGGGCCTGCGACATCGGCGTTGTTCATGACGGTGCTGAACCCGACCAGCACGGCGTGCAGGGCGTACATCTGCTTGGACAGAGGAAGATCGTCGCGTACGATCCCGTGGTCACGCAGGATGGTTACGACCGCGTTGCCCAGTGCGCTCGTGGTGGCCTCGGCGAAGCGCTCCTGGTTGACGGGGCGGTGGAGCAGCTGCCGCAGGGCGCTGTCGTCGCTCATGAGCCACCGCAGCCACGGGTTGGCCAGTGTCGTGCGGATGAGCAGCGGAGCGAGACGGCGGGGCAGGATGGACTGCGGGTTCTGGGCGATCTGGTTGTTGATGGTCTCGATCCAGGCCAGTAGCTCGCGCGCGGCCAGCCCCACGAGCAGGTCTTCCTTGGTCTCCCAGTACAGGTAGACCGTGCCCTTGCCCACGCCCGCGGCCGCGGCGATCTCGGCGATGGTCACCTTTCGGACGCCGTGCTCGAGGACCAGCTCGCGCGCGCTGTCGAGGATTCTGGCCGCCTTGACGGAGTCGTGTTCGATCAGCCGGCTCACCGTCGTGGTTCCTCCCGTTCGCTCTTCGGCGGCATGATGTCACGTGGGTTCACGGAGGTGAACCCTACCGTGCGGCGGGATCCGAGGCGGGGTCACGTCAGGGCGATGTCGATCGTCTTCATCCGGGAAGCCTTGCTGCGGTGCTCGGCCTCCGAGAGGAGCGTTCTGCCGAGCGTGGTCCCCGCCACGTGGTCGAAGACGAACCGGATCCCGTACTCGGTGCGGTCGGCCGGGACGAAGAGCTTGCGCATGGCCATGCCGGAGCCCTGGTGGAACTCGATGAAGGGGCGGAGTTTCGCCTCCCAGGCGCGCAGCGCCCGCGGCACGTCTCCGGGGTGCCGCTCCAGCATTGTGCCCAGCATGTCGGCCCCGGCCAGGCCGCTGGAGGCCCCCATCCCGGAGTAGAGGGTCAGGCACCACGCCGAGTCGCCGACGAGCACCACCTTGCCCTGGTGCCATGTGTCGAGCCGCACCTGCTCGGCGGTGTCGAACAGGTGGTCTGGCGCCTGCTCGAACTGGTCGAGCAGCCAGCCGAGCATCGCACCCGTGGGCTCCGGTCCGAACGCCGCGCGCAGCGCGTCGATGGCGGGCCGGGTGAACTCGCCGTCCACATCGTCGGTCCGGTAGTTGAACAGCACCGTCGGTGGCCGGTCGGCGAAGGCGAACACCCATGCCGACCGGCCCAGTTCGGACATGATGATGCCGTCGGTGCCCCGGAAGCCGGGGACCGGGCCGGGCAGGGCGCACGCCGCGAGCATGTAGCCGAGACGGTGAATGCGGCCCTCATCGGGCCCGAACGCCAGCCGGCGCACGGTCGAGCGCAGGCCGTCTGCCCCGACCACGAGGTCGAACCGTTCGGTGGTCACCGTCCCCGCGGCCCGGTCCTCGATGTCGACCTGCACGCTTTCCGCGTCCTGGCGTAGCGCGACCGGAAAGGACGAGTACCGGATCTCCACGTCCTCGGGCAGGGCGTCGAACGCGGCCTGCTCGACGTCGCCGCGCACGACCGGGCGTGACTCGCCGGCCACGGCCTCGGCGAAGCCCATGCCGCGCCGCCGCCGGCCTGCGCGATCGACGTTGTAGTAGGCGATGTCCGTCGAGAAGCGGTCCGGCACCTCGATGCCCAGGCGCTCCGCCGCGGTGATCCCGGTGCCGAAGAGGGTCAGGAAGTAGCCGCCGCGGCGGCGTTCGGCCGCTTTCTCCAGGACGACGACGTCCCAGCCCGCCTTGTGCAACCGCAGCGCGGAGGCGGTTCCGCTGACGCCGAGTCCGACTACAAGAGCCCGCTGTCGCGGGGTGGTGTTCGTCTCCATGTCCGCAGACTATACACTCTGACCAGATTGGTCATCCGGTCAGTAGATCGAACATGAAGGGAGCTCTCGCCATGCCAACCGTTTTCGTCCACGGCTTCCCCGAGACGCCGGAGGTCTGGGGGCCGATGCTCGTCGAGCTCGAACGTATCGCTCCCGCTCGACCCGTCCCGATCCGCCTGTCCCCGCCTGGTTTCGGGGCGCCCTTGCCGAAAGGGTTCGGTGCGACCATCGGTGACTACCGGGACTGGCTCATCGGCGAATTGGCGCGTTTCGCCGAGCCCGTCGACCTCGTCGGACACGACTGGGGCGGCGTGCACACCCTCAACGCGGTGATGGCCCGCCCGGACCTCGTGCGCAGCTGGGTCAGCGATGTGATCGGCCTGTTCGACCCGGACTACGTGTGGCACGAGTTCGCCCAGAGCCAGCAGGCGCCGGAAACCACGGGCCCGGACCCCGCCGTCCCGCTCGGCCCGGACCTCGCGATGCGGGTCACGATGCTCGTGAAGTTCGGTATGAGCGAGCCGGTGGCGAAGCGGGTCGCGGCAGGCCAGGACGAGGCGATGGGACGGGCCGCACACGCGCTCTACCGATCAGCCGCCCAACCGGTGATGGCCGAGCTGGGCCGGAACCTCGAACGTGCGGCGCAGCGGCCGGGCCTCGCCCTGCTCGCCACCGAGGACCTCTTGGTCGGGACCAACGAACAGCGGTCCCGCACGGCGCGGCTGGCCGGCGCGCGGACCGCGACCCTCGACGGGCTCGGCCACTGGTGGATGACCCAGGACCCCGGCCGTGGCGCCCAGGTACTCACCGATTTCTGGGACTCGTTGGACCGCTGACGAGCCAAGCGACCCTAACTGTCGAGCGGGTGCGATCGGCTGTCACATACAGCCTCTCGCCCCTGTCTCGTTTACAGAGTCGAACTCATTAAGTACGGAAACGTGATGACGAGAAAGGACGGAACGCAATGAGGATAGCGGTGGCCGGAGGAACCGGCTGGGTCGGCAAGCTGGTGGTCGAGCGGGCACGGGAGCAGGGCCACGAGGTCGTGGTGATGTCCCGGTCGGGCGGCGTCGACCTGATAACGGGAGACGGTCTCGACGACGCGCTGCGCGGTGTGGACGTCGTGATCGACGTGGCGAACGTGACGACACTCAGCCGCAAGACATCAGTGGCGTTCTTCGAGACCGAGACACGCAACCTGCTCGCGGCGGAGGAGCGGGCGGGCGTACGCCACCACGTGCTCCTGTCGATCGTCGGGATCGACCGGGTCGACTCGGGCTACTACATCGGCAAGCGCCGCCAGGAGGAGCTGGCGCTGGCCGGCCCGATCCCGGTGACACTCCTGCGGGTGACGCAGTTCCACGAGTTCGCGGCGCAGATGCTCGACAAGGTGCCTGGCCCGGTGAAGGTGGCGCCGTTGATGCTGAGCCGGCCGGTCGCCGCCTCCGAGGTCGCCGCCGAGCTCGTACGCCTGGCCGAAGGCCCCGCCCAGGGCCGGGCGACCGAGCTGGCCGGCCCCGAGGTGCTGACGATGGCATCGATGATGCGCCGCCTGGCCAAAGGCAAACTGGTGCTGACGGTGCCCGCCGGCAAGGCGATGGCGAACGGTGGCGTGCTGCCGGCCGGCGACTTCCGCAGCGGGAAGATCACCTTCGAGCAGTGGGCGGCGTCGCGATGACCGTGGCGGCCAAGCGCTGGATGGCCGGGGTGCTGGCGGTGGCGGCGGCATACCAGGGGGTGTGGGCGGCGGCGTTCCCGCGGTCGTACTACAACGACTTCCCGGCGCCGGGACTCCACTGGGTGGCGGCGCTCGGCCCGTACAACGAGCATCTGGCCGTCGACGTGGGGGCGCTCAACCTGGCGCTGCTGGTGCTGAGCGTGTGGGCGCTGCGCCGGCCGACCCGGGAGTCCCTGGCAGTGGCTGGGGGCGCATGGTCGATCTACAACGCGATCCACTTCCTGTGGCACATGCTGCACCTGCACGTCTTCCCGCTCTTCGACAAGATCAGTGTGGCGGTGATATTGGGTGGCCTCCTGATCCTCTCGATCCTCATGATGCTGCCCGTCAAAGAGACCAAACCCAGTCCTTCCGGACGCCTCGGCGAGAACGCCGGCCAGGGCTGACCTCAGACATACGCCCGCGGTGTACAGCTGGACAGTCGCATCTTCAACGTGATCTCACAGGCCGGCGGCTCCAGCTATCACTCACATCCCCCATCCATCGTTCACAGGCCCAAAACTGATCCACGGCTCAGGACGGCCTTCCAGTAGGAGTGGAACGGCCAACCGGGCTTGGTGTCACATCTGTTGACGCCAAGGGTTTGACCAGGGCAGGCTTGCCCGATGACGGAGTCTGAGGGTGTGGCGTTCCTGCGCGCTGATGTTGATCGTTTTTGTCGGGAGATCGCTGACTTGGCGCCCGCGATACGGCTGCGCCGGCTATCGGAGTTGCGCGTGATGCTGGAAGAGGTGACCGACGCGGCGTTGAACGAGGCGATGGCGGACGCGCGAGGTGAGGGATGGGGCCTGCGCAAGATCGGCACGAGCGCCGGGATCTCGCATGAGCAGGTGCGCCGGATGCTGGCCGAGGGCCGTCCCGACCGGGAGCAACCGGCGCGCTGAACAAGAGGGGGCTACTCGGCGGGCGGGGGCGTGCGCAACGGCCGCAGTTGTCCGTCCCGGACCAGCTCCGGCAGGGAGAAGCTGTAGCGGCCCAGCATGTTGAAATGCTCAAAGCCCAGGGGTGAGAGCCGGGCGATGTCGGTGGCGGAGATCTTCTTACCCTCGGCCCGCATTTCTTCCAGGGCGCCCGTCTCTCTACGATGCGGCCAAGAACGGCTTTATGACGTGGTTCTACGTCGCCTTCGAGGACGAGATAAATTGTTCGGACGGTAGCTCCAGTAGCTGCGCTTGGGCGGCCGGAGGCTTCATTCCCTTTACGAAGCTCGGAAAATGGGCGGGCAAGGCTTTCGGTAGGATATTCAGTAAAGCCGACGAGGTCGCGGAGGTAGCGTTCGATGGCGAGCGGCTCGCTTCAGACGTTCGCACTCGCCGCGCAAACTCGGGCAACACCCTGAAAAAGACTCAAAACGTGGCAGTAGGGCGAGCGGATATCGACGGGACCACCTTTGATCTAGAGTCTGTCAGCGGGAAGAAAAGCCCACCCGGAACTGTCACCATGCCAGAGGGGACTCTCTTCGAACCGGCCGCCGGCGACGTCGTTCGCCCTTGGTACGCGGAGAGGAAGCTGCTAGAATATGTGGGAGCGCGTATAAACAAAAACTTGCGAGGCACCGTCCATCTCTACACGGAACGTACGCCATGCGATGCGTGTAGCAGTGTTATCGAGCAGTTCCAAAAACGATTCCCTGGAGTCAAGGTAATTGTCGGTTACGGAACACCGTGATGGCGGGGAGTTCGATCCTGTCGAATTTCGCGCACAACTTCTAGCGACTGGCGTCGCGCGCGAAAACGACATTGCTGGGTGCACGGAAAGCGAGATTGCTCGCCTCCGTGCACTTGGCGGAAATTTCAACCTGCCTCCGGATTACGTTAGCTTCATGCGCGCATTCGGCCATTCGACAGGGAGGCTTTTTCGAGGCACGGATATCTTATTCACGGCGGTCGTGATGATCCACTCGGAATTGGATCTAGTCGCTGCGGATGACGACAAATTCGTCCTCGCGGGCCGGTTCTACTTCGCCTCTCATCAGGGATATCAATGGTATTTCTTCGATGAGCACGTCGACGGCGTGTTCATGTACATGGAAGGAGAATCAATTGCCGTCAAGGAGAGTCGAAGCTTCGGCGGCTTCGCCTGGAAGTCGCTCTGGCGAGAAGCTGTAAGCCCAACGACAGGCCTTAATGATCGGAACTGATCAACACAGAGTGACCAAATGGTAGTCTATCGGGATACATCAGTAGACCACCGCCTGCAAGTGCATCCGAATCGGTCTCCGGGTTCGCTGCCTCCCCGCTGCAGCATACGCAACCTGTAGTGGCTCGCCAGTCAAGGCGTGTGCCGGACTGGCGAGCCACACGCTTCTATACCATGGGCGGCCCCCTCAATGCGCGCTCTCACAAACGCTCGATTGCCGGAGAAGATCACCCGACAGCTCCGCGGGGCCGGTTCTGGTCGCCAGTGAGGCGGATTTCCTCTCAGAACTCGTTCTCATGCAAGTCGGCCGATCGCCGGATTCTGAGAAATGTTTGTGAGAACATCTGAGGCGTGCCCGACGCCCCGTACCCCTGCGAACACGCCGAATCAGCCTCCGTGTCCGCCATCGGCGCGGAACAGACCCGTGACGCCGATGAGGTCGAGCGTCACCCGTGCCCGCGATGCGCCGTCACGCCCGGTTCGCCGTGCCGGTCGCGTTCGGGCGCCGTGGCCGGCACCTACCACACCGGCCGCTTCACCAAAGTGGCCCGGCTGGCCAAGCTGCTGCGGGTGCCGACCCCGGCCGACCGCAACCCCGGCCAGCCGTGGCGGCCCGGCACGCCGCCACCCGCGCCCGTCGACGCCGACAGGCCCTCGGCCGACATCCGGATCGGCTACGCCCGCTGCTCCGCCCTCACCCAGGAACTGCAGTCGCAACTGGACGCGCTGGCCGCGCACGGCATCGACCGGGAGAAGATCTTCGCCGAGAAGATCTCAACCCGGGTCAAGGTGCCCCCCCAGTTCGAGGCCGCGCTCGCCCTGGCCCGGCAGATCAAGGCGCACGCCCCGCACTGCCGGGTCATCCTGACCGTGTATGAGATGAAGCGGCTCGGCCGCGACGCCGCCGAACTCACTGCACTGGCTGACCACCTGACCGCGCATGGGCTGGTGCTGGAGATGCTCGCCGGGCCGCTGGCCGGGATCTATGATCCGGCCGGGCCGGGCCGGATGCTGTTCGCGTTCTTCGCCGCGATGGCCGAGACCGAACGCGAGGCCATCCGCGAGGCCACGCTGGAGGGCCTGGACGCCGCCGCCCGCCAGGGCAAGCACGGCGGCCGACCCGTGGTGATCACCGACGACATGCTGCACACCGTGCTGCGCCGCAAAGCTGCCGGGGAACGCGTCGAAGACATCCGCAAGGACCTGATCATCCCCACCGGGAAACGCAAAGGCCAGAACCCGTCCCTGGCCAGCATCTACCGCGCCCTGGCCGAGCACGACAAGACGCAGACCTACCCCGAGGCCGTCGAGCAGGCACACGCAGAGTTCACCGTGCTCCAGACCGGGGGCCGCCGCTGACCTTCGTGCTCAGGTCGCTGGGCACCGCCAGCGCTCGCGCTGACAGTCCGGCACCCTTCTACACCACGCGGTGTGTTTCTGGCGTACTCCGGCCGTATCCCCTGGACGCGCTGCCGTACCCGATGCACTCGCAACTCGCCGAGAGCATCAGGTTGTTCCGTGCATGGCAAGGGGCGTAGCGCGAACACCACCGCTTCATCGCCACCAAAGGGGACCATTTTGTAGACCTCCGGAGCGCTACCCCTGGCAAGACGCCACGCGGCGCCAACCCAACGATCCGGGGGGTGAGCCGCGCTTGCGGGGAAGGGAAGACCGGGAAGTAGCCACCGCCCAAGTCACGACCGGAAACGTCTGTATCGGTAGGCGCGGGCGCGGCGCGGGGCTACGGTCGAACCATGCAGGCCGAAGCTCTCGGGCTGATCGTCATGCGTCGTCTTCTCCTGGCCCCGGCCGTTGCCGCGCCGGCCGCCGCCCTGCTGGCCGCCGACCCTTACCGCACTGACGTCGCCGGCGCGCCGGTGGCCTGCAGCCCAAACCTGCTCGACCTTGGGACCCCGCAGGCGTTTTGTTCGTACAGAGCGGAGGGATGTCCCAAGGCGGGGCCGTATGATCCGGTGGCGGCGCGCCCATCCGTGCGGGAGTGGGAGGACCCATATAACCCGATGCGAACACCCGCTAGGCGCCGTCGCCGCTCTGGAGCCCTCGGTCCTGCACTCGCAAGGGTCCGTGCGATGACCCCCAGAGTAGAGCGTTGCCGCGGGCCACAGCGGGTGACGGCTGCGGGTGCCCGACCGCGAGTTGTCGGTCTGGGCGTTCGGGGATGAGTCCGGCACTCGCCACCGCGATAGCGACGGTAGGGACGTTTCCGCAGGTCGTCTCGCGCCGATCGGCTCATAGGCCCATCGGCCCACAGGCAGACGTCAAACACGACTGGGGCCTGTCCATGCAGGCGAGCGAGAAGGAAGCGCTGATCGAGATGCTCAGCACCTGCTGAGCATCTGAGCCGGACCGTCCCCATCCAGCGCCACTCCCGACAGGTGGAACCGCCCATGCGTATCCCCACCGCCCTGGCCGCCGCCGTCCTCGCCGCCGCACCGGCGGCGAGAGCCGCGCCGACCGTTCCAGCGGCCCAACCGGCCAGGCTGAGCTGTACCGGCTACTGGACCATGGATATGCCCAACCCCCGGACTGGCGCCACGGACGGATCGGTAACCGTGCCGGACGGCACCACTCACCCGTCGTTCGGCCGGTGCATCGTCGGATACTGGGGCGGCGGTCAGTCCGTCCACGTCCCGAATTCCTTTGAAGACGGTTGGTGAGCCCGTCGGCGACCGTCTGAGCGTGCCCCCGCAGCGCTGCGGGGGCCGTTACTTGGGCGGTGGCTGGTTCCCGCAAGCGCGGCTCACCCGCCGGATCGCCGGGTTGGCGGCCCGTCGTAGCTAGGGGAGGTCCGGGCCGTGATGGGGGCGAGCCCGAGATCAGCCAGTACGGCGGCGCCACGGGCGGCATGCTCGCCACCGGCCAGCAGCATCGTCCGCGCCACCTGGTAGCGGCAGCCGGCGGCCTCGAAGATGTCCGCGGTGGCGAGCAAACGCTCCTGGTCCTGGTCGAGGAAGGCTTCTGCCCGCTCCACGATGGCGCCGGCGATCGGGTTGCCGGCCACCGTTGTACGGGCGTCGGCGAGGCGGTCGCGCGCGTGGGGACTTCCGGCCAGAACGGTGGCCTCGGCGCGTATCGCCACGTACCAGTGCAGCCAGATCCAGGTCACCCACTTCCACACCTGACCGGGCTCGGGCGCCATCCGCTCCATGGCTTCCCCGGCGTGCCCGTGATGGAGCATGCGCATCGCGTCGTAGAGCGCCCCGTAGCCGTACGTGCGTTCGGATGAGTCGCCGAGCCGATCCAGAACCATCTGCCATTCGTGCTCGGCGTCGTGGTCGCCGCGGAAGTTGTGGATCATCGCCACTGCGGCAGCCGCCGGGCCGAGGGCCGCCTTGGCCGGGCTGTCGGCACGCCGCCACGCATCGAGGAAGCGCGTGCCGGCGGCGAGCAGCTCGTCGACGTTGCCCGCCAGCGCGTCGGCGACCAGCAGCCAGCTCGTGGCCCGATGGCCCACCTCGGCCAGCGCCGGATGGCCGGCCAGCTGCCGTCCCCACCGGAGGGCGTCGGCCAGGTTCCCCACGCCGAGGCTGGTCTGTACGGCCATGCCGAGTCCGTCGATCAGCTCGTGGATGCCGCCCGGCGTCTCCGGCTTGTCCGTCATGGAGGAGAGCAGCGTGATCCGGCGCCTGGCTGTGGCTGCGCAGGCGAATGTGTCACCGGCCCAGGCGTGTGCCGCGGTGAGCGCGTCGAGTGCCGCGGACTCGGCGAGCGGGTTGCCGAGACGGTGAGCCAGCTCGACCGCACGTTCGGCGCGTGCAAGTGTTTCCGGTACGGCGTTGTCGGCCGGGCCCTGAACCGCGCCGAACGCATCGCTGAGCACCCCGGCCTCCGCCAGCGCCACCGCCGCCTCGGCGGCGGGGTCGTCACTGACCAGGCCCCGCGCTTCGCAGACCAGGGCGATCGCCTCCTCCTCGGGCGGGGGCTGCACGAACGTGCTGGAGAACCGGTACGCGGCGGTGGCGGCGGTGGCCAGGTCCACGGCGGCGCCGGCAGTGTCCCCGGTGTGGCGAGCGGCCTGCGCGGCGGCGCGGTAGAGGCGGTAGGTGTCATCGCCGCGTGTACGGCAGCCCGCCACCTCCGCGGCCTGCCGGAGCATGGACGCGGTGGCGGCGGGATCGTCGGCGAGCGCGGACGCCTGCTCGTATCGCTGCTGCGATTCGCCGATCAGATGGCGGGTGAACGTCAGCTCAGCCAGGTGCCGGGCCAGGCGGTAGGCGTCCGCGCGCTGCTCCGGCTCGCTTGCCGCCCAGCTCAGCCCTGCGCGGAGGTCATCGGCGACCGCGTCGAACCGGGACCGCCAGTCCGGCCCGGCCACTGCCAGATGGGCGGCCTGGGTGAGGCACCAGCGCAGGTGCCGGGCCCGGGTACCGGCCAGCTCACCGGCCTGGCTGAGCCGTTCCGTCCCGTACTGGCGGATGGTCTCCAAGGCCCGGTAGCAGGTGCCCTTCGGGGATGGCGTCACCGCCAGCAGGCTCTGCTCGGCGAGCCGGGCCAGTCCGTCGGCGACCACATGCATCGCGGATCCGGCGACCTCGGCCGCTGCCGAGACGGTGAACGGCGCTACGAAGATCGACACCCGGCGCAGGAGCTCCTGGTCGGCCGGCTCCAGCAGGGCGTGGCTCCAGTCCAGTACGGCCCGCACTGAGCGGTGCCGCTCATCGGCGCGGGAGCCGCCGGTGAGCATGCGAAGCGGGTGGGACACAGCGGCGGTGATGCCGTCCAGCCCGAGCGTCGGATAGCGGGCCGCGGCCAGCTCGATCGCCAGCGCCATGCCGTCCAGCCGCGCACAGATCGCGGCGATCTGGTCGTGCTGTGGCGGGTCGAGCGGCCGGCCGGCCGCCGCCGCCCGTTCCGTGAACAAGGCGACCGCGTCCGATTCGCCGTCCAGCGACAATGGCGGGACCTGATACACCCGCTCGAACGGCACCATCAGCCGGGCCTGGCTGGTCGCCAGCACCCTCACGCCAGGGCAGGCCGCGAGCAGCGGCTCGAGAAACCGCGCCACCCCGTCCACGACGTGCTCGCAGTTGTCGAACACCAGCAACGCCTGGCGGTCAGCCATCGCGGCGACCACCGACTCGGTCAAGTCGCGGCCGGGCTGCTCGCCGAGTCCCAGCGCACCCGCGACGGCGGTCGCGATCATGCCGGGATCGGTGAGCGGGATCAGGTCGACGAACCACACCCCGTCGGCGTACCGGCCGGCTACCTCCGCCGCGACCGAAAGCGCGAGCCGGGTCTTGCCCACCCCGCCAGGACCGACCGCGGTCACCTGGCGGTGCGTCATGATCATTTCGGACAGCTCTACCCGCTCTTTGGCCCGGCCGATGAACGAGGTCAGCGGGGCCGGCAAGGGGACCGGTTCCTGATGAGGCTGATCGACGGCTGCGCGCTGGGCGAGCGCTCGCCGATCCGGCACCTCCAGCTTGCGCAGCAGTGAGGAAACGTGGCTCTCGACGGTGCGTACCGAGATGAACAGCTGCGCTGCGATCTCAGCGTTGCTGAAGCGGGCGCCGAGGAGCTCCAGCACCTCGGCCTCCCGCGGAGAGATGTCACCTTCTGTCGCCATGGTCACATTCTGTCGTATCTGTTTCGTGCTCTCTCCGGGCCGGCGATCCGTGGTCGGTTCCGTGGTCTCCACGGATGCTCGCCGGCCGGGCCGGGATGGAAGCTAGGAGCACAACAGATCGCGCCTACAGGAGCAATCATGATCAAGACAGTGCTGCATCCCGTGTCCGACCTGGCCAAGGCCAAGGAGGTCTACGCGGCCCTGCTCGGCCGCCGGCCGGACAACGACACTCCGTACTACGTCGGCTTCGAGGCCGACGGTCAGCACATCGGGCTGGTGCCGAACGGTGGACCGCAGAACATGACCACCCCGGTGGCCTACTGGCACGTGCCGGACATCGAGGCCAAGCTCGCCGAGGTGAGTGCCGCAGGCGCCACGGTGCAGGAGGCGGCGCACGACGTCGGCGGCGGCCGCCTGGTGGCCACCTTCACCGACCCCGATGGCAACGTCCTCGGCCTCATCCAGGACTGATCCGAAGGGAACGGGCAATGACCTCCATTCACTCTGTCACGTTCGAAGTCCCCGACCCCACGGCCGCCGACGACTTCTACGCCACCGCTTTCGGGGTGGGAGCTCACGTACTCACCCGCGCTTCACAGGCGCCCACGACGGGCTTCCGCGGGTACCTCATGTCGCTGGTGGTCTCCCAGCCGAGCACGGTGGACAGCCTCTTCGGCACCGCTGTTCAGGGCGGTGCGACCACGCTGAAGCCACCCGCGAAGAGCTTCTGGGGATATGGCGGTGTCCTGCGTGATCCGTACGGCACGCTCTGGAAGATCGCCTCGTCCGCCAAGAAGGACACCGGCCCGGCCACCCGCACCATCGACGACATCGTCCTCCTGCTGGGCGTCGACGACGTCGCCGCGACCAGGCGCTTCTACGCCGAGCGCGGCCTGCCGGTGGCCAAGAGCTTCGGCCGCAAGTACGTCGAGTTCGCCACCGCGCCCATCAGGCTGGCCCTCTACACCCGCCGCGCCGCCGCCAAGGACGCCGGCGTTCCCGTCGAGGGAACCGGCTCACACCGGCTCGTCATCGGCACCGACGCCGGCACCCTCACCGACCCGGACGGGTTCACCTGGGAGGCCATCTCCCGCTCGGTCCGGTGAACCCACCACCAGCCGGACGGCGACAACGCGCCCGCCGTCCGGCCACCCCCCTTCCTCGGCTAAGGAGATGATGAGCATGACCCGCCCGTCGGCCCGCTCCCTCGACCAGCGGATCCGCGACACCCTGGACCGGCTCGAGCGCGACGTCGACGCCTGGTTCGCCACCGCCGACCCGGCCAGCGCGCCCTACCTCATGCCGCTGTCGTTCCTCTGGAACGGCCAGACCCTGCTCATCTCCACGGCCGGAACCAACCCCACGGCCCGCTTCCTGGAAGCGACCGGCACGATCAGGATCGCTTTGGGCCACACGCGCGACGTCATCCTCATCAATGCCGACCTCCGCGAGATGATCCCCGCCACCGAGATCCCGGACGAGGTCGGCGACGCCTTCGCTGCCAAGACCGGCTTCGACCCCCGCGAACAACGCGGCGGCTACCCCTACTTCCACCTGGCCCCGCGCCAGGTACAGGCCTGGCGCGAGGCGAATGAGCTCATCGGCCGCGACCTCATGACCGACGGCAAGTGGCTCACCAGTGACGCAACACCAGGATGGGAGACCTCCGATGCCCGTAGAGCCTCGGTTCCGACAATCACCGGGTAAGCGGGCCGCGCGAGTCCTGGCCACGACGAAGGCACCGCCGCTCATACAGGAGACCACTTCGCGGTGGCTGTTGCTGACGCAGGAACAAGCAAAACCCGGCCAATCCAACCTGAAAGGTAGTGACAGGACATGAACCGGCAGGTCAGCGAGAACCTACTCGTTAAGGACATTGAGCAGCAGCCCAAGAGGCGCGGAACGAGGTTCACGCTCAACGGCGCACTTTGGTCACTTCAAGTGTTGTTCGGTTTCTTCTTTGCCGGCAGCGGTTTCGGCAAGGTCCTGTTGTACGACGGAGTTCTGTATGCGGCAGCGCCCCGGGCCGTGGCTTGGTACGCCGCGGTGCCGCAGCCCCTGATCGTCTTCATCGGGGTCTGTGAGGTGCTTGGCGGCGTCGGCCTGATCTTGCCGGCGATGACGGGGGTCAAGCCGAAGCTGACGCCGCTCGCCGCCGCCGGCCTGACGCTGACGATGATCCTCGCGGCCGGTTTTCATATCATGCGCGGCGAATACGCCTTGGTGCCTGCGAATCTCTTGCTGGGCGGCGTCGCGGCGTTCATCGCGGCCGGACGATGGAGGCTGAGGCCCATCGCACCCGCGAGCATCACCACCTCACGCGCACTCAAGTCGTGCGCGGTCCTCGGCGCACTGGCCCTGTTGGTATGCGCTCCGACGTGGTACACGATGACTACCGTCCAATTCTGATCACTCCATTTCGCACGCCGGCCTCCCGGCGAGAGCGAGGAGGCTGTAGGACGCACACGATATCGGTGTTCGTCCAGGTCAGAGGAGGCTGTAGGACGCACACGATATCGGTGTTCGTCCAGGTCAGCGGCACAGCGTGGGCATCGGGATGTGACAGGGACAGTCTTCCTTGTCACATCCGAGATCGTCATTGCGGCCCCCGGAGAGACGCGTTGGGGAAAACCCCCTCGTGGGCTTGAGAACCCGAGACTTCTCCTTCCGTTGTTCCTCGACCCCGGGTTCCCAGCAGGCGGCCCCAGGAGGTTGAGCAGCCACCGCCCCGCCCAGCGCGTACGCGAGAACGGGCAAGCGGCGCAGGAATCGCACGGAGGCTTATCCCAAGCGGATCGCCTCGGCCGTACGGCGGCACACCGGATGGACCGGGGTTCCCGCCCGCGTCCAGCCCCTCCACCGCCCGGACCCGGCCGGGCTGCGCAGCCCGCTCGGCGCGCACATCCGCCGCATGAACCCGCGCGACGCCCTGAGCGACTCGATCGTGGACGTGCGGATCCACCGCGCGCTGCGCCGCGGCACCACCCACGGCCCGCTGCTGCCCGAAGGACAGCTGGAGGACGACGGCGCCGAACGCGGCATGGTGTTCATCTTCATGGGCGCCGACCTGGTCCGGCTGTTCGAGTTCCTCAAGACCCAGTGGGCCAACGACGGCGACTTCGTCGGTCTCGGCACCGATAAGGATCCGATCATCGGCGACAACGACGCCACAGGGTCGTGACCCGCGTGGATGAATTTTCGGCAGGCGCAGGCCGCATGGTGTTCGCGTCAGTTGCCGCACCGCCTTCCTATGTGTCACCATTCTGACAAAATGCCTATATATTGGCTTTGTGCACGCGTACCAGGTGCTGGATTCTCACGTCCACCTGCTGTCGGCTCGTAAGGCGGCGGCGCTGCGGGCGAGCGGCGGCCCGCCCAGGCTGAGCCGCCCCTGGGACATTCCCGATCTGGTGGCGGACTGGCCGGGGCCCGCCCGCGCCATCGTGATGGACTCCGACCGGCCGTTCCCGGGCGAGAACGAGCGGCTCCTCGACGTCGCCGCCGCGCACCCGGCCGTCGTGGCAGGTGTCATCGGCCGGCTCGAACTCGCGCGCGAGGACTTCGCGGAGCGGCTTGCGAGGATCGAGCGGCATCCGGCGGGCTCTCGCTGGCGGGGGCCTCGGCTCGCGCTGCGGCCGGACATCTCTGAACCGTGGACCCCGGCCCTCGTGGCCGATCGCACCGCCGCCCTCGGCGCGGGCGGCCGGGTGCTGGAGCTGCTGGCGCCTTCCGATCGCCTGGACGAGGCCCGCCTCGTGGCGGAGGCGGCGCAGTGCGCGGTCGTCGTCGACCACCTCGGCTGCCCGCCGTGGCTGGGTCCAGAGGCCGAGTGGCAAGCGTGGGAGGAGGGGATCGCGGGGCTCGGCTCGGTCGCCCACGTGGTGACGAAGCTGAGCGACCTGCCCGAACCCGGCGGCGACGAACGCATCGAGCTCCGGATCGGGCAGGCGATCGCTCTCGCGCACGAGTTGTTCGGTGACGGCCGCCTCATGTACGCCTCGAACTGGCCGTGGCCACCTCCGGCCGGGACCCAGCAAGAGCCGTACGCGAGGCGGCGCGCGCTCGAGTACGCCGGGAGGCTGAGCCCGGCAGCCGCGGCGGCCTTCTTCGGGGGCACCGCGGCCCGGGTCTTCATGGCCTGGTGAGCCGGTCGTGAGTATCAGGGACGCCACGTGAGGTGCGTTTCGTTTCGTTTCGCCTGAGCGGTGGTGACGATGTCTGGCTGCTGAGGTCTGCTGGAGAGATGGCGGACAGCAGGCTCGAGCCGGTGGTGTTGTCCGAGGCAGAGCGGCGGACGTTGACGGGCTGGGCCCGGCGCCGCTCCACCGCGCAAGGGTTGGCGATGCGGGCGTGGATCGTGCTCGCCTGTGCCGAGGGCGGCGGCAACGTGTCAGTGGCGGCTCGGCTGCGGCTGGACCGCAAGACGGTGGCCGCTGGCGCAGCCGTTTCCTGGCCCATCGGCTGGACGAGCTGTCCGACGAGCCCCGGCCGGGCGTGCCGCGCACCATCACCGACTCCCAGGTGGAGGAGGTGGTGGTGCGCACCCTGGAAGAGGTGCCGGCCGGAATCCACACACTGGTCCAAACGGGAACTGGCCCGCCAGGTGGGGATCTCGCCGACCAGCGTGGCCCGGCATCTGGCGGGCGTTCGGCTTGTATCTGGCCCCGCCGGCCCATGCCGCGGTGTTCGCCGTCGATGGGAAGCCGCAGATTCAGGCGTTGCAGCGGAGCGCGCCGGTGCTGCCGATGCTGCCCGGGGTGCCCGAGCGGCGCAGCTTCGACTACGTCCGGCACGGCACCGTTGACCTGTTCGCCGCCTTGAACACGGCCACCGGCAAAGTGATCGGCAAGCTGTCGGCCCGTCACCGCGCCGTCGAACTTCCGCGACTTCCTGCCGGAGATCGACCGCCAGATCGAGCCGGGCCTGGCGGTCCATCTCATCTGCGACAACCTGTCCACCCACAAGGTGCCGGTGGTGCATGCCTGGCTGCTGGCCCACCCGCGCTTCACGCTGCGCTTCACCCCGACCTACTCCTCCTGGATCAACCAGGTCGAGCGCTGGTTCGCCCAACTGGAACGCCGCTGTCTGGAGCGCGGCATCCAGATTTCGGCGCCCGTGGACCCGGGTTCGTGGGAGGCGAAGACGATCCGGCGTCCGTCGGGGCTCCAGGGGAGATGTCGTAGGAGGCGTGCATGTTCACGCGCGACCCGCTCGTCAGCTGCGTGATCGCGCGTCCAGTCAAGGAGTCGTTGAGGATCGTGATCTCGTCATCCAGCCCCGTCACCGCTGTCATGCTGGCTCCTCGCTTCATCAGATGAGTCGCCAGGTAGTCCGCCGTTCATCAGATGCAACAGAGCTCGACGCGACTTTCCGGAGCAGCCAGCCCGCTAGAGCGAGCGCCAGTATGCTGGCAATCCTCCCGGGATACCAAGATCCGCCCGACCCGGCAGTGTCCGCACCCGCGAGAGGAGATCACATGCCCAAACCCGCATCCGGGAACTGGAACAGCGCCTCGCCGGCTCCCGCCGTGCTGCGCGCCGGTTCGGTGCTCGACGTCGTCGCCCAGGCGGGGCGGCGCGCCGTACCGCTGCAGGACATCGCGCGCGCCCTCGGCATCGCGCGCTCGTCGGTCGCGAACATCTGCGCCGCGCTCACCGAACTCCGCATGCTGAAGCTGACTCCGGACGGGTACGTGCTCGGACACCGCCTGGTGGAGCTGAGCGGTTTCTACCTGGCCGCGGCCGATCCCATCCAGCGTTTCAACGACTACTGCCGGCTTCACGAGGACGTGCACGCGTACACGATCCATCTCGCCACGATCGAAGGCCTGGAGTCGATGAACGTCGCTCGCAGCTACGGTCGCGACTCGATCGCGGTCGCGCCCCGGGTCGGGCAGCACCTGCCGGCCAACTGCACCGCGCTGGGCAAGGCGATGCTCGCCCAGTTCGGGGATGACCACGTCGAGCGGCTCCTGCGGGACAGGGCGCCACTGTCCGCGATGACTTCCTTCAGCAAGACGGATCCCGGCGAGGTCCTGGACGACATCCGGGAGGTGCGGCGCCGGGGCTATGCGATCAACGACGAGGAGTCCTACGTCGGCGTCTACGGGCTCGCCGTGGCGGTCGAGGGCCTCCCACCCTCGGAAGCGCAGTACGCCGTCAGCTGCTCGGTGCTGAAGGCATCGATCGACCAGGAGCGGATCGACGACATGCTGGCCAGGCTCCGCGAGGTGGCCGCGGCGGTCACCGGACTGGAGCATCCTGCCAGCAAAGCATCGACAACCGAGTGACAGTTTGCCGCTATACTGACAGGGTCGTCCTGTGGCGGGAGTGGTGGCAGTGGACACGCAGCGATGGCCGGACGTACAGAAAGATCGGCTCCGCCCGGGGCGAGAGTGCGGTGAGACATGAAGGCCGTGACTGGCCCGGTGCTCATCACCGGCAGCGAGGGCCGCATCGGCCGGCTCATGGCCCGCGGGCTGCGCACCCGCGGGCTTGACGTGCGCACCTTCGACGCGGTCCCCGGCGCGGACGCCATCGGCGACGTGCGCGACCTCGCGGCACTTCGCGCCGCCGCGCGGGGAGTACGGTCGATCGTGCACCTGGCCGGCATCGCCTACGACGCCCCCGGCCGGACGGGCGAGGTACTGGACGTCAACGTCGGAGGCACCTGGAACGTGCTGCTCGCCGCCGAGGAGGCCGGGGTCTCGCGGGTGGTGGTCGCCTCCAGCATCCAGGCACTGGGCATCATCAGTGCGGGCCCGCCGCGCCGCCTCCCGTTCGACGACGGCTTCCCGGCCTGTCCGCGTGACGGCTACGAGATCTCCAAGCACCTCGTCGAGGAGCTGTGCCGCCTGTTCACCGAGCAGCGGGGCCTGAGCACGGTCTGCCTGCGCCCGACCCTCGTGACGCATCCAGAGCTGTGGTACGACGGCCGGCCGAGTGCCGACGCGGACCGGTCCGCGTTCGATGAGGAATCGCAGCGCCGGATCGCCGAGCTGTTCTCCTACATCGACGCCGAGGACCTCACCGACGCGGTCACGCTCGCGCTCGCCGCGCGGCTCGGCGGCTTCCACGCGCTCCTGATCGCCGCCGCCGACACCCATGTCACCACGCCGACCGCCGATCTTCTCGCGCGCCACTATCCGGGCGTGCCGTTCGAGTTCCGGCCCGGCTCGGCGATCGATCCGGACGATCCGTACCACGCTCTCATCGACTGCCGCGAGGCCGCCCGGGTGCTCGGCTGGCGGGCTCGCATCAGGCGCAGCCGTCCGGCCGCGGCGGAAGTGGGCACCTGAGCCGGCCGGTGCGCATCGGCCGGCGCGGGGATCGCCGCCATGGACGTACGGCCGCCCGGATGGTGGTGGCCGCGCTCAGAAGGTGGCGCGTCCTCCGCTGAGGTCGTAGACCGCCCCGGCGGAGAATCGGAATGAGGCTCGTGATGTGCGCCGGCACCTCCGGCGCGGTGTCGTCGTTCATCGGGGTCGCGATGACGGCCGGAGCGATCGCGTTGACCAGGACGCCCGTCATCGCCGGTTCCTTGCCCACGGATGAGGATGTCGTGGACAGTAGCGGCGCGTCCGGCCCGACGATCCCCGCGGTGTTCCCGGGGATGTCCACGGCACCGATGCGGCTCGCCGCCTCCGCGATCGCCTGATCGTCGGTGACGTCGAGCACGACGTCGCAGTCACCGGCGATGTCGGTCCGGACGACCTCGATGCCGTCGCCTCGCAGCCGATCGGCCGCCGCTGCGCCGAGACCCCTGGCTCCGCCCATGACGAGTGCGCGGGTCATGTCTCTCTCGCTGGAACGTCGGTGCGCGAGGAAAACGCGGCCCGATCCGCCGGGAATCGGGCCGATGGCCGTCAGCCGGGCTGGGTGCGGATCCCGTCGAGGAACACCGGTGGCAGCGCGAGCGCGTAGACGCGCACCTCGTCGACGAGCGCCGGGGGTGTGCGGTCGGCGGGGGTCAGCGCAGTCGAGCCGATCCTGAGCTCCTGGCCCGGGGCGGCGGCCAGGCCGCCCGCCACGGACGCCTGGGCGATCCGCCGTACCGCCTCCTGCCTCGTGCCGCGGTAGGCGGACACGGTCGACCCGTCAGAGGTGAAGGCGTAGAAGGCCCAGCCCGACATGTCGACGGCGGGCAGGACGACCGAGGCCGTGCCGAGCCGTAACCGCGAGGCCACCGCCGCCCGGGTACCGCCGTCGATCTGCCAGTCGAACGACGATCCGCGCGAGATGAGCCGGTCGAACACCCCCGGATCGCCGGCCAACTTGACCCACAGAGCGATCGTGAACCGGTCCAGGCCGTCCAGCTTCGCCGAGTTCGCCGCGCCCGGCGTGACGTAGCCGGCGCCACCCGTCAAATCCAGGGCCGCGCCCGACCCGCTCGGCGTGGAGGTCGTCCGGGTGGCCGCCCCGGCGAAGGCGCCGGGGGCGAGCGGAGCGGCACCGGTGTCTGCCGCGTCGGCCGTGCCCGACGATGCCTCGTCGAAGCTGTAGCGCAGCAGCGGGCTGGTGGAGCCGGCGACCTGGATGGTCGCCTCGGTCCGGCGCTCGACGCCGGCCAGCGTGACGGTCGCCGTGACCGTCGCCGTACCCGCGGCGACACCGGCGGCGGTGCCGTCCTCGCCGAGCGAGAGGATCGACGTGTCCGGTGTCGAGTAGGTGATGGTCGCGCCCGCGAGGTCGGCGGTCGCCCCGGTGTCGAGCACCCCGGTCGCGGAGAACGTGGTGGTGTCCCCGACGCGGAGCAGGGGGAGCGCGGGTTCGATCGTGACGGACCAGAGGACGTCGCCGACGAAGAGCGTGAGCGGCTGGCTCGTCAGGGTGTACTTCCCCGCCTTCTTGGTGGCGGTGATCCTCGCCACGCCCGCCGACCTCGCCTTGACGCGGCCCGACGGGTTCACCTTGACGACCGACGGCGCGTCACTGGTGAAGGTGACGCCGTGCGGGGCGGATGGCTCCTCGATCCCGCCGGCGTCGACCACCCGCGCGGTGAGCGAGGCGGCCTCGTTCACGGCGAGCTTCGCCGTTCCGGCCGACACGCTCAGCTCCCACGGAATGCCGGCGCCGTCGTTGGCGACCCGCGGGACGCGCAACAGGATCACCTGGGCGGGGAAGACGGGGGCCGCGGCGCCGGGCTGGAAGAAGGTGACGGTGGCGGCCGATGACGGGTCGAAGAAGTAGGAACCGAGGTAGATGCCGAAGCGCACGGCGGGATTCCGCCCGGCGACCGCCCACTCGTCGTAGGCCGACCGGGAGACCCCGTCGCGGTGCGTGACCGTCACCGCGAGGTGCTGCGGCGTCGCCGTCGCGGCGTCCCGCTTGGCGTAGACGCGGTAGAAACCCGCTTCGGGGACGGCCGTGCCGAAGACCGCGGTCTTGCCGTCGCCCGAGACCGTCCGCGTCGCCGTGGCACGCACGGCCGCCATCGCATCGATGTCGAACGTCATCGTGACCGGGCTCGTGTCGCCGGCGTCGTCGGGGTCGAACCTGGCGATCGGCAAGGACCGGGCGGGAGAGTTCCTCCTGAGGGAGTAGTCGCCCGAGGCGGGATCGACGAACCTCGGGTCCTTCTCGATCCGGTTCTCGTCATTGCCCGCCGCGACCCACGCATCGAGCGTCACGTGCGGCTCCACCACGAGCGGGCCCTTGCCGAAGAGCAGGTTGCGATCCGCGTCGAGCGCGAGCGCCGGGTCGGCCCTGAACACGTCGTACACCGCGCGCAGCGTCGCGACCAGGCGGTACACGGGCGCGGTGGCGAGGACGTTGCTCAGCACGTTGAGGCGGGCGACGTTCTGGCGCATGTTCTGGTCGGTGTCCTGCCCCCAGATCTGGCCGGGGTCGGCGATGACGTTGGACAAGTACATGTTGAACTGGCCGCCGTGGAAGAAGACGGGGTTCGTCGCGGCGCTCACCGTGTTCCGCACCCACCATGCCTGGCTCGTCGAGTGGTCGGCGTAGAGGCCGAACCCGTAGTCCTTGCGGTGTTCGACGCCCTGGCTGAGCAGGCCCGGCGCGTGCCGTACGAGATTGTCGCGGACGAGGATCGGCGCCGTCAGGTTCGTCATCGTGGCGAAGTTGATCGCGCCCGCGTCCGCGGTCCTCAACACCACGTCGTGGATGTGGTTGTAGGCGACGATGTTGCCGCCCTGGTTGCGGAACGCGAAGATGCCCTGCCTGGGCATGTGATGGATGTGGTTGTAGGCGATCACGTTGCCGGCGTCGAAGGCGGTCGAGTCCGGCCGGCTGCCGAGGTTGAACCCCGCGGACTGGAGCCGGACCTGCCCGCCGTGGTGGATGTGGTTGCGGACGAAGGCGTTGCGGAGCGGGGCGAGATCCTTCACCTCGGGGCGCGGGTCGTAGATGTATCCGGCGGTCGCGTAGTCCAGGGCCGCGGCCGTGAGCAGCACGCCGCCGACGCCCATGTCGGTGATCTCGTTGTGGGCGATGGTGTTCTCGACGCTGTCGAGGTGCAGCCAGACTCCGTAGCCGTCGACGTGGGTGATCGTGCAGTCCTCGATCGTGCAGTGCTGCGCGGAGCTGAGCTGGATGGCGGCATCGGTCGGGGACCTGAGCGACTGGTACGTGCCGCCGGCGGCGCAGTGGCTGAAGGTGAAGCCCCGGAAGGTCACCCATTCGACCTTGGACGGGCTCACGGCGTCGCCCGTGAGATTGAGCAGCCGGGTGAGCTTGGGCGCCACGACGGTGGCGGTGTTCAGGTCGACGCCTTCACGCGGCCAGAGGTCGACCCGGCCGGATGCCGGGTCGACGTACCACTCGCCCTCGGTGTCCAGCTCCTCACGGACTCCGGAGACGAAGAAGTGGTTCGCCGCCTGGATGGCGGTCACTTCCGACAGCTGGGTCACGCGGATGACGCCCGAGCCGGTGTCGACGCTCTCGATCCTGGCTTCGGAGTCGAAGTACTGCAGGGCCGTGCAGATCTCGGCGCGCGCCTGCGGATCGGTGGCCCACGATGCCTTGACGAGGGAGGGGTCGGCCCAGATCTGGGTGGTGTTCGGGTCGGGCGGCACGGTCGCGACGACGTGGCGGTCGAACAGGATGGAGCTGAACCCGGCCGTCATCGTCCCTTCATCGTCGAGCTGGACGACGACGCGTGACTCGCCCGTGGCAGGAGGCGGAATGTCGGGGCCGTCCGGAGCGAAGTCCTTGGAGGTCGTGAGGACGGCGGCGTCGAGGTGGATGCGGCGCTCCCACTCGGTGACCGTGTTGCTGATCCGCAGGCGATGCCTGCCGGGCGCGAGGACCACGCCCGCCGAGGCGAGGCTGTAGCGCACTGCCCGGTATCCGCCGCTGCCGGAGATGGTCCCGAGCGGCAGCACGGTGCCGTCGACGGACAGCTCGAGGTACTGCTGGAGCTGCTGTTCGACGGTGGCGACACCCAGCCACAGGTCGTAGCCGCCCGCCGTGGCGACGGTGAACTCGTGCTCGATGAAGTCGCCGGAGCGGACGAGGCCCGAAACTATCCGGTTCGGGTTCTGCCCGCCGTGGTAGATGACCTCGCTCTGCGGCTTGTTCGGGTTCTTGTTGGGGAAGCGGGCGAGCGTCTGCCGCTCGCCATTCACGAAGAGCGTGCGGAAGGCCCACGGGGCGGCGATGCCGGTCGACATGATCGAGCCGTCCGCCGCCGTCCAGGGTCCCGCGATCTCGCGACCGCCGCTGATGGTGACGTGCTCGCCCGGCGCGGCCGTCCAGACGATGGGGCACTCCTCGGTGCCGGAGTCCGCGGGTTCGAGCTGCAGGGTCTGGTCCAGGTAGTGGGTCCCGCGACGGACCACGATCTCGACGGGCCTGGTGAGGGGGCCCTTCGCCTTGAGCGCGCGTACGGCGTCGCGGGCGCGGCCAAGGGTGCGGAACGGGCCGTCCGAGCCGCCGCCGGCCGGCGAGGCGAGCGTGCCGCTCCATGCGTCGTCCCCGTCGAGGGCGACGTAGAAGCGGTTCGCGTTCTCGTGGAGGCGGGTGCGTGCCGGACGCGGACCGGTGACGAGGTGGGGCAGGGCGGCCGCCACGATCCCCTGTACTCCCGCCAGCTTCAGCACCGTTCTTCGACTCAGTTCCCGGGCCACGCCGCACCTCTCCTCGCTGTCGTCAGGTTCGGAGTTGAAGGTAGGATCACGACCGAGGTGCGTCAATAGATTGACGAAATTCCAACATGCTGACCATTATTGTCAGCATGTTGACAGCAGGACGTCTGAATGAAGGGGGCGCGATGTCGAACTCCGCGATCGGCGGATGGGGCAGCGCAACTCCTGCCCCCGCGGTGCTGCGCGCCGGCGCGGTGCTGGACGTCGTGGCCGCGCGCGGCCCGCGCCCCGTGTCCCTGCAGGAGATCGCCAAGGAGATCGGCATAGCGCGGTCGTCGGCGGCGAACGTGTGCTCGGCCCTGGTCGAGCTGCGCCTGCTCAACGCCGCGCAGGACGGTTTCGTGCTCGGCCACCGCCTCGTCGAGCTGAGCGGCTTCTACCTGGCCGGCTCCGATCCGATCCAGCGGTTCAACGACTACTGCCGGATGCACGAGAACGTCCACGACTTCACGATCCACCTCGCGACCATGGAGGGACTGGAGTCGATGAACGTCGCCAGGAGCTACGGCAGGGACGCGATCGCCGTCGCGCCGCGGGTCGGCCAGCACCTACCGGCGAACTGCACGGCACTGGGCAAGGCCATGCTCGCCCAGCTCGACGACGCCGGAGTCCGCTCGCTTCTCACCTCCGCGGGAGGTCTCCGCGCCATGACGCCCCTGAGCAAGGTCGACGTCGACGACCTCATGCGCGACATCCGGGGCGTGCGGGAGCGCGGGTATGCCATCAACGACGAGGAGAGCTACCTCGGCGTCTTCGGCGTGGCCGTGGCGGTCCGTGGCCTTCCCGAGTCCGAGGGGCCGTACGCGGTGAGCTGCTCGATGCTGAAGGCCAGGCTCGACGACGCCGGGATATCGGCGATGCTCGTGATCCTTCGCGACGTGGCCGCTTCCGTCTCAGGAGCCGGCAGCTCCTCCGATCGGCTGGAGCGTGCCAAGTGAGCCCCGGGCACGTCGTCATCCAGGCGCGCGGCACCGGCCGCCCCGTCCCGGCCTGGGCGGTGCTGGAGCGCCGGCTCATCGACGAGCTCTCCCGCGCGGTCGTCCCGTACCTGGACAAGTACACGCGCTCGGACGGCAGCCTCATCTGGCGTGCGGAGTTCCCGGGACGCGACGGTCTCGACGACGGCTATGAGGCCTACTGGAACTGGCCGCTGGCCTACCTTGTCGGCGCGGACGACCTCCTGCTCCAGGCCGCCGCGCGCGGGTGGGAGGGGGTGACGGCGCAGTTCGAACGGTACGGGCAGGCCCTGCGCGGCTACGAGCGCGGCTACGACTGGTTCCACCAGGGCGAGGGCAACATGCTCCTCTACGGTCTCGCGAGGGCCAGGCCCGACTCTCCCGAGCTGCGCCGCCGGCTGGCCGGATTCGCCGACCTCTTCGTGGATCCTCGCCACGGCAACTACGACCCGGAGCACCGCGCCTTCCTCGCCCCGCACGTCGGAAGCGGAGGCGCGCGCACGGGGCCGTACCGCTACTCCGCCCCGTTCACCGACGACGCCGCCCGTTACGACTGGAGCGCGCGGCATGAGCCGTACGGCCTGCCGCTCACCGACGTACCGGGCATCGAGACGTTCGAGGATCTCCTGCGCCCCGGTGCGGCCGCGCGCATGGGCGAGGAGATGAACGCGCGCATGGGACGGGGGGACGTCGCCGTCTCGCTCACGGCCACCGGGCTCGTCGGCAGCGCCTATCTGGCGACCCGCGACGAGAAGTACCGGCGGTGGGTGATCGAGTACGTCGGCGCATGGATGGAGCGAGCCCAGGCCAACGGCGGCCTCGTGCCCGACAACGTCGGGACGTCGGGCGTCGTCGGCGAATACCACGGGGGCCGCTGGTACGGCGGGCTGTACGGATGGTCCTGGCCGCACGGCCTCGAGCCGATCGCGTCGGCGGCTCTCGTCGCGGCGTCCGTCGCCCGGTTGCTGACGGGCGAGGACCGGTACTTCGAGCTACCGCGCGCCGCTCTCGACGTCGCGCTCGACCGGGCGCGGGTCGTCGACGGCGAGCTCGTCGCTCCCCATCGGTACCGGGACGGCGGCTGGTTCGACGAGCTGCCCATCCCCGTCCGCCTGGTCAGCACGCTCGAGCTGCTGACGGGTGATCCGGCCGATCGCGCGCGGCTCGATCGCGTGCGCACGGCCGATCCTGCCGACTGGTCCGTGGTCGCGCGCGGCCCCGGCCGCTTCGCCGACGCGAACACGAAGGCGTGGCGGCGCTACCTGGACGGCGCCAATCCCGGATACCCCGAGGCCGTGCTCCTGGAGAGCCTGGCGGAGGTCGCCTGGCGCGTCGAACAGATCCGCGCCGACCACGCCGACCTCGCCACCGTGCACGTGCACCACTGGCAGATGCTGAACCCCGTCGTGATCGAAGCGCTGCTCCAGCTCGCCTTCGGCTGCCCCGTGCCCGTCTACAACGGCGGCCTGCTCCATTCCCGCCTCAGCTACCACGATCCCGAGCGCAAGCGGGCGGGACTGCCGCCCGGCGTCGCCGCACTGGTGAGCGGCGTGTCAGCGGACCGGCTCCACCTCGAACTCGTGAACACCTCGCTCACGAGCCCCCGCACTGTCCTGGTCGGCCCGGGCCATCTCGGCGACCACCGCTTCACCTACCTGCGCCACAGTGCCGGCCAGGACGACGGCGAGGCGTATCCCGGGCCTCTCGCCTACGGCGATCGGCCGGTCCCGCGCCCGGCCTGGCGCGAGATCGAGGTCGAGGCGGACGCCTTCACGGTGCGGCTCGACCCGTGCGCCGCGCTGCGCCTGGAGATCTCCACCCGACGCGTCCCGCTCTGATGACAGCCACCACGATGGGAGTTCGCATGCGCATCGCCAGGATCGAGACGTTTCTGATCCCCCCTCGCTACCTGTTCTGCCGGATAGAGACCGACAGCGGCATCGTCGGCTGGGGCGAGCCGGTCGTCGAGGGGAGGGCGGAGGTCGTCCGCACGGCCGTCGAGCAGCTGGCCGAGTACCTCCTCGGCGCCGATCCGCTGCGCATCGAGGACCACTGGCAGGTCCTGACCCGCGGCGGGTTCTACCGCGGTGGTCCGGTCCTGTCGAGCGCGGTCGCGGGGATCGACCAGGCTCTGTGGGACATCGCGGGCAAGCATTTCGGCGTGCCCGTCCACCGGCTGCTGGGCGGGCCGGTTCGTGACCGCGTGCGGATGTACAGCTGGGTTCACGGGGCGGACGCATCCGAGCTGCGGGATTCCGCGGCGCGGGCCGTCGAGGCCGGCTTCACCGCCGTGAAGATGGGCGGCAGCGGTCGCTCCCCCGTGGTGCCGGCGCCGGCGGACGTCGACGCCGTGCTCGCGAAGGTGGCCGCGGTCCGGGAGGTGGTGGGCGACGAGCGCGGGCTTGCCATCGACTTCCACGGAAGGATGTCGTACGCCGCCTCTCGCGTGCTCCTGCCGGCCCTGGCGCCCATGGGGCCGCTCTTCGTCGAGGAACCGCTGCTGCCCGAGCACGCGATGCATCTGCGCTCGATCGTCGAGAGCGCCCCCGTGCCGATCGCGACGGGGGAGCGGCTCTTCAGCCGCACCGACTTCCTCCCGGCACTCCAGGCCGGCGTCGCCGTCGCGCAGCCGGACCTGTCCCACGCCGGCGGGATCTCCGAGGTACGCAGGATCGCCGCGTTCGCGGAGACCTTCGGAGCCTTCCTGGCGCCGCACTGCCCTCTGGGACCCATCGCCCTGGCCGCGAGCCTCCAGGTGGACCTCGCCACGCCGAACTTCCTGATCCAGGAGCAGAGCCTCGGCATCGGGTACGACCGCGCCGGCCAGGCCGGGCCGCTCGGCTACGTGGTGGACACGGCGCCGTTCGAGATCGAGGAGGGACACGCCTGCCGGACGGACCGTCCCGGGCTCGGCGTCGACCTCGACGAGTCCGCGGTCCGCAAGGCCGACGGCTCTGAGCGCGGCTGGCGTGTTCCGCGCTGGCGCCATGACGACGGCTCTCATGCGGAATGGTGATGATGTCAGCATGATGGCAATCAGTCACTATATTGACGACCTTGGCTCGGGAACCTACACTCACTCCCACATCACGGAGCGAGCAAGCGAACCTCCAGCATCCTGCGCCCCTTGAAGGAGCCCGCGTTCTCGCTCGACAACCAAGGAGGTAGCCATGGCGCACCGGAAGGTGCTCGCAGCACTCACCGCCGTCTCGGCCGGCACCCTGCTGCTCTCGGCGTGTTCCAGCGGCGAGGACGGCTCCGGCGCCGGATCGGGGCCCGTCTCGCTTCGGATGGTCCTCTGGTCGTCGAACGCCGACCAGCTCGCGATGTTCAAGGAGATGGGCAAGCAGTTCGCCGCGGCCAACCCCACCCTCGTGAAGGACGTCCAGGTGACCCCCACGGCCGCGGGCGAGAGCTACCGTACGGTCCTCACGACCCAGATCGGCGGCGGCGACGCCCCCGACGTCGGCTGGCTCGGCTCCGGCGACCTCGTCGACTTCGCCAACCAGGGGGCCCTCGTCGACCTGGCCCCGACGCTCAAGAACGACCCCGGCTTCGACTACGCCGACCTCACGCCCGCCGGCATGGCGCTGGACGAGGACGGCGACAAGGTCTGGGGCGTGCCGTTCTCCACCTCCCCCGGGGGGATCTTCTACAACGCCGACCTCTTCGCCGAGGCGGGCATCCCCAACCCGGACAAGATGATCGCCGATGGTACGTGGACCTGGGACAACCTCGCCCGGGCGGCCGCCACCATCCACGAGAAGACCGGCGCGACGGGCTTCAACATCGCCGCGTACAAGTTCGACGACAACTGGCCCGAGCTCAACACCATCTGGGCCGGCTACGGCGCCAAGCCGTGGAACGACACCGGCGACACCTGCACCTTCACCGAGCAGCCGATGCAGGACTCCCTCCAGTTCCTGCACGACATGATCTACAAGACGGGCGGCTACACCAAGCCGGGAGAGACGCCCGACTTCCCGACGCAGCAGGTCGCGATGTCCAGCACCTACATCAGCGTCGCCGGCACCCTCAAAGACGTTCCGTTCACGTGGGGGCTCGTGCCCGCCCCCAAGGGGCCCAAGGGCGCGATCGCCTCGATCGGGCAGTCCTCGATCGTCGCGTTCGCGGCGGGCAAGCATCACGACGCGGCGGCGAAGCTCGTCGGATTCATCACGAACAAGGAGAACGCCAGGAAGCTGGCCAGGTACTTCCCGCCGGTGCGCCAGTCGCTCCTGAACACGCAGACCCTCGCGGTGGCGAACCCGGTGCTGACCGCCGAGCAGCTCGAGAGCGTGGTCATCGACGGCATCAAGACCGGCGCACTCGCCCCGGCCCACGCCGACATGGGCAAGATCCAGACCGCCGCTCGCGCGGAACTGGAGAAACTGTGGAAACCCGACGCCGACGTGAAGCAGGTGACCCAGCAGATCTGTGCCGCCATCGATCCGCTGCTGAAGGACTAGGCCACGTGACCGATCTGTCCGCCAGGCCTGCCACGGCACCCGCCGCACGGCGCCGGCACCTCAACGAGCGGCGGCGGGAAGCGCTCTTCGGATACCTCTTCACCCTGCCACAGCTCCTGGGTTTCCTGGCCTTCGTCATCGGCCCGATGATCGCCGTGATCTGGTTCAGCATGACGGACTACCAGGCGCTCACCGGACAGTCGACGTTCGTCGGCCTCGACAACCTCAAGCACCTCGCCGAGGACCCGAAGCTGCCTGGAGTGCTCAGGACGACCATCCTGTTCGTCGCCCTCTACGTGCCGGCCGGGCTCGCCCTCGGGCTCGTCCTGGCGGTCGCGGTGAACCAGAAGATCCCGGGCATCAAGTGGTTCCGGGCCGTCTACTTCATGCCGACGCTCGTCTCCATCGCCGCGTGGACCATCGTGTGGCAGTTCATGCTCGTCCCCAACGGCCTCATCAACGAGTTCCTGCGGATGCTCGACATCCACGGGCCGGTCTGGCTGAGAGATCCGGACCTCGCGCTCGCAGCGGTCATCGGCGTACAGCTCATCAAGGGCGCCGGCCTCAACATGCTCATCTTCGTCGCGGCGCTGCAGGGCGTGCCCAAGGAACTCGTGGAGGCCGCCAGGCTCGACGGCGCGGGAAGGTGGACGATCGCCCGCAGGGTGACGCTGCCGATGATCTCACCGGAGATCCTGATGGTCTTCATCCTCATGACGATCGGCGCCTTCAAGACCTTCCAGCAGGTCCTCCTGCTGACGGAGGGCGGCCCCGGCACCTCGACGACGGTCCTGGCCTACTACGTCTACGAGCAGGCCTTCAAGTTCAACGACTTCGGCTACGCCAGCGCGCTCGCACTCCTGCTGTTCCTGATCCTGCTGCTCATCACGGCGCTCACCTGGCAGCTGCGAAAGCGGGTGGTCTTCCATGAAAGCGCCTAGCCGGCTGCGAGCCCCGGAAGCCGCCGCCAGCCGGTCGGCGGAGCCCGGCCGGTCGAGCCGGCGCACGAAGCTCATCGCCTCGCGGGCTGTCGCCTACGCGACGATGGCGCTGCTCGCGGTTCCCTTCGTGGTGCCGGGGCTCTGGATGCTGAGCGCGTCACTCAAGCCGAACTCGCAGATCTTCGCCTACCCGCCGACGCTCTGGCCGAGCACCTGGCAGTGGTCCAACTACGTCGAGATCTTCACCGTCCAGCCGTTCGCGCGGCAGTACGGCAACAGCCTCTACATCGCGGTGGTTGTCACCGCGGTGACGGTGTTCACCTCCTCGCTGGCCGGTTTCGCCTTCGCGCGGCTGCGCTTCCGGGGCTCCGGACCGCTGTTCCTCGTCCTCATGAGCGGCTTCTTCATCCCGGAGGAGGTCACGCTCATCCCGCTCTACAAGATCATCGGAAGTCTCGGCCTGATGAACACGCACGTGCCGCTCATTCTCATGCCGATCTTCTCCGGCACGGGAGTCGTGGCGACCTTCATCATGCGCCAGGCGTTTCTGGCGATCCCGCGGGAGCTGCAGGACGCGGCGCGCGTCGACGGCCTGGACTGGTTCGGCACCTACTGGCGCATCGCCCTGCCGCTCGTACGGCCCTCGATCGGCGTCGTCATCGTCCTGGCGGCGCTGAACAGCTGGAACATGTTCCTCGAACCCCTCGTCTTCCTCCGCGACAACAAGCTCTTCACCCTGCCGGTCGCGCTCACGCAGTACGAGGACGCGTACACGGGACCGATGTGGAACCTCCAGATGGCCGCCTCCTCGGTGACGCTGATCACGATCCTCATCGTCTTCATCGCCGCCCAACGGCAGATCATCGCCGGCCTCACCCAAGGATCGATCAAAGGATGACCCATCACACCATGACCCCCGGCCAACTCCGGGAGGCGTTCCTGTCCGCGGACCCGAACCTCTCCCGCTTCAACCCGCTCAGGCGAATCCTCTCCTACGACGACTTCGACGAGGGCCTGCACGGGTGGGTCGAACTCCTCGGCAACCACGACGGCCGGCTGGACAGCGTCCGCCACTCGTTCAAGGACCTCAGGCCGCCGCAACTGTCGACGCTGCCGTTCTTCGACGTTGGCTCGCACGGCGCGATGCACGGCGGATACGCCATGAAGATCGCGACAAGGCCGACGCCCGGCCACATCGCCTGCTCCATCAAGCGCCTGACCCTCGCGGCGGCCTCGCCGGTGCAGTTCGAGATGTACTTCGCGGTCAAGGCGGAGGCCCGGCAGGGACCGGGCGCCTACCAGGGCCGCAGATGGGACGGCAACCAGGACCTGAGCGAGGCGGACCTGGGCACGTTCACGGTCAGCAACGACATCGGCCGGCCGGACGGAAGCAGATACCACTGCGCGTTGCGGTACGTGAACACGAACGCCGCCGGTGAGTTCGTCCGCGGATGGTACGCCAAGACCTCCCTCCAGCCGACGAGCAAGATGCAGCTCGACGGCGAGATCCCCTCGGGCGACTTCCACACGCTGCACGAGGACGACTGGGCTCCCGTGCCCGGCGGCGACGTCGACCTGTGCCTCAACGAGGTGCCCACCAAGGTGAACTGGCACTACCTGCGCTGGCTCGTCGATGTCGAGGCAGGGCGCAACGTCGAGCTGCAGGTCAACGACACGGTCATGGACCTCCGTGACGTTGAGGTGCCCGTCTACCCGCATCCGTACAACGGCCTGCGCGGCCTGTTCAACATCCTGCTCGACGTGCAGACCCACCGTGATGTGCGCAACTACCTGTTCGTCGACTCGTGCCTGATCTCGGCGGATTGGTGAGCGACATGAGATTCTCGACGACGGCCATGATCGAACGCAACGTCCGGCAGAATGCCCGTTTCGCCACTGAGCCCTACGAGGCGGGGTGGGCCGGGGAAGGTCGATGGTTCGTACGGGTCCTGGAAGGCACCGGCCAGTGGTCTGCGCACGTGGAGGTGTCACCCGACGGCCAGGCGTGGTGCCCGCTCGGCCCCCAGGTGCACGTCGAAGGACCGGGCGTCTACACCCTGGGCGCGGTCAACTTCGGCCACTGGCTCCGCCTGGTGCTCGCCCCAACCGGCGGCGATGGCCCGTCCCTGTGGTTCCACGCCTACCTCTCTCTCAAGGAGTAGGGATGACGGCGACAAGCGGCGCTCTCGAGCTCCCGCCCCTCGGGCTCGGCATGGCACCGATCGGCAAGGACCCCGACGCCGACGCCCACGCGATCGTCGACGTGGCCTGGGCAGGCGGGATCCGGTACTTCGACACGGCGCCGCTGTACGGCGGTGGCCGCAGCGAGCGGCGGGCAGGGCGCGCCCTGGCGGGGCGGCCCCGCGAGACGTACCTGCTCTCGACGAAAGTGGGCGAGTACCTCGAAGACGGGGTGCGCTACATCGATCACAGCTACGCCAAGTCGATGTCCTCCTTCGACGACAGCCTCGACCGGCTCGGTGTGGACCGGGTCGACCTCCTCTACGTGCACGCCCCGGGCGGCCGCATGGCCGAGGTGCTGGCGGGCGCGTATCCCGCCTGCGAGGAACTCCGGCGTCAAGGCCGTGTCACCGCGGTCGGCGCGGGCGTCACCTCCGCCGGCGAGGGGCTGGAGTTCGTGCGGAGCTGCGACATCGACGTGCTCATGCTCGCCGGACGGTACACGCTCCTGGACGCCTCGGCGGGCGGGGAGCTCTTGCCTCTCTGCCTCGACCGCGGCATCGCCGTGGTCACCGCCGGGGTGTTCAACTCGGGCATCCTGACCGGCGCGCCGTCGGAGACGACGTATGACTACCTTCCTGCCTCGCACGACATCCTCGCCGCCGCCGGGGTGCTGCGCGACACGTGTGATCGCTGGGGGATTCCCCTCGGAGCGGTCGCGATGCGATTCTCCGCGCTGCACCCGGCCGTGGTGTCCGAGGTCGTCGGCGCGAACACGGCCGGCCAGCTCAGGCAGAGCATCCAGTGGTGGCGGACCGACATCCCCGCCGACCTGTGGGAGGAGCTCGAGGCCGCCGGGCTCGTGCCGCCCGGCACGGCCGCGTTCGCGACACCGGCAGACGGGGCAGGAGCATGAAGACACAGGCGCGGTACGTCAAGCCGGGACGCATCGAGATCGGCACCGGCCAGACCGATCCTCCCGCTCCCGGTGAGGTGCGGATCGAGGTGGCCTACACCGGCCTGTGCGGCACGGACCTGCACGTCTACCACGGGCACATGGACCACCGGGTGAGGGCCCCCGCCGTCATCGGTCACGAGATGAGCGGCACCATCGCGGCCGTCGGAGCGGGCGTCTCCGGGTGGGCGGACGGGGACCACGTCACGGTGATGCCGCTCGCCTGGGACGGAACCTGCGCCGCCTGCCTGGCCGGGCACCAGCACGTATGCCAGAACCTGGAGTTCATCGGGATCGACTCGCCCGGTGCTCTCCAGTCGAGCTGGAATGTCAGGGCGGAGCACGTGCTGCGGCTGCCCTCCTCGCTCGGGCTGCGGCACGCAGCCCTGGTCGAGCCCGTCGCCGTCGCCGTCCACGACGTCCGCCGCGGCGAGGTACGCCCGGGGGATCGTGTCGTCGTCCTGGGCGGCGGTCCCATCGGCGTCCTCATCGCGCATGTTGCCAGGCAGGCAGGCGCCGAGGTAGCGGTCTTCGAGGTGGACGCCGGCCGCCGCACGCTCGCCGACCGGTGCGGGTTCCGGACCGCGGACCCGCTCGCCGTCGACCAGATCGCCTGGGTCGAGGCATGGACGGCGCACGCCGGTGCCGACGTCGTCTTCGAGGTGTCCGGATCGACGGCCGCCGTCGCCGCGGCGCCCGCGCTCACGAAGGTGCGCGGGCGGCTCGTCGTCGTCGCCATCCACCCCGAACCCCGCCCCGTCGACCTGCACCGGGTGTTCTGGCGCGAGCTCACGATCGTCGGCGCCCGGGTCTACACCCGCGACGACTTCGCATCGGCGATCGCCCTGCTCGACTCAGGAGTGATCCCCGCCGACGAGCTCATCACGAAGGTCGTCCCGCTCCCGGACGCCGGGACGGCCTTCGCCGAGCTCGCCGCGGGCGGGGCGATGAAGATCCTCATCGACTGCCAGGCGGGGAGGCCATCGTGAACGACATGTTCGATCTGAGCGGGGAGCTAGCCGTCGTGACCGGCGCCCGTCGTGGGATCGGCCTGGCCATCGCGGCGGCGCTGGCGGAGGCCGGGGCGGACATCATCGGCATCAGTGCGCACCTGGAGCCGGCCGGGTCCGAGGTCGAGCGGCGCGTGCGGGCGACGGGCCGCGAGTTCGAGGGCATGCGCGTCGATTTCGGCGACCGGGCCGCCGTACTCGCGTGCGCCGGGGAGCTCGCCTGCCGTAGCAGGCCACCGTCCATAGTGATCAACAACGCCGGGACGATCGAACGCGCGCCGGCCGTCGAGCACTCCCTGGACCTGTGGGATCGGGTCGTGAACGTCAACCTCTCCGCCCAGTTCGCGTTCACCCAGACGCTCGCGCGGCCGATGCTCGAACGCGGCCGCGGCAAGATCGTGTTCCTCGCCTCCCTGCTCAGCTTCCAGGGCGGCATCAACGTTCCCGGCTACACGGCGGCGAAGTCGGGGATCGCCGGGCTCACGCGCGCGCTGGCCAACGAGTGGGCCGCGCACGGCGTCAACGTCAACGCGATCGCCCCCGGCTACATCGCGACGGACAACACCCGTGCGCTGCGCGACGATCCCGCCCGCGCGAGCGCCATCAGCGACCGGATCCCCGCCGGCCGCTGGGGCGAGCCGGCAGATCTCGGCGGGACGGCGGTCTTCCTCGCCAGCCCCGCCTCCGACTACGTGTCCGGGGCGGTCATCCCCGTGGACGGCGGCTGGCTCGGACGGTAGCCGGTGCCCACGGGCGCGTGGCGGAATTCGGCGTGCTCTTCGTACGGCGGGCGGCTGCGCTTCAGCCGCCCGCGTGTCACCCGCAAGTCAGCGGTCGAACAGGAGGCAAGGAATGGCATCTCAACACAAGTTACGCAGGCTCGCCATCGCGGGGATCGTGGCGATGGCCTCGACCATCTCGCTCGCCGCGACACCCGCGGCGCACGCCGCGGTCCAGGCGACGCTCTACGTGTCCCCCGGAGGCGCAGGATCCAGCTGCACTCAGAGCGCACCGTGCTCGCTGACGGCGGCGCGGGACAAGGCCCGGGCGATGACTCCCAGCATGACCGGCGACATCGTCGTATCACTGGCGAGCGGTCACTACTTCCTGAGCAGCACGTTCACCCTCGACAGCCCGGCGGACTCGGGTACGAGCCCGCACAAGGTCATCTACCAGGCCGCGACATCCGGCGGAGCGATCCTCAACGGCGGCCGGCAGATCACCGGGTGGCAACCCGTCGCCGGCAAGCCCGGCGTGTACCGGGCACCGGCCGCGGGACTCCGCACGCGGCAGTTCTACGTCAACGGCGTCCGGGCCACGCCGGCGCGCAGCGACTGGCTCGGCAGCAGCGACTTCAGCAAGACGGCGACCGGCTGGACCGGCCTGCAGGCTCCCTTCACGAGCATGGGCTCCTGGCGGAACACCCAGGACATCGAACTGTGGGGCTACACCAGATGGCGGAGCTTCCGCTGCCGTGTCGCCTCCATCAGCGGCGCGAGCCTCGCCATGCAGAATCCGTGCTGGACGAACGCGGCCGGCGCCTGGAACAGCGTCGCCTACGTCGAGAACGCCTACGAACTCCTGGATGCGCCCGGCGAGTACTACAACGACGAAACCGAGGGCTACCTCTACTACTACCCGCGAGCGGGCCAGGACCTGAGCACCGCCCTGGCGATCGCGCCCGTCCGCAGCGAGCTCCTGAAGGTGGCCGGGACCGCCACCGCGCCGTTGCACGACATCACCTTCCGCGGGATCGTCTTCGCCTACGCGACCTGGCTCGGCCCGAGCGGCACAGACGGCTTCGTGGAAACCGGGAAGAACGTCCATCTGGCCGGGGCGGGGCAAACCCCGGTCATGGTCCCGGGGAACGTGTCGGTCGTCCACGCACGCTCGTTGATCTTCGACGGGTGCTCGTTCCGCCGCCTCGGCGGTGCCGGGCTGAGCCTGGGCACGGGAAGCCGAACCATCCGGGTGCTGAACAGCACCTTCGACGACATCTCCGGGACGGGGATCTCGATCGGTGACCTCGACCGCGCTCCCGCCGACGACCTGCGCACCAACGACATCCAGGTGCAGAACAGCATCGTCGAGCACGCCGGCCAGGAGTACCAGGGCGCCGCCGGAATCTTCGCCACCTACGCGTCCGGCCTGGTCATCGCGCACAACACCGTCCAGCACCTCCCCCTGGACGGGATCATGGTCGGCTGGCACGGACCCTCGTACTACCAGAACAACGTCATCGCCTACAACAAGGTGTCGGACGTCGGAAACCTCTTGTTCGACGTGGGCGGAATCCACACCCTCAACCCGCAGCCCGGCTCGGTGATCCACCACAACTACGTCGTCGACACCGGACGCGCCGGCGACCCGCTCACCGCGTTCAACGCGCTCTACCTCGACAACAACAGCTCCGACCTCCTCGTCGAGGACAACGTCGTCGACACCTATTACGACACGTGGATGAGCATGTGGCACAACAACGCCACCGGCAACACGGTCCGCGACAACTACGTCCGCAAGGACTGGGTCACCTGCGCCCGCGACGGTCAGGTCAACCAGTTCGGCGCCAGCGCCCTGTGCGACGGCGAGCACGGCAACACGTGGACCAACAACGTCGTGGAGACGTCGGGATGGTCCAGCGTTCCGCAGTCGATCATCGATGGCGCCGGTGCCGGCGCATAAGGCCACATCAACGACGCAGCTCGGGCAAGTACCCAACGCGGGACGGCGGTAGCGGCCGAAAGGCGATCCGGTGCAGGGAGAGGACCACGGCTTCTCCTTCATTGGCCCCGGATGCCGGCTCGTGTCCCTCCTCGGGGTCGGATATCCGCACAGCCACCCACTGGGGCGTGAGGTTTCAGTTGACTGCCGGTCCTTGCTCTGGGCGGTACTCGCTGTCGCTGGACCGGCAGGCGTGTCCCGATAGGGGCCTTGCCGTAGCCGGGCATCGTCACAGTTCTGACCGCCCCTCCTCATCGCCGCAGGAGACAACCCGCAGCGATTGACGATCGAAGCATCCTGCGCCGCTCTTTGCGGGGTGAGCCCCCTGGAATCCTCGTCAGGCAAAACGAGCCGGCGCCGACTCAACCGCGGCGGCGACCGCCAGGCCAACACAGTTCTTTACCGCATCGCGCTGAGCCGGCTCCGCTGGGATGAACGCACCCAGGCCTACCTGCAGAAACGGATCAGCGAGGGCAAGACGCGCCGAGAGGTCATCTGCTGCCTGAAGCGCCATGGTTCGCCAGAACCGTGTTCGCCTCGCGGAGCGTCTCCTTCCGTACATACCACTCCTGTGTCCAGGCAGGGTGTCGTAGAACACCCCGCACGCTTCCGGCATGCGGGTCAGGTCGAGGTTGGTGGCCCCGGCGATCAGGACGGCGAGGATGTTGCGTTTCTGCTTCACCAACAGCTTCGACTTGCGGCCGCCGGCGTGGGTGAAGCAGTCCAGGAAGTGCGTGCGGGCGTCCAACTCGATCAACAGCGAGGCGATCGGCACGAACGGCAGCATTCCCGACAGCTCCTCCCGCAGTTCCTTGGCCTCGGCCGGGATGTCCTCGGCCGAGGCACGCGCCGGTACTGACCTCGAGGCGTTTAGTGTGCCGGCTGCGGCGGCAGCATCCGCGGTGGGGCGCCAACCGGATCCGGTATGACATGGAGCGTTGCGGAGCCGATGCGGTGCCGTCGCGGGCGACGATCCATCGCGTCCTGGTGCACAACGGCCTGGTGGTGGCCCAGACCCAGGAGCACAAGCGCGTCTGGAAGAGGTGGCAGCTTCGCGACGTCGATGCAGCTGTGGCAGCTCGACCTGGTCGACGGCATGCCGCTGATGGACGGGATGGGTCAGCGACTGAGCAGCGAGACGTGGCAAGGTCGCGTTGTCCGTCGTGCCGATCCCCGTTCTCCGCTTGGTTGGCGGTTACTTGGCGAGGAAGCCGAGTAGCGCGGAGTTGACCTCGTCGGGGTGCGTCCAGGCGATGTTGTGCGGGCCGGCTTCGATGGTGACGAAGGTAAGGTCCTCGATCAGTCCGGGCAGTCGCGCGGCGGTCGCCTCGTACGGGAGGATCCGATCGGCCCGCCGTGGATGAGCAGCGTGGGAACGTCGAACTTGGACAGGTCACCGCGGAAGTCGGTGAGCCAGGTGTCGACGCAGGCATACGCGGCGTCTATTGAACCGCCCCGGCTTTGATGGAGACCTCCGACGCCGACCGCGCCCGCCACGACAAGAGCGAGGCCGACACCCGCGCCCGCGTTCAGCTATGGCCTGCCGTGTAGCCGCGGCGGGGGCGACCCGGGTAACGCCGGGCCCGCGCCCGGCGATCCCATTAGAGCGACGCGAAGGACAGGCTGTTGGCACACGACGACATCTCCCGCACGATCGCCGGTTTCTGCCGTGAACTGAGCGACGGCACGCTCGAAGCGCTGGCCGCAGAAGAAGGCATGGGAGAGGCCTTCCGCCGCACCCGCGCCTCGCTCGCGACGGGCCGCGCCGAGGAGGGCGTCGACGCCGATCTGCGCGCACTCGATGAGCTGGCGCGAGCCCGGTTCGGTCAGGGCTTCATCCCCAGGAGCAGCCGCACGGCGGATCCCCTGCCCGGCGCCAGGAACGCCTCCGGGGGATGGCATTGGAGCTGCCCGCTGGAGCTGTGCACCGGGCGTGGCCGGGTGCGGCCCGCCACGGCGGCGCCGGCCTGCGGCCTCACCGGCGACTCCCTGATCGCGAAACCGCTCGGCGCATGAGCGACTTCCTCGGCGAGCTGGGCAAGAAGCTTGCCGAACGCTGGGTCGCGCTCCTGGCACTGCCGGGACTGGCTTATGTCGCCGCAGCCATGGTGGCGGCGATGTCGGGCTGGGCGCACGCGGTCGACGTCGCGCACCTCAGCCGGCGGATCGGCGCATGGGCCGGCGCGGCGGACGTACGCTCCACTGGCGGCGCCATCCTGGTCGTCGCGGCGGTCCTGGCCGGATCGATCCTGGCCGGGTTCGTGGCGACCGCCCTGGGCCGGCTGATCGAGATCATCTGGACGTTGCCCGGCCGGCGCCCGCCAGCGAGCTGGCTGACCGCCCGGCGTCATCGGTTGTCCCGGCTGGCCAAGCAGGACGCCGACACGGCGCAGAGCCCGCGGGAGATCACGGCGGCCATCGCGCGGGCCGATCAGCTCTCCCTCCTGCAAGCCGAACGGCCCACCTGGATCGGTGACCGGTTGCTGGCCTGCCGGATCAGGATCGAGCGGGCGTACGGGCTCGACCTGGATGTCATCTGGCCGCGGTTGTGGCCGATCCTTCCCGATTCGCTGCGGGCCGATCTCCTCGGGGCGCGGCAGGGCTATGCCGCCGCGGCCCGCCTGTACGGCTGGACGGTCATGTACCTGGCCTTGGCCAGCTGGTGGTGGCCGGCGCTGCTGATCGGCCTGGCCACGGCCGTGGCCGCGCAGACGGGGGCGCGGCGGGCCACCGTGCTCGTGACGGCTCTGGTCGAGTCCGCCGTCGATCTGCACGCCGGCGACCTGGCCGCGCGGCTCGGCCTAGCGCCCGCGTCCGCCACGCCGAGCCCCACCGAGGGCGCGGTGATCACCGCCCGGCTGCGCAGGAGCCGGTGGGATCCGCAATCCCCGCTGGCCGAGTAGGCCGCGGAAACCCGAGTCACGCAAAGCCCGGGTCGCGGAGAACCCGAGGTGCAGAAGGCCCGAAGGGTGGTGCACAGGATGAGCCGGGACAACCGCGAGAGGAGCCGCTTGCTGGAGTCGCTCCGCCGCCGGGTCAACGACGCCGGCCGGGGCGACGTCACGCGCGTGCTGGAGCCGCGGGCGCTCGCCGAAGCCGAGCGCCTGCGGGCGCTCAGCGCCGCGGACGACCTGGACGCGGGCCACCTGCTCGGACTCTTCCACCTACGGCGCTACCAGATCTTGCCCGAGGGGCAGGACTCGGAGGAACTGCGGCTCGCGCTGGAGTGCCTTTACCCCGTCTACCTGGTCGATCCCGGCACCGTCCCCGCGTCACTGCATCCGTTGCTGGACCACGCCGCGACGGCGGCGGAGCTCACGCCACGGCTGCGACGGGTTCAGGAGCTGCTGGACGACTACGAGGACGGCCTCGATCCGGCGAGCATGGAGACGGCCATCGACCTGCTGCGCGCCGAGCTCGCGGACGGCGGCCACCCCGCCATCGACCTCAAGGCCACCCTTGCCGCCTCGCTCAACACACTGGGCAGGCGCCTCGGCGAGGTCGGTCGGCGTGCCGACGCCCTGCCGGTCGTCTTGGAGGCGGCGGCCCTATACCGAGGCCTGATCGAGGAGGGGCGCCTGGCTCACCGGGCGGACTTCGCCGCCACGCTGTGGAACCTCGCCCTTCAGCTGAAGACGGCGGGCCGGTGGGCCGAGTCCGCAGCGGCCATGCGGGAGTCGGTCGCGCTCTACCGGGCGCTGGCCGCCGAGGATCCCGGCACGTACCGGGCAATGCTGGCCGGCGCGCTGAGCAACCTGTCCGGCCACCTGGGGGACATCGGAGAGCCACAGGAGGCGGCTGCGGCGGCGGTCGAAGCCGTCGGCCTCGACCGCGCGCCCGGCGGGAGCCGGGCCGGCCTGGCCGTCTCCTTGATCAACTATGCCGTTAACCTCTCCTCGATCGGCGCTCCCGGCGAGGCGTTGTCGGCGGCTGCGGAAGCGGTGGACATCGGCAGGGAGCTGGTCGAGACGGACGCGCACGCGTACGGGCCTGACCTCGCGATGGCGCTGAACGCCATGGCCCAGGCGCTGTCGGACCTGGGCCGCGGGACGCAGGCGGTGCGCGCGGCGCGGGAGGCCGCGGCCATCCTCCGCCCGTACGGTGACGCCCAGGCCGAGCAGCTCACCACGGTGCTGAACGACCTGTCCAACTGGCTGAGCGACCTGGGAGCGCACGCGGAGGCTCTGCGGGCGGCCGATGAGGCCGTCGCCGTCGAACGGGCCCTGGCCGCCGACGATCCCGAGGGGAGAGCACCGGACCTGCTGAGCGCCCTGGTGACCCAGTGCGCCCGCTACACCGACACCGAACAACTGGAGGAGTCGCTGGCCGTGGCGCAGGAGGCGGTCGTACTCGGGCGCGGGTTCGAATCCCGCCACCCGGACTCGCTCCTGCCCGCACTGGGCCAGGCGCTGCACGGACTGGCGAACGCCCTTTACAGGCTGGGTGACTGGGATCGGGCGCTGGACGTCTGTCAGGAGACGGTCCTACGCTATCGGCGGCGCGCGGCCTCCGGCACCGAACAGGACCGGTTCCTGCTGGCCTGGTCGCTCCTCACCTTCACGCAGATCCTGTCTGATGCGGGGCGCCGGGAGGAGTCGGAGCGGGCGTGCGACGAGGCCGTGGCGCTGTTCGGGGAGCTGGCTTCCGCTCATCCGGCCGTTTACCAGCGCCATCTCGCCAAGGCCCACCTCCTCCTGGCCGCCCAGCGGTCGGCGGATCCCTTCGCCGAGCAGGAGGCGCTGGAGGCGGCGGAGGCGGCCGTCTCCGTGCGCCAGCTCCTCGCCGCGCGTCATCCCGAGGGCCTTCAGCCGCTGCTGGCCGAAGGCCTGCTGGTCCTGGCGAACCTGCGAAGGAGGTTCGGGTGTCCTGAGGACGCCGTGGCCGCCGCCCGGGAATCGATCGGCATCGCCCGCCGGGCTGCGGCCGAGGAACCGCGATTCCACCGCTCGCTCCTCGTCAAGGCGGCCGCCGCGCTCGCCCTGGCGCTGTCCAGAACGCGGGAGCATCAGGAGGCGGCGACCCTGGCCGCGGAGGCGCTGGAGCTGGCACGCGACGGGGGACTCGATCCCGGGTCCGCGCTGAACGCGCTGGCGGACGTCCTGATGGCCGCAGGCAGGCAGCAAGAGGCGCTGCCGCTGTTCCGGGAACTGGCCGAGCTGGCCGAGGCCGGCCCGGCGACGCGCATCGCGGCGCTGCGCGACTGGGCCGGACTGGTCGGGGAGCCCGCCGCCGCGCTGGCCGTCTATGAACGCGCTCTGGAGCTCCTGCCCCTGGCGGCGCCGGTGACCGCGCGCCGGCGTGACCGCGAGTTCGCCCTGAGCCGCGGGCCGGCCACGACGCTGGGGGCCGAGGCGGCCGCGGCGGCGATTTCGGCGGGCCGGCCGGAGCGCGCGCTGGAGATCCTCGAACGCAGCCGGGGCATCCTGCACGGCGACGCCCTGGATGTCCGCGGCGACCTCGCCCGCCTGCGCGCCGCCGACCCCGCCACGGCGCAACGCCTGACGCTGCTCCGCAACCGGCTCCACACCCTGGACCTTGACCGCCTGGAATCCTTCGCGGTCGTGCGGGCGGGCACCCCGGAGCTGGCGGGCGAAAAGGTCGCCCGGCTGCGCCGGGAGCTGGTCACCGAGCTCACGCTGCTGACCGAGAACGTCAGAGGCTGGCCCGGCTTCCAGGACTTCCTGCGCCCGCCCGGCTTCGCCGAGCTGGCGCGCCAGGGCGCTGAAGGCCCGGTCGTGATCATCAATGTGGCGCCCGCACGCAGCGACGCGCTTATCCTCACCATGGCCGGTCCCGAACCCGAGCTCCGCCAGGTGCCGCTCAACCTGACCACCGGCGAGCTGACCGGGCGTTTCCTCGCGTTCATGGAAGCCCTCGGGGACGCGCTCGACACCGAGAGCAGCACCGTGTGCGACCGGCTCCGCGCCGCCGACCGGCTGGCCGAGGTGCTGGCCTGGTTGTGGGACCGGGTGGCGGAACCGGTCCTGACCGATTTGAAGCCGGTCGCATCCGGCGCTTCGCGACCCCGGTTGTGGTGGTGTCCCACCGGGCTGCTGTCCTATCTGCCGCTGCACGCCGCGGGGCACCGGGACGGGGACGGCGTGCTGGACCAGGTCGTACCGTCGTACACGCCTACCGTCACCGCCTTGGCCCACGCCCGCGCGGCGGCCGGGGCGGACTCCTCGGCCCGCGGCGCCCTGCTGGCGACGATGCCGGAGACGCCGGGAGCGGCGCCGCTGCCCGGGACCGTCGCGGAGGCCGCCGCCATCGTCCGCCTGCTGCCGGGCACCCTGCACCTGAGCGGCGCGGAGGCGACCGGGGAGCGGGTCATCGCGGAACTGCCACACCGCCAGCTCGCGCACTTCGCCTGCCACGTGGCCTACGACCCGCGCGACCCCTCCGACAGTCTGCTCCTCCTCCATGACCACCTGGAGCACCCGCTGACCGTCGCCGCCGTCTCCGGGCTGCGCGTGACGGGCGCCCGGCTCGCCTACTTGTCCGCGTGCAACACCACCATGCCCGCCCTTCATTTGCCGGACGAGTCGATCCATGTGACCGGGGCCTTCCAACTCGCCGGGTATCCCCACGTCATCGGAACCCTGTGGGAGGTCGACGACCAGACCTCGAAGACCGTGGCCGAGCTCTTCTACGCCGAGCTCACCCGCGACGGCACCGCCCCGCCGGACGTGCGCCACAGCGCCCGGGCCCTCGCCACCGCGCTCAGGCGGGTCCGCGACGGCGCGCTGTCGGACGTCGCGGCGTGGGCGGCGTACCTGCATGCGGGGATCTAGTGTGATGCGCCGGAAATTTTGAGCTTTAGTACTGTGCTGGTCGGCCAGGGACTTGAGGATTTCGTCGGCGGTCTTGGTCCAGGTGAACGGCCGCGGGTCGTCGTTCCAGGTGTCGATCCATGCCTTGATGTCATTCTCGAGAGCCTTCACAGAAGTGGGGACGCCGCGGCGGATCAGCTTGTCGGTCAGCAGGCCGAACCATCGCTCGACCTGGTTGAGCCAGGAGGAGCCGGTCGGGGTGAAGCGGACGTGGAAGCGGGGGTGTTTGCCCAGCCACGCCGTGATCTCGGAAGTGTTATGGGTGGCGTAGTTGTCGCACACGAGGTGCACGTCGAGCCCGGCCGGCACCGCCTTGTCGATGGAGGTCAGGAACTTCTTGAACTCGATCGCCCGGTGGCGGCGGTGCAGTCGGCCGATCACGGTCCCTTCGGCGATGTTGAATACGGCGAACAGGCTGGTGATGCCATGCCGCAGATAGTCGTGGGTGCGCCGCTCGGGCATGCCGGGCATCATCGGCAGTACTGGCTGGGAGCGGGTCCAGTGCCTGGATAGCGGTCCAGTGCCTGGATCTGGCTCTTCTCGTCCACGCACAGCACCACCGCCTTCTCGGGTGGGTTGTGGTACAGCCCGACAACGTCGACGACCTTGTCCACGAACAGCGGATCAGTGGACAACTTGAACATGTCCTGCAGGTGCGCCTGCTCCAAGGCCGCGCACGCGGGCCGGTGTTCCTGGCCGACCGCCGCGCCCCGCCTCCGGACGGCGCGCGCCCGCGGCCGCCGAAATCTGCCCCATCATCGGCCGCGGCCGGCTGACCTACCCGCGGGCCGAGTACCTGTTCAAGCAGGTCACCATCGAGCTCGACCCGCACCGCGAAGGGTGGATATTTCACCAACTGCGCCACTCCGCCCTGCAGCATCTGGCCGAGGCCGGACGCACCGCGCCGGAGCTGCAGGCCAAGAGGCGCCACCAGAGCCTGTTCAGCCTCGGCCGCTACATCCGCCTCGGCGAGGAGACCTCCGCCCGCATCACCGCCGAACACGACCCAGCAGCACGCCGACGCACCCGCTGACGGTCTCTCGGCCCTAGGGAGTGTCTGACAAATGATCAACGTGCACGCTTGAATGGTCGATCGTGGTGCGACGTGGTGAGTTGACCGACAAGGCGTGGGCGCGGATCGAGCCGCTGTTGCCGGTGGCCGATGGCCGGGGCCGTCCTTGGCGTGATCTCCGGCAGGTGATCGACGGCATCCTGTGGCGGCTGCGAGCCGGGACGCCGTGGCGGGACATCCCCGAGCGGTACGGGCCCTGGCAGACCGGCTACGAGCGGTTCAAACGCTGGGACGATGACGGCACCTGGGCCCGGCTGCTGGAGGAGATGCAGATCAAGGACGGCTCCCTCGGCCAGGTCGAGTTCACCGTGAGCATCGACTCCACCATCGCCCGCGCCCACCAGCACCGGGGTTGAGGAACGGGCGGACAGCCGTTGGCGGTGAAAAGGATCTTGATTGCGGTGAGGTGAGGCTGCTCTTGGCAGCTCATCATGGGCAAGACGCAGCACACGAACCCGCGCACCGCCATGCGCTATGTCAAACCCGGCGCCGAAGCCATCGCCAAGGTCACCGAGGTGCTGGCGTCCCGCCGCCGTACCCACTGATCAGCGATATCTCAGGCAGGGCAGGACCCTACCCCTTTTCTCGTACTTGGTCTGGCCCCCCAGTAGGGCGGGTTGTGCGGGTGGTGGTCGCCGATGCCGTCCGGTGTTCGACGTGGACGCTGAAGCCCAAGGCTTGACGTCCATGCCCGATCATGGTCCATGATCGGGGCATGAACGCCTTAATCCGGGCGGCCCTGGTGGGGGCCGTGATCGGGATCGGGGAAGCCGCCCTGGCGCAAGTAGTGGATGACAACATCCTCGTGTTCCTGGCGATGCTGGCCATGCCCTTGCCCGCGGGTACGCTGCTGACCCTCTGGGGCAGGCTGCCCTTGTGGTGGCTGATCTCGATCCTGGGACCGGTCTTCGTCGTCATGGGCTTCATCGCGGCTCCGGTCCCGCCCGCCGGGATCGCGGAGATGGGCGGGTGGGGCAGCCTTCTGGCCTTCATGGGGATAGGAGCGGTCGGCTACCTGGTCGCCGGGGCCACGGCGCTGCCGCTGCGCATGGTGACGCGCCTGGCCACCATCGGGACGGTCCTCGTCCTCGGCATCGCCGCCGTCCTGGGAGAGAGACCCCTCTCGGCGCTGGTCGCCGCACAGACGATGGCGCGTGAACAAGTGCCCGTCATCGCCACCGACCAGCCGGAATACCGTCTCGACTCCGTCGACGAGGAGGAAGGGATCCTCTTCCTCCACTACGAGCGCCGGCGCGATGGTCTGGAGGTGGCCGTCACTGTCCAGGCACCTTATGGGCTGACGGCCGAGCAGGCTTGCGGCTCCGAGGTGCGGGGCGCGTGCGAGGAAGTAGCCCCGGGAATCTGGGGCGATCATGTGGACCTGGGCTCGACGCTGGTCACCGTGCGGGGGAACGCGCTCGCGGAGGTGACGGGCGAGCTGGCGACGAAGGACGACCTGCTCGCGGTGCTGCGGGACGTGCGCCCGATGGACGCGTGGGAGCTGGCCTGGCTGGCGCTGAAGGACAGCTCCTACGACCAGGGGATGATCGTCGCGGAGTGAGGCGTCCGGGGGCGTCCCGCGCGGCGGTGTCGTAGGACGGCAGGACGGCCCGGGCGGCGGATTCGACGACCGCCGTGCCGAGGTCGTCCCCGGCGAAGGCCCTGATCGAGTCGAAGGACTCCCAGAGCGTGATGACCTGCAGCTCGACGTGTTCGTCCGTGTCCCGCCGGAGCACGTACGCGCCCCGGTGCCAGCCGGTCCCGCGCAGCTCGGGCAGCACGGCCGCGCGATGGTCCTTCTCGGCTGACCTGTCGTTTACGAAGCTGTCACCAGGTACACGCGATTGCGTTATCCCTGCTCAAAGCAGCCTGAATCGGAAGAGGCCAACTGTTCGATCAATGCGCGGCTCGGTCGCGGCGGCGTCGGGCGGCGCGGATCTCGGTGTCGGCGACCTTGTCGTCCAGCAGCGCGTACAGCTGCGTCGTTTCGGTCGAGGCGTGCCCGAGCCGGCGGCGGACGGCCTCGATGGACACCCCGGCGTTGATGAGCTCGGTGGCGTGGGCGTGGCGCAGCTGGTGGATGTCGATCTCGACGCGGGCCTGGGCGCAGTAGCGCTGCCAGCGGTGGTGGGCGGCGTCGTAGGACAGCGGCTCGCCGCGGCCGTTGATGGAGGCGCGAAACAGCGGCCCGGCGGTGTAGCCGGCGCGGGCCAGGTAGAGCTTGAGCAGGGCGACGTAACTGCGGTCGTCGAGCAGGACGGTGCGCACGCTGCCGCCCTTGCCGTGGATGCGGACGTGTTCGTCGTCCAGGCGCAGATCGAGGTCTTCGACGTACAGGCCGCACACCTCCGAGGCGCGGGCGCCTCCCACGTAGGCGGTCTCGAACAGCACCCGGTCCCGTAGCCGGTCCAGTGGCGTCTCCTTGCGCGGCCGCCGTGAGCAGATCACCGCCAGCACCTTGGCCACGTCGGCCGCGCTGGCGGGACGGGGCAGGGTCTTCGGGACCTTGACGGTGTCGATGCGGTCCATCGGGTTGGCGTCGAGAAGGTCGTGCCGGACCGCCCACTTGGTGAAGGAGGCGACGGCGGCGCGCTTGCGCTTGCGGCTGGCCGGCGACAGCTCGGCGAGCTCGGCCAGAAACGCGCGGACCGGCGTCGCGGTCAGCTCGGCGAGTTCTTCGCCGTGGTGGGCGGCGAACGCGATCAGGTCGCCGCGGTAGGCGCGCCGGGTGTGCGCCGACTTCCCGGCGTTGGCCAGGTCAGTGAGGAAGTCGTCGAGGTGCCGGGCGAGCGGGTGGGAGCTGCCGAGCTGCTCGGCGATGACCGGATCCACCGTGCCGACCTCCACCATCCGCGAAGTTGCCAGATAACCGGCAAACGAAGCGTACGCGCCGGACGGCGGCGGCCCAGCTCGCGCTCTGCCGGTGATCGCTATCTTGCCAGATAACGAAGGTTATCCTGCAACCCTCAGAGCCCGTATCCGGACCGGAAGCCCGCCTACGTCGGACCGCCGAACGGCTGCCCGAGTCGGTCTTCGGTTTCGGACAGACGTGGGGCGGGCTGTCGAACTGATCGACCGGAAAAGTTTTTGCAACGAGGACGTCGGCCCGCGCGTCCCTGGAAGGTGGAGTTCGAGGAGTTCGTCCGCGCCAGGAGTCATGCTTTGCTGCGCTACGGGCTGGTGCTGACGGGCAGCGCTGACGACGCGGCCGACCTGGTCCAGGAGGCGCTGCTCAAGCTGAGCTCTGCGTGGCGGCGTGTCCGCAGCAAAGACGACCCCGAAGGGTACGTTCGGACGATCATGGCCCGGCAGCATGTGAGCTGGTGGCGCAGGCGACGGCTGGAGCATCTCACGGCGGAGGTTCCCTCCCCGGTCCACGAGGACGAACACGAACTCGGCGAGATCTGGCAGCGCCTGCGGGCCTTACCTGCCAGACAGCGTGCGGTGCTGGTCCTGCGCTACTACGAGGATCTCGCCGATGCGGAGATCGCGGCGAGGCTCGGCATCTCGCAGGCGACCGTCCGCAGCCAGGCATCGCGCGCGCTGGCCACACTCCGCGTCCGCGCGGACGCACTCACGGGGAGGTGGAGATGACAACCGAGGAACAGCTGGCCCAGGCGTTGCGCACCATCGCCGATCGAGCCGAGAACCAGGATGTGCTGCCCGGCGTGATGGCCAAAAGGCGACGCCGGAGGCGCAGGAAGACGAAGGGGGCACTCGTGGCGGTCTGCGCAGTGGCCCTTGGATGGGGCGCGATGGTCGCCTGGCCTGCACCGCGAGTCGTTGTGGACCCGGCTGAGCCAAGGCTGGCGCAGCCGGAGGGAAACGCGGTCGAGCGGGTGTGGCCGCACGCGGTGTTCACCATGCCCGCGCGCTCCCGGCCGCTGGCGGCGATCAGCGCCACCGAGGTGCTGGTCTGGGGCGAGCGAGGAACGCTCGAGGTCTACGACGCCGCCTCCAAGGGTTCACGAACCGTTGCGGCCCTCAGGCAGGCTCCGCAGTATCTGGCCGTAGACCGTGAGCGGGTGGTCTGGCTCGCCGACGGGCAGGCATGGGTCGCTCCCTTGCGGGCTGGTGGGCAGGCGAGGAAGATCGGGCCGATCCCGGGTGAGAACGTCGATCGCCTGGCGCTCGCCGGCCAGAACGTCGTCTGGTCGGCACTACTGGACGGCGTCTGGCGGATGAGGATCGACGGCGGAGTCCCCGAACGGGTGCCCGGGTCCAAGGGCCTGCAGCTCGTGGAGTGGCCGTGGGCGACAGACGAGCCTTTGGACTTGCGCACGAATCCCACCAAAGTCGTCAACCTGCAGACGGGAGACAGCATCAAGGTCCGCTCCGCAGCAGGCGTTGAGGGCCTGCGCTGCGGGCCGACCTGGTGTACCGGGACGCGCGGAGACGACACCGTCGTCCAGCGCAGCGACGGCAGCTGGAACGACGTCCATCAAGGACTGCGCGACTACCCGTATCGGGATCGGTTCTTCACCGGCTCCGGCGAAATCTACGACGCCCGCACGCGGACGACCGTGACCTTCAAGGGCGCCCAATTGCCGTCGGGTGGCCAGCAGTGGTCGTCAGGTAGCGGTGTCATCTTCTGGACGCAAGACGGCGGCGTCCGCGTGGTGAACCTGGCCGCCGTTGCTCAACCGTAGAACGCATCGACAACAAAAAGATCACCGACCGCCGACGTCACCAATGGCCACGTTCACGTCCCCTGGAGGCGAACGGTCCGCGCTTCAGACGCCGTCCTCATCCACGACAGTGGCATTGGCGGTGCTGGCATCGGGCAACGCCGCCATGCCGAGTGGCCGCAGGCCCTTGTCCGGGGCCGAGGAGGCGATCGCGTAGCGGCCCAGGCAGTTGAGGTGGGCGTGGCCCAGCGGGGATAGCCGCGCCACGTCCTCGTCCTTGACCGGCACGCTCTGGGCGCGCAGCTGGTCCACGATCGCCGACAGATAGCGTGAGTTCCACAACACGACGGCATTGACGACAAGTCCCAGAGCTGCGAGTTGATCCTCCTGTCCTTCCCGATAGGCCTGCCGGATCCGGCCGGAGTTGCCATGACAGATCTTGCGCGCCAGGCGGTGCCGGGACTCCTGGACCGACAGCTGCTTGCCCAAGCTGCGGCGGTAGCTGGAATCCATCGGGTCCAGCATGCTCAGCAGGTGCATCGTCTTGTCGATGCGGCCGTACTCGGCGAACGCCTGCCCCAGCGGTGTCGGAGAACCTTGGCGGGCGAACATGCGCAGCAGGTCGTAGGCGCGCACCTGGTTGGTCACCAGCGACCCGGCGACGCGGAGCATGTCCGGCCACTGGGTGATCACCTTCTTGGGGTTCAGCTTGTTCCGGGCGATCGCCTCCAACACCCCGTAGTCGCCGGTGCTGCCGTCGGGCAGGTCGGCCCGCCAGAACCGCTGGTCACCCAGGTCAGCGAAGCGGGGCGCGAACCGGTAGCCGAGCACGGAGAAGATCCCGAACACCATATCGCTGTCGCTGGCCTGATCCGTCGTGACCACCTCGGGTTTCGGCCCGGCGTCCAGGTTGATCAGGCAGTCCAGGATGTACAGGGAATCGCGAGGCGTGCCCGGCACCACCATCTGCCCGATCCCCGCCACCTGGTCATTGACTGCGTTAAGCCAGGTCAGACCTCTCTTGTAACCGTAGTACTTAGGCGAGGGACCGGCGTTGATCGTCTTGACCGGGACAACGAACCGCAGCCCGTCCACCGACGCCAACAAGCCGCCACCCCACGCCGCGACGATCGGCACCCGGCCCTGGTGCTCAACCAGAATCGCATTCGCCGCGGCGTGCGTCTCTCCGCGCACATAGTTCTGGTCCACGTGGGAGAGCCGGCCCCGGGTCAGCGCCTCATCCCCAGCCTTGATCACCGGTGTCAACCCGACGTTGCACGCCTCGCTGATCAGCAGCGCCACCAGCGATCTCGGCAGATCGTTCATGCGGGTGGAGATGTCGGCCAGATGCACGTAGGCGTCCAGGAACCCGGTCCAGGCGTGCACCTCCAGCAACAGCTCGGGCAGGTCAATGCGGGGCAGCATGGCCTGGCAGGCGGCCCGTAGCCACGCCAGCGACTCGCTCTCGCCCAGCGCGCCGAGCTTCTCCACCGATAGCCGGGCCCGCCCGCCGCCGGCCGGGGTCACCACCGAGACCAGAGCGTCCTCGCCCGCCTTCTCCAGCCGGGCCGCCATCTGCTTCCAGGCCGCGTCCAAGGCCAGCACCTTGTCGTTCAGATGCTTCTGGACCGGGTCGGTGAGCGACAGGGAGGCCAGCACATCCTCGGCGATCGCCTCCCACTGCGCCCCGGCCAGCAGATGCGCGCGCGGATCGGCCCAGCGCAGCGACGGCGAGGCGAACACGTCCCGGACCGTCAGGGCGCGCATCAGGTGCTCCAGCACGCACACCACGTACGCGTCACGATCCACCGCCCCCTGCGGCAGGTCCGAGTTGGCATACACCGCCCGCTTCCACGACGCGGTCACCAGCGCGGCGTCGATCTCCTTGGGCAGCAGCGGCTTCTTGCTCACCTGCCGCCGCGACAGCTCCGGCAGCCGGCGCACCGCGGCCAGCACCCGACGCCCGCCCGGCGCCGCCGACAACGCCTTGGACTCGCCCAGCAGCCGCAGGAACGGCCGCACGGTGTTGTACTTCTCCACCAGCGCGGCCCGCATCGCCGCCTCGGCCGCGCCGTCCTCCTCGGGGACCAGTTCCTCCACCACGTCCAGCGCAGCGCGGACCTGTTCCTTGCTGGTGCCGGCGATCTCGGCCACCGCAGTCCACATCGCCGCCACGTCGAGGTCGGCGCCCTCCTGATCGACCAGATCGAGTTGGTCGACCAGGACGCGGCCGGCCTTGGCCACCAGCTTGGAGGCCCGCTCCAGCCGGGGCAGCATCCGCAGGCGTTCGTCGGCGGACTTGCGGCGGGCCGGGCTGATCAACCGGGTGGCCATCAGTAGCGCGAACAGATCGAGGGCGTCGTCGATCGCGTCGGCCTCCAGGTTCCGGGTGACCGCCAGCAGCGTCGCCGTCCGGCGCGGCTCGATCAGCCGGTCCAGGGCCGGTGCCTTGCTGCCCGCTCCGTACTTGGCCAGGGTCTTCATCCGCCGCACCGGCACCTTCGACACAGCAACCCGGCCCAGCCCGAAGGCGGCCAGGTTGTCCACCCGCTGCAGCGCCCGCACCATCTCCGTCCCCGACGTCCGCTTGGGTGCCTGCCGCAGCTTCTCCAACTCCGAGACGCGCGAGCCCTCCGGCACCACCAGCAGGCTCGACAGCGCGGCCGGCAGCTCCGGATCGGCACGGCGCACCTGCTTGGCCACCACGGTGTACATGCGCACATCGGCCCGTTCCCGCACGCCGCCCACCAACCGCTCCAGCACGGTCACCCCCGGCAGCAGCACCCGATGCCGCCGCAGCCACGCCACCGACTGCTCGAACAACGCCACCGGCCCCTCGGCATGCGTCCACGCCCGGCCGTGCAGGAAAGTCCGGAACTGGCGCATCAGCTGCCGCCCGCCCCAGCTGCTGGTGTCATCGAAGGCGTGGTAGCCGTAGGCGTCCCGGATCATCCACGCGTGCTCATACGTCGTCTTAGGCCGCTCGGCATACTTCTTGACCTGCGACGCGTCACCGATCCCAAGGTGGTCGGCCAGGTAATCCACCACCGGCCACGGCACCGCGAGCGGATCCTCCAGGAACAACCCCTTGTACCGTACGGTCCCGATCTGGACGGCGACGCCCAGTCGGTGAGAATCGGCCCTCGACTGCGCGATCACATTCCGGTCGAAGCTGTCGAGGAAGAAGAACTTCTCCAGGTCCGACAGCGATGGCACCTCGACGAACGAGGCGTAGGCAACCCGGTGCTCGGCAGACAGAAATTCCGCAGGCATAGCCCGCACGGTAGAGCCATATCGGTCGCGATCAACTCATAGCGATTAACGCGTTACAAGTGAGGATCTTTCAGTCCTAAGCGTGTCTTGATCCTTCTCAGCGCCAACGGCTGTCCGCCGGTTCCTCGACCCCGGGTTCCAGCGGCGGCCTTTGGGTGCCGCTCGCCGCCCGGGTGCGGGCGATCACGCGCTGATCGGTCTTGCTCGCGGCGCTGTCGGCCGGTCCATCCGCAGCCCGGGTGAGCAGGTCATCCAGTGTGCGGGCGATCTCGGTTTCACTCGCGTCAGGCCCGGCGACCTGGCGGGCGTGACGCCAGGTGAAGTCCGCAAACGGTGCCGAGACCATCGGCAGGTGTGTCCAGACCGCTCGAAGCCAGCCGCCCGCGTGGTGATCACGCACCCAGATCTGGGTGGCGTCGTAGGGGTCGTAGCGCACTTCCCAAAGCCCTTTGTGCGCCTGGATGCCCGAGTGCTGGCGACGGTGGGGATTGAGCTCGCGGCTGTCGTAGGTGCGTCCCTGCAGCCGGATCCCGTAGTCGTTGATCGTCCGCCCCTCGGCGGGGAGCAACTCCAGGTAGTCCTCCCCGCTCAGCACTACCGGGACGTATCCGGCGGCGCTGACCAGCACGGCATACATCTCGTTGGGAGACAACGGCTGGTTGGTATCCGGGCTGCGTATCCCGTCATGTAGGCGCGTCTGCCAGCCCGCGATAATCCATTCGTCCAGCAGGTCCTGAAGCTGGGCCATCGACCAGCGGGCCTCGATGGCGGCATCCTTGCCCCGATGCGTGGCGTTGCTGCCGACGTAGCCGGCGACATGCTGGCAGAACAGCGTGTTGATCGCGTCGAAGGTGGCCTCGATGACACCCTTGTCGGAGCCGGAATACGGGTGGGCGGGCTGCAGCGAGATGCCCAACGACTCGCAAGCCCGCTCGAAGGTCTGGGACACATAGACGCGCCCGCGGTCGCACACGATCGTCTCGGGGACGATCACCGGCTTGGCCGCCGCGTTCTCCAGCCGAGCGTCGATGTCAGCGAGCCGCCGGTGCGGCAGTCGAGCGGCCGACATGCGCAGCACCTCGGCCCAGCCAGGCCGCATTGGCTCGGGCACCAGCATCCGGGCCAGCACCAGCGCCGCGTCCACCGCCTTGGTTCCCTCCGGCCGCAGCACTGCGGCGCAGATCGTGCGGGTGGCGATGTCGATGGCGGCGGTCAGCTCCACCCGGCGCGCCTGTCCGTCATCGAATAACGCCAACACGTCCAGCACCGTGGTGTCGATCTGGACCTGCTGACCGGGGCGGGCGGCCAACGTCACCGTAAACGGACGCTCGGGCCGATTGGCCAGCGAACGCCTGGTCGTGGCAGTGCCGAAGGTATGACGCCCGTTGGAGATCGCCCCCACCAGCCGGTTGAACGTCGCCTTCGACGGCAGTGCCACGTCATCGCCGTGCCGCTCTCGCACGAGCTTTTCCACCTGGCGCCGCAACCGCTCCCGCGTGCCCGTCGAGCGATCGGTCTCCGCCGCGACAGCATCGGCGATGGCCTTCACCAAACGCGGATCGGCCTTGCCGAACGGCGTGACGGGCTTGATCAGTCGGCCATCGACCAGACCGCGCAAACCGTCAACACGGTAGCGGGCACGCATCCGCTGGACGGTGATCGCACTCGTCGGCTTCCCCGCCGCCGTCAACTCGGCGGCCTTGGCCGCATCTCGTTCCCGCAGCGTGTTCAGGGCAGGGTCATACTGCGGTCGGGGAGCGGCTCCCGGGCGCCGCTCCGGGAGCCGCTCCGGGAGCGGCTCCCGGAG